>JASLMK010000061.1 GCA_030746555.1 Planctomycetota bacterium | reverse complement strand
GCGGGTTCTGGCGACGCAGGCGACCCTGAACGGGTCGTCGAGGAAGCCAGGTTCTCAAGAAGCGCCGCCAGGGGCCGAGAGGCCGTCGAAGACGGCCGGTTGCGAAGTCTGGTGTGCGTGTTCATGAATCATCCGGGCTAGGGCGTGAAGAACACGCTGATGCCGTGGGACAGGTTGAACCCGCTGCCGCAGGGGCTGCCCCCCGGATCGCGGTACCAGGTCTGGAAGTGCTTGGTGTCGCCGGGGTTCCAGGCGCCCGAGGACGCCAGCCCCGGTCCCCAGTGGGCGAAGCCCGTCCCGTCGGGCACGCGCACGCCCAACCGCTTCACGTTCTGGCCCGCGCAGCGCAAACCGTCACCGAAGACCACGCCGGAGCCGCCGTTGATGGCGTTGTCTCCCGAAAACAGGAGGGCGGGCTGGCTGGGGAGCATGTTGAACCCGTCGAAGCCCAGATCGTCCACCGCCACGCTGTTCGAGCCGGTGGAGAAGGCGAAGGCGCCCTGACCGGTCGAGTTGCCGCAGCCCTGCTGGGAGCCGCCGAAGTTGCCGCAGGGGCAGGTCGTCCCGCTGCCGTCGCCGAAGCAGAAGGCCGTCCCGGCGTTGCACTCATCGGGCACGCCGTCGCCGTCGGCGTCGGCGCTGGTGCCGTTGAGGATGTCGAGATCGTCGGGCACCCCGTTGTCGTTGCAGTCCTTGGCGTGGGAGACGTACAGCAGCACGCTGTACTGCTGGTCGGCCGTGGCCGGGTCGTCGGTCAGGGTCTGGTAGACGCCGTCGTCGTCCACGTCGTAGATGATGCTGGCGGAGACCACCAGGCCGCCCAGGGTCTCCGAGGAGTCCTCGGGCAGGGTGGCGGGGTCGGCGGCGTTGTGGGCGCCCTGGTTGATGTTCCCCGAGAAGGCCGTCCCCGAGTCGATCGAGTTGCTGTCGCAGATCGTCATGTACCGCACCTGGTAGTCGGTGTCGGAGTTCTGGCCGTGGAACTCGTCGCCGGTCTTGAAGATCAGCTCGAGCTTGTAGCTGAAGCTCGCACGGTCGTAGACCGCGCGCACCAGACCGACCGACAGTCCGTCGCCGAATACCTCGATCGGGCTGAGGAAGTAGATGTTCCCGACCGAGTCGACCATGGGCGAGGTCAGGGACGGCCCCACGGGCGAGCCGCCGGTCAGGGTGCCCATGTCGACGAGCTGGCCGATGACGGGCCCGCCGCCGTTCTCGTGGAGCGCCTTGCCGCCGCCGGGGGAGCCGGGAGTGACCTCGGTGTAGGCGGCCACGGTCCAGGACATGGCGCCAGCGGGCGTCACGCGCGCCACGGCGATGAAGTTGTTGCCCTGGTCGGCGCTGTCGAACTCGGGGTGCAGGGCCACCGCCGCCGCGATCAGGTTGCCGCCCTGGTCGATGCCGGTGCCCACCAGGCCGTTGCCCCCGCGGTAGGCGGTCTGGCTGAAGTAGTGTCCGAACACGAGCTGCCCCGCGCCGAGGCTGTTCGTGGCCCAGCCGTCGTCGTTGTCGGTGACCACCGCGGGCAGCTGGGCGTTGATCGTGCCCGAGGGGGCGCCGGAGGCGTTCAGGCCCCAGACGCACATGCGGTCGGTCGTCCCGCCGGTCTGGCCGAGCACGGCGCCGGTGCCCAGGACGCTGCCGGGGAACTGGGCGTTGAAGTTCCCCTGGTGGTGGGACACCAGACCCCGCTGGTCGCTCGCGCCGCCCAGGTGCAGGTTGGTGGAGGTCAGGGGCGACGAGGTCCCGTAGACGTACTCCCCGTTGAAGTTGCCGCCCATCAGCAGCGGTGCGCCGCCGGTCAGGTTGGCGCCGATGATGGTCGGCGTCGTGTGGGTCGTCGAGGAGCCGATCAGGAGCCAGTTCGTGGCCCCGACGTCGCTCGCGCCCGCGTTGCTGATCAGGTTCGCCGCGGCGGGGTTGCGCCCGAGGGCGTCGAACTGGAAGTAGTTGTTGCCCAGGAGCTCGGTGAAGCTCATGCACGGGCCCGAGCCGAAGCCGTCCGCGCGGATGTGGGTCATCCCGTCGCTGTCGACCCCGCCCATGCCGAACTGGGAGAGGTTGCAGGACCAGTCGGGGGAGTTGACCGCCGTCTGCACCCTGGTCACGTACAGGCGCGAGGTGGCGTCCACGTCGTAGTTCACCACGCCGGTGACCACGTTGTTGAAGTTGAGGTTCGGGTTGAGCGGGTCGTCCGTCGAGAACTCTGCGAAGGTCACCGCGAACTGGTTGCCGACGGCTGTACTGGTGTCGATCGCGGCCGTGGGCGGGTCCTGGACGTTGGGGCTGTCGTTCACCCCCGCACCGCCGACGTCCCAGAAGTCGTAGCTGCTGCGCGCGAAGGGCACGCCGACGCGCGTGTCCGTGCTGATGGCCTGGGCGGAGAGCTGGGCGCTGAAGTAGGTCGGCGCCGGCAGGTAGGAGGCGCTGGCCTTGACCAGGGGAGCGATGCCGTAGACCCGGCCCCAGGAGGAGCGGAACGCGCTCTGGTCCACGACGAAGTCGTTGACCTGCTCGGCGGGAAGGTGGGGATCGACCGGGTCGCCGGGGAGCCCGTTGGTGTTCGAGGTCGAGTCCTGGGCCGCCGCGGGGAGGGCGGGGAGCAGCAGGACGGTCAGAAGGCTGACGTGGAGGGGCATCTTCATGGTGCGGAGCCGATGCTGGAGGGGAGGGACGGGGGGCGCGAACGGCTGTCGCGCGAGGTGAGAGTGGAGGATAACAGGTGGTGGGAATCGGGCGATTCGATTCTCCCCGCGGCGGCGCCCGCGACCACGGCGGCCCCCAGGTTGGGCCTGCAGGCACGGTGTGCACCGGTTGTCGTGGCGGAATCCTGGCGTTCCGGTAGGCTGCAGACGGCCTCCAGAGCGTGCTCCGGGCCGCTCCGGGTACGCACTACTCCCCACCCACTCCGCGATCGCCACCGAGTTGGTCGACGACATGATCATGTGGCAGGAGAACCTGGGGGGCTTCACCTTCGGTCCCGAGCAGGTCATCGCCACCGGCACGCCCTCGACCACGGCGGACAGCCTGCTGCTCGAGGCCTCCGCCATGGTCCCCGGCCAGTTCATGATCTTCTTCCAGGGGGACGCGGCCCTCCTCCTTCCCCAGCTCTCATAAGGACTGGACCACTTTCCGGGGTCAGGCCAGGGCGAGCTTCAATCTGACCAATGGCCTGAGCGTGACCTGGCTCTGACCGGCGTCGTTCAGCGCGTGGGCGGGGCGACCTCCCGGATCACGGCCCCGTGCTCGGGGGAGAGGACCAGGACGGCGAGGCGCTCGATGTGCGCCTCGGGCGAGCCCGAGACGGAGACGTAGTCGAAGCGACCGCGCAGGTCGGTGTAGCCGTCCTTGCGGAAGCTCACGGTCTGGCCGATGCGCGAGTAGACCTTGACGTAGGCGGCCGGGATCGGCGCCCCGGTCTCGGCGTGGGTCAGCTTGAGCTGGCCGTGGGCCTCGATCATCTGCACCGCCAGGGAGTTCGCGTAGCGCGTCTGGCGCCGGACGATGCCGCCGCCACGGGCCTCCACCAGGACGTTGGCACGGGCGAACTCCGCGGGCAGGGCGACGCGCGTCAGGCCCTCGTCCGGGGTGAGCTCGACCGCCTGGCGCAGGTTGGGCTGGACGAAGGCGAAGTCGGCCGCCTGGCCGCCGACGAAGGGGCTGGTCGAGAAGAGGAACTCGACGTCGAGGGCGTAGAAGCGCAGCTCGCAGGCCGCCAGGCCTCCGTGGCGGAGCTCGATGCCCTCCCCCTCCACGGCCAGCTCCAGGACCGGCTCGCCGGCGACCAGCGCCTCGGCGGCGTCCGCGGCCTCGCCCTCCCGGGGGGAGCGGCCCTCGGCCTCGTCGAGGTGGCGCAGGACCGCACGGAAGCGGTCCCGCCAGCGGGGGACGGGATGGTCGACGTAGGCCTCGGCGATGGGGCGGGCGAGGACGATGTCGGGCGTGAAGAAGTCGAGGTAGGCGGCGGTGTAGTCGTACTGCAGCCGCGCGCCGAGGGCGTCGGGGTCGACGCGGGCGAAGGCCTCGCGCGCGGCGGCCACCCTGTCCTGGAGGAGCAGGAACGTGCAGACGCTCATCCAGTCCCCGTCGTCGAGGGCGGCGCGGTGGGCGAGGACGTCCAACAGGCGCGTGTACTGGCGCTTCACGTCGACGTTGGTGATCTCCCGCCGGCCCGCGAATGCGTGGGCCCGGGCGTTCACGAGCGGCGCGTATTCGATGCGCTCGAAGCTGCGCCGCACGACCGGGTCGATCTCGAGCAGGGGCGAGGCCAGGGCGGCCCCGCAGCGGGCGACGAAGCCGTCGGCGTGGCGCAGGAACTCGCCGGCGGCGCGCGCGTCGCCGTGGTGGAGGGCGTAGGACCACAGCCCGTGGTGGTAGACCAGGCGCTCGCGCAGGAGCTCGAGGGTGCGGCGGAAGAACGCGGCATCCTGCATGCGCCAGGTGATGCGTCCCAGGTCGAGGGCCGCGAGGTTGGCGCGCTCCAGGGTCTCGAAGACCTCCTCGCCGCTCCCGAGCTGGGAGACGAACTCCCAGGAGCCTTCGTCCTCCCCGGTGCGCTCGGAGAGCACGACCAGGGGTACGGCCGGGGCGTGGGCGATGAGCGCTCCGTCCTCCGCGACGTGGGCGGGGAAGTGGCGGAACTCGCCGGCCTGGGGGAAGTAGAACGCGTACTCGAAGCGAGCCGTCCCGTAGGCCCCCACCGAGAGCGGCACGCCGCGCGTCGCCCGGCCCCCCTGGAGGGGCAGGGCGCCCTCGGGGATCTGGAGGGTGAGCTCGAACTCGTGGGGCGTCTCGGTCGGGTTCGTCACGACGACGCGACACGCGTAGGCGACCCCCGCCTCGAGGGGCCCGCGCACGAAGGCCTCGACGCGCCGGCCGTCCTCGACCCGGTGGCGCTCGGCGAAGCGGAACAGGTCCTGGGCGACGAGGATCCGCGGTGCGTCCTCGGAGACGGTGGCGTCCACCTGCCCCTTGCGGGCCAGGAGGAGGGGAGTGGCGGCGGTGAGCTCAACCGCGCCGTCGCCGGCGGCCAGCTCGTGCTCGCCGCCCTCGAAGGGCACGTCGAGCAGGGCTAGGGCGAGGAGCATCTCGTTCAGGCTGCCGGTGGCGAGGGGGAACTCCTCGGAGAGGAAGGGGACGCCGGGCCCGGTCCGGGCGAAGTCGAGCCAGAACTCGTTCGCGGGCAGCATGCCCGGCCCCTGGTGGGCGATGGTGCGGCGCCAGTAGTTGCTCTCCACGTGGCGCTCGGTGTCCTTCAGCTCGACGTGCAGGCCGCGGACCTGGCTCCGCATGCGGGCGTCCAGACCGAGGGAAACGCGCGACTTGTCCTGGAGCTCGCGGTCCCCCAGGGCGGCCGTCGAGGGCGCGTCGCCGATCTGGTCGTCCCCGTCGGTGTAGCCCAGGGCCTTGAGCGCCTCCCGGGCCCGGCCCGCCGGGCCCGGGGTCGCCGGACCCTCCGCCGGAGCGGACTCGCCGGCGGTGACCTCCATGTCGAAGGCGCCCTCGTACTCCTCCAGGCTCAGGGCTGCCCCGGCCAGGACCTCGCCGAAGACCTCCGCCCGCTCGCCCGGGGCGGTGGGGTCGAGCTCGACCCGCTCCTCCAGCCGCCGCGGCACGGACTCGGCCAGGCCGGGGACCCTGTGTGCCAGGAGCGCGCGCTCCATGACGTTCAGCTGCCCGAAGGCCCAGGGCTCGAGGTACGCGTCGAGCTCCTCCTCGAGCAGCCAGCGGTCGAGGAAGGTGCGGTCGACCTTGTGGACCAGGGTGGGGCGCACCACGGCCTCGAAGAACGCCCGGTCCTTCCGCCACAGGAACAGGTTCAGCTCGTGGCAGGCGTGCTCGCCGTAGAGGTCCCGGCGCTCCTCGTCGCTCAGCCCGGGCCAGCCCAGGAGGAAGGCGAAGGCCTCCAGCCCCTCGTCGGGGCGGCGCGTGCGGAACAGGCGGTAGACGTCGGACAGGCTGTCGTAGATCTCCACGTCCTCCGGCGTCGTGTTCGCCAGGCGTGCGCTCTCCCCCGCGGCCAGCACGTCGATCGTGCGCCGCTCGATCACGTGGCGCGCGGGATCGATGCCGCCCCGCAGGCGGAGGTCGCGCGGCTCGAAGGCGCTCGCGGAGAGGGCCAGCTCGGCGCTCGCCAGCCCGGCCCGGTCGACCGCCAGGACTTGGACGTGCTGGCCCGGGCCGAGGGTGGAGAGGGGGATGCGCAGGGTCCCGTCGTCGCCGGGGCGCAGGTTGGCGAGGATCCACGAGGGCCCGGGCAGGAAGTCGAGGGCCCCGAAGGTCCCCGGGTCCAGGCCCGCGGCGACGGCCTGCTCCGTCCCGGCGCCTCCCGCTCCCCGGCTGCGCCGGCCGCCAGAGCGCTCACCGAAGCTGCCGCCGGTTCCGCCCCCCAGGCCGATCATGTCGCTGCGGGCGTCGACGGCCCAGGGGTGGAGCAGCATCCCCGGCCGCGCCAGCATGTTGCCGGGGAAGGTCTGGGCGAAGCGGCGCTCGAGGACGTAGCGGTACTCGTCGCTGATCGCGCGGCCCGACTCGTAGAGGGCGGCGGCACGGTGCACGGCGAAGACGCCGACCTCGCCCGGGCGGGAGAGGCGCAGGGAGCGCCGGGCGTCGTAGGGCGAGAGGTAGCGGTCGCTGACCAGGTGCACGCGAGTGGACTCGGTGTGACCGAGGAGCTCGACCACCAGCTCCTCGCCCTCGACCCGCGGCGGGGCGAGCTCGAGCGGGCGGCGCGGCGAGAGCTCGAGCCAACGGTCGCGGCCCACACCCCAGCCGGTCGCGATCCCTCCGGCGGTGACGCGCACGGCGCTGCTTTGGGAGGTGGCGGGCAGGAACAGCTCGTAGTCTCCCGCCGGCAGGTCGCGCAGCTCCAGGTAGCCGCCCCCGTGGACCAGATGGTGCGAGCGATCGTGGGAGAAGGCGCCGGCGCGCAACTCCAACAGCGAGGCGCCCTCGGCGTGGGACCGTGCGCGCGCTCCCGCCAGGGGAAGGCGCAGGGTGCGTCCCGCGACGCCCTGCAGCGAGCGCGGGATCCGGCGCGGAGTCGGCAGCAGGCGCCACGCTCCGTACCCCCCGGGCAGGAGCGAGCTGCGCACAGCGGCGATGCCGTCGAGGAGACCCAGGCGCACGCGCCCCCCCGCATCCGTGCGCAGGCGGACCTCGAGGGAGTCGGTGTAGTCGGGGTGCTCGAGGGTCAGCGCGCAGGCGATCCCGGCGCGCGGCTCTCCATTCTTCCCCCGCACCTCGAGGAACCAACCCTCCTCGTCGCGGCCCAGGAGGGGACAGGACGTGCGCTCGGTGGTCTCGATGCGGTTGAGGGCGAAGCGCCGCTGCGTGCTCTCCACCTCGATCGGCTCATCCCCCGTGAGGCTCTCGACGCGCCCGCTCAGCCTGGCGGTGAGCTCCACCGTCCCCGGCGGCACCTGCAGGGTGTGGACCCACTCCCGGTCGCTGGCGAGCTCCAGGTCCCGCACCTCCACGGAGGACTCCACGCCGTCGGCGCGCCGGCTGGCGATCTCCAGCACCGGCTCGTCGAGCAGGGACAGGTCCACGGTCTCGCCCGCCAGGGCCAGGCGCGGCCGCACGAGGAGCTGGGCTGCGTTGCCGGCCAACAGGGCCTCGCGCCCGACGAGCATCCCCGCTTCGAGGGAGTAGCGCTCTCGCTCGTGGTGGAAGTCCGCGAGGGAACAGCGCTCGCCCGCGGTGAGGATCACCGTGCGACGGCCAGGGTCGGTGGAGTAGGGGAGGAGGATCTCCCCGCCCTCGGAGGGCTCGTAGCGCCGACCCCCCAGGGTGACGCTCGCGTCGGGGCACACGCGCCCCGTCTCGTCGAGGATCGTGAAGGCGTGGCCGGCGGCGCTGATCCGCTCGCGCAG
This sequence comes from Planctomycetota bacterium, assembly GCA_030746555.1. GTDB lineage: Bacteria > Planctomycetota > UBA1135 > UBA1135. The sequence continues at coordinate 35,147 of JASLMK010000061.1, read as the reverse complement.
CTGAAGGCGACCCTTGTGGATGACCGCTCGGCTCGAGAGCCCTCCGCCGATGAACTCGATCACGAAGACGCCGGGCCGGTCGAGCCCGGGGAACTCGAACCTGCGCGAGATACGGCGCAGGGCGTTGTCGTCGTACTCGTAGGTCGTCTCCTCGCCGGCCACCAGGCCGTCGAGGGGGATCGTCGCGTCCACCTCCCGGCCCGTGGCGCGGTAGTAGGCGTAGGCGTCGATCTCGAACACCTTCACGAGCAGGGTCGGCACGTTCTTCACGTCCACCTCGATCACCACCGGTGCGTCGGCGGCGAGGTGGGTCGGCTGGGTCGGAGCGAAGAGGATCTCGACCCGCTCCCGCAGGGCCTCGTAGGCCGCCGGGTCGTCCAGGAGCGAGTACCAGCGCTCCATGTCGCCGACGCCGTGCAGGATCTTCGTTTGGGCGAACAGGCGCGAGAGCAGGCGGTCGGAGACCGTGGCGGAGAAGGCCTCGTAGCCCGCGTCGCCGACGAAGAAGTGCTGCAGGTAGGCGCGCAGGAGCTGCTCGTCGTCGCCCTGCGGCCCCAGGAGCGTGGCGTGCTCTCCCGCCTCCGTGATCACCTCCTCGTTGCGGTGGCGGCGGCGGTGGTCGGGGTTGGACCAGGAGGCCTTGCGGGGCAGGGCCAGCCAGGCCGCGAAGCGGTCGCGGTCGTAGCGTCCCAGGGCCATGTCGTGGCGCAGGCGATGGGCGAGGACGTGGGCCTTGAGGCCGTTGTGCACCGGCGCCAGACGCGCTACGAAGCCCTGAAGACGCTCGAGGTAGGCCTCGCGCTCGGCCGTGTCGGTCGTCCAGTCCACGTCCCCTCCCGGCGCGAGGCGCGCGAGGTAGGTCGCGACGAAGGCCTGCTCGTTCAAGAGCGAGGGGCGCAGGCGCGCGCACTCGTCGAGCTGGGCGATGAGGAGCCGGCCGTGGATGGCGAGGGAGCCGAAGCCGCCGCTCCTGAAGGTGGTGAGCTCGCGCACGACGAGGTCGGGGAGGTTCTCCACCGTGGGGCGGGCGAGGCGCGAGAGCAGCTCCCGCAGGCGTCGGTCGCTGAGCTCGCCCCCCGCCAGTTCGCCGAGCTTGGTGTCGGCGAACCCGCTCAGGCTGTCGCCGTGGCGCTCGTGGGCTCGGCGGGTCCAGCGCGCCGGTGAGATCAGGGCCGGATCGAGGCGCGTGGGCAGCTCCGCCTCGTCCCCCCCCATGTCCGGGGTGTGGTCGAAGCCCAGGCCGAGCCGGCGTGCGAGGAACTCGTACGACTCGGCCGGCCGCGTCTCGGCGCGCAGGAGGGCCTGGCGATTCTCGATCTCCTCGACGCGCTGCTCCCGGCCGTGGCGCTGGATCCAGGTGCTCAGGAGTCCGTCCACCGCGTCGAGCTCGCCGCTGTGCTGGGCGTGCAGGCAGCGGTAGAAGTAGTGGTCGCTCGTGCCCGGCACGAGCTCGTCGAGGACCGCCCCGCGTTCGTCGGCCAGGGCGAAGGTCTCCAGGAAACCGATCGGGTTGTCCTGCGACGCGCGCGCGGCCGCGGGAACGGTGAGCAGGGCGAGGAGGACGAGGAGGGCGCGAAGGAGCAGGGCTTGTCGCATGGAAGGCCGGTCGGTGTGGGGGGAGGTCTTCTGAACGGAGCCGGAGAGCGCGGGTTCACCCTATCCAACGGCGCCATCCTGATCCCTGTTGGCGCCGAGGCTCGTGAATCTCATCCCTTTCCCGTGCCCTGACGCGTCGGGCGGTCCTTCCCTCTCCGTGAGGGGCGACTATGCTGGTGGGGTGATGATGCCGACCACGCCTCCGCTCGCCCTCGCCGCCTGCCTGGCGCTCGTCTCCTGCACCGAGCCGGAGGGCGCGGCGCCCCGCCCCACCCAGCCCCCTCCCGCCATGACGACCTCCGAGCCCGCCGCTCGCTACAACGAGCTCACCCCCCAGGAGCGGCGAGTGATCCTGCACAAGGGAACCGAGCGCGCCGGCGTGGGCGAGTACACGGACCTGGATGCCGCGGGGGTCTACCTGTGCCGCCAGTGCAACGCACCGTTGTACCGCTCAGACGACAAGTTCCCCAGCCACTGCGGCTGGCCGAGCTTCGACGACGAGATCGACGGGACCGTCCTGCGCCTGCCCGACGCCGACGGCCGGCGGACCGAGATCGTCTGCGCGAACTGCGACGGCCACCTCGGCCACGTGTTCCTCGGCGAGCGCTTCACCGAGAAGAACACGCGCCACTGCGTGAACTCGATCTCGATGGTCTTCGTGCCCGCGGGCGAGGAGCCGCCGGCGCCGATCGTGCTCGACTGACACCGTCGCACCTGCGCCGCCCGCGGTGCGCTAGCGAAACACCTCGACCTCGGAGAAGCCGACGGCGTTCCTGCCCAGCGTCCCGTTGAGGACCTCGGTGATGCGCAGCTCCAGGCTGCGCACCCGCCTCGTGCGTCCCAGGTCGATGTTCGTCTTGACCATCGGATCGGGGTCCATCTCCCACCCGATCTCCTCCCGGCCGTTGATCACCAGTTGCCCTCGGAAGGGCCTCGCCGCGTCGGCGTACTTCTGCGCGGGCCAGCCGTGGGTGAGGGCCACGGCTCGCGCGCGGACCGAGCGGGGAAGGTCGATCTTCACCCACGGTTGCTTGTCCGTGGTGGCGCAGTGCCAGCGCGTCCCGTAGTGACCATCCTTGATCTTCCAGCGCTCCTCGCCGCTGATGTGCGAAGAGGCGGTGGTCACCAGCTCCTGGCCGCGCAGCAGGTTCCTGGCGGCGTCGGCCGCATAGGCCAGCTGTTCGGGGGCGACCACGTTCTCCACCGAGAGCTCCATCTCGTCGGAGACGAGCTCGACCCGCTCTCCCGCGACCCCGGGGGCCTCGGGCTTGCGTACGCAGGTGACGCGCGCATGGACGAACCACCTTCCATTGGCCTCGAAGCGGTGGCGGATCGGGAAGCGGTCGGTCCCCGCCGGCACGCTCGCATCGGCCTCCACCCGACCGATGCGCACCTCCGGCGCGTCGGGAAGGTCGCGCAGGGCGTAGTAGTCCACGCGCTCGACGTGGGGGCCGAGGCTTCGCTGGCCCGGCCACTCCAGGTCGGCGACCTCGGCCTCGGAGAGCGCCTCGATCCAGATCGTGGCCGGCGTGTCCCCCGATCCCCGCAGCTGGACCTCCGCGCGCGGATCCTCGGGCGTGCTCCAGGACGGGGCGGCGCCGGTGGTGGACTTGCCCGTCAGGCTGGCCGTGGCGCGAGCGAGGAACAAGAGGGCCAGCTCGGTCTCGACGTGTCCGGCCGTCTCCGACCAGGTCCCAGCGGCGGACTGCCGGGCGAGCAGCCACTCCGTTCCCTCGAAGTACCAGTCGCGGCTGGCGACATGGGGCCGGCCCAACAGCCCTCCGATGCGTTCGATGCCGTAGACGTTGAAGTACTTGTGGTGGCCCGAGGGATGACCGCTGTTGGTGTTCCACGAGAAGTGCTCCCGCAGCCAGGCCAGTCCCGCCCTGATCCCGACCTTGATCGGCCCCCGCAGGCGCGGGAGCACCCTCGTCCCCGCCTCCCGGTCCACGATCGCGAGCATGCTCACCCCGGCCACGGTCATCGAGCTCGTGGGAGCGCGCCCGGGGGTGTAGCCGAACCCGCGCGGCTCGACCGCGCGACCCGTGCGGGGATGGCCGTCGGTCGGCGCCTGGCAGGCCAAGGCGCCGCGCGCGACCGTCGCCCACAGACTCGGCTTGATCGTGACCTGCGCGTGGGCGGCGGCGCGCAGGGCGAGGGCGGCGAAGAGGGCGTTGGACAGGTCTCCCCGGGCCGCGTGGCTGTTGTAGCCGGCGACCGAGTAACGAAAGAGCCCGTCGTCCATCACGCTCTCCTCCATGACCGACACCAGCTCGCGGATGTGGGCCCGGTCCTCCTCCAGCCCGATCTCCGCCAGGGCCAGGATCTCGGCGGCGCAGGCGTAGACGGCCGGGTTGTCGTGGGCCAGGACGAAGGCCCGGCCGCGCTGGATGGCGGGGTGATCGGGTCGCAAGCCGCACTTGAGCAGGACGTAGAGGCGGAAGGCCGTGTTCCCCGGCGTCGTCCCGCGGTGCCCGCCCCAGGAGCCGTCGAGGAGCTGCCCTTCCAGGAAGTGGTCCACCCCGCGCTCGACCGCGGCCTGGATCGCGGCGTGGGGGACCTTGCGCCACGGGCCCATCCGGAAGCCCCAGCCGCCGCCTCCGTTCACGACCTTGACGAGCAGGTGGTTCACGCCCTCCTCCAAGGGCAGGACGAGGGCCTCGTCGTACAGGCCGACCCCGCGCCCGATGGCGTGCTCGTAGAGCCAGGTGCCGTTGAGCCAGACCACCAGCCCGTCGTCGCTGCCCATGTGGACCCGCAGCTCGCGGTCGGTGGAGGAGCGGATCTCGCGGTGCAGGTAGGCGGCCGAGAAGTCGGCCCAGTCCGCCTCTCCCCCGGCCGCGGCGAGCTGGGTGCGCAGGTCCACGCGGCCCACGTCGAACGCCTCCCCGCCCCCGGCGGCGGTCCGCCAGCCGATGTCGAGGCGGTCCTTCCCGCGGAAGCGTCGCTCGAGGTCGGGGCCCGCCTGGCCCGGACGCATGCGCGGCAGCTCGGTCTCGACCGCGTGGCGCAGGTCGAGGTTCTCGTACCCCGCGGGGTGGTCGAAGGGGCCGACGACGTGCCAGGGCCCCCATTGCTGGGCCCGGGCGTGCACCCCCAAGAGGAGCACGATCCCGGCTCTGATCAGCAGGGTGGTGGGAACCCCGCGGCTGTCACGGCGCATCGGTGCAGGGTAGCGTCGGTCCTCGCCGCGTGGAATCCCCGTTCGGGGCTCCCGCGCGGCCGCCGGGTGGGCGCTCAGGGCGTCCAGTCGACCGAGTAGCCGTTGGTGAGGTTGAACCCGGCACCGCACGGACTGCCGGACGGATCGCGGTACCAGTACTGGTAGGTGCGCGTGTCTCCTGCGGAGACGCCCCCCGCGGCGGCGATGGCGACCGTCGTCTGCGCCCCGCCGCTCGCATCGGGGACGACCATCTGCAGGCGGATGACCGTGCCGCCCGAGCAGCGCAGGCCGTCGCCGAAGACGACGCCCGCCCCGCCGTTGATCGCGTTGTTCCCCTGGAAGAAGAGCCCGGGTTGACCGGGCAGGGCGTTGGAGGCGATCAGGGCCAGGTCGTCGGCCGCGACACCTGCCGAGCCGGACCCGGCGAGCGCGGCCCCCGCGCCGGAGCTGTTCGCGCACCCCTCGGCCGACGCGGCGGGATTGCCGCAAGGACAGGTCGTCCCCGTGCCGTCGCCGAAGCAGTACGCCGTGCCCGGGCCGCCCGCGGAGGCGAACTGCCAGGAGTGGACGTCGCGGATCTCCCGCGCCGCGCCCGCGCCGGAGGTGAAGCCGACGTAGGCCGAGGTGCCGCCGATCAGGTCCAGGCCGCCGATCGGTGTCCCGTTGTCGAGGTGCGTGCCGCCCGCGGCGAAGTCGTAGGCCACCGACAGGACGAGGGTCCCGTCGATGTGGACCTCGAGCGTGCCCGGCACGTAGAGGACGCGCACGGAGTGCGCCAGGCCGTCGTTGAGGTTCACCCCGGGGGTCACGCGCCCCAGGGAGTGGTCCTCGTGCTGGGAGTTGTCTCCACTCCCGCCCGTGTGGATGCTGACGTGGTTGTTGTCGCCGTCGCCCCAGCTGCCGTTGGCGTAGGTGTCGAGGTGGATGGCGACGGAGTTGTCCACGGACTCCCCGGGCAGGGAGCTGGTGAACAGCCCGAACCCGGCGGCCGAGGCGTGGCGGCCGAGGGCCTGGTTGCCGGTCCCGTCGGGGGCGCCGTTGATGATCGGGACCCCCGCGACCTGGTCGTTTTGGATCACGAAGGCCATGCCGTCGCTGCCCCCGGAGGTGGAGGGCGTGTGCATGCTGTAGGTGAAGGTCGTGTCGAAGCCGCCGACGACGTCCACCGGATCCTCGTACCAGGCGGCGCCGCGGTTGTCGCTGCCGTTGGGGACCGGCAGGTCGCCCTGGAGGCGCAGGACGCTCCCCGACTGGGTGGTCAGGCCGACCGGGCTGATGCCGGTCCAGTCGGAGAAGTCGTCGTAGGTGAAGCTCTGGGCGCCCGCCGGGGCGCACAGGACGGCGGCGAGCAGGGCGGCGGGGATGGGGAGGTGCATGGCCGGCGTCTGGGGTCGGGATGAACGGGTAGGATCGCTAGAGCCTAGCAGCGGATCGCGACTTCAGGGGGGGCAGGGCTCCGCGCTCGGACCGCCGGGCGCGCGCGGGCGGCCCGTCCCGGTTGCGCCGGCGCCTCCCGCACCGAGAATGGAGGCGCCAAAGAGAGAGAGATGACCGACGACGCGACCTCCCAGCGCCTGCGCGCCGCCCTCGCCGAGCACTTCGGCCACCGCGCATTCCGCGGCAGCCAGGAGGCCGCCCTGGGCGCGGTGATGGCCGGCCGCGACGTGCTGCTGACCATGCCGACCGGGGCGGGCAAGTCCCTCGTCTACCAGCTCCCCGCGGTGCTCTTGGAGGGGCTGACCGTCGTCGTCAGCCCCCTGATCGCCCTGATGGCGGACCAGGTGGACGCCCTCCGCGCCCGCGGGCTGCGCGCCGCCCAGGTCAACTCCTCCATCCCGGCGGCCGAGCGCGCCCGGCGGTTGGAGGCGGCCGTCCGCGGGGAGCTCGACCTCTTGTTCCTCACCCCCGAGCGGTTCCGCAGCCCGCGCTTCCTGGAGCTTCTCGACCGCCTCGCCGTCGCGCGCCTGGCCGTGGACGAGGCGCACTGCATCAGCCACTGGGGGCACGACTTCCGTCCCGACTACCACCGGCTGGGGACGTACCGCGCCCTCCTGGGCGATCCCCCGACCGTCGCCCTGACGGCGACCGCCACGCCGGCGGTGGCCGACGACATCGTCGCCTCCCTGCGCCTGGACGACCCGCTCGTGATCCGGGAGGGCATCGAGCGGCCGAACCTGTTCCTGGCCTGCACGCGGGTGGAGCACGAGGAGGAGAAGCTGCCCCTGCTCTGCGAGCGCATCGCGGCGATCGACGGGCCGGGGATCATCTACTCGACCCTGATCCGCGACCTCGAGCGCCTGCACGACGAGCTGCGCCGCCGCGGCGTCGGGAGCCTGGTCTACCACGGCAAGCTCTCCGCCGAGGAGCGACGCTCGATGCAGCGGCGCTTCATGGAGGGCGAGCGCGAGCTCGTCCTGGCCACCAACGCCTTCGGCATGGGGGTCGACAAGGCGGACATCCGCTTCGTACTCCACGCCCAGGTCCCGCGCACCCTCGAGGCCTGGGCCCAGGAGATCGGGCGCGCCGGGCGTGACGGCGCCCCGGCCTGGTGCGAGCTCCTGTACTTCTCCGAGGACGTCGCCGTGCAGCAGAACTTCGTCTCCTGGGCCAACCCCAGCCGCGAGTACCTGCTGGGGGTCTACGAGACCCTGCGCGGCTGGGGGGAGCGGGTGCAGGCCCGGGACCTCGACGACCTGCGCGACGAGCTGCTCGTGAAGAACCGCGGCGACAACCGGGTCTCGATCTGCCTCAAGTGGCTGGAGGTCCTGGGGGTGGTGGAGGGCAGCTTCGAGGACCACTCCCTGCGCCTGGCGCGCGAGCTCGATCCCGGCGAGCTGCCGGCCTTCGTGGGCAGCGAGGAGAAGCGCCGGGCGGACCTGGAGGCCCTCCTGGGGATGGTGCGCTACGCCGGGGAGGCAGGAGAGTGTCGGCGCGTCGGATTGGCGCGCCACTTCGGCCTGGCCGAGCCCGCCGGCTCCTGCGGGAGTTGCGACGCCTGCGCGGCCGGGGCGGACTGGCGCGGCGCGCACTTTGCGGCCCGACCCGCGTCGGCGCGTCCCCAGGACCCGCCCGAGATCGAGGCCGCCTTCAGCAAAGGGGACTGGGTCTGGGTCGACCGGCGCCACCACGGTCAGGTCGTGCGCGTGGAGGGGCGTGGCCGCGCCCTGCGCCTGGTGGTCGAGGACGCGATGGACCTGCGCCGCCGGACCATCGACCCGAACCGGCGGCGCGTCGAGCGCCTGTAGGGCCGGGGCCGCACGAGGCGACGGTTCGCTCCCGCGACCGGCCCTTCGGCGGGAGGGCGGCGTGCGACGGTCCGGCGGGACCTGTCGCGCCGCCGGGCTCCGCAGTACCCTCTGGCCCCATGACCCGCGGAACCATCATGCCCATCGGCGGCGCCGAGGAGAAGCTCGGCGGCACCGTGATCCTCGATCGCTTCGTGGACCTGTGCGGCGGGCGCCGGGCGCACGTGGCCGTCATCCCCACGGCCTCGCGCCTGCGCAAGACCGGCGCCCGCTACGAGCGCGTCTTCAAGAAGCTGGGCGTCAGGCGCGTCTCGGTCCTGCCCTTCGAGGAGCGCTCCGACTGTGAGCGACGGGACTGGCTCGATGACCTCGAGCGCGCCGACGGCGTGTTCATGACGGGAGGCAACCAGGTGCGCCTCTCCACGACCATCGGAGGGTCGGCGGTGGCGCGGCTGATCCGCGAGCGCAACCGCGAGGGCAGCCTGCACGTGGCGGGGACCTCGGCGGGAGCCTCGATCATGGCCGAGCACATGATCGCCAACGGCGAGGAGGGGCCGACGCCCCAGGAGGGCATGGTGACCCTCGCGCCGGGCCTGGGCCTCACCCCCGACATCATCGTCGACCAGCACTTCCGGCAGCGCAACCGCCTCGGGCGCCTGTTGACGGCGATCGCGTACAATCCCCGGCCGATCGGGCTCGGCCTGGACGAGGACACGGCGGCGGTCCTGTCCCCCGACAACAGGATCGAGGTCGTCGGATCGGGGGCCCTGACGGTGGTCGACCCCTCCGGGATGGACTTCTCCTCCATGGACTCCTCGCGGCCGGGCGAGCCGGTTTGCCTGATCAACATCCGCATGCACGTCCTCCTCGAGGGCGGCACCTACGACATCGATTCGCGGGAGGCGCGCCCCGGCGCGGTCTCGCCGCGCGACTGACATGCAGGTCGTCTCCAAGTCCGTCTACCTCGGCCCGAACCTCTACGCCCTCTTCCCGGTCATCAGGCTCGTCGTCCAGCTCGGCGAGCTCGAGCAGCACTCCTCCACCCGCCTGGGAAAGGGCTTCACCGACGCCATCCAGGCCGCCCTCCCGGGCCTGGCGGAGCACGGCTGCTCCTATCGCGAGCCGGGCGGATTTCTGCGGCGGTTGACCGAGGGCGAGGGGACCTGGATGGGCCACATCCTCGAGCACATCGCCCTGGAGCTGCAGAACCTCGCCGGCGGCCGGGTTACCTTCGGCCGCACGCGGGGGACCGGCGTCGAGGGCGAGTACGAGGTCGTCTACGCCTACGAGCAGGAAGACGTCGGCCTGGAGGCGGGGCGCCTGGGCCTCGAGTTGATCCTCCACAGCCTGCCCCAAGAGCTGCGGCCCAAGGAGCGCTCCGGCAAGGAGCTCGACTTCGATGAAGAGCGCGACGCCTTCATCCGCTTCGCCCAGCGCCGAGCGCTCGGCCCCAGCACCGCGAGCCTGGTGCGCGCGGCCGAAGAGCGCGACATTCCGTTCCTGCGGCTGAACCGCTACAGCCTGGTGCAGTTCGGCCACGGCCGCTACGGCCGCCGCATCCAGGCCACGATCACCGGCGAGACGCGCCACATCGCCGTCGAGCTCGCCAGCGACAAGGAGGAGACCAACCAGATGCTGGGGGACCTGGGCCTGCCCGTCGCCCGCCAGCGTCTGGTCTACAGCGCCCGCGAGGCCGTGCGCGCCGCGGAGCGGATCGGCTACCCGGTGGTCGTCAAGCCGCTCAACGCCAACCACGGCCGCGGCGTCTCGATCCACCTCACCGACGCCGACGCGGTGGCCACGGCCTACGACCACGCCCGCGAGCACAGCCGCACCGTGCTCGTCGAGAGCTTCATCTCCGGCCTCGACCACCGACTGCTCGTCGTCGACGGCAAGCTCGTGGCCGCCTCCAAGCGCGTCCCCGGCCACGTCGTGGGGGACGGTGAGCGGACCGTCGAGGAGCTCGTCGAGATCACGAACCAGGATCCGCGTCGGGGGATCGGCCACGAGAAGGTGCTCACCAAGCTCGTCCTCGACCACCAGGCCCTGCGCCTGTTGGAGCTCAAGGGCCTCGACCGCGGATCCGTTCCCCCCGAGGGCGATACCGTCTACCTGCGCTCGACCGGCAACCTCTCCACCGGCGGCACCGCCGTGGACGTGACGGACACGATCCACCCCGACAACCGGGAGATGGCCGAGCGCGCCGCGCGCGCCATCGGCCTCGACGTGTGCGGCGTGGACTTCCTCACGACCGACATCACCGAGTCCTATCGGGAGACCGGCGGCGCGATCTGCGAGGTCAACGCCGCGCCGGGCTTCCGCATGCACGTGGCACCCAGCGAGGGCACGCCACGCGACGTCGCCGGGCCCGTGATGGACATGCTCTTCCCGCCCGGCCAACCCACCCGTATCCCGATCGCCTCGATCACCGGGACCAACGGCAAGACGACGACCGCGCGCATGGTGGCCCACATCTTCAAGCTGGCCGGCAGCCACGTCGGCCTGGCCACGACCGACGCGGTCTACATCGACGGCCACAAGTCGGTCGAGGGCGACATGACCGGACCGGTGGCGGCGCGCATGATCCTGCGCGACCCGTCGGTGGACGTGGCCGTCCTCGAGACCGCGCGCGGGGGCCTGTTGAAGCGCGGCATGGGCTACCGACGCTGCAACGTGGGCGCGGTGCTCAACGTGGCCGCCGACCACCTCGGCCTGCGCGGCATCGAAACCCTCGAAGACCTCGCCCGGGTCAAGCGCATCGTCGTCGAGGTCGCCAAGGACGCGGCCGTCTTGAACGCCGACGACGAGCACTGCCTGTTGATGGCGAGCTACACCGAGGCGAAGCAGCTCTGCTACGTGACGATGAACACCGCCCACCCGCTCGTGCGCGAGCACATCCTCGCCGGCGGCCGCGCCGTCGTGCTGGAGGAGGGGATGGCCGGGCACATGATCGCCCTCTACGACTCCGGCGCCCACATCCCGCTCTTGTGGACCCACCTGGTCCCCGCGACCCTCGACGGCCGTGCGATGCACAACGTCCAGAACGCCATGTTCGCCGCGGCGATCGCCTTCTGCATGGGGGTCAAGCTCGACGAGATCCGCCACGGCCTGCGGACCTTTGACATGACCTGGTTCCAGGCGCCCGGGCGCATGAACGTCTGCGACGAGCACCCCTTCAAGGTGATCCTCGACTACGGCCACAACCCGGCGGCGGTGCGCGCGATGGTGGAGCTGTGCGACGCCCTCGAGCCCGAGGGCAAGCGCGTCTGCGTCATCGCGGCTCCAGGGGACCGGCGCGACGAGGACGTCGCGGCCATCGCGACCGCCTGCGCGGGGCACTTCGAGCGCTACATCTGCCGCCGCGACGACCACCAGCGGGGGCGCGAGGCCGACGAGGTGCCGCGCATGCAGCGCGAGGCCCTCATCGCCGCCGGGGTCGATCCCGGCGTGATCGAGGTCATCCCCGACGAGGTCGAGGCCGTGGACCGCGCTCTCGAGCTCGGCGAGCCCGGCGACCTGCTCTTGGTGTTCGGCGACGAGATCCGGCGCACCTGGGAGCAGATCACCGGCTACCAGTCGGGCGCTGGGCCTTCCTCCTCCGCGACCGCTTCGACCGCCGTCGCCCGTCCACCGCGGCCCTTGCCCGCCGCGGCCTTGGGCGTCGGCGAGGAGCTCGTGCGCGACGAGCGCGGCGTGCACCTGCCCCGGCGGGAGGAGCCGTCGGACTGATGGAGCTGTGCGACTCCCGGCGCCTGCCCGGGGCCAATCTGCTCGGCACGCGTCCGGGCGCCGTGATCGACGCGGCCGTCGAACCGGGAGAGGTCGAGCCCCTTCTGGCCGCGTGGCACCGCCAGGCGCGCTGCATCCTCGATGCGGTGGGCTGGTCGGACCAGGAGTGCCGCACGAGGGCCTTCGCCGGCGGCGTGAGCTTGATGATCACGGCGCCCCTCGACGCCCTGTACGCGGCGACCGAGGTCAACGAGTGGGCCTTCGCCTCCGCCCGCGCCTGTCTGGAGGGCGGGGAGGTCGAGGACTCCGCCGGGGCGGCCGAGCGGTTGAGGACAGGGATCGCCGCCGAGTCCAACCCCCGCCTCCGGGCGTTGCGGTGCGCGGCCGGCGAGCACGGAGTGGCCTTCCTCTCCGACGACGACCGCGCGTCGGTGGGCCTGGGCGCGGGCTCGCAGACCTGGGCGGTCGACGCCCTGCCGCGGCCCGACGAGGTCGACTGGACCGCTCGCCGCGACGTCCCCACGGCCCTGGTTACCGGCACCAACGGCAAGACCACGACGGTGCGCATGCTCGCCGCCGTCGCCCGCGCCGCCGGACGGACGGCCGGCACCACCTCGACCGACCACGTCTGCGTGGGGGACGAGGTCCTCGAGCGCGGCGACTGGTCCGGTCCCGGCGGCGCGCGGCGCGTCCTGCGCGAGCCGGCGGTCGAGGTCGCCATCCTGGAGACGGCGCGCGGCGGCATGCTGCGCCGCGGCCTGGCCCTCGAGCGGGCCGACGTGGCGGCGGTGCTCAACGTCGGCAGCGACCACCTCGGCGAGTGGGGCGTCGGCAGCCTCGAGGTCCTCTGCGAGGGGAAGTTCGTGGTCACCTCCGTCGCCGAGACCGTGGTCCTCAACGCTGACGATCCGGTCGTCTCAGCCCGCGGGCGCGCCCTCGGCAGCCGGGTGTGCTGGTTCGGTCTCGACACGCCGCCCGACTGGCTCGCCCAGGCCGTCGCCGCCGGCGGCCGAGCCTTCCTCCTCGAAGGCGGCGCGCTCGTCCGTCGCCGGGCTGCCGAGCGCACCGTCCTCCTCGCCGTGGAGGAGGTGCCCGTGGCTCTGGGCGGCGCGGCCCGCTACCAGTTGTCCAACGCCCTGGCCTGCGCGGCGGTGGCCGAGGGCCTGGGCTTCTCGCCTGAGGAGATCGCCGCGGGCCTGCGCGGATTCTCGGGAGACGAGGCCGACAACCCCGGGCGCGCCAACCGCTTCGACCTCGCCGGGATCGACGTGATCGTGGACTTCGCCCACAACCCCCACGGGATGCGCGCCTTCCTCGAGGCGGCCGGGGCGCTCCCCGCCGAGCGCCGCCTGGTCGTCCTCGGCCAGGCCGGCGACCGCGACGACGAGTCGATCCTGGAGCTGGCGCGCGTCGTCGGGGCCTTCGGCCCCGAGCGCGTGGTCCTCAAGGAGCTCGCCGCCCACTCCCGGGGCCGGGGCGAGGGCGAGGTGCTCGCCCTGCTCGCCCGCGGCCTGACCCAAGCCGGCCTGCCCGAGGAGCGCTGGACGACGGCCCCCGACGAGCTGGCCGCCGTCGATCAGGCCCTCGCCTGGGCCCTGCCCGGAGACCAGCTCCTGCTCCTGGCCCACGAGGCGCCGGGCGCGGTCCTCGAGCGCCTGCGGGCACTCTGCGAGAGCGGCTGGGCGCCGGGTCAGCCCGTGGCCTGAGCCGCGGAGGCTCGGCGTTCTCAGAGCGGGTGGACCGGACCGCCGCCGCCGCCGGCGGCCTCCAGGGTGCGCCGCACGAGGACCGGCACCATGGCGTGGCGGTAGTCGGGGTCCCCGGGGACGTTGGCCAGGGGGCGCGCCTGGCGTCGGGCCGCCTCGGCGACGGCCGCCGCCGCCGCGGTGAAGTCGGCCTTCCCCGGCGTCGTCCCTCCCAGCTGCTCGCCGCAGCGGCGCAGGCGCGCGGGCCGCGCCTGGAGCGCGACCAGGACCACGTCCGCGCCGCCCACGGCCCCGGTCTCGTCGAGCTCGAGGCGCACGGCGCAGCCGAGCAGTGGGAAGTCGATCGAGCCGCGGTCGCGCAGCTTCCCGTAGGCCCCGCGGTGGCCGTCGGCGGTGGCCGGAACGCGGACCTCCACCAGAAGCTCGCCGGGGTCGGTGCGCTTGTTGCGGATGCCGTCGGTGGTCCACAGGGACTCCAGGGGGAGCTCGCGTCGGCCGCCTGGGCCGGCGAAGACCCCGACGGCTCCCAGGCTCATCAGGGCCGGGGCGCTGTCGTTGCTGGCGGCCGCCACGCAACGCGAGCCCCCGGCGACGACGTGGCACTCGCTCCCGTCCTTCTTGAGGCAGAAGCCCAGGGACTTGCGCCAGAAGTGGGTCTGGTTGATCCAGCGGCAGCGCGTGTCGAGCATCACGTTGCCCCCCAGGGTGCCGCTGTTGCGCAACTGGGGCGAGGCGACCAGGCCCGCCGCCTGGGCCAGGGCCGGCCAGCCGGCGACGACGCGCTCGTCGGAGGCGAGCACGGCCAGGGGGCAGGTCGCGCCGATCACCAGCGTGCCGTCCTCTGCGACGGCGAGGGCGTCCAGCTCGGGGATCGACGCCAGGGAGACTACGACCCGGGGCGTGACCAGGCCGTGCTTCATGTTGGGCAGCAGGTCGGTGCCCCCGCCGAGCACCGCCGCCGCCTCCCCGTGCTCGGCGACCAGGGCCACGGCCTCCTCGACGGTCTGTGGCCGCGCGAGCTCGAAGGCGGGCAGGCGCAGCATCAGCTCCCGCTCCCCGCCGCCGACGGCGCGCGTTCCGCCAGGGCCGCCAGGACCTTGGCCGGGGTGAACGGGAGGTGGCGCAGGCGGATCCCCACGGCGTCGAAGACGGCGTTGGAGATGGCGGGGATCGCCGGGTGCAGCGGGCCCTCGCCAGCCTCCTTGGCCCCGTAGGGACCCTCGGGATCGAGGCTCTCCACGATCAGGGCGTGGAGCTCGGGCGTGTCGACCGAGGTCGGGATGCGGTAGTCGAGCAGCGACGGTCCCGCGTGCAGGCCGAAGCGATTGACCTCGTGGTGTTCCAGGAGGGCCTCCGCCATCCCCATGTAGGCCGAGCCTTCCATCTGTCCGGCGACGAGCATCGGGTTGAGGGCGCGCCCGCAGTCGTGGGCGATCCAGGCGTCGGACACGGTGATGCGCCCGGTCTCCACGTCGACCTCGGCCTCGACCACGTGCGCCGTGAACGAGTAGGCCGGCGAGGCGCCGATCGACCCTCCGCGGTAGTCGCCGCCCAGAGGCGGCGTGTTGTAGGAGCCGGTGCTCCCCAGGGTGTCCAGGCGCGCCTCCGCGAGCTGGAAGGCCTCGGCGGTCGTGAGGGCGCGCTCGGGGTCGCCGAGGTCGAGCACGGCGCCACCGACCATGCGCACGCGCTCGGCGGGCACGGCCCACTCCCCGGCCACGGCGCCGACGATCGCTCCCCGCAGCTTGCGCGCCGCGTCGATGGCGGCGTTGCCGACCATGAAGGTCACGCGGCTGGAGTAGGCGCCCAGGTCCACCGGACACAGGTCCGTGTCCGCGGCGACGACGCGCACGTCGCGGTGGTCCATCCCCAGCTCCTCGGCGACGAGGTAGGCGACGACCGAGTTGGAGCCCTGGCCGATGTCGTTGCCGCCGGTGAAGCAGGTCACCAGCCCCGAGCGGTCCACCTTGAGCTGGATCCCCGCCTGGGGCATTTCGTTGGGGTAGACGGGGTAGTTCGTCCCGGTGATGTACATCGAGCCGGCCACTCCGAGACCGCGCCCCAAGGGCAGCTTGCCGTGACGGTCCTTCCAGCCGCTGGCGCGCTCGACGGCATCGAGGCACTCGGCGAAGCCGTTGGAGGTGATGCGCTGGCCGTTGACCGTGGCGGTGTCGCTGCCCTGGAAGTTCACGCGCCGGATCTCGATGCCGTCCAGGCCGACCCGCTCGGCGAGCTCGTCGAGCTGCACCTCGAAGGCGAAGCGCGGCTGCACCGAGCCGTGACCGCGCTTGGGTCCGCAGGGCGGCTTGTTGGTGAACACGCGCGTCGAGTCGAAGCGGTAGCTGGGGAAGTCGTAGGGTCCGGTCAACAGCTGGCCGGAGTAGTAGGTCGTGACCAGCCCGAAGGAGCTGTAGGCGCCGCCGTCGATCAGGATGCGCGCGTCCACGCCCCGCAGACGACCGCTCGCGTCGGCTCCGGTGCGGTAGTGCATGTGCATCGGGTGCCGGCCCCGGTGGGCGTAGAACACCTCCTCGCGGGTCCACAGCATCTTGACCGGCCTGCCGGTCAGCATGGCGAGCTTCGCCGCGCACAGCTCGAAGCTGAAGGGGTCGGACTTGCCGCCGAAGGCGCCGCCCAGGCAGGGCTGCACGACACGGATGCGCGGGGCGGGCAGTCCCAGCACCGCGGAGAGGGTGCGGTGGACGTAGTGGGTGATCTGGGTCGACGACCAGACCGTCAGCAGACCGTCGGCGGAGTAGCGCGCCAGGGCGCAGTGGGGCTCGATCGGCGCGTGGGTCGTGCCGTGGAAGAAGTAGTCGCCCTCGACCACGACGTCGGCGTCCGCGAGGGCCGCCTCGACGTCGCCGAACTCCAGCTCGACGTGCTTGCTGACGTTGCCCTTCTTGCGCGCGGGGTGGATCGCCGGCTCGCCGCGCTCGGCCGCCTCATGGGGATCGAGGAAGGCGTGCAGTGGCTCGTAGGTGACGTCGATCAGCTCCAAGGCCGCCAGGGCCGTGTCCTCGTCCACCGCCGCGACCGCCGCCACCTCGTCGCCGACGAAGCGCACGCGATCGACGGCCAGGGCGTGCTCGTCGGGCGTCCAGGGGATCACGCCGTAGGGGGTCGGAAGGTCAGCGCCGGTGATCACCCCGTGGACACCCTCCAGGGCCTCCGCGCGCGAGGTGTCGACGGACACGATCCGAGCGTGGGCGTGGGGCGAGCGCAGGGTCTTGGCGTGCAGCATCCCCGGCAGGGTGAGGTCGTCGGCGTAGAGCGCCTGCCCGGTGGCCTTGGCCAGTCCGTCCACCTTGCGGTGCGGCTTGCCGATGACGGAGAAGGCGTCGCCCCAGGGGGGCTCGACGCCGTGGACGTCGCGCGCGCTCACGGCCGGGGGGTCTCCTCACCCTCGACCGCGTCCGCCCTCCACTCCCGCGCGGGGGCCCGCTCGCCGGTCGCCTCGCACGCGGCGAGCTCGACCGCCTCGAGGATCTGGGTGTAGCCCGTGCAGCGGCAGAGGTTGCCGGCCAGGGCGGCGCGGATCTCCTCGCGGTCGGGTCGTGGGGTGCGATCCAGGAGCGCGCGCGCGCTGAGGATGGTCCCGGGCTGGCAGAAGCCGCACTGCAGGGCGCCGCAGCGGTCGAAGGCCTCCTGCAGGGGATCGGCTCCCTCGCCGCCGGCGGCCACGTGGCGCGCCGCGAGGCCCTCGATGGTGGTGATCTCGCGCTCCTCGGCCGCGGCGGCGAGGGTCAAGCACGAGAGCACCGGCTCGCCGTCCACCAGCACCGTGCAGGCTCCGCAGTCTCCCTTGTCGCAGCCCTGCTTGGAGCCGGTCAGGCCAAGCTCGTAGCGCAGGGCCTCGAGCAGGGTCCAGTGGTCACCGACGGCGAACTCGCGCTCGTCGCCGTTGACTCTGAGGGTCACCACGCGCATCGCCACATCATCGCCCGCGGCGTCGGCGGGGACAAGCGGAGCGGGCCGCGTGCGCGCGCGGGCGCTCAGTAGCCGTACGGATCGGAGCGGACCCCCCCCAAGGCCGAGAGCACCGCCAGGCTCAGGGGGATGAGGGCGGCGGCGAGGGGGACGAGGACCTGGCGCCGGCCTTCTCCGGCCCAGAGGAACGAAGCGCCGAGGGCCGCGAAGGGCGCGCTGCCCAGCAGGAGGGCCTCGCGGCCGGGCAGGGAGCTGTAGAGGAAGGCGATGAGCCCCAGGCCGAACAGGGCCAGGACGGAGAGGGCGAGGGCGCCGGCCGCGGGAGCCGTGGGGGCGCTCCGGGAGTCGAGGACCCACAAGGTGCAAAGGGCCGCGCAGACCGGCGCCGCGGCCTGGGCCAGCTTGGCGCTGCCCGACAGGCCGGCGCAGAGGGCGAGGGCGAACCCGGTCAGCACCCAGACCAAGGCCGCGGCGGCCGGTGCGCGTCGGGCCACGGCGTCGGCGCAGGCCTGACACGCCAGCAGGCCCAGCCACAGGCCGGTGAGCCAGCCGATCGCCTGGGGCAGGTCCCAGTGGTGGCGGAGCATCGCCCGCGTGAGGAGCGCGAGGGCCGCGGCTGCGAGCACGGGCCGCGAGAGGAGCGGCCGCAGGCGGCCTGCCCTGAGGGCGTAGGCGACACCGGCCGCCAGCACGATCCACACCAGCCAGTCCTGGGCCGCCGGCGGGACCTCGCCCCAGGGCGCGCGGGGGAGGCCGAGCTGGCCCGCGTAGCCGAGCAGGAACGCGAGGGCGACCGCCTGGGCCTCGAAGGGCCGGACGGTGGGCCCGCCGCCCCGCGCCCGCTCCGCGAGCCACGGACGCCGGCCGGCGACCCAGGCCAGGGCCGCGACGGCGGCGGGGAGCAGCACTCCCCACAGGAGGACGTCCGCGCCCGACACTCGACCCTAGCGTGCGTGTCCCTCGACGCTGACGATCAGCTCGACCTCGCGCCCGACGGCCCCGCGCTCGATCCCGTAGTCCACGCCGAACTCGCCGCGGTCGATGGTGAACCGCGCGTGCCAGCCCATCAGGCGGGCGCCGCGCATGCCCGGTCCCTCGCCGACCTTCTCGACCGTGACGGTCAGCGGTCTGGTGACGCCCCTCAGGGTCAGCTCGCCGGAGACCTCGAGGGTGTCGGGAGCTTCGCCGGCCTCGACCGACTTGCTCTCGAAGACGATCTCGGGGAACTGGGTGGCGTCGAGGAAGTCGGGGCTGCGCAGGTGCTTGGAGAGGTTCTCGACCTTGGCGTCCACGCTGTCGGCGCGCACGACCATGCGCACGCTGCTCGCGGCGGGGTCGGCGGCGTCGAAGGTGAACTCCCCCGAGACCTCGTTGAAGCGTCCGTAGTACAGGCTCGAGCGGAAGTGGCTGACCTTGAAGAGGACGTTGGAGTGGGTGGCGTCGATCGTGTACTGCGCGCCGTCGGCGGGGTCCGGGGCGAGCGCCGCGCCGCGTGCCAGGGCCGCCGCGCCGATGAGGAGGGAGAGGGCGACGCCGCCGACGGCGGAGGTCTTCGCGTGGTGATTCATGGAGCTCGACGGGGATTGGGGGAGCGGAACGGGTCAGGATCGTAGCGCACTCGCGCTCCACGGCGCAGGGTCGCGCTCAGCCGTCCACCGACCCGAAGGAGGCGATCTCCTCCAGGAACGACGGGCCGAGGTCGGCGGCCTTCTTCTCGCCCACGCCCTTCAGCTCGAGCAGCGCGCCGTGGTCTGCGGGTCGGGCGGCGGCCATCGCCGCGAGCGTGCGGTCGTTGAAGATCAGGTAGGGCGGGACACCGCGCTCGCGGGCCAAGGCGCGCCGGAAGCTCCTGAGGTGCTCGAAGAGGGCCTCGTCTGCCGCGGTCAGCTCGGCGGCGGCGGGGGTGGCGGCGCGCCGCGGCGCGCGCCGTGCCCGCTCGACCACGAACAGGGTCACCTGCGCCTCGCCGCGCAGGGCCCGGGCGCCCTCTGCGGTCAGGTGGAGCGTGGGGTACTCGCCGCCGGTCGAGGCCAACAGGCCCCGGCCGACCAGCTGCTCCACCCAGCCGCGCACCTCGACCAGGGAGTGGTCGCCGAGCAGCCCCCAGGTCGACAGGTCCTGGTGCCCCGCGCGCCGCACGCGCTCGTTGTCGGCTCCGCGCAGGACGTCGGTGACGTGGGCCGCGCCGTAGCGCTGGTCGCAGCGCACGACGCACGAGAGGATCTTCTGGGCCACGACGAGAGCGTCGGGGACGGGCGTGAGCTCCCCCAGGCAGACGTCGCAGGCTCCGCAGTCGGCCCCGGCGAGCTCCTGGCCGAAGTACTCCGCGAGGCTGCGGTGGCGGCAGAGGGCGCTGTTGGCGTAGGCCCAGAGGTGGCCGAGGCGCTCGATCGAGGCGTCGAGTTCCTCGGCGGGAGCCCCCGACTCGGCCGCCGAGCGCTCCAAGAGGTGGCGCCAGCTGTGGTAGTCGGCGCCCGAGGTGAACATCCAGCAGGACGCCGGCAGGCCGTCGCGCCCTGCGCGGCCGGTCTCCTGCACGTACTGCTCGACTCCCTTGGGCAGGCCGGCGTGGATCACGAAGCGCACGTCGGGGCGGTCGATCCCCATGCCGAAGGCGACGGTCGCGACGACGACGTCGAGCTCCTCGCTCTGGAAGGCGTTCTGCACCCGATCGCGCACGCCGCCGTCGAGCCCCGCGTGGTAGGCGGCGCAGCGCACGCCTCGCCCGGCCAGGCGCTCGGCGAGGCTCTCGGTACTCTTGCGGCTGGTGCAGTAGACGATGCCCGCCGCGCCGGGGGCCTCTCCGACGACGCGCATCACCTGCTCGACCAGCTCGCGCCGCGGGCGCACCCGGTACACCAGGTTCGGGCGGTCGACCTCGCCCACGAGCACGAGCGGATCCCGCAGGCCGAGCTGGCGAACGACGTCCTCGCGCACGGCGGGCGTGGCGGTGGCGGTGTAGGCCTGCACCGGGAGGTCGGCCAGGCGCGCGCGGAGCTCGCCGATGCGCCGGTACTCAGGGCGGAAGTCGTGGCCCCAGTGGCTGATGCAGTGGGCCTCGTCGACCGCCAGGTTCACCACTCCGGCGCGGGCCAGGCGCTCGATGAAGCCCGGCATGGCCAGGCGCTCGGGCGCGACGAAGAGCAGGGAGAGGCGGCCCTCGTCGAGGGCGGCCCAGGTGGCGGCGCGCTCCGCGTCGGCCTGGGCGCTGGTCAACATGGCCGCCGCCGCCCCGTCGGCCAGCAGGCCCCCGACCTGGTCGGTCATCAGGGAGATGAGCGGGCTGACGACCACCGTCAGGCCCTCCCGGGCGAGGGCCGGCGCCTGGTAGCACAGGCTCTTCCCGCCGCCGGTCGGCAGCACCACCAGGGCGTCGCGTCCTGCCAGGGTGGCCTCCAGGGCCTCCTCCTGGTGGGGGAGCAGGGTCTCGAAGCCGAAGACGCGGCGGACGGTCTCGCGCACGGCGTCGAGGCCGGGGGGGGCGGTGGAGGCGTGGTGCAAGGATCGCGACCTCTGGGGTCGGGACCGATTGAAGCGCCTGGCGGTGGCGGTTCAAGTCCGCACGCGAGCTCCTCGTCGGAACTCGGCACCCCGCGCGCCGCGCTCCCGGCGCCCGGACCGAACGCCTAGCGGCCCCGACGGGGCAGCACCTGCTCGCGCAGGTAGCCGACGACTTCCGTCGCCAGGCGCTTGTCGGAGAGGGCTCCGGCGCGCTCGGACTTGAGGTTGACGCGCACGATGTACTCCTCGCCGTCGTTGGCCTCGTGGCCGACTTCGATCAGGCGCTCGGTGATGGTCGTCTCGCCCTTGGGCGCCACCACCAGGGTCGGCAGCCCTGCCAGCTCCTTCACGTCCTGGGCCAGACTGAACCCCAGGCGCTTGCCCTCGGGATCGATGAGCACCACGGCGCGCACGTTGTCGTCGCCGACGGTGTAGCGCATGGCGAGGGCGGCTCCGGCGCGCACGCCGATCACGCTCAGGTTGGAGGTGTGGACCTCCTTGCGCCCGCGCAGGAAGGCGGCGGCCGCCTCCAGGTCGCGCAGGGTGAAGGCCCAGGCGCTCCGGCGGCCGTGCTCGTCCAGCTCCTCCCAATCGTAGACCTCGCTCTTGCTCTCCCCGTGGCCGCGCAGGTCGAGCGTCAGCGCGGCGAGGCCGCGCTTCTGCAGGGACTCCGCGAGGCGCACGAGCTCGGAGCGCTGGCCGCCGGCGTCGTGCACGAGCAGGACCGCGGGCACACGCGTCTTCTTGCGCGGCAGGTAGAGGTCCGCCGCGAGGGTCTGCTTGTCGTGGGTCGTGATGTGGACCTGCTCGGGAGCGCTCTCGGCGCGGAGCGGGGTCGACGTCACCACGCCGGCCGAGGCCGGGGCGAGCGCGCAGGCGGCGAGCAGGGCGGCGGGCAGGACTCGCGTCATGGAGGGGGCGTGGGGATGGGGGGCAGTTGCGGTCTCGAACGGTGGGACGCAGAAGGTGCTCCGCGCTCCGCCGTTCGCTGCGTGCTCGGTGGACTGGATCCGCCGGGCCGCCGTGATCGGGCGTGTTCTCGTCTGGCTGGGTCTCTTGGCTCGCCTGTGGGCTGGATCCCAGGAAACCACGTTCAGCGGCTCCTCTGGGGTCTCATTCGCCGGGGAATCCCGGTTTGCGACTCCCCGCCGCCGCACCTTGAAGCATCAAGTCTCGCAGCCCGCGGCGGGACAGTCCAGCCCTGGATTCCCTTCTCACCCTCTGCCTAGCGCCCTTCGCGGGCCCGGCAACGGACAAAGGCCCCGGTTTTGGCCCCGGGAAGGGCCCCCCTTCACGTCCGCCCGCTCACCCCAGCTCCAGCTGGCGTCGGGCGTCGACCTCGTCGCGGGCGACGGCCTCGACGGCCTCGTCGAGGCGGCCGGCGAGGTCCCAGGCCGGATCGATCGCGCGCCGCGCCTGGCGCATCAGCTGGACCGCCATGCGCAGGGTGCGGCAGAGGTCGCCGGGGCTCACGTCGCTGGCGGGCTCGAGCTCGTCGAACGGGCGCCCGTCGGTCCAGTCCAGCACCGCGCCCGTCAGGCCCCACTGGCACAGGCGGATGGGCGTCGTGCCGGGGAAGCGCGTGGCGCGGCCGGCGAGGGCGCGCACGACGCCGTCGACCCGCCGCCGCACGCGGCCCTCCAGGCGCGCGGGGACGTAGACCGGCTCGCCTCGCCGGCGCTCCTCGTGGATCAGGCCGCAGAAGACCGTCGCCAAGGAGCGCGGCGGCAGGTCCTCGAGGGCTCCGTCGTAGAGGAGCTCGGTCAGGGGCAGCTCGAAGCCGTTGATGTGGCGCGCCAGGCGCCCGCGGGCGCGCACGCGGGAACCCTCGAGGTAGCCGAGGTCCTCGAGGAAGGCGAGGTGGGCGTCGAGCCGACGGGCCTGGCGGCGGCGGTTCTTGTCGCGCTCGCGTTGCGAGCTCCCGCGGTGCTGGAAGGCGTTGAACGACTTCTCCCAGGCCTCGTGCAGCCGCTCGCGGCCGAGGCGCTCGACCAGGTGCAGGAGGCTCGAGTAGGAGAGGCGGAAGCGGCTCTCGACCGGCTCGGGGCGACCGTCGTGCAGGCGCGCCACCGGCGCCTCCCGCAGGTCCTTCTTGCTCAGCATGCTGTAGACCAGGCCGGCATCGTCGATCCCCTGGCGGCCGGCCCGACCGGCCATCTGCAGGAAGTCGCGCGTGCGCATGTAGTCGAAGTCGCGGCCGTCGAACTTCTCCAGTGAGCGGAACACGACCGTGCGCGCGGGCATGTTGATCCCCAGGGCGAAGGTCTCGGTCGTGAAGAGCATGCGCAGCAGACCCGAGGTGAACATGCGCTCGACGAGCTCCTTGTGGACCGGGAGCATCCCCGCGTGGTGTACGCCGACGCCGCGGCGCGCCATCGAGAAGACCTCGCCGACCTCGGCGCCCTCGCCCAGCTCGAAGAGCTCGATCAGTTCGGCCTGCAGGGCATCCATGCGCTCGCGCCCGGCGGCGTCGAGCAGGTCGCGGTGCAGGTTCGCGCGGGCGAGGCGCTCGCACTCCTTGCGGCTGAAGGAGAACACGAGGGCCGGCAGGAGCCCCTGCGCCTCCAGGTCGTCGAAGAGGGGCGCGGGGTCGGGGGGCAGGCGATCGGCGAGGTCCCGCGGGCCTCGTCCGCCACGCCCGCGACCGCCGCCGCGCCCGCCGCGCCCGCCGCGCCCGCGACGGCGTCCCCCGCGCGCTCCGGCGGACCGCTCGGCCGCGGCCTCGCGCTTGCGCACGCGCTCGATGCGCCGGGGCTCGAAGGCTCCGCTGTCGGCGGTGAAGAGTCGGAACTCGAGGGGCACGGGCCGGTGGGTCGAGCTGACGATCTCGATCGGGCGCGGGCGGATCTCGCCGATCCACTCCCCGAGCTCGGTGAGGTTGGAGATCGTGGCCGAGAGGCAGATGAAGCGCACCGAGGGCGGGGCGAAGATCAGGCTTTCCTCCCAGACCGTCCCACGCTCGTGGTCGTCCATGAAGTGCACTTCGTCGAAGATCACGAACTCGACGTCGTCGAGGGTGCGCGGGCTCTCGAACATCGCGTTGCGCAGGATCTCGGTCGTCATCACCAGGACCTGGGCGCCGCCGTCGAGCGTGACGTCGCCGGTCATCAGCCCCACGTCGATCTCCGGATCGTCGCGGAAGTCGCGGTACTTCTGGTTCGAGAGGGCCTTGATGGGAGCCGTGTAGATGCAGCGTCGCCCGGCGGCCACGGCGTCGGCGATGGCGACCTCGGCGACCAGGGTCTTGCCGGCGCCCGTGGGAGCGCTCACCAGGACGTCCCGCCCCCCGCGGACGGCCTCGACGGCCCGTCGCTGGAAGGGAGAGAGGGTCAGGCCCTTCCAGACCCGCGGGCCGGTCCGGTGAGCGTCCCCGTCGGCGTCGCCTCCCGCGCCGGAACCGCGGGTGTGTGCTTGAGACCCCCTCCCCATCCGGGTATCTAAGCAGTTGGCCGGCCCCAACCGAAGCCGGCGCCCGAACCGAACCGTTTTCGAGACGCGAGCGCACACCGAGAGGGAGGACGCCACCTTGGACAAGCCGACCACGAACCGCACCTCGACCCAAGACCGCAGCCTGGCGACCCTGAAGCTGGTCTCGCGCCTGTTGGGGCACGAGCTCCACAGCCAGGCCTCGGCCAAGGCGATCACCCTCTCGCGCGAGGAGGTCGAGGAGATCCAGGTCACCCTCGACCTGTTCATCGAGCAGGCCGCGCGGGGCGCGGGCTCGACCGCGGGGATCAAGGCCGCCGCCGCCGAGCGACGGGTCGTCCCCGCGAGCAACTGAGCCTGCCGTGAGGCCCCGCGGGGGGACTCGAGCGCCGCGGCGCACCGGCACCCGGCGGCGCCGACAGGGCCGCGTGCCCGTGTGGGTCACCCTGCTCCTCGGCGGCGCCCTCGTCGCCCTAGCGGGCAGGGAGTTGTTCGGGCACTTCCTCGCCAGCGAGTCCGCGCGGGTCGACACGCGCCGGGTCGCCATCGAGGTCGGCGGTGAGCTGGGGGGGGACTGGGTACCCGAGGGCTGGAGCGCCTGGTTGGCTGCGCGCCTGGCCGAGTACGGCCCGATCTCCAGCCTCGACAGGGAGGCGCGCCGCGCCTTGGCGGAGCGGATCGAGGCAGCCCCCTTCGTGCGCGCGGTCGTCGGCGAACGCGTCCTGTGGCCGGACGGACTGGCGTTCGAGGTCGAGCTGCGCCGGCCCGCCGCGAGCGTACGCACCCGTGACGGGCGCTTCCGAGTGGTGGCCGCCGACGGCATCGTGCTGCCGGGTCTGTGGCCCACGCCGCCGGAGTCCGCCGCCGGCTTCCTGCCGGTGGTCGGCCCCAACGACGGCGCCCTCTACGACCTGCGGCCGGGGGATTCCCTGGTCGAGGAGCGACACCTCGACGCCCTCTCGGTGGCCGTCTCCCTGGGAGCGCACCTCACCCGCGAGGAGTCCCGCTTCCTCGGGCCGGTACTGATCGACGCGGAGCTGGCACGCGCGGCCTCGATCGACGAGCCGGGGACGCGCCTGTTCCTCGAGGACCGGCGCCTGGTGTTCTTCGGCCGCACGCCACGCCAGGGGCTCCCCGGCGAGCTCCCCGAGGGCCGCAAGTGGGGGCACCTGCGGCGCGCCATCGGCGCCCTGGGCGAGGGCGCCGACTGGGACCTCTTGGACGTGCGCTGGGACCGCGGCCGAATCCGCTACCGCGACGGCGCGGGTTGAGGGGCATGGCGGCGGGAATCGTCCATCAGCGGCGGCGCCAGCGGGGACCGCGCCGGTGAGCCGCAGCGAAGCGGCCCTTGCCTGGGTCCTGTCCGTGGCGCCCTGCGCGGCCTGGGGCGCGGCGCGCGAGTCCTTGGGGGACGCCTCGCGCCTGGCCCTGGCGGCGGCGGTCTGGCTGGCCCTCGTCGGGTTCCCCGCCGCTCCCGACCCCGCGGGCCGTGCGGCCGGCGCCGCCCGCGCCTGGCCGCGCGCCCTGGGCCTGGCCCTGGCGCCGGCGGCCCTGGCGGCCCGCCTCGACCTGCAGGCAGGGCACGATCCCCGCATCCTGTGGGTCACCTCGGTCGTCGCCGCGCTCCTCTTCGCGGTCCTCGGAGAGGCTCGCCACGCCGCGGCCCGCGGCGGGGGGCGCGGTCTGTACGCCCTGTCGTGGGCAATCCTGGGTCCCGGGGGCCTCGGCCTGTACGCGGCTCTGTCGTGGGCGGCTCCCGGTTCCGGCGAGCCCTTCGCTCCCGTCGCCTGGCTGGCGCGGCACGGCCCCCTCGGCTGGGCCTTCGAGCGCCTGTCGGTCGAACCCGCGCCCGCGCCCTGGCTGGGGGTCGCGGCCTCGGGGGCGATCTTGTGGGCGGCGGGGAGGATCGACGGGCGTCGCTGTTCGAGCGGGGGGGGCGAGCGATGAGTCCGGCCGCGCTGGCGTGCGTTGTCGCCTTGGCCTGGGGCGCGCCCCAGGACGGCTACGGCGTGCACGAGCTGCGCCTGGAGGGGCCCCTGGGCGCGGTCGTGCTCGAGGGGAGCGGCTGGCGGACGTCGGTCGTGGGCGAGGTCGGCCCGGGCGAGGTGTGCACCCTGGTCGTCCCCATCGTCGCAGGGGACGCTCCGAGGGGGGCCGCCCCCGGTGCGCCGCTCCTCTCGCCGGCCGACGGAGCCGGTGACGCGGTCCTCACCCCGGCGATCGCGGCGGCGCCGGAGTGGGATGCCCTGCCCGCCGGCCTGCGGCGACGGACCCTGCCCCCGGTGGCCGCACGGCTTCCCGGTCCCGGGGCCGCGCACCTGGCACTGCTGTGCGCCGTCGCGGTGCTCATCCTGGCCGCCTGGCGCAGGACTCCGGCGGCCCTCGCCCTGGGGCTCGCGGGGGCGCTCGCCTGCTTCGTCCTGCCCCAGCGGCCGCCCCAGCCCTCGGCGGTGGAGGTCCTCGAGGGCGACGGCGCCAGCGGACGCTGGCTCGTGGTGCGCGGGGCCGTCGGCACCCTGGAGCTGTCGCCCGACCGCCCCGGCTGGTGCGAGTCGATCCCCGCCTCTGCGAAGCGACGCCTGGAGGTCACCCTGGACGGCGGCCCGCACTGGGCTCTGGAGGGGGAGGGCCTGGCCCTCTACTCGCTGGCGGAGGCGGGGAGACTGGGGCGCTTGGACCCCGAGCGCAACGAGTTGGCGGACCTGGCCTCGGTCTGGCGGCGGGACGGAGCCGGCCGGTGGAGCGCGCACGGGCCCTGGGGCCACGACGAGGCCCTGCCCGCCGCGGTCGAGGGTGGCGGGGAACCGCCGGGGTGGCTGGTCTCGGTCCTTCCCCAGGGGGTCGGCATCACCGTGGGCCGAGCGGAGGCGGGGGCGGCCGGCACCCCCCGCTGGGTGCGCTGGATCGAGGGGCCCTCTTTCGGCGAAAGGCGTTGATGGCCCCGGGAGGGGCCGCTACCCTCTTTGGCCCTGTTCGGGCAGCACGGTCCGTTCCGGTCCTCTCCCGAGCCACCCCGCCCCGGGCCCCCGAGCCCCCGACGGGAGCGTTGCGGGAGCCGTGTCCCACGCGCCCGGCCTCCGCCCGATCCGATCCCCACTGACCTCCCGTTTCATGCGCACGACCCACGTCAAGGCCTCCGACGTCGAGGACCGCTGGTTCCTGTTCGACGCCAAGGACTTCCCCCTCGGACGCATGGCGAGCGCCATCGCCACGCGCCTGATCGGCAAGGACCGTCCGACGTACACGCCCAGCGAGCACGGCGCGACCCACGTGGTCGTCATCAACTCCGCCGGGGCGGTCCTGACCGGGAAGAAGAGCTCGGACAAGGAGTACCAGTCCTACTCGGGCTACCCCGGCGGCCGGCACGTGCGCAGCGCGGAGCTCGTCCGCGAGGTGCGCCCCAACGACATGGTGACCCTGGCCGTGCGACGCATGCTCCCCAAGAACAAGCTCGGCCGCACCATGCTCTCGCACCTCAAGGTCTATCCGGGTGCCGATCACCCTCACACCGCCCAGCAGCCCGTTGCCGTAACGACCCTCTGATTCCGATGACCGAGACCAAGTACATCTGGGGCCTGGGCCGTCGCAAGTCCGCCGTGGCCCGCGTGAGGATCTGCAGCGGAGCGGGCGCCTTCCTCGTCAACGGCAAGGAGGTCGGCACCTTCTTCCCCACGATCCAAAACCGCGAGCGTGCCCAGGCGCCCTTGGCGGCGACCGAGACCACCGGCACCTACGACGTGTTCTGTCGGGTCAACGGAGGCGGCACGACCGGTCAGGCGGACGCCGTGCGCATGGGCCTCGCACGGGCCCTGAAGGTCGCCAACCCCGGCTTCGACGAGGTGCTGCGCGAGGGCGGGCTGTTGACCCGCGACAGCCGCATGAAGGAGCGCAAGAAGTACGGACGGCGCGGAGCCCGACGCGGCTTCCAGTTCTCCAAGCGCTAGCCCGGGCTAGCCCGCCGCCGGACCCGGCGCGCCCTCCCCTCGGCGCGTCAGAAGACGAGACCATGGCCGGCCACTCACACTCCGCGAACATCAAGCACCGCAAGAACGCGGTCGATGCCAAGCGCGGGAAGCTGTTCAGCAAGCTGGCGCGGGCCGTCATCTCCGCGGCGCGCCAGGGCGGCGGGGACGTCGACGGAAACCCCAAGCTCAAGCTGGCGGTCGAGAAGGCCAAGGCGGGCAACATGCCCAAGGACTCGATCGCACGGGCCATCCGGCGCGGGACCGGCGAGGGCGAGGAGGCTTCCCAGTACGAGGACCTCCTGTACGAGGGCTACGCGCCGGGCGGCGTGGCCGTCCTGGTGGCTTGCCTGACCGACAACCGCAACCGCACGGCGCCCGACATCAAGCACCTGTTCGACAAGCACGAGGGCAACCTCGGATCACCGGGCTCGGTCGCCTTCCTCTTCGACCTGCGCTCGGTCTTCGGGGCCGAGACCGGCGAGCGCGACGAGGACACCTGGCTCGAGGTGGCCCTGGAGGCGGGGGCCGAAGACGTCGAGTTCGACGGGGACTACGTCACGATCCTGGCGTCCGCGGTCGAGTTCCTCGAGGTCAAGGGCGCCCTGGAGGAGGCCGGGGTCGAGCTCTCCTCGGCGGAGACCGCCTACGTCCCGCAGAACAGCGTCCCGGTCACCGATCGCGACGTCGGCCGCAGAGTCCTGCGCCTGCTCGAGGCCCTGGAGGACAATGACGATGTGCAGAGCGTGTACGCCAACTACGATATGCCGACCGAGTGGCTGGTCGGCGAGGGCTGAGCGGTTCCCCGCCCGCGGGGTTGCATCACAGCCTCCCATGGGGTTGGCTGGGCCATCATGGGTGACGGATTGAGAACGATCTGGATCGTGACCACAGACGAAATCCTGCTGGCCCAGACGCGGACCGCCGCGACGGGCCTGGAGGAGGAGGAACGAGCAGGCCGGGATGGCGAAGCCGCCGAGGCCCTGGCGGGCTGGGAGGTGCGCGAGGTCGACTCCATCGAGCGCCTCGCCGACCAGCCGCCGGCTGCCGGGGACGTGATCCTGCTCGACAAGTGGCTGCGCGGCGACAACGTCTACGAGGCCTGTCGCAGCCTGACCGGGCGCACCCAGAGCCGCATCTTCATCATCGCCGAGCACGAGAACGAGGCGGCCCTGTCGATCGCCTCGTTCTGCGGAGCCGCGGGCACCCTTCATCGGCCCGTGACTCCCAGCAACCTGCGCGACCAGTTGGAGGTCGCTCCCGTCCCGCGCCCGGCGTGGCGCGACGACGCACGGGCGCGCCTGGCCGACCGCGAGCCCACCTTCCCCGAGAAACTGTTGGTGGAGATCGCCACGGGCCGGCCCGACGTGAACCTGGTGAACTCCCTGGTCGACCCCCAGACCAGCCTGTTCAACTTCGCCTTCCTGAACTTCAAGCTCGACGAGGAGTTCAAGCGCGCCAAGCGCTTCGGCGACTCCCTCTCGTGCGTGATGCTGGGCTTCGAGGGGCAGGCCGGCGACGACGTCCTGCGGGATCTGGCGGGCCTGATCCTGGAGGGCTCGCGGGACACCGACGTCCTCGGGCGCTTCGACGAGAGCTCGTTCCTGTTCCTCCTGCCGCGCACAGCGGCCGACGGCGCGGGGATCATGGCGCGGCGCGTGGGCGAACGCGCCCAAGAGCGGGCCCTGGTCGACCTGGTCGGAGATCCTCTGGTGATCTCGGTCGGCATCTCCTGCTGCCCGCACCCCGACATCCGCGAGCGCGAGGACCTCTACCGCTGCGCTCGGGAGGCGTTCGTCGAAGCGCGCGCCGCCGGCGGCGGCGTGATCGCCTGCACCTGACACCCTCCCTCGCCATCGGCGCCCTCCCAGCGGAGTCGGTGGGCGCGAAAATGGACGGGCCCGGGGCGCGCATGGGGGGCTGATCCATGGCCCTTGAGCTCCCCTCCTTTCTGCGGCGGCGCCTGCGCCTGCACGAGGCCCGCCGGGCCCTGCTCGCGGGCAAGGCCGATCTCGCCCTGGAGCGTTTGGCCCATCCCTGCCTCGAGGGTTTCCCCGACGCCGACCGCCTGCGGGCGAAGGCGACCCAGGCCCTCGCTCGCGCCGGCGCGTCCGCCCCGGCGGAGGAGAGCCGAATCTCCGAGGCCCTGGGGGAGTTGTTGGCGCAGATGCGAGCCGCCCGGGACGGGGCCGAGCAGGGGGTCGCCCCCGTGGGCGTCGCGGAGGGAAGCGCGGCGGCGTCGTCCGTGGAGGATGCGGGGGCCGCGGGCGCGACCGAGGCCGAAGCCGTCGATGTCGCCCGCCCCCTCGAGGCGACCGAGGGCGAGCCGCCCACGCGCTTCCTCTTGGCGGTGGACGACGCCGGGGAGTTCCTGGTCGCTTGGGGCGAGCAAGTCGTGCTCGGCCATGCGCGCATGGGGGAGGCCGACCTGCCGTTCCTCGCCGACCTCGACGCGCGGCACGCGCGCATCCGTGGCGGGGAGTCGTTCCACGGCGGCTCGGTTTGGCGCATCGAGCCCGTCGCGGGCCAGAGCATCACGGTCGCCGGAGCACCGATCGGCGCCGGGGGCACGGAACTCCGCGACGGCGACGAGGTCGGTCTGGCCCCGAACCTGGGCCTGCTGTTCTCCTTGCCGGAGCTCTCCAGCGGAGTCTGCCGCTTGGAGGTGTTGCGAGGCGCCGAGTGCCTCGGCGCGGGCCGCGTCCTGCTCGTCAAGCCGGGCGCTCCCGCACGCCTGCGCATCGGGGCCCGCGCCGATCGCCACATCGCCGTCGGTGGGCTGGAGCACGACGTGGAGTTCGAGCTCGCCGACGGGGAGCTCGTCGTTCACGGCGAGGCGGGCCTGCGGCTCGTGGGCGCTCCTCGCGACGAGCCGGCGCCCGTCGACCTGCGCCTGGCATGCCCGCCGACCGGGCGCGTGGACGTCGTCGTTGGCCGGGGCGTGGGCGCTCGCCCGCCCTTCTCGTTCTCGATCAGTCCTCCGGAGGATGGGGGGAGGAGGACGCCATGAGACGGGCAGCCTCGGTGTGGGGAGTCTTGGGAGCGGGTCCTGGGGAGGTCCCCTTCTCGTTGCGTAGAATGGGAGGCGCGCCGTGCGCGTAGAGCCGGAGCGATCGTCCATGGACTGGGAAACCTTCTTCAACTCCTTCAGGGAGCCCGACTTCATCGCGGGCTACGAGATCCAGAACCGGCTGGGCGGCGGCGCGTTCGGCGAGGTCTACAAGGCGCGCAAGCACTCCATCGGCAAGTCGTACGCGATCAAGTTCCTCAAGATCGACGACGAGGGACAGCGCGAGGCGATCGAGCGCGAGCTCGAGCAGGTGCGACACTTCGCGGTCATCGATCACCCCAACCTGGTGACGATCGAGGACCTGGGGACGGTCATGGGCGTCCCGTACCTGGTCATGGGCTACGCCGGAGAGGAGACCCTGGCGCGCCGGCTGAAGCGGGGCGACCTCCCGGCCGAGGAGGCGACGACCTACTTCGTCCAGGCCTGCCGCGGTGTGCTGGCCCTGCACGACCGACGCCTGGTTCACTTCGACCTCAAGCCGGGGAACATCTTCCTGAAGGGCGACGTCGCGCGCGTCGGAGACTACGGCCTCTCGAAGTTGATGAGCGAGGGCCGGCAGACCCTCAGCTTCGGCCGCGGGACGCCACACTACATGGCGCCGGAGATCCTCAAGAGCCGCGCCGACCACCGCGCCGACCTCTACTCCCTGGGCGTCATCCTCTACGAGAGCCTGGCCGGGAGCGTGCCCTACGAGCCGGCCACCCCCGGTGGCCTGATCCTGCGCCAGGAAGACGTGCCGCCCGTCTTCCCCGAGGAGTTCCCCGCGAAGCTCCGCGTCGTCGTCGAGCGCTGCCTGCGGGTCGATCCCGACGACCGCTACGACGGTGTCCAGGCGCTGCTGGAGGCCTTGGGGCAGACGGCACGCCCGGGAGACTCGATCACGTTCGGACCGTCCCAGGGTTTCCCCGCACCGCCCGCTCCCCTGGCGGGGGAGCCGGCCACGCCGACGGGCTCGGTGGCCGCTTCCCAAGCCGGCGAGCTGCGCGGCGCCGCCGCCGAGCTGACGCGCGGCGCGGTCGAGGTCGCGCGCGGCATGTGGGACGGGCTGAAGACCGCAGGCAGCCCTCGGCCCGAGGGCACGACCGCCGTGGCTGATGGGGAGCCGACTCCCCTGCCCCCGCCCTCCACGCCGCTCGGCGCGCCGGAGCCGAGTCCGGCCGACGCTGTCGCGGTGACACCGGCGTCCGCAGGCCCCGCGCCAGGGGCGGGCGCGGCCTCGCGCGGGACCGTCCCCGTGCCCCCGCCCGCGTCCGGCGGCCCGCTCGGAGCCGTCTTGGCCACCGTCGGCCTCGCCTTCGAGGTCCTCGGCGCCCTCCTGGGCGGGCTCGTGGGGTTCGCCCGCCGGTTGTGGGCCGGGGGCGGCCTCGGCTCCCTCGTGCGCCTGGCCGTGTTCCTGCTCCTGTTCGCCACGGTGGGAGGCCTGCTGGCGGGTGCCCTGCTGACCGCCCTCATGATGGGCTCGGTCTGGTGAGGCGCGACCGTTGAGCGAGTGGACCCCCGACATCTCCCGCCTGAGGGAGTTCGACGACGAGGAGTGGCTGCGCGTGGAGCGCGCCTTCTGCGGGCGTCTGATGGCCTACGTCTCTCGCCGGGTCGCCGACGCCCAGGCCCGCGAGGACATCGTCCAGGAGGCCTTCCTTGGCGCCGTGCGTGGGATCGACAGCTTCGACCCGGTCTACACCTTCGAGCAGTACCTCTTCGGCATCTGCCGCAACCGGGCCATCGACCACCTCCGCAGGCGCAACGCCGTCGGCGCGGGCCAGCCGGTGGACTCCTCGGAGAGCCTGCCGGGGATGGACGACCTGGCGGTCGAGGAGGACACGCCCAGCCAGGTCGTCCATGGCACCGACCTGGCCGACCAGGGCCACGAGCTGTTGGTGGGGGTGTTGCGCGAGTGGGTCCAGGAGACCTGGCAGCAGGGCGAGTTCAAGCGCCTGTGCGTGATCGAGGCCCTGTTCGCCCTCGGCCGGCGCAACCGGGACGTCTGGGAGGGCTTCGGCCTGCGCGACGAGACCGCGGTGGCGGGAATCAAGTTCCGCGCCCTCAAGCGCATGCGAGAGCTCGCCCTGCGGCGCGACTCCACGGGCCAGCTCCTCGGCGCCATGGCCGACGCGACCGGCGACGCCCAGACCCGCCTCGACCTGGACGTCGCCCGCGCCTGGCGCGAAGGCCGGGTGAGCTGCCCCGCGCGCTACTGGCTCGCACGCCGCGACGCCGGGACGCTCGAGGAGGGACCGCGGTCCTTCGTCGCCTTCCACCTCGAGGAGACCGCCTGTTCCCTCTGCCAGGCCAACCTCGACGACCTGGGGCAGGCCCGCGAAGGGGACCTCGACCCCCTGATCGAGCGCATGCGGGCCTCGACGGTCCAGTACCTGCGTTCTCGTGCCCACGGGTCGGCGGACGGCGCCTGACCGAGAGGGGCCGGGGGATCATTTCCCGGAAAGGGTGACCGTTCCTCACCGAGAATCCGGTCATGAGGCTGAGGAACGGAGAATCGCCGCTCGCGGAGGCGCCGGGCGTACGCGGGGCGTGACCCCGTTCTCCCTTGGAGAGTCCCTACGGAATCCGTCCCTACGGAATCCGTAGAGAGGCACTGCAGGCGAGATCATGAGGCACCTGATGAAGAACCTGAACTGGGACAGCATGGGGACGGTGGGTTGCCTCGCCGTGGTCGCCGGGATGGGATGGGGGGATTGCCGTGCGGGATGCGCGTCCGACTCCAGCGCCGCCCAAACGTCAGCCGGAGCCTCCCGAGAATCGGCGGTCGAGGAGTCCACCGGGAGGGGTGTGCTCTCCCGAGCTGCCTTGGACTACCACCAATTCAACGGGGTCTGGGCGGCGGAGGACTGTGAAGGCGGCCTGACCCGCTACACCCCGGAGGGGACCGGAGACCACGCTCTCCAGTTCGCCCTGGCACAGAGCCCGCAGACGACGGTCCTGTGGGAGGTCGGGCCCGGCGGAGAGGTCTTCGAGACGGACCAGGGACTCTTCGTGGACCGCAGCTCGTCGGGGGGGATCCTGTTCGGCGAGGAGGCCTACGAGGCCCTGGAGTCGGCGGAGCGCGAGCCACCCTCCGCCCGGGTCTCCACTCGCGAGCCGGGGGGGACATCGGATTGAAGCGGCCAGTACTCCGGCGTGACGAGCTACACGACCAATGGTGACTGCTGGAGCGAGATGGTCGTTCTCCCCGGTGGAGAGTGGTCTCAGGCATGCGGGGGAGAGGACGGATCCTGCAAGGCGAAGATCACCAGGGACGATGGCGTCAAGAACGTCACCTGGAACTGCGGCACGGGATCGGCGGGCGGCAACGTGAACGCGAAGACCGGGTACGTCATCAGCGCTCGGAACGGGTGTTGAGGAGGGGAGCCACGGAAGCCGCGACCGCGAGTCCCCGGCGACTTGGCTGGCGACGGGCCGTGGGGTGGGCAGTGCTGGCCGCCGGAGCCTCGTTGCTGGTCCCGCTCCTCCTGGCGAAGGTGCCAAAGCAGGAGCCGGCGGGTCCCGGTGCTTCGCACGCCCCCCAGCGCTCCGACGTGGGGAGGCCGGCCACCGAGGTGCCGCGCCCGGACCCTACCCCGGAATCCAGACAGGCGGTGCGGTGGCCTCGCTCCGACGGTGGTGCCGGCGATCCAACCGGGGACAACGCCGATCCGCGCGTGCCCGTCGGGCGGAACCGCCGGCGTCTGCCCCCGGGCATGCGGATCCTCGACGGGTCCGGTGCGGTCGTACCGGGCAGTGCGACGGATCCGGACGCTGCCGTTCTCCGCGAGTTCCACGGGAACGGAGCTCCGTGGGTCGAGTGTCCGCAGAAGGACGGTG
>JASLMK010000060.1 GCA_030746555.1 Planctomycetota bacterium | reverse complement strand
GGGACGACGGTGCACTCCATGGTCAGCCCGGATTATTCATGAAGACGTGCACCAGACACAGCAACTCGGTTCCTGGTGGTGCTTTGCGGATTCTGGCGACGCAGGCGACCCTGAACGGGTCGTCGAGAAAGCCAGGTTCCGCAAAGCGCCGCCAGGGGCCGAGAGGCCGTCGAAGACGGCCGGTTGCGAAGTCTGGTGTGCGTGTTCATGAATAACCCGGGCTAGGCGCCCTCGCCGATCCAC
Source organism: Planctomycetota bacterium (assembly GCA_030746555.1). Classification (GTDB taxonomy): domain Bacteria; phylum Planctomycetota; class UBA1135; order UBA1135. Next base: position 14,989 of record JASLMK010000060.1, on the reverse strand, counting down.
GCACCGCCGTCGGCGGTGAACTCCTTCTTCCAGACCGGCAGGGAGCGCTTGAGCTCGTCGATCAGGAAGCGCGCGGCGACGAAGGCCGCGTCGCGGTGCGGGCTCGCCACGGCGACGACGACCGAGGTCTCGCCAATCTCCACGGGCCCGGTGCGGTGCACACAGACCATGCGCAGGGCGCGCTCGGACGCGCCGTCGTCCGCGGCGGGGTCGGAAGCGCCGCCGTGTTCGCGACAGGCGGCGAAGATGCGCTCCATCTGCGGGCCGGCCATGCGCTCGAAGGCCTCGTACTCCAGGCGCTCGACCTCGCGCCCGAGGTTGCGATCGCGCACGTCGCCGCAGAAGACCACGACCGCGCCGCAGGAGGGGTGGGCGACGCGACGCCGCAGGGACTCGGGGTCGAGGGGCTCGGCGCACAGCTCGAACACGCCCGCCGAGAGCAACTCGTCCTCGGTCGGAGCGCCCCCCGACACCGGCGGCAACAGGGCGACTCTCACCCCCGGCTCCAGCTCCGTCGCGTCGGGCACGTACTCGGTGCCGATCACTCCGGCCACGTGACCCAGGGGGCCCAGCTCGGGGTAGCGCGACTCCAGGGTTTCCTTCAGCCCGGCGAGGTCCAGCCCGTCGGGCAGGTCCTCGACCACCAGGGTCTCGCTCCCCGCGCGCTCGCGCAGGTCGGCGAAGAGCTGGACCGTGAGCCTCATCCTCGGCCGCGGGGCCGCGCGCGGAATCAGAACGGCGTGTCGTCCACGTCCACGCGCTCGCCGGCGGTCTGGCCCGCCGTGGCGCCGCCGTAGCCGCCCGCGCCGGCGCCCGCGCCGCCGCCTTGGGAGCCGTCCCCGCCGCCGCCGCCGCTGCCCACGAACTGCCACTCGTCGGCGACCACGTACAGCTTGCTGCGCTTGTTGCCCTCCTTGTCCTCCCAGGAGTCGAAGCGCAGGGAGCCCTCGATGAACGCCGGGCGGCCCTTGGCGTGGTACTTGGCGAAGGCCTCGCCGCGCTTGCCGAAGATCGTGATGTCGACGAAGGTCGGCTCCTCGCGCCACTCTCCGGTCTGGCCGTCCTTGAAGCGCCGGTTGACGGCCAGGCCCACCTTGCAGATGGCCAGGTCGTTCTGGGTGTAGCGCACCTCGGGGTCCCGCGTCAGGTTCCCCATCAAGATCACTCTGTTGTAGCTCGACATCGCACGTCCTCGCTCTCCGCCCCCGGCGGGCTGGTCCCTCGCGTTGCACTGGTCCTGGAAGGTACCAGTGTAGGTCGCCTCCGCGGGGAATCCACCGCGCTCGGGGCCGATTTGGAGCGTGACGAGCTCGGGGAGCTGTGGCTAGGATGGACCCGTGAACCAGCCCCCCGAAGACGCCGCAGCCCACCCCGCCACCGACGCCGCGACTCCCGCCGACCGCCGGCGCTGGCCGCGGGCCAAGGCCGACTGGCCCGTCCAGCTCTCCCTGCCCGACGGCCGCTTCGAGGCCCGCGTGCGCGACATCAGCCGGGCCGGCGTGTCCTTCTTCCTCGACCGCCCGGTGAACCTGATGACGGTGCTCTCGGTCGAGCTCGACCTGCCCGTCGAGGGCGGCGTGCGCCACGTGCGCGGCCAGGGGGCGGTCGTGCGCTGCGAGAAGATCTCCGATCGGCTCGACCACTACGAGATCGCCCTGTTCATGAGCGACCTCGCCGAGCCCGACCGCGACGCTGTCGATGGCTTCGTGGCGGCCGCGGCCGCGGGCTAGCCCGCGTCCCGGGCGGCTCCGTCCTCCACCGAGAGCTCCAGCACGCGCTCGATCCCCGCCAGATCCCGGTGCAGGGCCGCCGACAGGCCTGCATCGGCGGCCAGCCTCGCGGCGCGTGGCCCCTGGTCGGCCCCCAGCTCGACGAGGACGGCGCCCCCCGGCCGCACCAGGGAGCGGGCGCGCGCCACGAGTTCGCGCACCCAGTAGTCGGCGTCGGAGTCGGGGGCGAAGAGCGCCTCGGGCGGCTCGTGGTCACGCACCTCCGGGGCGAGGTCGTCGCGCTCCTCGGAGCGCACGTAGGGCGGGTTGGAGAGCACGAGGTCGAAGGCGCCTCCCGCCGCGACCGCCGCCTCCACGGCCGCGAGGCCGTCGCCGCCGGTCAGCGCGATCGCGACACCGAGGCGCTCTGCGTTGCGCCGGGTGCAGTCCAGGGCCGCGTCGGAGAGGTCGAAGGCGCTGACCGCGAGTCCGGGGAGCTCCAGGGCGAGCGTCACCGCCAGACAGCCGCTCCCACACCCCAGGTCCGCCGCCCGCTTGCCGTCCGGTCGCGGGCAGCGCTCGCGCGCGAGGTCCACGAGGAGCTCGCTCTCGGGGCGCGGGATCAGCACCCCGGGCCGGACCTCGAAGGAGCGGCCGTAGAACTCGCGGCGCCCGGTGATGTAGGCCACCGGCTCGCGCCGGCCGCGGCGCACGAGGAGGTCCCGAGCGACGTCCACGTCGGTCCCCTCCAGGGGCCGGTCGAGCTGCATGAACAGGCCGAGGCGGTCGGTCTCCAGGGCGTGGGCGACGAGCAACTCCGCCTCCAGCCGGGCCTCCGCGATCTCCTTGCGCTCCAGGAAGGCACGCGCCATCCCCAGCATCTCGCCGGCCGTGCGCGGCGCGGGCAGGCCTCGGGCGCGGGTCACTTCTTCCGGACGCCCCCGGTGCCGCCGGCACGCTTGCCACGGGCCTCCCGTGCGGCCTTGCGCGCCTCGAGGGCGGCGGCGCGCTTCGCCTCGCCGTGGGCCTTGGCCTCCCTCATGGCGACGATCATCGTGTAGGCCGCCATGCAGCCCGCCGCGGTCACGGCGATGGTGCCGATCAGGGCCACGAAAGCCAGGGGCCCGGCCTCGCCCATGGCGGGGACGACGGTGAAGATCGACATGAACCCGCCCACGGCCGCGAAGCAGAACAACAGCGGGAACATCGGGTTGAACTTGCCGCCGTGCTCGTAGTCGAAGATGTGCACGAAGGTGTAGCCGGCCAGCAGCAGGAAGGCCTTCTCGGTGAAGGTCTTGAACAGGGTCAGGGCCTCGCCGCCCAGGGTGGCCAGGGGGATCAGGCCGATGACCGCGATGACGGCGGCCAGGATCATCACCGGCGCCGGTCCCTTGCGCCCGAGGCTCTTCACGAGCCCGTGGGCCGGTCCCCCGACCTTGAGGACGTGGCTCTGGTAGAAGAGCCAGACGGCCGCGAAGCACAACAGCTTCTCGGCGATCGTGCCGCCCCAGCTCGCGATCGGGTTCCCCCAGGGCAGGATCGAGCCCGCCAACAGGATCAGAGCGGCCTTGCGCAAGACCAGGGGCGCCTGATCGAGGTCGCGCTTTTGGACCTGGCCCTCGGGGGCGGGCGGGGCGTCCCCGCGCTCGCCGCCCGGGGCGGCCGGCTCCCCCGAGGCAGCGGTCGCGCCCGCGGCAGCAGGCGCCAGCGGAGCGGCTGCGGCGGGAGGGATCGGCTCGGGCGCGGGCTCGGGCGGCGGTTGGGGCGCCGGCTCGGGCTCGGGCTCGGGTTGGGGCGCCGGCTCTGGCGCAGGCTCCTGGGTGATCGGCTCCGCCTCCGCGGGCAGTTTGGCCAGCTCGGCCCCGGCGGGCAGCTCGGGCGGAGACTCGACCTCCTCGGGGAGGGGCTCCAGGTCGTCGAACTCGGCCGCTGAGGGATCTTGCTCGTTCATGGCGTCAGGATGCGCTGGGGGCGGGGATGCGGGGATCAGGGGGTTCTATCCGATCGGCGGGGTCCGGCTACAGGTTGCGGATGCGCTCCTCGCGATCCATGGCCTCCAGCTCTCCCACCAGGTCGTCCAGCTTGCCACCCACGACCTGCTCCAGGGAGTGGTTGTTCGACAGGCGGTGGTCGCTGACCCGGTTCTGCGGGAAGTTGTAGGTCCGCACCCTGGCGCTGCGGTCCCCGCTGCCGACCTGAGACTTGCGCTGCTCGGCGCGCTCGGAGTGCAGGCGGCGGCGCTCCTCGTCGAGCAGGCGCGACTTCAGGATCCGCAGGGCCTTGGCCTTGTTCTTGTGCTGGGACTTCTCGTCCTGGCAGGAGACGACCGTGTCGGTCGGCAGGTGGGTGATGCGCACCGCGGAACTGGTCTTGTTGACCGACTGGCCGCCGGGGCCGCTGGAGCGCATCGTGTCGATCCTGAGGTCCTCGTCCTTGAGGGCGATCTCGGCCTCCTCCGCCTCGGGCAAGACCGCCACGGTGGCCGCGGAGGTGTGGATGCGTCCCTGGGACTCGGTGGCCGGTACGCGCTGCACGCGGTGGCCGCCCGACTCGAAGCGCAAGAGCCGCCAGCAGCCGTCCCCGGTCACGCTGAAGATGATCTCCTTGAAGCCGCCTACCTCCGAGGCGGAGAGCTCGAGCTGCTCGATCTTCCAGCGCCGCGTATCGCAGAAGCGCTGGTACATGCGGTAGAGGTCCGCGGCGAACAGCGTCGCCTCGTCCCCGCCGGTCCCGGCGCGGATCTCGACGATGACCTTGCGGCGCAGGTCGTCGGGGTCGCTCACCAGGGTCGACTTCACGCGCCCGTCCAGGTCCTCCTCGGCCTGCTCGACCCCCGCCAGCTCCTCGGTCGCCAGCTCGCGCAGGTCCGGATCGGCCTCTGCGTCGGCGAGGATCTGCTCCGCCTCGGCGCGCCGCTCGGTGAGCTCCTCGTACTCGGCGCAGAGGGTCGCCGCCGCCTCGAGCTGCCCGCGTTCGGCGGCGATCTCGGCGCAGCGCCGCCCGTCCGCGGCCACCTCGGGCCGCGAGAGCTGCTCGGTCAAGTCCCCGAAGCGCCGCGCCCGCTCGCGCAGCTTGGCCACGATGGCGGGGGCGAATTCCATGGCGGCGCCGTGGCGCGCCCTTCCGTCACTCGCCGTCCGACTTGGCGGCGGCGGCGGTCTTGCCGTAGCGCTTCAAGAACCGGTCGACCCGGCCGGCGGAGTCCACGAACTTCTGCTTGCCCGTGTAGAACGGGTGGCAGGAGCCGCAGATCTCGACTCGCATCACCGGCACGGTGGCGCGCGTCTCGAAGCTGTTGCCGCAGCCGCAGGTGACGGTGCAGGCGATGTACTTGGGGTGGATGTCCGCTTTCATGCTCGATGCTCCTTCACGCTCCTCGCCGCTCGGCGCCGGAGGGGGCCGGCGAGCCTCTCAGGGGGGCGTGGAGAGCCGAACAGGGTAGCGGGGCGTGATCAGCCTGGCAAGCGCCCCGCACGCCCCTCCCGGCCCTTTTCGATCTCCGCCAGCAGGCGCAGGGTGAGATCCACCGGCAGGCCGACCACGTTGTCTAGGCCCCCCTCCTCGATCCCGAGCACGAAGGCGTCCGCGGACTCCTGGATGGCGTAGCCCCCAGCCTTCCCGCGCCACTCTCCGCCGGCCACGTAGGCCTCGATCTCCTCGGGCGCGATCGGGCGCATGGTCACCCAGGTACGCTCGAAGGCCGAGCGGCGCTCGCCGCCGGCGGCGCAGTCGATCACGCAGACTCCGGTCACGACGCGGTGCCGGGAGCCGGAGAGGCCCTCCAGCATGCGGCGCGCGTCGACCTCGTCCCGCGGCTTGCCGAGGAGGGTCTCCCCGAGGGAGACGACGGTGTCGGCGCCGAGCACCGAGACCGGCGCGCCCGAGTGGGCGGCGGCGATGTGGTCCGCCTTGCGCTCGGCGAGAGCCACGGCCACCTCCTCGACCTCGAGGCCCGGAGGCGGAGTCTCGTCCACCTCGGAGGGCTCGACGGTGAAGGTCAGCCCAGCACGCTCGAGGAGCACGCGCCGGCGCGGCGAGGCGGAGGCGAGCAGGAGCCGCGGCCCCATGCTCAGCGTCGCCGGGCGGCCTTGCGGGACCCGCTGCCCGTCGCCTTCTTCCCAGCGGCCTTGCCCTTGGCGGCCGCCTTCCTGGCGCCGGACTTCTTCTTCACGGTCGCCTTCTTGGTGCCGGCCTTCTTCTTGGCTACCGCCTTCTTGCCACCGGCCTTCTTCTTGGCGGTCTTCTTCTTCGCGGGGGTCTTCTTCTTCGCGGGGGCCTTCTTCTTCGCGGGGGCCTTCTTCTTCGCCGCGGACTTCTTCCTGGCGGCAGCCTTCTTCGCCGCCGCCTTCTTGGCGGCCGCGGCCTTCTTCTTGGCCGCCGCCTGCTTGCGCTCGAGCTGTTCCCGGCGGCGTTGCTCCGCGCGTTCGACCCGCTGGGCCTTCGCCTCCGCCTGCTTGCGCTCGCGCTCGGCCTCCTTCTCCAGGCGCACCCGCTCGCGCTCCTCGGCCGCGAGCCGCCGGGCCTCATCCCTGGCCGCCTGAGCGGCGAGACGCTCCTGCTGCTTCTTCCACTCGATGCGCACCTTCTTGCCGTGAGCGCAGTCGTCCACCAGGGAGCACTCCCAGCACACCGGCTTGCGCTGATCGCACCACGCGTCGGCGACGAGACCGAACCCCATGGCTACCCTCAGGCCATCGCCGGGGGCTACGAGAGGCTCGACACTCGCCCTCAACTTGGTGATCGAGGAGGTCCGGGACACGAGGCCGAGGCGATCGAGAACGCGCGTGATGGCGGTCGTCACCGGCAGGGCCCCGTCCGAGGCGCCCCACAGCAGAACGCTCCCCAGGGAGTTGCCCAGGGTGGTGAACTGAGGAACGAGGCGCGACGCCTCGATCTCACTCTCGCGCAGGGTCTCCAGGTCCAGACCGTGGGTCTTCTGGAAGATCTCCTGCATGTACTCCTTGAGAGCGCACGCCGCCGGGAAGTAGCGGCCGGCGGCAGTGGGGATCTCGGAGCCGGCGGGGACCAGGCAGCGGGCCAGCTCTTGGACCTGTGAGACCCGCGCCTCGTTCCAGTCCTCGAAGGTCTCCTTGAGCTTTGCCAACCCCGCCTTCGCGCGGGTGGCGGACAGCTCGCGGCGCAGGACCAGCAGCATGCCGAGCTCGAACAGCGTCCCCTCGGGGACGGCGTCGGGCGCGTCGATCGGCAGCTCGATCTTCCCCAGCAAACGACCCAGGCGTTCCGACTTCTTGCTCACACCTCTCCCCGTTCCATCCTGTGGGCTACGCCCGGATCACCGACTCGCCGCGGCCGGCGCCCACGCACACCCGCGGTGGACGCGCGCGCCGGACAGCTCACTCCTCGCCCTGGTCCTCGCCGCCTTCGGCCGCCGCGGCGGCACGCCTGGCCGCCACACGCTCCGTCCGCCGGGCCGTCTTGCGCTCGGCGCGCGCCGCCTTGTCCGCCTTGCGGCGCAGGCTCCCCGCGGTCTGCTTGCGACCCGAGCGCTTGCGCGGCTTGCGGGGCTCGGCGCCCTCGTAGACACCCAGGCGCGTGAAGATCGAGCGCACGGTATCCGAGGGCTGGGCGCCCACCCCGATCCAGTGGCGGGCGCGCTCGACGTCCAGGGTCACCTGGGCCTCGGGGTTGCCCGCGATCGGGTCGTAGAGCCCGAGATGGTCGATGGTCCTCCCGTCGCGCGGCGAGCGCCTGTCGGCGACGGAGATGCGGTAGCAGGGACGGTTGCGGCGTCCGGTGCGCTTGAGACGGATGACTACAGCCATGAAGTGCGGAGGTGGTGGCGGATCGCTCTCTGTCGACGACACTCTGCCGCCGATGCCGCGCCGACGACGGGGGCGCGCTCAGCGCACCCCGAAGCAGGCCCGGCGGCGCGTCCGGTGCCGGGGAAACGTCCCCGAACCCAAGACGAGGGCCGCACAGAAGACGAAAAAACCGGCTCCGGAGCAAGCCGCCGGTGGACTATTTCCGCCGTCCCTTGCGCCCCTTGCGGGAGCGCCGGTCCTTCTTGCGCCGTTTCGACGCGCTCTTGCGGGTCGCCGAGGACCCCATCGGCCGCGCCCCGCCGCCGAGGGCATCGGCGAGATCTGCGGGCGCCCCCGCCCCCGCGGCCCCGCCGCCGCCGCCGCCGCCGAACAGGCCGCCGAGCCCACCGAGCAGGCCCCCGCCCCCTCCGGCGAGCTCGCCGCTGGGCGAGAGGCCCTTGAGGGCGTCGCGCTTGGCCCCGGCGCCCATCTTCGAGCCCAGGCCGAGCTTGCCCATCTGCTTCATCATCTTCTTCATGCCGCGGAAGCGCTTGAGCAGGTCGTTGACCGCCCCGACGTCCTGGCCGGCGCCCCGGGCGATGCGCCGCCGGCGGCTCATGTCGATCACGTCGGGCTGCAGGCGCTCGCGGGGAGTCATCGACGTGAAGAGCGCGTCGAGGCGGTTCATCTGGGCGTCGTCGACGTCGAGCTGGTCGAGCTGGGACGACATCCCCGGCATCATCCCCAGGACCTTCTTCATCGGCCCCATCCGGCGGACCATGCGCAGCTGGGAGAGCATGTCCTCCAGCGTGAAGCTGCCCATCACCATGCGCTCGAAGGAGACCTGGGCCTCCTTCTCGCTGATCTGCTCCTGGGCCTTCTCCACGAGGCCGACGACGTCGCCCATCCCCAGGATGCGCCCGGCCATGCGCTCGGGGTGGAAGGCGTCGAGGTCCTCGATCTTCTCGCCGGTGCCGATGAAGAGGATCGGGCAGCCGGTGACGGCCTTGAGGCTCAGGGCGGCGCCGCCGCGGGCGTCGCCGTCGAGCTTGGTCATCACGACGCCGGTGAGCGCCAGTCGGGAGTGGAACGCGCCTGCCGAGGAGACCGCGTCCTGGCCGGTCATCGCGTCGACGACCAGGACCTGATCGTCGGGGTTGGTGACGCGGGCGATCTCCGCCACCTCGGCCATCAGCTCTTCGTCGACGTGCAGGCGGCCCGCGGTGTCGAGCAGGACGACGTCGGCCCCCGTGGCGCGAGCGTGCTCTACGCCGGCCAGACAGACCTGGGGGGGCGTGGCGCCGGGCTGGTGGAAGACGGGCACGTCGATCCGCTCGCCGAGGACCTGCAGCTGCTCGACCGCCGCCGGACGCTTGACGTCGGCCGCCACCAGGAGGGGGCGCTTGTGGTGCTCGTCGCGCAGCCAGCGTGCGAGCTTGGCGCAGGTCGTCGTCTTTCCGGCGCCCTGCAGGCCGGCCATCAGGATCACGGTCGGCCCGCTCTTGGCGAAGGACAGGCGCGCGTCCTCCGGCCCCATGACCTCGACCAGCTCGGCGTGGAAGGCGTGCACGAACTGCTGGGCGGGATCTACGCCCTCCAGACGCTCCTCCCCCACCAGGCGATCGCGCACGGCGGAGGTCAGGCGGCGCGCCACCTGGATGTGCACGTCGGCCTCCAACAGGCCCCGGCGGACCTCCGCAAGCCCCTCGTCGAGCTGCTCCTCGGAGAGGGATCGCCCGCCCCGCAGGGCGGAGAAGGAAGCGGTCAGGCGCTGGGTGAGGGTCTCGAACACGGGCGCTGACTCTAGCAGGCCGCCGAGGGACTCCCCACCACCGACCGGCCCAACTCCGCTCCGCGCACGCGAGGCGCCGACCTACTCGTCGCGCTCGCGACGGATGGTCGCTCCCAGGGAGCGCAGGCGCTCCTCGATGCGCTCGTAGCCGCGGTCGATGTGGTAGACACGGTGGATGTGGGTCTCGCCCTCGGCCACCAGACCGGCGAGGACGAGCGCGGCCGAGGCCCGCAGGTCGGAGGCGGTCACGTGGGCGCCCGACAGGCGCGGCGTCCCGCAGACCAGGGCCAGGGCTCCCTCGCGCCGCACGTCCGCCCCCAGGCGCGCCAGCTCGGCCATGTGCATGAAGCGCTCGGGGTAGACGCGCTCGGTGATGATGCTGCGCCCCTCCGCCATGGTCATGAGCGCCATCCACTGCGCCTGCAGGTCGGTGGGGAAGCCGGGGAAGGGGTGGGTCGTGATGTCGGTCGCCCCGGGGCGCTCCCCGGCGGCTCGGGGCTCCCACGCCTGGGTCTCGATCCAGTCCGCGCCGACCTCGTGGGGAATCCGCGCCTCGCGCAGGCGCTCGAGGACCGTCGTCAGGTGGTCTGGCCGGCAGCCCTCGACCCGCACCCGGCCGCCGGTCATCGCGCCGGCGATGACGTACGTCCCCGCCTCGATCCGGTCGGGGATCACGGTCCAGTCCGCTCCACCGAGCTCGTCCACGCCCTCGATCTCCACCCGCGGTGAGCCGAGGCCTCCGATGCGCGCCCCCATCGCCACGAGGCAGTGCCCCAGGTCTACGACCTCGGGCTCGCAGGAGGCGCCCTGGATGACGGTCCGCCCCTGGGCCAGGGTGGCCGCCATCATCACGTTGGCGGTGCCGGTGACCGAGGAGCCGAAGGCCGTGCCGAGGTACATCTCCGTCCCGCGCAGGCCGCCGGGGGGCGCCTCGGCGATCACGTAGCCGCCCTCGATGCGCACGTCCGCGCCGAGGGCCTCGAGCCCCTTGCGGTGGATGTCGATCGGACGGAACCCACCGAGGGCGCAGCCGCCGGGGAGGCTGACCTCGGCCCGGCCCGTGCGGGCGACGAGGGGGCCGAGGACGCAGAACGAGGCGCGCATGCGGGCGACCAGTTTCCAGTCCGTGCGCTGGGAGGGCTGGTCGGGGGCCTCGACCTCCAGGACGCCGTCGCCGCCGCGCCCGGCCTCGCAGCCGAGGTCGCGCAAGACGCCGACCATCGACGAGACGTCCACCAGGTCCGGAGCGTTGGCGACGCGCAAGCGCTCGCGGGTCAGCAGGGCCGCCGCCAGGACCGGCAGGACCGCGTTCTTCGAGCCCGCCACGGCGACCTCGCCCTCCAGGCGCCCGCCACCCTCCACGACCAGCTTGTCCATCTCGTCCTTCCCTGTTGCTCGTTCCCGCGTGCCAGGGCGAAGGTACCGACCGCCAGGGAGCGATGCTCGCCCCGGGTCGGGATTTGCCACGGCGCCCTTAGGTTGACTCGGCCCCCGTCACGGACCTATCATTGCGCCGCCTGGACGACGGGGCGCCCGGGCGCACATCCGCGCCTCCCCGTGGTCTGATTCGTGGCCCCATCGTGGGCCACCCACGCTCCGATTCCGCCATGAGTCAAGAGTTGCAAGCGCCCCCCGTGAACGCCGCCTCCGAGGCCGCCGCCGATCCGGTGGACCTGGCCAACGACCCGATCCCCAGCTTCGCCTCCCTGCAGGCCGCCCGCGGCACCGTGTTCCGCACGCGCCGCTCCCTGGACTCCTTCGGGATGCAGATCGACGCCCTGGGTCGTGAAGGCGAGGAGGGAAGGCGCCGGGGTCTGGGCTTGTGGATGGTCGGACGCTACGAGGAGGCCGTCGAGATGCTCGAGGCCCACTCCGCGGACGACGTGGCCTCCTTCACCCACGCCAACGCCCTGATGTCCCTGGGGCGTCCGGCCGAGGCGGTCGGGGTCTTCCAGCGTCTCTCGGAGGCCTACGCCGACGAGCCGCGCCCGCGCGCCGGCTGGATCGAGGCGCGCCTGGAGGCGGTCCTCGCCGAGACCGGCGACCGCGATCAGGCCGCCGATGCCGCGGCAGCGAGCTGCGCGGAGGCTCCCGAGAGCTTCATGGCGAGCGCGGACGGCCTCTACATCCAGGGTCGCATCAGCGAGCTGCGCCGCGACCGGGAGACGGCCATCGATCACTACTCCGCAGCCCGGGAGGCCGATCCCACGCACCGGCGCAATCTCTTCCGCCTCGCGCACCTGTGCGAGCGCTGGGGCCTGGACGAGCAGGCCCTGGAGGCCTACGAGGGCCTGGCCGCCATCCAGCCCATCGACCGCAAGGTCCTCCTCAACCTCGGCTGCCTCTACGAGGACCTCGGGCGCGACCAGGACGCGGCGACCTGCTACGACACCGTGGTCCGCTTCGATCCCACCGATCGCCGGGCGCGCCTCTACCTCGAGGACGCCAGGGCCGGGATGGACATGTACTACGACGAGGATCTGGAGCGCAAGGAGGACCGCCTCAACCAGATCCTGCGCATCCCGATCACCGACTTCGAGCTCAGCGTGCGGGCCCGCAACTGCCTGAACAAGATGAGCATCCTGACCCTGGGCGATCTGGTCACCAAGACCGAGACCGAGCTGCTTTCCTACAAGAACTTCGGCGAGACCTCCCTGAACGAGATCAAGGAGATCCTGGGCAGCAAAGCCCTGCGCCTGGGGATGGACCGCGAGGAAGCGGTGGACAGCATCTCCCAGGTGGGCGACGCCCCGCCGGCCCCCAGTGGTGCCACGGAGGTTGAAAACACTCCCCTGGCGGAACTCAACCTCTCGATTCGCGCCCGACGGGCCGTGGAGAGCATGGGCTGTTTGACCGCCGGCGATATCGCTCGGCGCCACGAGGAAGAGTTCACCACCCAGCCCAACTTCGGCACGACCTCCCTCCAGGAACTGCGCCAGAAGCTCAGCGATTTGGGCCTCAGCCTCAAGACCCGCTCCTAGGAGCCCGTTGAAAAACTCCCTACTGCGGCTTTGCCCTCAACGCCGACCGCAGCGTCAGGCTGCCGGGCCGTGCGGAGCTGCCCCACAGGGCCGCTTCCGCCGTCTCGCCTTCGCCTTCCTTGCCTCGTCGCCGCTGGCTGCGCCTCGCGACGGGACTTTTCCAACGGGCTCCTAGCCGTGTACGACTTCCTGGCAGGCACCGTCGTGGAACGGTCTCTGTCCAGGCTCGTGGTGGAAGTGGGCGGCGTCGGCTTTGAGTTGGCGGTGCCCCTCGGGGCCGAGTTCCCCGTGGGCGAGGCCGTGCGGGTTTGGACACACCTGCTCGTGCGCGAAGACGCCCAGCGGCTGTTCGGCTTCGAGGACCGCTCCGGGCGCGACCTCTTTCGGCTCTTGCTCTCCGTGCGCGGCGTGGGCCCGGCCATGGCCTTGGGCCTGCTCTCGGGCCTGGCGCGCGACGAACTGTTGGCGGCGATCCGCGGTCAAGAGGCCGCGCCCCTGACCAATGTGAAGGGCGTCGGACGCAAGACCGCTGAACAGATCCTGCTCGACCTGCGGGACAAGCCGGTGCTGCCGGGGGAAGCTGACACGGCCCTTGGCGCTGAACAGGATCAGGCCGGTGGGCTTGCTCGTTCAAACTCCGCGGGAGAAACGGAAGACGCTGTTCTCGCCCTGATGTCGGTGGGTTACAAGGAGAAGGAAGCCCGCCGCGAGGTGGGCCGCGCGGTCGAGGCAGTCGGCAGCGCAGACCTGGAAATCCTCGTGCGCCACGCCCTCAAAAAATGATCCCCGCTTCATCCACCAGCAGCATGTCCCTAGCCCACGAGATCGCCGCTCTCCATTGGCGCGTCCTGATCTGCGACGAGCTCTCCCCCGCCGCCCTGGCAGCCTTCCGAGACGCGGGCATCGAACCCGAGATCCGCACCGGCCTCGCCGAGGCGGACCTGATCGCCGCCGTCCCCGGCGTCCACGCCCTGATCGTGCGCTCCGCCACGAAGATCACGCGGGCGGTGATCGAGGCCGCGCATGAACTGCGCGTGGTGGGCCGCGCCGGCACCGGCGTGGACAATGTGGACTGTGCGGCGGCTACCGAACGGGGCGTGGTGGTCATGAACACGCCCACGGGCAACACCACCACCACCGCGGAACTGGCCGTCTCCCTGCTCTGCGCCATCGCCCGCCACATTCCCCGGGCCGATCGCAGCGTGCGCAGCGGCAGCTGGAAGAAGAAGGGCCTGCTCGGCACGGAGCTGACGGGCAAGACCGTGGGGATCATTGGCATGGGGCGCATCGGGCGCACCGTGGCCAGCCGCGTCCAGGGCCTGTGCATGGAAACCATCGGCCACGACCCCTTCCTGCAGGGCACCGACTGCCCCATCGGCGGCGGTGCGGCGGTGCCCCTTTTGCCCCTGGAAGAACTGCTCGCCCGGGCCGACTTCGTCACCCTGCACATCCCCCGCACTGATGCCACCGCCAACCTCCTGAGCGCCGAACGCCTGGCCCTGATGAAGACCGGAGCGCGCCTGGTGAACGCCGCCCGCGGCGGCCTGGTCGATGAAGTGGCCCTGGCCGCGGCCCTGGACCGGGGCGAGCTGGCCGGTGCGGCGCTGGATGTGTTGGCCGAGGAACCCCCCGGAGCTGATCATCCCTTGGTGGGCCGGGAAGATGTGATCCTGACGCCGCACCTCGGCGCCTCCTCCCACGAGGCCCAACACAAGGTGGCCGTGGGCATCGCCGAGCAGATCAGCCAGTTCCTGCTGGAGGGTGTGGCGGACAACGCGGTCAACGCCCCGGCCCTGCCGGCGGAAACCCGGCGGCGCATCGCCCCCTATGTCATGCTGCTGGAGCGCATGGGCTCCTTCCTGGCCCAGCACCTGGGCGAACCGACCCGCAAGCTGGAACTGACCCTGGCCGGAGAAATCGCGGGAGAGGATGCGGGCCCCCTGGAATCGGCGCTCTTGACTGGCCTGCTGCGAGAATCCCTGGCCGGCCCAGTCAACTTCGTCAATGCTCCACACATCGCACGGGAGCGGGGCCTGCGCGTTCTCCACGACAACACCGGCGAATGCCACGGCTACCAATCCTTGGTCAAGGTGCGCGCCAGCGCCCGCGGTGGCGAGCCCAGCGTCCTGGTGACCGGCACGGTCTTCGGCACCAACCCGCGCTTCGTGCGCATCGACGACCTGCACTTGGACCTCGCCCCCAGGGGCCTCTTGCTCCTGACGCGCCATTCCGACAGCCCCGGCGTTTTGGGCCGCGTCGGCACGCTGCTCGGCCAAGGAGCGGTCAACATTCGGCGCGTGGAGCTGGGCACGCCGGCCATTGACGCGGGCCAGGACGCGGCCCAGGACACCGGCAGCCACGCCGCCGGCTTCTTCTCCCTCGACAACGAGCCCACGCCAGCCACCCTGGAAGCCATCGCCGCCCTGGACCCGGTCGAGTCAGTCCAGTTGATTCGCCTGTGAGCAGGCCGTCGGATCTCGCCCCACCGTTTGTCCCGCCGCCCCCACCGTTTGCCCCGCCGCCCCCCACCGTTTGCCCCGCCGCCCCCCACCGTTTGCCCCGCCGCCCCCCCCCCGCGCGCCACGCCATGACACGCATCAGCGATTTGCCGCCGCCCTACTCGACGGTGCTCTTCGATGGCGACTCGACCCTCTCCGCCGTGGAGGGCATCGAGTACTTGGTGGAGGCCAAGGGGGGCGAGTTCGCAGAGCGCATCGCCACCATGACCGCTGCCGCCATGGACGA
>JASLMK010000059.1 GCA_030746555.1 Planctomycetota bacterium | reverse complement strand
GCGGGTTCTGGCGACGCAGGCGACCCTGAACGGGTCGTCGAGGAAGCCAGGTTTTCGAAAAGCGCCGCCAGGGGCCGAGAGGCCGTCGAAGACGGCCGGTTGCGAAGTCTGGTGTGCGTGTTCATGAAGAACCCGGGCTAGCCCCAAGCGCGGGCCAGGACGGCGCGGGCCTCCTCTAGAGCGGCGTGGGGGACGAACAGGTCGCCGTGACGTAGGGCCGCATGGGCGGCGACGCCGAGCTCGGCCACGTCGAAGTCCCCGGTGTGGACGACGCACGGAATGCCCGCCTCCTCGAGGAGGTTGCGCGCGAGGTCGAGGCGCACCGGCGACCCGGCTTCGATCAACAGCGCGAACTCGTCGGAGGGCCTGCTCACAAGGGATGCAGTGTGGACGATCCGGCTCCGGCGCGGGCCACTCCGTCGCCGAATCCAGGGCTCACGAGCAGGCTTCTCCGCTCCCTCCGGAGTGCCGGCCCCACCTCGCTCCAGTCGCAACACGGCGAGCTCCTCCCTGATGGCGCTGGTCTTTTGCAGGAGCTTGCATTGAGAGTTCCACCTCGAGGAACGATCAAGAAAGAGCGATGAGTAGGAGTTTTCAAAGTTTTGCGGCATCGTTCGCTGCTCCGACCTCCGACTCCAAGGGAGTGCCGGGCAAACGATTACACCAGCGGCCGCGCTCCGCCTCGCGGTCGAGTACCCAGTCGCAACCCAACCGCGCCACCGCTCTCACCGAGGCGACCTACAATCATCGGTGAAGGACGGGGATACGCCGCGAGTCCGCAAGGACCCCAAGGCGCGGGGAGCAGTGCTTCGCCGTGACCCGCGCGCCGGCGCCCTCGAGAAGGACCGAGGACGCAACGGCAAGGAAGGAGATGACCATGGGCTGCAGACGGCTCCACCCAGCTGTGGCTGGGGCGCTGAGTCTGGCGTTCGCCACGGCCTGCGACACGAGTTTCTCGAACCCGGTCTCGGCCGCCGCCCGGGCGGAGACGGAACCGGTCCCGTGCGTGCGGGAGGCCGTCATCGACGACGGGGAGGACGGTGACCACCAGGTTCTCCGCCACGACGGCCGCGGGGGGTACCTCTACACCTACGCCGACGGGCGTGGGACGCTAGTCACGCCCCTTCCCGGCGCCGAGGGCGGGCGCTTCGCCATGACCGTCGGCGGCGCCAACGGGTCCCTCTACTCCGCGCGGATGTACGGCGTGACCGGCGATGACCCGGTCGCTTTCGCCGGCCTGGGGTTCGGCCTCGTGGATCCCGCCGCGGCCTTCGACGCCTCGGGCTACGAGGGCATCGCGTTCTTCGCGCGCTGCGGCCCCGACTCCACGAACACCCTGCGGGTGAACGTGCCCGACGAGTCGACATCGCCCACGGGTCGGATCTGCACGGAGTGCTTCAATGACTTCGGCGTCACCATCGAGCTCACCGAGCAGTGGCAGGAGTACCGGCTGCCGTTCAGTGCCATGGAGCAGCTGCCCGGCTGGGGGAGCCCGCGTCCCGAGGGGCTCACCTCCTCCCAGGTGTACTCCGTCCAATTCCAGATCTCGGGGTCCGAGCGAAGGTTCGACGTCTGGATCGATGACCTGACCTTCATGGGCTGTCCCTGAGAGAGACGGAGCCCGAGGAAGGATGGGATCGAGGGCGCTCAAGACGACCGTGACGGCGGCCGTCGTAGTCGCGGGACTCGCTCCGTTCTGGTTGCCCGAGGCCCTCTACGCGGGGGCACCCACGGGCGCGAGAGCCGAGCGCGAGACGTGCCTCCAGGCGCCCCCCTTCTCGACGGACGACGGCTCGCTGGAGGTCCCGTGGGTCTTCTCCCTCGCGCCGCGCGCCGACGCCCGCACCGAGCGGCTCGGAGACGTGTTGTGCGTGAACGTCGAGGACCCCGGCGAGCGCCCCCTCGACGTCCGAGTGCGCAAGCGCTACGTGCGGCTCATCCGGGACTGCTGGTACGAGTTGGCGCTCACGGCCCACGCCTCTCGCCAGATCACGATCCGTCCCGGCCTGCGCATGACCGGCCCGCCCTACCGGACCTACTGGGAGGCGCCGACGGAGTTGACCCTCACGCCCAGGCGGCACTCCTGGCGATTCAGGATGGACGCACGGGATGACCCCGAGGCGGAGCTCGTCCTGGACCTCGGCGGAGGAGAGAGCGCCCCCTTCAAGGTGTTCCTGGGCGCGGTGAGCCTGTCCGGCCCCGACGCCCAGCCCGCCTCCGAAGGAGAGAGCGCCCCTCGGATCAGGGTCAATCAGATCGGCTACACGCCCTCGGGACCCAAGCGCGCCATCCTGGCGCACTCCGCCCGCTCGCCTCTGGCTTGGACCGTGCGCGACGGCGACGGCAGGCCCGTGCTCGAGGGCCTTACCCGGGTTCACGGCCAGGATCAGGCGGCGGGAGAGCACATCCACCAGATCGACTTCAGCGAGCTCACTCAGCCCGGATCGGGCTACTCCATCGCGGTTGGCGAGCTCGAGAGCCCCGGCTTCCGGGTCGGCGTGGGTCTCTACAGAAGGCTGAAGTCCGACGCGCTCGCCTACTTCTATCACAGCCGCAGCGGCACGCCGATCGAGATGCCCTACGCCGGGAGCGAGGAGCACACTCGGCCGGCCGGACACCTCAACGACGCCGAGGCCCGCTACTCCGACGGAGCCGGGCCGGCCTACACCCTGGATGTGGCCGGCGGTTGGTACGACGCGGGGGACCACGGCAAGTACGTCGTGAGCGGGGCAATCTCGGTCTGGACCCTCTTGGATCTGTTCGAGCGGACGCAGGCCACCGGTGCGTCGGGCGCCGACTTCGCCGACGGTGCGCTTGCGATCCCCGAGCGCTACAACCGGGTCCCCGACCTCCTCGACGAGGCGCGCTGGGAGCTGGAGTGGATGCTCCGCATGCAGGCGCCGCCCCGGGCCGAGCACGCCGGGATGGTGCACCACAAGATCCACGGCAGGAACTGGACGCCGCTCCCCCAGCTCCCCCACGAGGACGGTCAAGGGCGCGTGCTCCACCCGCCGACCACCGCGGCGACGCTCGACCTGGCGGCTGTCGCGGCCCAGGCAGCACGGCTGTTCGAGCCCTACGACGCCTCGTTCGCGCGACGCTGCCTCGCGGCGGCCGAAACGGCCTGGGGCGCGGCCCTCGACGAGCCGAACCTGTTCATGCCCGCTGGACGCTTTGAGCGCTCCGGCGGCGGCGACTACGGCGACGCGGATGTCTCGGACGAGTTCTACTGGGCCGCCGCCGAGTTGTTCATCACCACCGGCGATTCGGCCTACCTCGACCACGCGCGCTCCTCACGGCACTTCCTGACCCTGCCTTCGCCGCGCACCGGCAGGCAGAGCTCCATGAGCTGGCAGGAGGTCGGCGCCTTGGGGACGATCTCCCTGGCCCAGGTCCCCAGCCGCCTCGACGACGAGGAGCGAGCCAAGGCGCGGGCGGAGATCGTGGCCGTTGCCCGCGAGTATGCGGCCTGCGTGCAGGCCGAAGGCTACCGCGTCCCCCTGGCGCCCACGGTCTCCGGCCGCTACCCGTGGGGCTCGAACGCCTGCATCCTCAACAACATGATCCTGCTCGGTCTCGCCCACGACTTCTGCGGCGACGACTTGCTCCTGGGGGCGATGGTCGACGGCATGGACTACCTCGTGGGACGCAACCCCATGGCGCAGTGCTATGTGACCGGCTATGGCACGGCGCCCCTGCGCAATCCGCACCACCGCTTCTGGGCGCGACAGAAGGACGCCTCCTACCCCAAGCCGCCCCCGGGAGTCGTGGTCGGCGGCCCGAACTCCTCAGCTCGCGATGCGATCGCCCGCGAAGCCGGCCTCCGCGGCCGACCGCCCCAGCGTTGCTTCATCGATCACATCGACTCGTGGTCCACCAACGAGGTCGCGATCAACTGGAACGCCCCGCTGGTGTGGGTGGCTGCCTTCCTGGACGAGTGAACCACTGCGGCGTTCTTGCAGTAGGATCAGCGTCGTGTTCTCGACCACGAGCGCTCTCCTGCCCCTTCTCTGCGCCCTGGGAGGCTTGTCCTCCGGCGAACACAGCGATGCCCTGCTCGCCTGGGACCTCGAGCGTCGCTGCGGCGCCCAGACCTGGAGCGCCCTCCAGGCCGAGCCGGAAGGGCCGGCATTCCTGGCTGCGCTGTGCGCCGACGAGGCGTGGCTGGTCGACCTGCTCGACAGCGGACCGCTGAAGCGGCCGGAGCGGGTGCTGCGCCTGCTGATGCGCGTGTGGAGGGGCGAACCCGACATCGCGCGGCAGCCGGTCGAGCGCTCGACGGCTACCGCCTTCGCTCTCGCGACGGGGATGACAGGAGGCGACGAGACCCAGATGTACGCCCGCTACGCGTACTACCGCGACAACTACCGCGCCGGGCTGCTCAACCGCGCCTTCGAGGACCTCCAGACCTGGGAGCGGCGCTTCATCGCCCGCGGCGCCCAGTGGGGCAGGTTCTCAGCCGTGGAGTCCCTCGAGTTCCTGCGCGAACGGATCAACTGGCCCAGAGCGCAGTACGTGCGCGCCTGCTGGCAGGCCCCCTACCGGTCGTACAACTGCCTGGGGGACAGCGTCCAGGGGTCGATGTACTACTTCCCCTTCCGCGAGTCCTTCGAGTGCGACCCGCAGATGGCGATCGAGGTCGGAGGGGTCTGCGGCGCCCTCTCGAACCTCGGAGCGGCGGCCGCCATGGCGAACGGGGTCCCCGCGGCGACCATGGGGGAGCCAGGCCACTGCGCGTACACGGTCAAGGTGGATGCCGAGACCTGGCAGCCCGCCTACTCCCTCAACTGGAAGCGCAGCCTGCACACGAGCTTCCACGGCACGACCTGGCAGGAGTTGATGCTCACCCAGGCCTGCTTCGGCGACCGCTCCGGGGTCGCACGCTCCGGCGAGCTCGCCCGGCGTGCCCACAAGGCCGAGGCCGACGGCCGCACGCGGGCGGCCGACGACCAGTTCGCCCGCGCCTTGCAGGCCCACCCCACTCGCTACGGCCTGTGGTCGGAGTGGGCCGAGTTCGGCGAGCGCACGGGCATGGACGAGGGCTGGTGGCGCCGCTGGCACGACGCAGTCTTGGAGGGCCTAGGCGAGCATGAGGCGCCGGCGTGGTTCCTGTTGAGACAACACGCATGGCCCAAGCTCGTCGAGGTCCTCGACGACGAGGAGCGCGGCGAGCTGTTCGGCGAGTACATCGAGCAGCTCGACGCGTGGGGACAGGGACGCTGGAACGTGGAAGGAGCCTGGTCCTGGATGGCGGGACGCATTACCGATCCCGCGGCCGAGGACCGCTTCCTGCGCGCCACGGCCACGAGCCTGGTTCGGTCGGCCGACTTCGGCCCCCTGTATGCGGCCTGGCTCCACGAGCGCATCGGCGCGGATTCGCAACGCTGGGAGGACGCCCTGCGGACGCTGTTGACGGCGATCCGCCACCCCCGCGAGGGGACCGACGCGGTCCTGCGCCGACTCGCGGGGATCGTCCTGCCCGAGGCGGCCACCGCCGGGGACGTGGCGACCTTCCAGAGACTCGGCAAGGTCACCGCCCGGCTCCATGACCCCCTGCCCATGGACGGCCTGGAGCCCTTCCCCGGGGATCTGCTCTCCGCCAAGGGCACCCTGAGCGTTTGCGGGGCCGGCAACCGCCACGACGCGCCCGAGCGGCACTGGGGCGCCCTCGGTCGTCACGGCGGCTGGTTCCACACGTCGACGACCGAGATGCCCTGGGTCCAGGTCACCCTGCCCCACCGTGCTCGCCTGACGGGCATCCTCCTCCACAATCGCTCCGGGTCGACCGCCCGCCGTCTGGCGGGGGCTCGCATCCTGGTCAGCGAGGACGGAGTGGAGTGGGAGTCGATCGCCACCGTCGAGCAGGCCGGGGCGGTCTGCCGCATCGACCTGCGGGAGACCCACCCGCGCGGTCGCTTCCTGCGCCTCGAGCGCGACGGCGAGTGCCTGCACCTCAGGCGATTCCTCGTTTATGGACACCGCAGCGGCTGATGGGCACTCTCCTCACACACCGGGGTCGGAGGGCGAGCGCCCTCGCGTTCGTCCTCGTGCCCGCGCTCTCCGCTGGCACGAGCAACTCCGGCTCCCTGCCCTTCGGCGAGGGAGCGGCTCTCGCCCGCGAGCGCTCCGCAACCCACCTCGTCTTCGTCCACGGCAGCGACTGGAACCTGCTTGGCGAGCGCCTGAAGGAGACAGTCTGGGAGTCGAGCCTCTTCGTCGACCTGGCCGAGAAGGCCGGTTTGGTCCTCTCGGACGTCGACGTCCTCCAGAGTCCCGACGATGCCGCGCGCGCGGCCAACGACCTGCGCAACGAAGGCTGGAAGGGGACGGGGCTCGTGACCTACCCCGCCTTCATCGCCTTCGACGCCCAAGGGAGGCTCATCGGATCGCGCCAGGGAGCACAGCTGCCGCGAGATCCCGTCAAGGCCCGAGTCTGCCTGTTCGAGTTCGTCGGCTGCCTGCGCCGGCGAGCCGAGTTCGAAGGTGCGCTTGCGGCGGCGCGTGCCGCGGGCGAGACCGCCGAGGAACTGGCGCTCCTGCTCTCCCGCGACGAGCTGCCCCTGGAGCGTGCCCCGGACCTCCTCGAACGGCTGCGGAGCATCCAGACCGACGAGGCTCGACGCGCCGCCGCCAAGGTCGGATTCCCGGACTGGTTCGCTCTCGTCCGCGACGCGACCAACGAGGCCAAGGCGGGCGAAGGAGCTGCGGCCGAACAGCGCCTGCGCGCCATGCTCGCCGAGCCCGCCTACACCGACGAACAGCGCGCCACCGTGTGGTTCGCATTGGGCAGCGCCTACCGGCGCTGGGAGGGACACGACGCGCAGGCCGCCGAGGCCTTCCGCACCGCCTGGCGGAGCGCCCCCGACGGGTTGTTGGGAATCGCGGGCCGACGCATGTACCTCGAGCTGTACGGCGGGCCGTCCGTGGCCTTCGGCTGGGCGGAGCGTCACTTGGCCGGGGGCAAGCTGACCTGGATCGTCGAGGACCTGCCGCCAATCCTCACAGCCGGCACCTGGCGCCTGCTCTGGAGGGCCTCGAAGGGTGATGCGCCGGCGCTGTCGAAGGCACGCCTGGTCTGTGGTGAGCGGGTCGTCACCGGCACCGGCGATCCCGAGGGCGGGCAGACCGTCCTGTTCATCCTCGACGCGCCGCTGGAGGCGCCGGCCCTCCACATCGACTGCGCCGCCCCTGACTCCGCGGCCTCCAAGGGAACCTTGGAGTGGGAGCGCGTGCGCTGACGCGCTGCGCCGCCAGGGGCCGAGAGGCCGTCGAAGACGGCCGGTTGCGAAGTCTGGTGTGCGTGTTCATGAATCAGCCGGGCTAGGCTTGGGCGCCGCAACTCTGGCAGTGCGGCAGGAGGCGGTGTCGACTGGTGGAACACGAGCCACACGGCTCGAACAAGCCGACGCCGCAGGCGGGACAGTAGAACGTGTCGCCTCGTTCGTCGGGGAAGGGATAGGCGCACTCGGGGCACTGAGCCTTGAAGTAGGACTCGCGCCGGCGCTTGAGCAGCAGCGCGGGCTGGGGCTGAGCGGCGGAGCGCAGCACGCGCAAGAGGAACGCGAGCACGGCGACGATCCCGGCGCAGATGGCGATGTACTTGAAGTACTCCTCGGGGAAGGTGTCGTGCATCACCAGGCCCAGGTGCAAGAACGAGGCCAGCATGAAGGCCAGGAAGATGGGTCCATGGCGTGAGTCGCGGGAGCGGGAGAACAACCAAGCGGCGACAGCGAAGACAGGGACGATGAACCCCAGCTTCCAGGCAGCGACGCTCAAGCGATGCTCGCTCAGCGCCTGGGAGTAGGCCTCGTCGGCGGGAGCCCGCTGCTCCGCGATGCGCTCTTGGGCGTCGGCCAGCTCGCCGGAGACGCGATAGGCCTCGGCGTTGAGCTCGCTGATGCGTGCGTTGGCCTGCTCGAACGCCTCCTGCGCGGCGATGAAGCGACCCTGCGCGTCGGCGAGCGCCGCCTCCTGCTCGGGGGAAGGAGGGATGCCCTGCTCGATGCTCAAGCGGTGCAGGCCCGTCATCTCCTGCATGGTCTCGCGCGCGACGTCCATGCTCGCCAACAAGGTGTCCTGGACTTCCACGTGTCGCCCGACTTCGGCTTCACTCTCCTCGAGGTCCCGCTCGAGGTCCCGCTCGCGCTGGAGGAGCTGTGGGTCGAGGTGGCGCTCGAGGTACGCCGAGCGGGCCGGCGGGGTGAGGTCTCCGATGTCGCCCAGAGCAAACTGCAGGAGCCAGGCGAGGAGGACGAACAACGACACGGACAGGGAGCGGATGATCCACTTCAGTCCGGTGGGGACGATTCGTGCCATGGGGCCGATCTTAGGCGACTGCCAGCCGCGGTGAAGTCCCGCCTGCTCGGAAGGGACCCCCAGGTGTGGGAGGCCCGCTTCGGTCACGGACGTGATGGTAGGATGGGTCCGTGGATCCCACCGACGAGCGCGGCGACCCCGCGCAGCGACCCCGCGCCGGCGGGCGGCCGATGAACCTCCTGCGCCTCGCGGCCCTGCAGGCCGTGGTCGACGAGGCCCTGGTCGAGGGCCTCGCCCTCGCCGATCGCGGGGGAGCGACGGCCTGGCAGGACGCCCTGCGGGCGCGGGTGCGGGAGCGATTGCCCGAGCTGCTGCGGGAGCAGGGTCGGATGGTCAGGGGCATGGCCCGCAGCGAGGTCTTGGCCGAGCTGGGGAGCGAGCTCAGCGCAGTGCGTGCCGAGCGAGACCGCCTCGCCGGTGAGCTGGAGGAGGTGAGCGCGAAGCTCTCCCACCTGCGCCGCACCGGAGCGATCCAGGCCCGAGCCATCGCTCGCGAGCTCGAGTCGAGCGGACGTGAGCGCGCCGAGGGCATGCGGGACAAGGTCCGGGCGCTCTTTGCGGACGCAGAGGGCGAGGGAGCGTCCGCGAGTACCCAGCGAGCCGGGCTGGAGGAGCTGGTCGTGGAGGCCTGGCACGACGGTCGCCGCTGGGTCGAGGAGGTCGTCGACGAGGAGAGCGACCGACGCATCGAGCTGTTCGACCGGCGCATCGCCAAGCTCAGCGCCCAACTCGCCGAGAGAGAGGCGGCCCTCGCCCGGGCGGAGGCCGCCGATCCCGGCCTGCGCTCGGGCTACCGCAACCTTCGGGGGCTCTCCGGCGATGACGGCGCCTCCTCGCTCAAGCGCAAGCTGCTCGAGGGCGTCCTCGAACAGAACCTGATCCTGAAGTCGTCTTGAGCATCGCGGCCCGCCGCGGCCGGCGCCGGTACTCGCGACGCGCAAGGTAACCGCGCCACGCGCACGGGTAGGACGATCCGGTGCGTCACCACGGCCCACCGTCGATGCGGAAACTCACTGCAACGATCTTGGCACTCGGCCTCGCCTGCTGGATGGCCGCCGTCCTCTGGGAGTCGCCCGTTCCCGAGCCGGTCGCAGCCACCGGGGCGCTAGAGGGTCCCGGCATCCCGACTCCCGACCCTCCCTCGGGGGCGGAGCCCTCCGTCGTGGGAAGGGAGGCCGCCCAATCGGGGCGGAGGGAAGCCGCCGCCGAGGAGAGCGTCGCTCCCGGCTCGATCACCCTGCGCGGCACCGCCGTCGCCCGCATGGCGGATGGGATGGAGTTCCGCGGGGAGGACGGGTCGTTTCGGATCCGATCAGAGTCGGTCGGGCTCCAGCGCAGGGTCGAGGTGCGCGGCGGTCGATGGGAGATCGCGCTGGAGCTGCCCGAGGGGGCCGACCCAGCGGATCTAGGGCGCGCCTCCATCTCGAACTTCGTCCTGCGCTCGCGGCGCGGAGACCCCTTTCCCGAGACGATCGGCCTCGACGCACAAGGAGAGCTCGAAGTCGGCTGCCTGTGGACGGCGAGCCACTTCCTGCGCGTCAAGGACGCCGCCACCGGCGAACACCTCACGGGCGTGCGCCTGACTCCCGCCAGCGGCCGGCGGCTCCCACCATCGGGTCCCGTGGACCCGTCGACCCTTGAACACTCGCCATTCGTCTTCGAGCCGAGGATCGGCTCCTTGAGCGGCGATGACGTGCGCATCTGGTGGGTCGGCGCCGTCGAGCACGAGTGGGTACGGATCGCCCTCGACCACCGACGCGGTGGAGACAGGACGATCACCCTACGCCGCGCGGGAGAGCTGGAGGTCTCCTGGAGCGGTGAGGCTCCCCCGGGGCCGGTGTTGCAAGTGAACGCCCTCGACGGGCACGATGCGCCCCGGCTCGTGAGCCGGCGCACCCTCGCGGCGGGCTCCCCCCAGCGATTCGAAGGCCTCGGTCCTGGCCGCTACGAGGTCGAGCTGCGGCGCACCCGGCGCGCGGGACGGCTCTTGCTCCAGCGCGAGGTCGTGGTAGGCGGCGGGAGCCGGGCGACCCTGCACCTGGACCTGGATCCCCTGGCGACCGCGACCGCGACGGTGGAGGTGGGCGGCACGCTCCAAGTGCACTCGGGGTGGCGTGGACTCGGACCGCTGTTCGTGGCCCTGCGACCCGAGGTCGGCTCGCTGACGGCGAGGTGGGAACCGAAGGACGCTGCTCACCGTCGGGTCTCCGTGGGCGAGGCGGGCGCGCCCGACGGAGCGGGCGACGTGCGAGCTTGGCAGATTCCCGACGTCGTGCCCGGGCTCTACTCCGTCGAGGTGGGCCCCCTCGAGGGAGCTGTGCTCCTGAGCGAGCAAGTGGAGGTCGGCCAGGCCGGTGCGCCGGCCCTCGCCCTGCGCGTCGGGCCCCCGTCGCAGCTCGCCATCGACGTCCGCGTCGGAGAGAGCGGCTCCCCGCTGCTCGCCGGCGCTACCTCGGCGCGCTCGGCGGGCCTGGACCTGTCCTTCCGAGCGTCCGCATCCGACGGGCGCTACGACCCGCTCCACGGCGCGCTCGATCCAGAGACCGGGGTCTTCCATGCCCTCTTGCCCCCCGGCGCTTGGGAGCTCTCGGTGTTCCACGAGGACTTCGCCTGGGTGCGCGAGGGGGTCCACTTGGGCTCCGCCCCCCAACGGGTGAGCATCGCGCTCGAGGGGAGCGACTCCTTGGAGCTGCGCCTGGTCTGCGAGGGTTGGCCCATTCCCGCGGAGCGGGCGTGGTTCCGTGCGATCGAGATCACCGACGCATCCGGTGAGGCGCTCCCTTTCGGGCTCGAGATGATCGGCTCGATGCCCGGTCGGGCGCGCCTGTTCATGGCATCACGCGGTCCCTACCGCCTGGACTGCCCGCCATTGAACGGCTTCGCCGCCCTCCAGGCGGTCCTCGACGCCGGGCCGGGGGGAGCGCCGACGGTCATCGAGCTCGAGAGACGGTTCGCCGACTAGGGGGTGCCCACCCCTGGGGACACGCCTCAGGGGCCGACGACGAAGCCGAAATCGATCGTCTCGTCGCGGGCCGTGTCATCGAGGAGCTCGACGGTCACCCGGGCGCAATCGCTGTCCTCGGTCGGATCCGAGCCGGCATTGCACAGGGTCTCGACGAGGCCGGGGTCCAGGCTCGTGGGATCGACCTCGACGAAGTAGATCCCCGCGCACAAACCGCCGAAGAAGTACTCCCCGTCGGCGTCGGTGGTGGCCTGGGCCAGGCTCTGGCCGAGCTCGTCCTCCAGGGTCACGACGACGCCCTCGATCCCCGGCTCTCCGGGTCGCTGGATCCCGTCGCCGTCGACGTCGAGCCAGACGAAGTCCCCGATGGTCCCGTCGCAGGTCGAGCAGAACCCGTAGTCGAGGCCGGTGAGCGCCTGGTCTGGATCGTCGATCACGACCAAGGTCGGGCTGCACTCCGAGTCCAGCTCGTCGTCCGCGCCGACGTCGCACTCGGTCGCCACGTAGTCGGGAGGCAGGTAGGAGGTGTCGATCGTCACGATGTAGTCGCCGGGGCACACGTAGACGAACTCGTACCAGCCGGTCGAGTCCGTGATCGCGCGCTCCAGGACGTTGCCCTCCATGTCGTGCAGGACGACACGGATGTACTCCAGCCCCGGCTCGCCTTGGTCCTGAAGGCCGTTGCAGTTGGCGTCGAACCACACGAAGTCACCGATGGTCGCGCGGCAGGGTGACTGGCTCGTGTAGCCGAAGTCGATGCTCAGGTCGATGGACCCGTCGGTGGCCAGGCTCACCGGGGCCGGGCTGCACTCGCTGTCGAGCTCGTCGTCGTCCCCGAAGTCGCACAGGGTCGGGACGAGGGCATCGGGCACGCTCGCCTCTCGGACGGCGACGCTGTAGTCGCCCGCCCCCAACCCCACGAACAGGTAGCGCCCGTTCTCGTCGGCCGTGACCTTCTGGATCTTCACGCCCACGTCGTCGAAGAGCAGCATGCGGACGAAGGGCAGTCCCGGCTCCTCCGGGTCCTGGGTGCCGTCCTCGTCGAGGTCGTTCCAGACGAAGTCACCGATCTGGCCCTCGAAGGGCGACTGGTAGCCGAAGTCGATCGTCGGGTCGACGGAGGCCTCCGCGGTGATCTCCACGAGCGCGGGAAGGCAGTTGGAGTCCTGAGTCTCGTCGCCACCGATCTCACAGTCGGTGACGAAGAACCCCGGCGGCACCGACTCGGCGTCGATCTCGACGAGGTAGAGCCCGGGGGCCAGGCCCTGGAACGTGTAGGCGCCGGCCTCCGTCGTGGTGGTCGTCTGGACGACTTCGCCCGTGGCGTCGTCGCGCAGGACGACGCCGACGTCCTCGATCCCGGGTTCGCCGGCGCCCTGGAGACCGTCGCGGTCCTCGTCGAACCAGACCAGATCGCCGATGGTCCCCACCTCGAGGGAGAAGTAGCCGAAATCGACGTCGGTGATCTCCGAGTCATCCTCGGGCAGGACGACGGTGACCGGACTGCAGTCGCTGTCGAGGGCGTCGTTGCCGCCCACGTCACATGGAGAGGCGACGAAGTCGGGGGGCAGGGTGGTCTCGTCCACGCGCACGGTGTAGGTGCCGGCCTCGATGCCCTCGATCACATACGCACCGCCTGAGCTCGTGATCGTCTCGTCGAGGACTACGCCCTCGGACGCTTCGAGGATCACACGGACGCCTTCGATGCCCGGCTCTCCCGTGTCGATCAGACCGTCCTGATTCAGATCGTTCCAGACGAGATCCCCGATCGATCCGGTCGCGGGGGGGGGCTCTCCGGGGGGGGCGGTGCCGGGGGTGATGTTGGAGACCGAGTCCCCGCAGGCGGCGAGCGAGAGGAGCAGACCGGATGCGAGCAACGCCTGGATCCGAAGGTCCGTTTCCCGGACCCCGTTCGTCGCCCTCCCACCGGTTGCGCGGTGCATGTTGCCAAGGAGAGACATCACAGTTCGTAGTGGAAGCCGAGGGTGAACAAGTGCACTTCGTCGTCGTCGAGGAGGTACTGCTCCCACTCGAGACGCAAGGCCGTGCGATCGGTGGCCTGGTACTGGAGGCCCAGGCCGAAGAACAGGTCGAGGCCGTCGTCCTCGATGACGAGGCGCGAGTCGTTCAGGTTCACCTCGAGGTCGGAGCGCCAAGCCCACAGGCCGGCACGCACGCAAACCGAGAGGCCGGCCCTCTCGAAGGCCGTCGCCCGCACGGCCACGGCGATGCCCTCTCCGGTGACCGGGTGGGCGGCGGCGACGTCGTCGGCCAGGCCGGGGTCGGGCGGCCCGGCTTCGAGGACCTCGGAGTCGTGACCCTCTAGCCCCGTGTAGCCGAACTCGACCGTCCAGCGCTCGTCTAGGCGCCGGCCGGCGAAGAGCTTGATGCCCCCGTGGGTGTCGTCGAGGGACACGAGCGCGTCGTTGCCGAAGCCGGCCAGGTCGTCCGCCAGGTCGCCCGAGGAGAGGCCCGAGGAGGTCCAACCTGCCCCGGCGCCCACGTACCAGTCGCGCCGAGGCTCGACGGGGGGCTCGTGGAAGGTCGGCAGAGGTGCGACGGGCGGGGGAGGCGGCGTGGGATCGAAGAGCATGTTGTCGAGTCCGCGCAGGCAGCAGGACAACGCGAGCTCCACGGGGCCGCGGCTCGTCCAGCCCTCCACGTGTTCGGAGGCCCGCACGACGTGCTCGTAGGGAGCGGCGGGAGTAGGTTGCGGTGCGGGATCGAACTCGACGGCGGGCTCGGAGCCGAGCGCTGCGGGCTCGGGGGCGCCCGCTCCGTCCTGGATCTCCAGGTGCGGCGTCGCCGCGCAGGCAGCCGAGCAGAGCCCGAGCGCCAGGGTCAGGGCGAGGCGCGCTGCCGGCCCCGACCCAGAGCCGAGCTTGTAAGGAGAGGAAGAGTCCATGGCGAAGGGTACCCCCGTCTCCCCGGACGAGCGGCGGCCCGCGGGAATAAGGGGAGTCGACACTCGGCGGGCAGTGTGAACCGAACGAGTCCGCCCACGCCCGGGGAACCGCCAACAGCGGTCAAGGCGTTCGAGACCGGCATCCGATAGAGCGTACGGCCCCCGGCAGGCGCCACTCGTCGCCCTCATCGCCACGCCGAACCCGGGCTGATTCACGGTCGGCATGGACAAGGTACTGCACGTACTCGGAGCGGCGTTCCTCGGAGCGACCCTGAGTCCGGCCAGGCAGGTGGGGCTGTGCGTGGGGTATTCCGTGTTGTTCGCCTGGGAGGTCTGGCAGGGCAGCATGGCGACGGGAGTCGTGGAGGGTGCGGACGTCCTCGCAGGCGCGATCGGCCTGACCGGCAGCTGGATCCTGTTCCTGCGTGGGCCGCACCCATGGCCGCGGCCACGGCTGGTCGCTCGCTCCGATCCCTCTCCTTGGGATCCCTGGGAACCGAGGTCTGTGGTCCCCGGGCCGAGCGCCCCGCACGACCTGCTGAGCGCGAAGTCGCCCGCGGCCCTGGACCGCGCAGCCTGTGCAAGCTCGGGCTCCGCACGCCTGCTCGTCTTCTCCTTCATCCTCGCCCCCCGCTGCCGGCGCGGCCGTGACGAGCGTTCCGCCGAGGGGGAGGTGCTCCCCTCTCGGTGATCGCTCCACGTCTCTGATCTCCTCGATTGCATTTCCCTGATTGGCGACAGACTCGTCCGACAAACTCCCGCGAATTCGAATAGGCCGCTCGAAGCAGCCTGGAATAGTATTGGCCGTACTATATCGCATTTGCACCCATCCCTGTGTGTCTGGTTTCAATAGGGCACCCTAGGACCCGGTGAGGGGCCCGCGAAGCGCCCCCGGCGGACCTCGAGGGGGAAACGGGTTCAGTGCGCCGGCCGATCCGGTCGATCCCTCAGCACTTCTGGAATCGCCATCCCCCCCTCTTGGGAGGCCAACGGGCATGTCCCTGCAGACCCTGACCAACTCCACCCTGGCCCTGACGGCGGCGCTCTGCGCTTGCAGTCCGCCCACGCCCACCCCCCGGCCCCTGCCCGGATTCGCGAACCTCGACCGGGAGGCCGAGGCTTCCAGGGCCCCCGTCCCGGCGACCGGGAGTCCCGCGGTGTCCGAGCAGTTCGGGGTGCAAGATCCGTCCACGCCCCGCCTGCCGCTGTCCGATCCGCGGGAGGAACTGGATCGCACCGCCGAGCAGGAGCTCTTGTTGCGCTCGGCGCGCAACTCGGTCGCCCTCGAGGACTGGAAGGAGGGCATCACGCTCTTCGAGGCCTACCTCCTCCAGCGCCCGACCGACCACGTCGTGCGCATGGAGTACGCCGGTCTCCTCGTGCGCGAGGGCGCACTGGGCAAGGCCCGGGACGCCTTCGAGGAGGTGCGCCTCTTGCGGCCCGACGACATGGAGTTGCGTCGGCGCCTGGCGGACGTGCTCGTGATCGGCGGTGAGTACTGGGCCGCGATGGAGGAGCTCGAGGCCATCACGACCGCTGATCCCGCCGACGTGGAGTCGGCCGCGATGCTGGTTCGGGTCTACACCTGGGTGAAGGATTTCGAGCGCGCCCAGCACATCTACGACCGCCACCTGCGCAGCCTCAACCCTTCCGACGAGCAGGACCAGCTGCTGCTCGCGCCCGTGCTGCTGGACATGCAACGCCCCTACGAGGCGCTCGGCCACCTCGAGCGCCTGCACCAGCGCTACCCCCAGGAGCTGGAGTGGCTGACGCACCTCGTGCTCTGCTACCTGCAGACCGGCAACAACGCGCGCGCCATCCAGACGGTCGCCGACATGGACAAGCTGCGGTCGGACGAGATCGCGCCCCGGATCCGGCTCGTGGACCAGCTGCTCTTGGTGAAGAACTACAAGCTGGCCATGGAGGTCAACCAGCAGGTCCTCGAAATCGCCCCCAAGGACCCGCTCGCCAACCTGATGGCCGCCCGGATCCTCCTCGAGGCCTTCGACGTGACGGCCGCCCGGGACGCCCTCTTGCGCCTGGAGCCGGAGATCGGGAGCATGCGGCCCTTCCAGATGGCGCTCGCGCGCTACCACCAGCTCGTCGGCAACTGGGTGGAGGCCCAGGGGATCTACGAGGGCATGCTCCTGTCCTACCCGTCCGACCACGAGGCACGTCTCATGCTGGCGATCCTGCGCCGCGAGAAGGGTGACCTCGAGTTCTCCAAGGCCGATCTACGCAAGATCACGATGGAGAGCCCCCTCGGTCCGCGTGCCCGCGTCGAGCTCGCCAACAGCCTGCGCGTTCAGGGTCGCAACGAGGAAGCCGCGAGCGTCTGCCAGTCCGTGTTGGCGCAGCGTCCCAACTACCTCGAAGCCGTCCTCGGCCTGGTCGAAGCGCAACTCGCCCTGGAAGCGTTCGAGCAGGCGCGCATGACCTGCCAGCGCTACATCGAAGACCACGCCAACGACACCCTGGCCGTCGCCCAGGCCAAGCTGGCGCTGGCGAAGACCCATCTGGTGGCCGGGAACACGAGCTTGGCGACCAGGCTCTACCGCGAGGCCCTGCAGAGCCCCACGGCGCACACTCCCGAGGCCTTCTACGGTCTCTCGGAGGCGCGCCTGAGAGGCGGAGACCGGATCGAGGGGGCCGAGGTCGCCCTGATGACCTCGACGATCGTCGCCTCGGGCATGGACATCCGCCTGCGCCTGGAGCTGGCGGCCCTCGCCCTGGGTGACCACAACTGGGTCCGGGCGGAGAACGAGCTGACGACAGTCCTGCAGGGCCAGCCCGACAACCTGGTCGGCCAGATCCTGCTCGGGGAGTGCTACAACCAAAAGCTCAAGGCTGGCGAGTCCGCGGATCCCGGACGCATCTTCCGCGCCATCCTCGCACGCAACCCCAGCAACAGCCGGGCGCGCCTCGGCCTCGCGCGCAACTACGTGATCGACCATCGCTTCGCCGATGCGATCAAGGAGTACGACACGCTGGTCACGCACGACTCGAGCTACATCTACATCGGTCGCGAGAGGGCCAGGGCGCTGTACTGGGAGCGGGAGTACAAGAAGTGCTTCAAGGCCTACGACGAGCTCCTCGCCCAGCTGCCGACCGACGCCTACCCGGTGGACGTGTTCAGCGCGTTCCAGCCCGGCGACGGCATCCGAGCGGGGCTCGACTTCGAGGCCGAGCTCGCCATCTCCGAGGCCGTCCGCCTCGAGCGGGAGTCCAAGATGTACATGGGCTGGCGACCCGAGCGGGCCGCGAAGGCCCTGAAGGAGCTGATCGTCCTCGAGCCCGCGAACCTCGAAGCGCGCTTCGACCTCGCCCAGCTCTACCACCGCCAAGGCGACACCGAGCAGGCCAGCCGCTACTACGAGGAGATCCTCGACGTGACCGGCGGCCACAAGGAAGCCTCCATGGCCTTGGCCGGCGCCGAGCGGGACATCCGCCCGCGATTCGAGATGGACTTCCTCGCTGAGGATCGCGACGGCCGCGGAGGCCTGGCCCTGATCAAGGAGAGCACCACCTTCGGGACGATCTTCTTCCCGCTCGGTGACGCGGAGGACTACCTCGGCGTCGGGTTTGGACAGCGCCGCTACGGTCTGCCCGGGGGCCTCCCCGCCCTCACGGCCAGCGTCTTGCGCCTGAACGGCTCCAAGCGGATCAACGACAGAACGCTCCTCCACGGCCAGTTCGAGCTCCCCCACTACTCGCCCCACGACATGGGCCGTGATGGGGATGACCCCGGCCCGGGGTCCTTCGACGAGCGGCTCGCGTTCGATCTGGGCCTGCGCTACCTGACGGGATCCCAGATGGGGATCAACGTGAACGTGTTCGCCGACCAGGTGGCCGAGAACAGCGAGACGATCGCCAGGGACCTGCACCGGACCGGAGCGCGCATGGGCTTCACCTTCAAGCACAACCGCAAGGTCGACTACGGGGCCAGCCTGATGTTCGCGGACTACTCCGACCAGAACACGCGCTACGACATGAACCTCTTCGCGGCCTATGAGTTCTCGCCGGCCCCCAAGAGCCTGAGGGTCCTGACCAAGGTCGACTTGCTCGACTTCTCCGACGAGAGTGACTTCGAGCAGCCCGAGGGCGGGGGCGACATCGATGCCGATACCCTGGCCGGGCTGACCACCCCGTACTTCGCGCCCAAGGGCTACTCGATCTTCTCGATCCAGCTCGACTGGCGCCACGAGTTCGGCGAGCAGTGGTTCACGGGATCTCCCAGGATGTGGTACGGCACGACCGGAAGAGTGGCCATGGACGCGAACGGCGCGGGCTACACCGAGCTCGGGGTGGAAGCGGGCTACGACTTCAACTCCTGGCTAGGCCTGACCTTCGGGACGAGCGCGATCCGCTCCTCGGAAATCGACGTCACGAAGCTCGGAGCCCAAGTCGTCGTCCGCTGGCCCTGATCGGAGCGCTCGCGGCCAGGAGGCGTCCTGAGCGCCCTCCCGGTCCGCGAGAGCCCGCACAGGCGGTGCTTTTGTCTCACAGGCTCGTCGGGGCGACCGACTCCCTCTGGCGCACATGACCCTCACGCAGCGAGCTCCCCTCGCCCTCGCAGCGACGGCCGCCGTCCTCGCCTTCGGGCACTGCGCCTCCGTCCCGGTCGAGCAGACCCCCCGCGGCATCAACATCGCCGGGGCGGAGTTCGGAACCGAGAAACGAGAGTTCTCGGCCCTCACTCCCGGGGTGCACGGCGTCGACTACGTCTACTGCTCACCCACCACCCTGCGGTACTTCTCCCAGCAGGGCATGAACCTGGTGCGCATGCCGTTCCGCTGGGAGCGCCTGCAACACCGCCCGGGCGGGGAACTGGATCAGGTCGAGTTGGCCCGCATCGTCGATTTCCTCGACGCCGCCTCCAACAACCGCTGCCGCGTCGTGCTCGACCTGCACAACTACGGGCGCTACGTCACCGGCGAGTCGCGCTTCCCCGAAGGGCGCATCGTGGATGCGGACCCGACCTCATTCGGCGCGGTCACGCGCGACCACCTGGCGATCCTCTGGCTCCGCCTGGGCGGACACGTACGCGACCACCCTGCCCTGGAAGCCTACGGGCTGATGAACGAGCCCCACGACATGGGGGAGGCGAGCTGGCACGCGATCTCCCAGCACGTCGTGGACATGCTCCGCATGTACGGGGACACGACCACGGTCTGGGTCAGCGGTGACCAGTGGTCGGGGAGCCACGCCTGGACGGCGTCCAACGGCCCGCGAGCCTGGATCGACGATCCGGCCGACCGAACGGTCTACGAAGCGCACACGTACTTCGACGCTGACGCCAGCGGCAAGTACACCGTCACCTTCGACGCCGAGCTCGCCCGGGATCCCGGCTTGTGGACCCGCGGCGTGGACAGGTTGCGGGACTTCGCCGATTGGTGCGAGCGCAACGGCGTGCGGGGCGTCATCGGCGAGTACGGGGTCCCTTCGACCGACTCGCGCTGGTTCCCGGTGATGGGCTCATTCCTCCAGGAGGCCGACCGGCGCGGCATCGAGACCTGCTACTGGGCTGCCGGGGACTGGTGGGACACGTTCCCCCTCTCGGTCCAGCCCCGTGGAGGCCTGGACGCCCCCCAACTCCCCCACATCCGCCCTCCCAGGTCGCGGGGTGAGTGACTGCGGAGCCGTTCGGGCGGGGCTTCGCGTAGACCGTCGTGAGGCCGGCAGACCGCACGGCAGGCCCAATCCCGGCCTGTTTCGGGGCCTGTTCTGGGCTCTTTCAGACATGCGGGTGCCTGAATACCATCTCTTGCGGCCTTCAAATCAATCTCACTCTGCAAAGGAAAACATTTCACACCCCCCCCTGGTCCCCATCGTGGGATACGATTGTTCGAAGTTCCGAGATTGACCTTGTCATCCCCCTAGGATCCCGGATCGATGCCCTGCAGGCCCCTGGCCCCAGCAATTCCTCCCAGATGCCCCAGTCCACCCATCCAAGAGAGTAAGGACCGTGTCGAAGAAACTACGACAGGGCCTGATGGTCACCTGCAGCCTCATCTGCACGTTCTACATCGTGTATCGAGGCCTCTATACGCTCAACACCGGAAGTTGGTACGCCACCGGCGCCTCGTGGCTCCTGTACCTCGCCGAGATCTGGGGCTGCGTCTCCCTGGTGCTTTTCTTCATGCAGGTGTGGGACCCCGAGGAACCGCCTGAGCAGCCGCCCCTCGAGGACGCCGAGGTCGACGTCTTCGTCCCTTCCTACGACGAGGACATCGCGATCCTGCGCGGCACGCTGCAGGCGTGCCTGGCGATGGACTACCCCCACCGCACGTTCCTCTTGGACGACGGTGGCCGCGAGGAGGTCAAGCAGCTCTGCGAGGAGCTTGGCGTGCACTACAAGACACGTGAGAACAACCTGCACGCGAAGGCGGGCAACCTCAACCACGCGCTCGACCAGACCGACGGCGAGTTCATCGCCATCCTCGACGCCGACCACGTCCCCGAGCCCAACTACCTCTCGAGGATGATCGGCTACTTCCGCAATCCGGAAGTGGGCATGGTCCAGTCCCCGCACGCGTTCTCGAACTTCGACACCTTCCAGGGACGCGTCAACTACGAGAAGCAGCGCTTCTGGGACGAAGGACTGCTCTTCTACAAGATCATCCAGCCCGGTCGGAACAACACGAACTCGGTGATC
The DNA here is from genome assembly GCA_030746555.1 of Planctomycetota bacterium. GTDB lineage: Bacteria > Planctomycetota > UBA1135 > UBA1135. The sequence goes on along the minus strand of JASLMK010000059.1, from coordinate 17,196 downwards.
TTCGCGGGCAGCGCGGCGGTGTTCCGCCGCAAGGCTCTCAAGGACGTCGGCTACATCGCGACCGAGACGATCACCGAGGACATGCACACCGGAATGCGGCTGTCCGCGGCCGGTTGGCGCACGGTCTACGTCAGCGAGCGCCTGATCGCCGGTCAGGGCGCCGCGGACGTGACGACCTTCCACTCCCAGCGGATGCGCTGGGCCGAGGGCAACCTGTCGATCCTGAAGTTCGACAACCCGCTCACCATGCGCGGTCTGGACCTCAAGCAGCGCTTGACCTACTTCGCCTCGATCGTCCACTGGGCGGGAGGCGTCCCCAGGCTCGTGCTGTACATCACGCCGGTGATGATGCTGTTGAGCGGCGTCTCCCCCGTGAGGGAGTTCACGCCCTTCCTCGCCGCCGTCTTCCTGGCCTACATCGGTTCGGTGATGTTCACCCTGCGTGTCATCTACCGCGGGTACACGAACTACAGCCTGGTCGAGTTCTTCAACATGGCCAACTACTGGACGCAGATTCGCGCCTTCTGGCGCGTGATCTTCCCGTCCCAGAAGGCGCGCTTCGTGGTGACGAAGAAGCGCGGTGGTCGCCAGGGAGCGGTGCTCCCGCACATCGTGCCGCAGATCATCCTGCTGGCGGTCATGTGGGCCGCCCTGATCTACGGTGTGGTCAGCCACCTGCTGTTCGATCCCCAGCTCGACCTGATCGGGCTCGGCATCGCCACGTTCCTCGTGTTGCACCACTCGCGGTACGCGATCTCCTACCTGCGCTGCGCGATGGCACCCGCCTCCCAGCGCATCACCTACCGCCACCGGGTGAACCTCCCCGTCGAATACGAATTCAAGGACGAGGAAGGCAAGCTCTACCAGGGCATGGGCGTCACGAGTGACCTCAGCGACATGGGCATCGGCATGGTGGCCTACTCCAGCCTGCCGACCAACGTGCGCGGCAAGATCACGGTGATCGTGAACTCCGACCGCCTCGAGGCCGACGCGGTGATCCGCTACGCGGCCCATCGCGAAGGCGAAGCCACCCGGGGCATGGACGTCCCGGCACTCTTCCGCTATGGACTCGAGTTCACCGACCCCGCCCCCGAGACCCTCGACGCGGCTGGGCGCATCGCCCAGCGCTATGCCGTGGCACCCTGGTACTCCGTCTTCGAGCGCAACCGCGAGAGCGGCTTCCGGCGCCCGCACATCTCCCACCGCGAGGTGGCGAGAGAGGAGTTCAAGTTGCCGGTGACCCTCAAGCTCGGCGACGAGGAGGTGCACTGCACGACCCGTGACCTCAGCATCAGGGCCATGCGCTGCATCCTGGCCACGCCCCTGGACGAGGAAGCCACCTACGAGGCGGAGGTCGTCAGCCCGGTAGGCACGATCCATGTCACGGCCAAGGCCTCAGACGCCCGCATGATCACCGAGCCTCCCCACAGCGTGGTGGAGTACGTGATGGTCTTCGACGAGTTCCACGGCCAGGGCCGCAGCATGATGCAGTCCCTGATCGACCTGGGGGCCCAGCCGGTCCTGCGGTCGTCCTTGGACCTCAGCCACGAGATGCCCCCGAGGCCCTACTCGCGGCCCGTACTGGCCGGCGCCCTTACCGTCGCGGCGTTCTCCCCGATCGCGATCGGGCTCTTCCACGAGGTGCACGACGACGACCTCCTGTTGGCGTCCGGAAACGGCGAGGAGATCCTGGAGGCGGATGACATCCGTCCCGAGGACCTCGACCGCATCCTCGCGGACACCCTCGCCACGCCGAATCCCGAGCGACGCAGGCTGCTCTTGCTGAAGGACGCCCTCGAGGAGTCCGGCCGCAATGGCGACTTGGTTCGGGTCTGCCGCGTGCTGACCGCCAGGGATCCCCAGGACCCCAACATGGGCATGGCACTGGTGAGCGCGCTCACGCGAGCCGGCCGCGGCCGCGAGGCCCACGAGACGAGCGAGGCCTGGATCGTTCGGCTCGCGCGGGTGAACCCCGACGACCCCAATCTGCTGACGTTCCAAGTCCTCCAGGCTCGGAATACGCTCGTCGACGGCGACGCCTACGCGGCTCTGGATCTGTTCCGCCGCGCCCTGGCCCAGTTCCCCGATGATCTCACGACGCGCAAGGAGTACGCGGGACTGCTCTTGCAGGTCGGCCTCGCCGACGAGGCGCTGCGGCAGTACTCGACCCTCCCCCAGACCTTCGAGGTCCGCCTGGAGCTGATCTCCATCTACAACTCGCTCCTGATGTTCGATGCGTCGGAGCAGATGATCAGGGAGCTCCTCCGCGAGCGACCCTCCGATCGCGGCCTGCAGCTGGAGCTCGGGAACCTGTTGACCTGGCAGAAGAGATTCGAAGACGCCCAGCGCGTCTATCGCGATCTGCTCGCCGAGACGCCCTACGACCTGGAGATTCGGATGCTCCTGGCCGAGACCATGACCTGGTCGGGCGAGGCCGATGAAGCCCTGGCCGAGTACGGTCGCATGATCGACGAGGGCCATGACGAGAACGACGGCGACTGGCGCCTGCTCTCGGGGTTCCTCGATGCCTACCTGGGTGCCGACCGACGCTCCAAGAGCGACACGCGCCGGCTGCTGTGGATGGTGAGCCTCTACGACCACTCCGTGGCCCAGCGCCCCGAGATCCCCGGACGCCTCGCGACCGCCCTGGCCCTGGCCGGGGACCACGAGCGGGCCCTGGTGATGCTCAGGACCGCCGTCGAGGAAGACCCGACCGACAGAGACCTGCGCGTGCGACTGGCGGACGCGTTGAGCGCGGCCGGCAAGCACGACGAGGCCCAGCACCACTACCGGGCCCTCCTGGCGGAGGTTCGGGGCGGCAGGAAGCTGCGCGGAGGCCAGTAGAGTCCCAAGACCGGCCCGCGAGGGGCCGCCCCGCCCCCGCCGTGGGGGGGCGGGCTTCAGTGCCGACGCGGTGGGGACCGATAATCCCCCCGATGGACTCCTCACCGGAGAAGATCCGCGGCCTGCACGAACGGGCCCGGCGACTCGGGCGGCCCGCGCCGCGCCCCATGGCCGGTCCCCGGGCCGCACCCCCCGAGCGCCCCGAGTCACTCGCCCCCACTCCGCGCGCCATCAGCGTCGCGGGACTGGAGTTCGGGAGCGAGCTCCCCGAGTTCTGCGCCGAGAACCCGGGCAAGAGCGGCACGGAGTTCTGCGTGAATCGCGCGCGCACCTACGAGATGCTCGCCAGCCTGGGGTTCAAGACGTTCCGCATCCCCTTCCGCTGGGAGCGAGTCCAACCGCTGTTGGGAGGCCCGCTCGATCCGGACGCCCTCCAGCACCTGCGCCTGCAAGCCAGCCTGGCCGCGAAGGTCGGCGGGCGGGCCATCTTCGATCTGCACAACTACGGCAGGTACGTGCAGAGCATCGGAGGCGCACCGGCGGAATACGCCCTGGACAAGGAGGTCGAGGGCCGTGTTCCGCTCTCCTCCGACGACTTCGCCGAGCTCTGGGCGCGCCTCTCCTTCGCCCTTTGCGGGCTCCCCGAGAACGCCGGCTACGGGCTGATGAACGAGCCGCACGACCTGGGCGAGGGCGTCTGGGTCGACGCCTCGATCAAGGCCGTACAGGCGATTCGATCCGGCGGCGACGCCACGCCCATCTACGTCAGCGGCGACAGCTGGGCGAGCGCCGCCCGGTGGGCCTGGGTGAATCCCTCGCAGCCGTGGATCGAAGACCGCGAGAACGCGATCATCTACGAGGCCCACTGCTACTTCGACGAGGACGCCTCCGGCCAGTACCGGCAGTCCTTCGACGAGGAGTTCGAGCGCGATCCCTTCCTGACCAAGCGGCCCCTCGCCCGCCTGGAACCCTTCCTCAAGTGGCTGCGCGAGAACGAGGCGCAGGGTTTCCTCGGCGAGCTGGGCGTCCCCGTCGCCGACGAGGGTTGGACGAGCCTCCTCGGCCCCTTTCTCGAAGCGCTCGACCAGGCGGGTGTCCAAGCGGCCTGGTGGGCCGCGGGCGAGGCCTGGGGCGACTACCCGCTCGCCCTGCAACCGGAGAACCACGGCCTCGGCCAGTCCCTCGCCGAGAAGGAGCTCTTCGCGGCCTTCGCGAAGTAGGACGGCGTGCTCCTCAGTCGCGGGCGAGGCAGTACAGCCAGCGGTCGCCCCGCAGGAACAGCTCCCGGCCGACGATCGCCGCCGAGGCGCTGAAGGAGTCGTCTAGGAGATTGAGGGCCAGCGGGGACGGGGCCTCCGCGAGGGGCGCGTGATCCAAGACGAGGGTCGCGCCGTCCAGGTCGGTCAGGTAGATGCGCCCGGCGGCGGCCACGGGAGAGGCGTAGAGGTTGGAGAGTTCCAGGCGCTGGACCTGCGCCTCCTCTCCACTCGCCAGCTCCGTGCGACACAACAGGGGCTGATAGTGCTGGAGGTTGTAGAGGACTCCGCGGTAGAGCAACGGCGAGGGTACGTAGGGTGCCCGACGCCGCCGGGACCACAAGAGCCCCTCGGCCCCCTCCGTCAGGTCCCCCCGCGCGCTCGCCAGCCGCACCGCGAGAACACCCTGGCGGGCGTAGCTGCTGCCGGCGACGACCAGCCCCGCCGCGGCGACCGGCGAGGCGACGATGTTCTCCGAGAGCCCTCCGCAGCTCCAGACCACGGTCCCGTCGTCCAGGTCGTAGGCCCGCAGGCGCCCGCTGCCCGGAACGATCACCAAGGCGCCGTCGGCATGGGCCACGACCAAGGGCGTCGCCCAGCTCGTCGGCTCATCGCGCGCCCTGCGCCAGCGCTCTTCGCCGGTGCACTTGTCCAGCGCCACGACGAACGAGTCCCCCTCGTGGTCCCAGTTGACGACCAAGGTGTCGGCGAACAGGGCCGGGCCCGCGCCCTCGCCGTGGGAGTGCTTGATCTGCATGTCCCCCAGATCGATCGCCCACGACACCTCGCCCGACAAGTCGAGGGCGTAGAGCCCCGCCGAGCCGAAGGAGGCGAACAGGTGCTCTCCGTCGGTGACGGGCGAGGCCGAGGCGAACCCCGCGCTCTCGTGGGCCGTGTCGGTGGGGATGCCCTCACCGACGGCCCTGGTCCACACCGCCTTCCCGGTCGCCCGCTCGAAGGCCCGCACGACGAACTGCCGGCGGCGCGTCACCGGGGTGTTGTCGTGGGCGCCCTCCATGCGGCTGGGCCTGGGTTCGAGCTCCTCTCCGACGGCGACGGCCGCGGTCAGGAACACACGCTCCCCCCACACGACCGGGCTCGAGTGCCCCTCGCCGTCGAGGGCCGTCTTCCAACGCAGGTTCTGCGTCTCGCTCCAACGGATCGGCGGGTCCGCCAGGGGCGCCTCCCCCGTCCCGAGCGGGCCGCGCCAGCTCCCCCACTCCGCGGCGGGGTCACCGCCTCGTCCCGTCGCGATCGAGAGCGAGAACGCCAGCGCGAGGATCATGGGGCGACGGCGCCCACGAGCCGCCCCCGGTGGTGGATCAGGTAGCCGGCGCTGGCGAGTGAGAAGGCCCCCAGAGCGACGGCGGCGGCGACGTGCTGCCCCGAGGAGGCCACCGTTGCGGCGCAGATCACCAGAGCGAGCAGGCGCACGCCCTCCAGACCCACGGCCCAGGACCGGCCCTCCAGGAACCCGCTCCAGGTGAACAGCGCCGAGAGCAACAGCATGGCACCGACCGCCCGCGCCCAGAGCGGGATCGACTCCTTGAAGAGGAGCAGGCCCACGAGGAGGCCGGCGGCGGGGACGAACTGCGCGACCAGGTACGGGCGCACGGCCGGGACGGGGCGCGCGTCGTAGCCGAAGCCCTCCGGCGGGAAGGCCCGCTCGTCCGCCGCCCCCTCGGGCTTCCACTCCGGCGGACGAAACCACAGGAGCCAGCGATCGATCCTGCGCGGCAGGCCACGGCTCGCGCGCCACAGGTCGGCCCACGGAACCAGGTTTGCCCAGAGGGGATTCCAGCTGCGCAGCGGACTCAAGCTCCCGTAGGTGCAAGGCTCGGCTTCGCGCTCGAAGGTCCCGAAGAGGCGGTCCCAGACGATCAGGATGCCCGCGTGGTTGCGGTCGATGTACCGCGCGTTGATCGAGTGGTGGACGCGGTGGTGCGACGGCGTGTTGAACACCCACTCGAACCAACCCAGCCGGTTCACGAGTTCGGTGTGGATCCAGAACTGGTAGATCAGGCTCACGGCGACGCTTGCCGCCCAGACCGCGGGCGGCAGGCCGAGCAAGGCCAGAGGCAGGTAGAAGACCCAGGAGAAGAGCGGACCGAACGCCGACTGGCGCAGGGCCACCGCCAGGTTGTACTCCTCGCTCTGGTGGTGGACGACGTGCATCGCCCAGGCGAAGTGCACGCGGTGGCTGAAGCGGTGGTACCAGTAGTAGAAGAAGTCGACGCCGACGACACCGACGATCCAGGTGAGCGGCGAGGCGAGGGACAGCTCCAGGATCCCCCACCGCGACCAGACCCACGAGTAGATCGCGAACAGGAAGCCGTGGGTGAACAGGGCGAGGAGTTGCTCGGTGACGCCGCAACCCAGGTCCGCCAGGGAGTCGTTCAGCCGGTGGACCTGTCGTCCTCGCCGGTGCGCCGCCCATGCCTCGACGGCGATGAGCAGCATGAAGAAGGGCACGGCGACGCCGATCGGGTTCCAGTCCATCGGCTGGAGTGTACACGGTCCCTAGATCGCCCTCAGGAGCTCGCCTTCCGGGCGGGGCCGCCCGCGAACGTCCCAAGGACGGTCCTCGCCGCGCCCGTCGCTCCGGTCGCGGCGCGGTGGTTCGGGCCGGCGCGAAAGAGGCAGAATGAGCCGTTCGGTCCCTCCTCCATCCCGTCTTTGCGTCCGACCGCACCCATGCGCCCGTCCCCCCCCTCCGTCCTCCTCGCACTCCTGGCGATCCTGGTCTGCGGCTCCATCGCGCTCTTCTTGCGCGATCCGCCCGTCTCCGAGGGACTGGCGGCGCCGGTGATCGACACGGTGGAGGCTCGTGCGCCATCGGACCCGCCCGCCGCCTCCGCCGTGGCCGTCGAGGCTCGCTCGCGCTTGGGCGAGGGCCGAGAGGAGATCGCGGACGGGCCGCAGCCTCTGGAGGCGGGCGGCAAGACCCTCGCGGAGCTCGACGGCCACCTCGTGCGGGGCACCCTCGTCCTGCTCGACGGCGAGGACCTCGAGCTGCCGCCCGCCGACGGGCACTTCGAGGTCCTCTCGCGCACCGGCGAGGTGCCTGCGAAGGTCCCGGTCGAGGTCACCGCCGGCCGGTTCACCCTTCGCCTGCCCGATCCCGAGGTCTGCGTCGTGAGCTCGATCCACCTGGCCGACGGACGGCGCGCCGCCCTCGTGGCGGAGTACGGGGGCGAGCTCTTGAGCGGACCGCTCGAGGACCTGCGGTTGATCGTGGTGGCGAGACCGTTGGCGGAGGTCACCCTGGTCGTGGTCGACGCCGCCACACGAGCACACCTCAGCGGCATCGAGCTGCGCCAGGCCTACGATCTCGAGGACCAGGGCGCGCTCCATCCGGGGGCGCCACAAGCCTACGCGAAGCGTCGTCTCGGCCTCTCCTCGCCGATCTTCGTGACAGCCGACGACCCCGACTGGGCTACGGCGACCACCTGCTGGGTCCACGCTCGGGGATACGGATGGGCGGATGTCCAAGTCGATCACGTGCGCGGCGGGGAGTACCTCGTCGCCCTCGAGCCCGGCGGAAGCCTGCGCCTCGAGATCGTGGGCCTCACACCGCTCATCACGGGCAAGGCGCCGGTGCTCGTCCGCATGCGCAGGGGCGAAGCGCGTGCCCCGGTGATCGAGGCCGCCCTCGGAGCCGAGCGGATCCTGGAGTGGAGCGGCGTCCCACCCGGAGAGTTGAGGGCGACGCTGGAGGTCGGGGACTGGTGGGACGACGTCGGGGTCCTCGGTGAGGCCGTCGTCTCCATCGTCGCGGGCGAGCAAACCGACGTCGTGCTCGCGGTCACCTCCGACCTCACCGCCCCCGGGCGCGTCCCGTGCAGCGGCAGCGTGCGCGTCGGAGCCTACTGGCGCGAACAGGGTTTCAACCTGCGCTTCGTCCCCAGCGGGGAGACCGAACGCTGGGCGGACCGCATCCTGTACCTGCAGCACTCCGAGCTCGCCGCCGATCCGACCGATCCCGAGTTGCTGAACTGGGAGCTCACCCTGCCCGCCGCCGGCACCTGGCAGCTCGGTTTCGCCGCGACGGCCCTCCACATCGACTTCGAGGCCGCTCCACCGGTGACCACCGGCGTCGACCTCGTCGTCCCCGATCCGGCCGAGTTGCGGATCTCCGCGGTCGATGCCATCACGGGAGAGCCCATCGACGCGCTGGGCGTGGACTGGCGAGTCGCAGGCTCGAGCTTCCCCCAAGGCGTCGTATGGACGCCGCCGCAGTTCGACGAGGAGCGCGGAATCCACACCCTGATCATCCCCGCGGGGAGGATCGAGCTCTCCCTGCAGGCCGAAGGCTATGCGGAGACCGATGCGGAGGAGGTCGACCTGCCGCCGGGGGTCACCGAGCGCGAGTGGCTCTTCGAGCGAGTCGCCGGGGGCCTGCGGTTCCTCTTCGAGGACGGCGAGACGGCGGTCCCCACGAACTTCTTCGAATGGGAGGTGGAGGCGGAGGCGCTCGACGGCGAGGGCGAGCTCGACTGGTTGAGCGAGGACACGGTCTCCTTCACCGCTCCCGGGCGGTACCGGATCGTGTTCACCGGGATCGCGGGCTATCGGCCCGTCGAGGTGGAGGCGGAGGTTCCCTTCGAGGGAGTCGACTGGGTGCGGATCGCGCTGGAGAAGGAGTAAGCTCGCACCCCAGAGCGATGGGGCGCGAGCAAGCGAGAGAGCGGCACACACCGCGGGAGGAACCACCGCGCCGGCGGCGCCACAGGGCGCTCGCGGTGGCGCTCGGCTTGGTGCTCGCCCTCGTCACCGGGGAGGGCCTTGCGCGGGTTCGCGGTGGGGCGGGGGAGGTCAAGGCGATCGACCTCGAGGCGCCCGAGAGCGCCTACGAGCGCTCGCGGAACCCGCTGTTGGGCTATGAGCTCAAGCGCGACTACCGCAACGCCGCGCCCGACCTGCGGCGGACCTTCGAGCGCACGAACGCTCATGGGCTGCGCGACCGACCGCGCACGCACGCGCGACCCGAAGGCATCGAGCGGCGTGTGATCCTGCTCGGCGACTCCGTCGTGGAGGGGCACGGAGTGGCCGAGGGAGAGACCATCTCCAGCCGTCTGGAGCAGCTGTTGCGCGACGAGGCCACCGAGGTCCTCAACTTCGGCGTGAGCGGCTACAACACGCGCGCCGAGGTCGCCCTGCTCGCCGACCGTGGCCTGGCCTTCGAGCCGGACGTGGTCGTGCTCGTCTTCGTCCACAACGACTTCACCGACTTCAACCGCGAGGCCCTGCGCCTGGGCGCGAGCCCTCGCCCGGCGTGGGCGAACCACCTGTTCGAGCGCTCGCACCTCTTCCGCCTCGCAGCCCTGCGCCTCAACCTGTTCCAGTTCCAAGCCGACCTGGAGCCGACCGCGTGGAATCGACGCGCCGTGGGCGAGGGCAACGTCACTTCCGGCCTTGGCGAGTTGGCGCGCCTGGCTGACGAGCACGGCTTCACCACGGTCGTGGCCGTCTGGCCGACCTTCCTCGATCATGGCGTGATCGATACGGGAGGGATCGACGGAAACGGACGACCGGCGCCGTCGAGTGACGGTCGCACGCCCCCACCCGCGGACGAGGGACAGACCCTCGTGATCGAACGCATCGCGGCATCCTGCGGCATCCCGACCGCGCGCCTCTCGCCCTACTTTCGAGACGAGGGCGGGCCCAACCCGCGGCTGGAGTGGACGATTGGCGACCGCACCCACCCCTCCCCCGCCGGCTGCCGGCGCGCCGCCGAGGGCCTCGCCGACGTGCTTCGCCGCCAGACCTCCGGCCGGCTGCCGGCCCCGCAGCCGGGATCGGCCGGGGCGGCGCTCGCGCTCGAGCGTGCCCTGGATCTGGGAGGCAGCGGGGGCGGGTCCGCGCGGGTGCTGATCAACGACGGCGTGCGCCACCTCGCATCCGGCCGGCTCGACGAGGCGATCGTCACCCTCAGCGCAGCCCTCGCCGAGGACGATGGGGAGCTCGCCGCCCACTACAACCTCGCCGTGGCCTTCACTCGCAAGGGCGAGGGCGAGCGGGCACGACGACACTTCGAATCCGCCCTGAGGATCGACCCCGAGTCGGGAGCGGTCCACGCGGGGCTGGGGATGGTGCTCTCCACCCAGGGCCGTCTGGAGTCGGCGCGCGAGCACCTCGAGCGCGCCCTCCTCCTGCGCCCAGACGATGCCGACGTCGCCGTCAATCTCGGTGGCGTCCTCGCCCGGCAGGAGCGCTTCGAGGAAGCGGCGGCCCTGTTCCGGCGTGCCCTCGCGGCCCGCGAGGAGTTCCCGGCCGCCCGACTCAACCTCGCGCGTGTGCTCGAGGAACTCGACAGGACCGCCCAGGCACGCGCCCACTACCTCCGGGCGCTGGAGCACGCCTCCACGGCCGCCGCGGCTGCGGCGGGTCTCGAGCGCCTCCGCGACGAGCGCTGAGAGGCGCTCCACGGGCCTCGTCCGCGACCCGTCCGCGGGGGTGGTACACTCGCGTTCGCCGCCCGGACATGAGAGTCCTCCACGTCTACACGGTCTCCGAGTCCCTCCCGGCGCCCTCCAAGCCCATCGCGGAGTTCATCGAGATCTCCTTCTCGGTCGCCTACCTCGCGGCGGCCCTGGAGCGCGCGGGTCACGAGAACTCGCTCGTCGTCCTGCGCCACGGGCGCTTCAAGAGCGAGGTCGACGCCGCCATCGAGCGCTCGCGTCCCGAGCTCATCTGCTTCACTGCGGTGGCGACCGAGTACCCCTTCGTCGAGAAGATCGCGGGCTACACCAGACAGCGCTGCCCCGACGCCTACCACGCGGTGGGCGGCACCCATCCGATCCTGTGCCCCGGCGAGGTCTGCGCAGAGCCCTGGGACGCCGTCTGCATCGGGGAGGGCGAGGCGGCCGTGGTCGAGCTCGCCGCCGCCCTCGATCGTGGGGAGCGGCCGGCGGGGATCGCCGGATGGTGGTTTCATGACGCCGCCGGGATCGAGCGCAATCCCGCGCGACACTTCGAACAGGAGCTCGACTCCCTCGCCTTCCCGGACCGCTCCCTGTGGCGCGAGTGGATTGCCGACGCCCGCAAGCACACGATCCTGATCGCCCGGGGCTGCCCGTTTCCCTGCACCTACTGCTCCAACCACGCCCTCTCCCAGACCGCGGAAGGCAAGTTCGTCCGCTTCCGTGCGGTGGAGTGCGTCGTCGCCGAGCTCGAGCGCCTCTGCGAGGAGTTCCCTGAGGCCACCTACTGCTACTTCGAGGTCGAGACGATCACTTCCAACCGCAAGTGGGCCTTCGAGTTCGCGCAGCGGCTCGAGGAGTTCAACGCGGGCCGCGCCGCGCCGTTGGAGTTCGCGACCAACTTCCGTGTCCACCCCGGCAAGCGCTTCCCCGACTTCTTCGCCGCACTCGCTCGCGCGGGGTTCTCCTACCTGCGGATCGGCATCGAGTCGGGGAGCGAGCGCATCCGCCGCGAGGTGCTCAAGCGCTACGAATCCAATCAAGACCTGCTCGAGACCTTTGAGGACGCGCGAAACGCGGGACTGTCGGTGTACGCCTACAACCTGATCGGCATCCCCGGAGAGACCCCCGAGGACTTCATGGAGACGGTGGAGATCAATCGCTCCAGCGTCATCGCGCGCAGCTACATCGGGATCTTCTACCCCTATCCCGGGACCGAGCTGGCGCAGGTCTGCGAGGAGAGGGGTATCGTCGTGCCGCGCCTCGAGGACTGCGCCGAGCGCTTCCGTGCGCGGCTCGGTCTCCCCGAGTTCCCCGACCGCCAGGTCGAACGCCTCTTCCGCGACTTCTCCTTCCTCGTCGCGGGAGAGCGAGCCGGGCTCTTCGAGCGGGCCGACGCCTTCCTGTGGCAGACCATCCGCGGCTACCCGGCTCTGGAGCGGATCGCGCGGCGCTTGCGCGGGACCGGCTTGCTCTCGGGGCTGCGCAGGGTCGGCGCCGGCCTGCGAGCCCGCATCGCGGGACTCGGCTCGAGCGAGAGCGGCGCTTGATATCGCTCACCGCTCTTGAGAGCGGACGGGCCAGCCTGACAATGGCTGCCGAGCGCCCATGCGGATCCTGTTCTTGATCGACCTCTGGGACCCCCGGATCGGTTCCTCGGTCCGGCAGATGTACCAGCACGCCGCCTGCCTGCGCGCGCGCGGTCACGAGACGGCGGTCGTCTCCACGACGCCCGACCCAGGGGAGTGCGGTCGGCGGACGGTCGAGGAGTGCGAGGTGTTCCTGATCCACTCCGACTACCCGCCGCGGTTTCGCTCGTGGGTCTGCCTGCGCCACCGCTCCGTGCTCGGCCCCCTGCGCGAGGTTCTCGAGTCCTGGCGGCCCGACGTCGTCCACAGCCACCTCATCCACACCCATCTCTCCTACGCGGCGCTGGCCGAGGCCCGCGCCGTCGGTGCCGGGATCGTGTTCACGGCTCACGATTCGATGACCTTCTGCTACCAGAAGCTCGACTGCTTCCACGGGGGCGCCGAGCACCGCTTCGCCCGCAAGGACTACCGGGCCAGGATCTCCAAGTGCATTCCCTGCCAGAGGTTCCGCTTTCGTCCCGGCCGCAACGCCGCCATCCGCCGCGTACTCGAAGAGACGGTCGACCGCCTCACGGTGGTCACCGACGAACAGGGAGTCGCCCTGCGCGCCAACGGCATCCAGGTGGACCGCACCATCAACAACGCCATTCGGATCAGGGCGGACATGCCCACCGAGGACGCCGTCGGCGCCTTCCGGGCGAGGCACGGCCTCTCCGACAAGAAGACGGTCGCCATCGGCGGCAGGCTCCACGACCTCAAGGGCGTGCGTCAGGTGTTCGAGATGCTCGCCATCCTGCGCGCCGAGTTCGATGACCTGCGCATGATCGTCCTGGGCAAGGAGGAGGTGTACAAGGGCTTCGCGCCCTACGCGGCCGAGTGCGGAGTCGACGACCTCGTGGTGTCGACGGGCTGGCTGGACGGCGAAGACCTCGCCTGCGCCATGGCCGCAACGGACGTGATGCTCACGCCCTCGATCTGCTTCGAGACCTTCGGACTGATGAACCTCGAGGCGATGGAGTTCTCGCGCCCGGTAGTCGCCACGAGCTTCGGCGGCTGCCCCGAGGTGATCCGCGACGGCGTGAACGGCTTCGTCGCCAACCCCTACGAGGTCGAGGAGTTCGCCGAGCGCATCGCACGCCTCCTGCGTGACCCCCAAGTCCGCGCCCGCATGGGCGACGCGGGGAGACGGCTGCTCGAGGAGCACTTCACCATCGAGCGTCTGACCGACGAGTTCCTCGAGGAGTACGAGCTCGTCGACGCCCAGGCCAGGGCACGCTCAGGCCGGAGCTGAACCCGCGCCGGGGCGATCGCGGGCCGCCAGCACGCTCGTCTGGTACCCGCTGAGACGCGCGATCCGCCGATCGGGCGCCGTCGGCAGCACACGGCGAGCCACGGCGTCGAGGACGGTGTAGACCCGCGCCTCCAAGCGTGCGTGGCGGTAGTCCTGCTCCCGCACGCGCCGCTGGGCGCGCCTGCCCCAGAAGCCGATGCGACGCTTGCCCACGCCCACGGCCAGGCCCGCGAAGTGCTCGTACACCTTGCGACGCTCGGCGACTCGCGGCGGCAGCTGGCCGGGCCAGGGCGACTGGTCGGTGAGGTGGTAGGAGTCCGCTTCTCCCCAGCCCGCCAGGGTCGGGGGAGGCTCGAAGCCCAACTCGAGTGAGCGCGGGTACATCCCGGTGCCCGGGATCGGCCGGAACGGCCAGACCATCGCCCGACACAGCGGCGTGACCGAGGCGATGCGCTCGCACTGCTCGACCGTGCGCATCATCGCCTGCTCTGACTCGTCGGGGAAACCGATCACGTAGGTGGCCAGGCTGCAGATGCCGCGCTGGGCCAGGCGCCGGACGGCGCGCTCGTTCACCTCGGGCGCGCACTGCTTCCCGATCGCGCTCATCACGCCCGCATCACCGGTCTCGGTCCCCAGTTGGACGCAGTACATGCCGCTGTCCCGCATCGCGTCGAGCGTCGCTGGTTCGTACTTCGCGACGTGATCGGTCTGCATCAGGGCGTACCACCAGAAGTGGTGCCCGCGCTCGATCAGGCCCTCTGCCAGCGCCTTCACACGCTTCTGGGAAACGCCGAAGTTCGCGTCGAAGAAGCGTAGGGCGTCAAGACCCCAGCGCTCGTGGAGCTGGCACAGATCGTCGAGCATGCGCTCGGCGCTCATCGCCTTCCACCGCCGGGAGCTGACCCCCGGAGCGCTGCAGAAGGCGCAGGGCTCGGGGCAGCCGAAGCTGGAGAAGTAGCTGATGCCGAAGAAGGGCTTGCCCGCGAAGCCGGGAGGAGCGGGGAGGCGTTCCACCTCTCCCGGCCCTCGCCCTGCGAGCTGGGCGGTGCGGTAGGGCTCGATGTCGAGGATCCCCCAGGGACAGGTGAGCAACTCTTCCCAGCCCACGACGGCGCGCGGTCGAGTGCGCACGAAGCGCCCGTCACGAGAGAGCACCAGGCCAGCGACGTCTTCCAGGCTCGTCCCTGCGTCGACCGCCTGCACGAGCTCGCGGAAGGTCACCTCGCCTTGGCCGAGGCACACCGCGTCGTAGAGGCCTGTCGCAAGCTGGAGCTCGGGCATCACCGAAGCGAACCAGCCGCCGATGAAGGCGGGGAGCTCGGGGTGGCGCGCCTTGACGCGCCGTGTGCACTCCAATCCGTCTGAGACCTGGTGCCCCAGGGTTCCGGTCGTGCCGTACAACAGCGCGCCCTCGCAAGCCTCGGTCACGCGTCGGTGGGCCTCGTCGGCGGAGGAGAGATTGCCGTCGATGATGACGACCTCATAGCCCTCTCGCACGGGCCAAGCGGCGATGCTCAGCAGCGCGACCGGCAACAGGTCCATGCCCGCCGAAGTCCCGCTGCGCTCGTCCGTCTGCCTCGGGTAGTACAGGACGATGCGCTTGCGATGTTGGTTCATGACCCGCGATGCCTGCCGTGAACGGGGCTCGTCGCTCCGCTCGCTTCAGACTACTTGTAAGATGACCGGCCGGTGCCCGGTCCAAACCGCCCGCACCGGGCCCGGCACGACACCATGATCGTCCTTGGAGTGTTCGCCTTCGGCATGAACCCGGGCGCTTGTCTCTTGCGCGACGGGGAGCTCGTCGCGTTCGGAGAGGAGGAGCGCTTCACGCGCCTTCTGGGTTCGCACGGGATGTTTCCCGTGCGTGCAACGGTCTCGTGCCTTCGTCAGGCGCAGATCGACCTCGGTGAGGTCGACGTGGTCGCCTTCCCCTGGGATGCGAGCAAGTACCCCTATCGGATGCTGTTCTCGATCGGACGGCAGTTCCTCAAGTACGGCGTCGGGGCCACGCGCTTGCGCGGGACGCGGCGGAGGCGCGGAGAGAGGAGCGGCCCCGGCAACGTCGGGTCTGTGCTGCGGAACCTCCTTCAACACTCGCCGCGCAGGCTGCTCGCCGAGATTCGCTCGGGTCTGCGGGCGACCGGCCACCGCGGGGATCTGCCCCCTGTCGAGTTCGTACCCCACCACCTGTGCCACGCCTACAGCGCCTACTTCTCGAGTCCCTTCGACGACGCGCTCGTCCTGACCCTGGACGGCTCTGGAGAGGACACGTGCACGCAGCTCGCCCGCGGATCGGGCGAGGACCTGCGGGTGCTCAGCGAGACACCCATCCCCCACTCCTTGGGCTGGTACTACGCCGCGTTCACGGCCTACATGGGTTTCCTCCCCTACCGCCACGAGGGGAAGCTGATGGCGCTCGCGGGCCTCGGGCACGAGCGCGCGGCGCACAACCCATGGCCCGAGCGCCTGGGGGACGTCCTCTCCTTCCGCGACGGGGCCTACGAGGTCGACCCCACGTTCACGCGCTTTGGCAGCCACTCCCACGCTGAGCGGTTCACCGACAAGCTCGTGGACCTCGTCACCGGCCACGACGCCGCCCTCAGGCCTCTGGAGGCGATGAACCCCCGAGACGGAGCGCGCCTGCTCCAACCCGCCTACGTGGACCTGGCGTGGGGAGTGCAGCGCCGGCTCGAGGAGGCCGTGG
The DNA here is from genome assembly GCA_030746555.1 of Planctomycetota bacterium. Lineage (GTDB taxonomy): Bacteria > Planctomycetota > UBA1135 > UBA1135. The sequence goes on along the minus strand of JASLMK010000059.1, from coordinate 1,090 downwards.
GCGACCTCGTGGCCGGCGCCCTGCGGGAGTCACCAACCCCGAATCTGTGCATCGCCGGCGGTGTCGGCCTGAACTGCAAGCTGAACGGGAGCCTGCGCGGCCAGGCGGGGATCGAGCGCGTGTTCGCCTTCCCCGCGAGCAACGACGCCGGCTCGGCGATCGGAGCGGCCATGGTGGTTGCGCGTGGGGGCGGCGACACCATCAAGCGCGAGCTCACGAGCACCCACCTTGGCCCCGAGTTCTCCGACGCCGAGATCCACACAGCCCTGAGCTTCAGCCGCGTGACCTTCCACGAGCCGAGCGACATCGCAGAGGAGGCGGCGAAGTGCCTGGCGGCGGGGAAGTCCGTCGGCTGGTTCCAGGGCCGCATGGAGGCGGGACCGCGCGCCCTCGGCGCCCGCTCGATCCTCGCCGACCCGCGTCGGCCCGATGCGAGCGACCGTCTCAACCGCGAGGTGAAGGGTCGTGAGACTTGGCGCCCGTTCTGCCCGTCGATCCTCGCCGAGAGCGCCGAGGAGCTGGTCCGCGGCAGCGACGACGCCGGCTTCATGTCCGTCGCCCTGCCGGTGCGCGAAGCGCAGCTTTCGGTCATGGAGCAGTGTCGCCACGTCGACGGGACGACCCGGCCGCAGGTCGTTCGGCCACAGGTCCTGCCGCGCTACCACGCCCTCCTCCGACACTTCGAGCGGGAGACGGGAACGCCCTTCTTGGTCAACACGTCCCTCAACCTCAGCGGCGAGCCCATCGTCTGCACGCCGGAAGAGGCCCTGCGCAGCTTCTTCTCCTCGGGCCTGGACGCCCTGGCCATCGGGAGCTTCCTGCTCGAGAAGTAGGGCCGCGAGCCCTCGGCGGGGGTATCGGCGTAGGAACACCCCGCGGAGCGCGGCGAGCCCGGATGATTCATGAACACGCACACCAGACACAGCAGCTCGGTTCCTGGTGGTGCTTTGCGGGTTCTGGCGACGCAGGCGACCCTGAACGGGTCGTCGAGGAAGCCAGGTTCTCAAGAAGCGCCGCCAGGGGCCGAGAGGCCGTCGAAGACGGCCGGTTGCGAAGTCTGGTGTGCGTGTTCATGAATCATCCGGGCTAG
>JASLMK010000058.1 GCA_030746555.1 Planctomycetota bacterium | reverse complement strand
GACTTCGCAACCGGCCGTCTTCGACGGCCTCTCGGCCCCTGGCGGCGCTTTATGAGAACCTGGCTTCCTCGACGACCCGTTCAGGGTCGCCTGCGTCGCCAGAACCCGCAAAGCACCACCAGGAACCGAGTTGCTGTGTCTGGTGCACGTCTTCATGAATAACCCGGGCTAGTCGCGCCTCCAAGCGGCGGGCCGCGGACGGTCGCGACGCTCCGCTCTGTGGAGCTCCGCGGGTCGTTCGGTCGAGGGCGCGGCCACCGCCGCATCGGCTCGCTCCACGGCCCAGCGCGGACGGTTCCGTGGCCCCTGGCGCCGATGCCCTTGGCAGCCCGGGGGTCGGGGGTAGGGTGGGGGCAGCCACTCCGTCATCGGGAAAGGAGAGTTCCATGACCCGTGCGCTGCCCGGCGGGCTTCGCCGCCGGCTCTTCCACTTCGTCCTGATCGTCGCCGCCGGCTCCGCCGGGGCGGCGGGGGCGTCCGCCCAGGGATGCGACGGGCATCCCGCCGACGGATTCACGCTCGCCCACCGCTTCACGATGTTCTGGGTGGCGGGCTCACCGCCGGCTCCCATGCACGCGGACCTGGGCCTGTTCCGCATCGACGCGCCCAACCGCAAGGTCAGCCTGCGCCTGACCGATCCGTTGGAGGCGCGGCTGTACGAGGCGTCCGTGCCCCATTCGGTGGTCTTCGCCACCGAGATCGTGCGCGACCGCCAGGGCGTCTTCAATCGCTCGCACTGGTTCGGGGGGACGCTGGAGGAGCCGATCACCCTCCCCGCGGGGGACTACTACCTGATGCTCGCCTCGGTGAACGAGGGGGACCGCCCCCTGGGCTACTTCGTGACGATGGGGCGCTCGAGCCTGCCGGAGGCGATGGGCGGGCAAGCGGCGACCTTCGGTGGGAGCGACTCCTACGCGGTGTCGTCCCCCGACGGCGGCACGAGCTTCTTCCCCCATCCGGGGAGGCCGGACATGGCGTTCGTGTTGGGGAGGGTGGATCCCGGCGAGCCCCTGGGGATCTACGACGAGGGCGGCGTGTACCACGTCTCGGGCCCGGACGCGGGTCAGGCGGCCCTGACGGCGGCGCCGGGGGAGACGCTGCGGATCAAGATCGAGCCGCGGAACATCGGGCCGAGCTCCGGGAGCCTCATCTACGACATCATCGATGAGGAGAGTGGCGCGAGTCTGCTTGGGGGACCGAGGGAGACGGGGGAGATCGAGCCCAACCGAGATGACCCTGATACGAATGAGCCGACGGCGGCTGTTCCCGCTTCCTACAACATGGGAGGCCTGTTCCGCATCCGCGTCCGGATCGGCCATGAGACTCTCTCCGGACTGGAGTCCTGGGACGATGAAGTGCGGTTCGAGGTGCGCATTCAGTAGTGACCTGCAAGGAGACGTCTGATCATGTTGCACATAGCCGGCTCAGGGCCCCGCCTCCACGGCTCCTCACCCCTTCTCTACCCTCGCCCGCCTCGGGCAGTCCCTCGCGCCGCTACCCATTCAGCGGAAACCCCTGAGCGGGACGCGGTGCTGGCCCTCCACTCCCTGATCCCCATCGCCATCCTCGCGGGGGCCATCGCTCACGAGAGGGGCGACGGCAATCCGGACGCGAGCGGCGACCTGTGTGCCGACGGCAGCTCTCCCGTAGCGGGGCTGTTCGATCCCTGGGAGGCGCCCGTCCAGGACGGAGGGGTCAGAATCCACCCGACTCGCGAGGGGCTCCAGGTGGTCTACGCGGACGGCACCTGCGATGGGCGCTGGGGGCTCTCGCTCACAGGGTGGGGGAGAGCTGGGGAAGCCCCTGAGCCGGTTCGTGGGGCGATCTCCGTCCAGGGCAACCGCTTCGAGTGTGGCCAAGCCGCCTTGACTCAGTGGTTCGTCCAGGACGAGGACGGCTTGGAGCAGGGCTTCGACCTGGCGAAAGCGCCGCCGGGCGATCGGAGCAGCCCGGTGTACATCACCCTGGAGGTTCTGGGAGGATGGGCGGCGACCCTCGACGCGGACGCGCTGGGTGTCAGCTTCACGCACGCGGACTGTCCGGGGATCCTGCGCTACGAAGGCCTTGCGGCCTGGGATGCGACGGGGCGGCGGCTGGCGACCGAGTTGATCCTGGACACGGGGAAGCTGCTGATCGGAGTTTTTGATGACGGCGCCCTGTACCCGGTCATCATCGATCCTCTGATCGTCGCGAAGGACCAGCGACTCTATCCGAGCGATCCTCCCCGGGTACAGCGCTTCGGGGAGGCGCTCGCCAACGACGGTGACACGCTGGTGGTGGGTGCCCCCAGCGCCGACGGTGTGACGAACCGTACGGGGGCGGTCTACGTGCTGGTGAGGAACGCGTTGAACTGGACGCACCAAGCACGTCTCGTGGCCGTGGATGGCGAATACGGCGACGGGTTGGGCAGAGCCGTGGCCGTTCAAGGCGACGTACTCGTTGCAGGTGCAGATTCCGATGAAGGCAACGCCGGAGCAGCCTTCGTCTTCCGACGTGCCGGGACGGACTGGACTCGTGAGGCCAAGCTCACGGACGCCGGGGGAATCCCGGGGGACAAGCTCGGGTACTCGGTGGCCATCGACGGATCGACGGCAGTCGTAGGAGTGTGGGGCTATCACAATCCTGATTTCGGAGCGGGGGCAGCTTTCGTGTACGTCCACGATGGCGTGTCCTGGGTCGAACAGGCGCGCTTGACTGCGCACGATGCAGCGTGGGGAGACCACCTCGGAGGCTCCGTGGCGATAGAGGACGACGTGGCCTTCTTGGCAGCCAAGGGTGATGACGACCAGGGATACAACTCAGGCTCCGTCTACGTGTTTCGCCGGCTCGGAACGACCTGGACACAGACCGAGAAGCTCCTCGCCAGCGACGGATCCGTCGGGTACTACTTCGGCAGCGCTCTTGCGGTCGATGCGGGTCGCCTGGCGGTTGGCGCGAAGCGGGGCGGAGGGGCGTCGAGCCGCACAGGGTCTGCGTACGTGTTCGAGGAGGTCGCTGGCTCCTGGACGGAAACGGCGCTGCTCGTTGCTTCCGATGGGATCTTCGACGACCACTTCGGGTATAGCATCGACGTGAAGGGGGATTCCCTGGTCACGGGAGCTCCGAGCGTCTCAGGAGGTGGCATCCCCGGCTACGGGGCGGCCTATGCCTTCCGATTCGACGGCGTGAGGTGGGCTGAATCCGTCAAGCTCAAAGACCTCACCGGCACCAGCGGGCAGGATGGGATCGGGAGGTCTGTGGCCATCAGCGGAGAATCCGTCATCGCGGGCGCCTGGCAGGCGGACAACTCTGCCGGCGCAGTCAACGTCTTCGAGTCCCCCTTCGACCCCGTCGAGTTCTGTTTTGGGGACGGATCTGGAACGACCTGTCCCTGCGGCAACGCGAGCGCGCCGGGCACCGGCTCCGGCTGCCGCAACTCCACCGGCCCCGGCGCGAGGAGCGAGGCGCTGGGCCACACGTCCATGGTCTACGACGGCCTGCTCGTCGAAGCCCACGGCCTCCTGCCCTCTCAGTCCGCCCTGCTCTTCGCGGGTACCCACGCGATCAACGGCGGGGACGGCACCGCCTTCGGTGACGGCCTGCGCTGCGCGGGGACGGACCTGGTGCGCTTGGGCATCGAGGTCCCCGACGGCGTCGGGGAAGCACGCTGGGGGCCGGGCCTGGGCGCGTCGGGGGGGTGGAACGCTGGGGACACGCGGTACTTCCAGGTCTGGTACCGCGACTCCGTCGGCGGCCCCTGCGGCAGCGGGTTCAACACGACCAACGGACTCAAGGTGCGCTTCAATCCCTGACCGCAGGCTGCCGCACACACGGCACTCCACGCCCGACAGGAGGGTCGTTCGCCCGGTTCCCCGCTGAGTCCCCCTCACGCGCGTGGTGGTGCCGGTGAGGGTGTCGTGGAGGAAGACGTCGGGAACCCCGTCGGTGTCCCCGCCGACGAGGATGGAGGCTGGGGAGGTGTACCCGGCCACCCGACCGATGGGCGTCGGGCCGGCAGCGTGAGGGCCCGGAGAATCGACACCCCCGAGACCGCGGTCAGAACCCGATCCCCCAAAGGTGGATCCTGACGAGGTTGGAGGCGTGCGGGTCGATGACCGCGGGCCAGTCCTGCCGCCAGCCCTCGGACACGGGTGGATGGGTGACCCTGAGCCGCACCTCGCCGGGCCGCAGGCCGTAGAGGCGGAAGGGCGGGCGCGGGAAGGAGGCGAACTCCACTTGGACGGGCGCCCCGGGCCTCGCGGCTCGTCGGACTTGCAAGTGCAGACGCCCCAGGTAGGGCCGGCCCGTGCGCTCGTCGATCACTTCGATGGCCGTGAAGGTCATCCCTCTCAGGTCGAGAGGGAGCACGGCCTCCGTCGTGTGGGTGACGTCCGCGTACAGCGGCTGCTCCCCGGGCGGGAACGAGAAGGCCCCGGTTCGGGATCCGAACCGCGCGGTGTAGGTCCCGATCGGGAGGTCGATCGGGAAGCCGCGGTCCAGCTCGTCGGCGTGCACGGGGTGCTGGGACCACCCTCCGTCGGCGTCGAACAGGTGGAGCGTGCCGAGCAGGACGGAGTCCCCCTCGAGGCCGGCCCCGGGCGTCCCGCTCGGTGGGCTCCCGGTGACCAGGAGGCGGCCCCAGCCCTCCGGCGCGGCCGGGTCTGTGTCCACGAGGTGTGTGGCCAGGCCGCTCCCCACGGGCTCCAGCCACAACTCCAGGCGGGTGGGTTCGTAGCCGGGAGCCGCGTGGGAGTACTCGAGCGGGCCCACGTGGCCCGTCGGCTCGGCGCTGCCGTACACGAAGGCGGCGCGGTCCCGGAACCTGAGGCGCCCGCCGACGAGGAGGTCGTGGAGACCGATCCCGGTCAGGGCGAGCTCGGGCCGGCGCCCCGACAGGTCCATGCATCGTTCGTCCTCCATCGACCAGCCCGGACCCTGCGAGTACAGGCGGGGCGAGCACCGAAGCGGGCCTCCCCCGCGCTCGCGGACGAGCACTTCCTTGGCGAAGACCCGCATCAACTGCAAGGTGACCCGCTCTCCCGCGCGCGCTTCACGCCTGGGCACGGCGAGGTGCGTCGGGGCCGCCGCGGTGATGGCGTAGGCGACCCCGCCGGCAATCCCATCCAAGGTGAAGCTGCCGTCCGGACGGACCCCGGTCCCATGGACCGGAAAGGACTCGCCCGTCGCCCGCGCGGCGACGAGCTCCCCGGCCGCGGGCACGTAGGAGCGGGGCCACGCCACGACGGAGCAACCCTCGGGGAGGGGTTCGCCGACCTCGGGCCTGACGACGCCCTCGATCGTGCCGCCGGGGCGCAGGACGATGGTGCACTCTTCGGGCGGTGGGGATGCCCAGGAGAGCGCGGTCGTTCGGAACCCCGGCTTCTCCACGCGGACGCCGGCCCCACCCCGTTCGCCCTCCGGGCCGGGGGCGGGCCACACGATCCTGGCCTCCCCGGCCCGGTCGGTGGCACTCTCGGCGAGGGGAGTACCGGCGGACGGCCGCGCGAGCACGGACGCGCCGGGGACCGGTCGGCCGTCGGGGTCCGAGACCAGGACGAGGGTGTGGAGCCCCTCCTCCGGCGGGCCCGAGCTCGGAACATCCGCGGAGCGTGCCTCGACGCGGGCGGGCGGGTGCTCCGAGGAGTCGAGAGGCCGAGGCGCACCCCCCTCGCCCCCCCGATCGTGTGCGTCCGTCGTCGCCGGCACCGCCGGGGGACCGCGCCCGTCCAGGAGCACCTCCTCGGGGAACAGCTCGGGGAACAGGAGGAGCAACGCGGCGAGGAGAGCCGCGCATGCCAGGGCGACGCGGATGGCGGGCTTCACGGTCGCGCGGGGCCGGGCTCGATCACCTGGTGCGATGACACCCCACGGGGCGAGGGCACCGCCCGACGCGCGGACCCTCCACCGAGATCGCCCGTGATGGAATCGAGCGCGGTGCCCCTGGGGCGAGACCCAGCAGTCCGATCAGGGCGAGTGGCGAGGCGAGCGGGACCTTCCTGCCGCGCATGGCCAGTATCCTTCCTTGCGAGTCAAGGGGGATGATCTCCCCCAGTTCCGTGGACACGGGGTTCAGGGGCGACTCAAGTAGACCTCGGCGAGTGTAGGTTGCCAAGGGGATGGGGTCTGGGGAAGGGGTCTCCCT
>JASLMK010000057.1 GCA_030746555.1 Planctomycetota bacterium | reverse complement strand
GACTTCGCAACCGGCCGTCTTCGACGGCCTCTCGGCCCCTGGCGGCGCTTTATGAGAACCTGGCTTCCTCGACGACCCGTTCAGGGTCGCCTGCGTCGCCAGAACCCGCAAAGCACCACCAGGAACCGAGTTGCTGTGTCTCGTGCACGTCTTCATGAATCATCCGGGCTAGGGCACGAAGGTCAGCTCGACGGCGTTGGTCAGGTTGAAGCCGGATCCGCAGGGGCTGGCGGCGGGGTCGCGGTACCAGCCCTGGAGGATGCGCGTGTCGCCCGCGCCCCAGCCTCCGATCCCGCCCAGGCCCGGGCCCCAGTCGGCCTCGCCCGCCCCGTCGGCGAAGCGCACCGCCAGGCGCACCGTGTTGCCGCCGGCGCAACGCAGGCCGTCGCCGAAGACCACCCCAGAACCGCCGTTGACCGCCTGTTCGCCGGAGAACAGGAGCGCGGGCTGGCCCGCGAGGAGCCCGGTGGCGTAGGCCCGCAGCTTGTCCGTGCTCGCCTGGAGCGCGTCGTCGCACACCAGCCTGGCGCCCTCGCCGGTCGAGTTCGCGCACCCCTCACCGGCGCCGGGGGCGCTGGGGTTGGTGCAGGGGCAGGTCGTCGCGGAGCCGTCGCCGAAGCAGAGCTCGCGGACGGCATGGGCGTCGAGGTCGTAGGAGTAGGCGGCGCCGGAGATCGTAGCCCCCGCGTCGCGGAAGGGAGCGCCGAGCACGAGCAGGTCGCCGGCGAGGGCCGTCGAGCTGGCGAGACCGTCGCTGCCCGCGAGGTCGGAGGCGACGAAGTCGCCCTGGCGCACCCAGTCCAGGCCCGAGCGCGAGAACACCGTCGCCGCGCCGCCGTTGGGTGCGCCGGTGTCGGCGATCCAGGCCCCCACGGCGATGCGGTTGCCCGCGATGGCGACCGAGGAGCCGAACCAATCGCTCGCGTCCCCCGTCGCGTTCTTGATGTCGGCGTGCGGGGTCCACGATCCGCCCGAGCCGGAGAACACGAAGGCCCCCGAGGCGGTCGGGCCCGCGCCGCCGCCGATCACGTCGAAGCCCCCGCCCAGGGCCGCCTGGGCGGCGAGGGCCGTGCCCAGCCTGCGGTTGGGCGCCGGCTGCGAACCCGTGATCTTGCCCGCCTGGGTCCAGCTCGCGCCGCTGCGCTCGAACACGTAGACGGCCCCGGTGTCCTGGGATCCCTGGTCGTCGCCGGGCGCGCCGACGAACGCCGTCTCGCCCACCAGGGCGACCGACGTGCCGAAGCTCGTCGAGTTGAAACCGCCCGGGGTCTCGAGGCGCGTCTGGAGCGACCAGGTGGAGCCGCTGCGCACCCAGACGTAGACCCAGGCCTCGGTCATGCCGGACTGCCCGATCAGGGCCGTGTCCCCCGAGAGGGCCACCGAGACGGAGTAGTAGCTCCCCGAGCCGATCGGGGGCAGGTCGTCCTGGTAGCTCCAGCTGCTCCCGTTGCGCACGAAGGCGTAGCCGTTGTGGTTGGCGCAGACTACGAGGGTGTCGCCGTCGATCGCGACCCGGCGCCCGAACCCGTCGAAGGTGGAGCCGCCGGGCTGGGTGAGGGTGGCCTCGTGTGCCCAGGCGCCCGCCTGGCGCACGTACACGTAGGCGGCGTCCGTGCCCCCCGTGGCCGTGTCGGAGGCACCGACGACGAGGCGGTCTCCGTCGCAGGCGACCGCGCGCCCGAACTGGTGGCCGGAGATGGCCGTGGGCGGGAGCAGTTGCTGGGTCTCGTCGACCGTGAGCTGGGCCGAGGCCGAGGCGGCCAGGAGGCCGAGGATCGTCGCGCTGATGAGTGAGGTCTTCATGAGGTGGGTTCCAAGCGGAGAGCGGAGCCGTGACGTCTATCGCGCGGCCGTCGAATCGTAACCGCGAATCCGCGAACGGCCGGGTCCGATCACGGCTTCCGCGATGCCGGACGGCGTGCCGCTCGTGTTCGGGTACGTCCGCGTCGGACGCACCCCACAGGAGCCGGGATCGGATCAGCGCAGGAGAGGCGGGCGACGGAGGTAGGTCGCGGTCCGCCAGGCCCACTCGAGCGGTCCCATGCGGAACCGGCGCATCCAGAGGGAGCTCGCGACGATCTGCAGCCCGTAGGTGACGAAGACGATCCCGACGAGGCCCCAACGGGTGCACTCGCCGAACCAGGCGAAGCCCATGAAGGTGAAGAGGACGTTCGCGACGACGGATTGGAGGACGTAGTTCGAGAGGGACGTGCGCCCGACGCAGGACACGCCGCGCACGAGGGAGCGGAGCGCACCGGAGTGCACGATGAGGATGATGCCGCCCGTGTATCCGAGGGCGAGCAACAGGCTGGAGAGCTGGTGTGCCGACTCCCAGAGCCCGGCGACGACGCCGTCGGTGTCCGCCCATCGCGACCAGGTCACCAGGGCTTCCAGCGCCCCCCCGAGGGGCAGGCCGACGAGGGCGGCGCGGGCGTGCCAGCCGCGGCGCCGCTCCTCGAAGAAGCCGAGCTTCATGAGTGCGGCGCCCAAGAAGAGCATGCTCAGGACTCGCCAGTTGAACCAAAACGACGAGAGGATCATCCAGAACACGAAGGCGACGGCGCGCCCCGCGAGGAGGTCGGTGAGTGGGCCCTCCCGCACCCTCTGGATCTGGGCGCTGATCTCCTCGGCGGAGGTCTCCATCGGACCCAGGGAGTGGATCACGACCGCACCGATGAGCGAGACCAGGAGGGGGACGGCGCCGATGAACAAGAGCGTCCGCGCCTGTGCCCCGCGGAACAGGAACAGCACCACTCCCAGGACCGAGTACAAGAGGAGGATGTCGCCCATGAACAGGAGCACGCCGTGGGCGAGGCCCATGAGCATCAGCAGGCCCATCCGGCGCAGGTAGGGCGCGGCGAAGGGCGCGCCGCGCTCTTCCGCGTGGCTCTGCTGCAACACGAGCCCCGCCCCGAAGAGCATCGAGAAGATCGCCACGAAGTTGGACTCGAAGAACGTGCTGGTCAGGGCCCAGGCCCAAGCCCCGGCGCCCCCCGTGCGGTGGGGATCGGTGGCCCAGTCGAAGGGCATGCCCATGAACTGGATGTTCACCATGAAGATGCCGAAGATCGCGACACCCCGCAGGGCGTCCAGGCTGGCGAGTCGCGGTCGGCTGATGTCTGCTCGGGTCTCGTCCATGGTGCGGGCGGGCCACGCGCCCGGGTGCGGCAGCCTAGCCCGGGTTCTTCATGAACACGCACACCAGACTTCGCAACCGGCCGTCTTCGACGGCCTCTCGGCCCCTGGCGGCGCTTTTCGAAAACCTGGCTTCCTCGACGACCCGTTCAGGGTCGCCTGCGTCGCCAGAACCCGC
>JASLMK010000056.1 GCA_030746555.1 Planctomycetota bacterium | reverse complement strand
TTGCGGGTTCTGGCGACGCAGGCGACCCTGAACGGGTCGTCGAGGAAGCCAGGTTCTCGAAAAGCGCCGCCAGGGGCCGAGAGGCCGTCGAAGACGGCCGGTTGCGAAGTCTGGTGTGCGTGTTCATGAATCATCCGGGCTCGACGCGGATCCCGATCACGGACAGAAGCTGACTTCCAGACCGTCGGAGAGGTCGAATCCGGCGCCCCCGGCGGGAGGATCGCGGAACCAGAACTGGAAGTTCCAGGTCTGGCCGGGCCCGATCTGGCCCGCGGGCTGCGGCGGAGCCGTCAGGTCCATGGGGAAGGCCGCCCCTCCCGACGAGTCCGTCGTGATGACCGGCAGGCGGAACACCGAGCCGCCGACGCAGCGGGTGCCGTTGCCGAAGGGGATCGAGACCTGGTCCCCCCCGTAGTAGAAGATGCCGAACTGACCGGCCGCCGCGTCGCTCACGACCAGGCCGAAGTTGTTGGCGCCGACCCCCGGCGCTCCGCTCCAACCCATGACGGCCGCGGAGCCGCTCGAGTTGGGTGTGGACGAGCAGTAGTGCTGCGGCGGGGGACACGTCGCGCCGCGCTCGGTGGCGATCACCGGCTCCGCGCCGACCTCCACTGCGCCGGGGTTGTTGACCGCGTACAGCGCGCCCGTCTCCAGGCCCACGACGCGCACCGCCGGGCCGACCCAGGCGGAGAGGTCGACGACCGCGTCGCCGGAGTCGCTCCAGGCGACGACCGCGGCGTCACCGCTCTCGTCCGCCATCAGGTAGGCCTCGACGCCGCCGCCGAGCGAGAGGTCCGCGGCCCAGTCGAACTGGGCCATCTCCTCGGCCACGGGCCGCAGCCAGGGGTACTCGTCCCAGTCCACGGTCAACGAGTCGAAGGAGAACGACGAGACGCCCGGATGGGCGGCCTCCCAGGCGTGGTAGGCGTCGCGGGTGGCCTGGTGGGTCGACCAGACCATCGTGTCCGAGCCGGTGGGTTCGGTGCGGGAGGCGAAGTGGGCGTCGAGCCAACTGACGACGTCCACCATGTCCGCGCGGCTCACGGAGCCGAGATCGAAGTCCTGGGCGTGGCTGCCCCAGCCCCAGCACCAGACCTTCTCCTCGGCCCCGGTGCGGTCGCGGAAGCGCCAGTTCACGTACAGCTGGAGGAACTGCCGCTTGACGCTGGGGGCGGTCATGTCCTGCATCACGCCGTGGTGGATGCCGGCGATCCCGATCACCGATCCCTGGGTGACCTGCACGAACGAGGCGTCGAGATCCTCGGCCATGTAGTTCGCCGTCGACGGGCGGTAGGGGTGCCAGATGTGGTGGTTGTACCAGCCGTAGTAGTCCTCCTCCGGTCCCGGCTCGCGCACCTCCAACCCGAACTCTCCCATCAGGGTGTGGTAGTCCGACTCGTTGCTCGGCAGGTGTGCGCCCTTCGTCGCGTTGATGCCGGCGACGGGTTCGGGGGGGCTCCCGCCATAGGCCGCGTCGATCGCCGCATCGATCCAGTCGAGGTTGTGCTGCCAGCTCTGGCGGCACTCGTCGAGGGTCGGCGCGGGCGGAACCGAGGGCCACTGGAACGTGCCGGTGCGCCACTCCGAGTGCGAGTGGGATCCGATCTGCCCCCCCGCATCGTAGAGGCGGCGCAGGACGGCCGCTCCCGCGCTCGACGGCCCCTCGTCGACGATGAACTCGCCGAACTCACCGACCGCCAGGAATGCGATGTCGACGTCGAGCGGCTCGACCTGATCGAGCACCCACTCCATGTTGGAGACGCGCAGGTCGTACACCGCACGCTTCTGCGGCAGGGGGATCTGCGGCAGGGGATCGACGTGCATGTCGAAGTGCAGCCGGATCGGCCCCTGCTGGGCCGCGGCGGGAAGGGTGAGGAGGAGGGCGACGACAGAACGGTGGACGAGTTCCATGAGATTGGCGAAAAGGGTACCGGGGGGGCGAATCCGGGGATCTCGCGGCGGTGGAAGGCCGCTCCATCTTCAACGCGATCCCCCCGCGCGGGTCGCCACGAATCCGCGAAACCCGGGCTAGGAGAGGGGCGCGTCCCAGGCGGTGGGCTCCTCCTCCAGCTCCCCCTCGTCGAGGTGCGCCTCGGCCATCCGGGCGCAGAGGGTGTCCGGATCCCAGCCCAGGAAGGCCGCGGCGCGACACTTGTTGGTGCGCCCGCCCCGCGTGCGGGTGCTGCGCAGGGCGGCGACGAGGTCCTCCCTGGAAGGGTGGCGCGAGGGAACCCGGGATCGCAGCGTGTGCCCCCAGCGCCGGGCGATCGCCGAAACGCGCTCGGCGTCCAGGATCCCCCCGCCGGCAGCGAGGACGAGCTGGAACACCAGGCCTTCGAGCTCCCGCAAGTTGCCCTCCCACTCCTGGCGCCAGAGCAGGGCGATGGCGGACTCTTCGAACTCGGGGGCACCGAGGCGCTCGTCCGCGGCGAAGCGGCGCGCCAGGAAGCGCACCAGGCCCGGGAGCTCCTCGCGCCGCCGGCGCAAGGGCGGCACCAGCACCTCCAGGCGCGCGAGCTCGTCCGCCAGCCCGACCCGCAGGCGACCGGCCTCAGCGGCGACCCCCAGGGGCAGGCGGCTGGTGGCCACGAGCGCCGCACCGCTACCTCCACCGCCGGCGATGTGCGCGGAGAGCTCCTCCTGGCGCGCGGGCGACAGCTCGTCGAGGCCCTCCAGCAACCAGCTGCCGTCGGCGGGCCGCGACCCCAGGCCGGGCTCACCCGCGGCCGGCTCGCGGCAGCGAACGCTGCGCAAGGGCCCGGCTCCCCCGTCGCGCTCGTAGTGGACCCAACGCGCGAGGACCCGCTTCCCGACGCCGCGGTCCCCGCTCAGGACGACCGGCTCCCGGGAGCGGCCGGCGGCGATCAGGTGCTCGACGAATCCCCGCACTCCACTCAGGGACGGATCGACGTGCAGGTCGGACCCGAAGCGCGCGACGTGCCAGGCGCGGAACTGGCCCAGGCGCAGGGCCAGGGCGAAACCCTCCGCACCCGCCGCGAGACGCTCGACGTCCCGGTCGGTGAAGTCCCGGCGACGGGTCGACTCGATGACGAGGACACCGTGGACCCGGCCGCGCACGGCCAGGGGCAGGGCCAGGCCGGAGACCGCCTCGGGGTGCAGGCGCAGGCGCTCGTCGGCATCGTCGAAGCGCACGACCCCGCCGGTCGCCCGGCAGCGCTCCACGGCCCGCGCCCCGCCGACGGTTTCCGGCAGGCTGGAGAGCCCCTCCCCCCCCTCGCAGACGGCGCGCGCCTCCCCAGAGCCCAGGTCGATGCCCCACCAGCGGCGCCGGGAGGTCTTGAAGCCCACCGAGTCCACGAGCCGGCGGAAGACGCCGCCCAGGAGAGAGCGCTCCGGCTCGGGGGCGCTCGCCAGGCCCGCGCCGCCGGGGGCCGCCAGGGCCGCGGCCGGCTGCTCGAACACGCCCTCGCCGCTGATCGTCTCGGGCGCCGCGAGCTCCTCGCGCCAGACCTGCGCCGTGCGCTCCAGGCGACGGGGACAGGGCAGGAGGTGGTGCTCGCACTCCACGTGCAGCCAGCCGGCGACCTCGCCCGAGCGATCGAGCACGGGGACGAGGGAGAGGGCCAGGGCGCGCTCGCCAAGGGCACCCGCCGGAGGTCTCCCCGGGGCGCCGTGGGCGACCTTGGGCGCCGCTTCGATCACCAGGGAGTGCGCGGGCTGGCCCGGGTCCTGGTGGGCGTCGCGACGGTCGACCAGCCACTCCTCCAGGTCCGCCCGCAGGCCCGGCGCCACGTCCAGCCACACCGCCCGCGCACCGCGGTGGCCTTCGAAGCGGAAGAGGGCCAGCACGCTCGCCCCGAGCGCGCGGCGATCGCGGGAGATCGGGGCGTGTCCCAGCGGCGCCCGCTCATCGGGTGGCGTGCGTCCGGGCAGGACCGCCGACGCCTCGGGGAACGCGAGGCGCAGAGCGACCAGGGCCGTCGGCAAGGGGCCCCGCCAGGGATCGAGGCCGGCACGGGCCGCGTCCGCGGCGGCGAGCTCCCCGCGGGCCAGCAGGGTCCAGGTCCACAGCCAGCCCAGGCGCGGGTCGGATGCGATCCACTCCGGCCGGTCGCCCAGCAGGCCGAAGGCCTCCCCGACCCCGCCGCGGTCGAGCAGGCACTCGCACCAGCCGGCGAGGAGGGCCAGATCCACTCCGAGGGTGGGGACCCGGCTCGCCGCCGAGCGACCCAGGAGGCCCTCGAAGGCCGCCGCTCCAGCCCGCGGGCCGCGGCTCGCGTGCTCCAGGCGCGCGCGCCAGAGGCCCGCGCCCGGGCGCGGCCCCAGCGACTCCAGGGCACTGACCAGGCGCCGGGCGACCGAGAGGGCGCTCTCACCGGGCTCGGGAAGATCGACGGTCTGGACCCCCTCGGGCGCGAACCCGCCCACCAGGGCGCGCCAGGCGGACTGGACGGAGTGCTCGGGCTCGCCGTGCCAGGCGAAGCTCTCCGTCCCCAGGTGGGCGGAGAGGTGATGCCGCAGCAGATCCTCGAGGGCCCGCGCCCGGCGCTCGATCTCCTGTCGATCCAACTCCCCGCGGGCGCGGTCCAGGGGGACGGCGGCGCGGGGCGAGGACGAGGCCGCCGTGTCCGCCCGCAACAAGCGCAGGAGGTTCACGAGCCTGCCGGCCCGGGCACGGGCGGCGGCGGTGAGCTCGGGAAGGAGGACGTCGAGGGGCTCGAGATCGGGGGGCTGCGCGCCTCCATCGCGCCGCCGTCGACCGCCGGCGCGTGCGGAAGCCGTGCGCCTCCCCAGCCCCGTGCCCGCTCCGCCCTCCTCCCTCTGGCGTCTGTTCACGGCGGGTCCGCCGCTCCCTTCCCCCGGCGCGCCAGGAGCGCCGCCAGCGCACGCCGCGCCTCCCTGGCGAGCTGGACGAGGGAGCGGCCCGCCCCCCTCGCGTGCTCCTGGGCGTCACGGCGGTCGAGCACGAGGGCGAAGAACGCCGCCCGCTCCCCGTCCGGCAGGAGGTTGAACCGGCCGCAGGCGCGACGGGCCCGGTCGGGCTCGATCCCCAGGGGCCCGGCGAGCTCCACCCACACTCCGGATGCGGGCTCGGCAGGAGCACCCGGTCCCTCCTCCGCGCCCCGCCTGCCCTCTTCCGCGCACCAGCGGTCGAGCACGAGGTCCACCTGCTCGGCCAACCACGAAGCCGGGCGTAGGGGATCCGGACAGTCGAGGGCGTGGCGCGCGCAGTGGGCCAGGGTGCGCAGGTGCACGGCGTCGCCGTCCACCAGCAGGTGGTGCTCCTCCGCGCGATCGGCGACGAGCGCCCGCAGGGACAGGGGATCCCCCGTCGTGATGCGGGCGAGCACGGCGCGCGGTTCGCCGGCCAGCAGGGCTCCCGGAGAAGCAGGTTCGGTCTTCTCGCGAGTCAATCCAGAGTCTCTCCTCACTCCGGGCCTCCGGGGGTGCGGGTCGCGCACTGCCTCTCGTCTCGATCCTATGGGGTAAACGCCGAAACCGGGGGCGCATGACCCACCGGCCCCCGAATTCTCCGGCGACGAGCAGGCGGGCCGGTCCCGCGGGCGCTCGGGAGCGGGCTTTCCCGGAATGGGGACAGGTCGTGCCCACGCTGGGCCCCTCGCCCGGGATGGGCGATTCCCCATTCCTGTCGACGCCGGTGCCGACCGACTCTAGCCCGGATGATTCATGAAGACGTGCTCCAGACACAGCAACTCGGTTCCTGGTGGTGCTTTGCGGGTTCTGGCGACGCAGGCGACCCTGAACGGGTCGTCGAGGAAGCCGGGTTCCGTAAAGCGCCGCCAGGGGCCGAGAGGCCGTCGAAGACGGCCGGTTGCGAAGTCTGGTGTGCGTGTTCATGGATCATCCGGGCTAGATCGGCGCTCCCCCACCGCTACGATCCGCGGTCGGGCCCCGTACCTTCGCGGCACCCGACCGCCGCCTCCGCCGACCATGCAGATCTCCCTCGAAGGCAAGACCGGACTCGTCCTCGGTGTCGCCAACAAGCGCTCCCTCGCCTGGGGCTGCGCCCGCTCCCTCGCGCGCGAGGGCATGCGCCTGTGCTTCACCTACATGGGCGAGCGCATGGAGAAGACCGTGCGCGAGCTGGCGGCCGAGTGCCCCGGTTCCCTCGTCCTGCCTTGCGACGTGACCGCGCCCGAGACGATCGACTCCGCCTTCGCCGAGGTCCGCTCGGAGTTCGAGGTCCTCGACACGGTCGTGCACGCCGTCGCCTTCGCCCGGCGCGAGGAGCTGCAGGGCAGCTTCTTCGACACCACCAAGGAGGGGTACATGATCGCCCACGAGGTCTCGGCCTACTCTCTGACGGCCGTCGCCCGCCGGGCCCTGCCCCTGATGGAGGGCCGCGAGGGCTCGATCATCACCCTCAGCTACCTAGGCGGCGAGCGCGTGATCCCCAACTACAACGTGATGGGCATCGCCAAGGCCGCCCTCGAGGCCAGCGTGCGCTACCTGGCCGCCGACCTCGGGCCCCTGGGCATCCGCGTCAATGCCATCAGCGCCGGCCCGATCCGCACCCTCTCGGCCGCCGGCGTGAGCGGCTTCAGCTCCATGCTCGACAACATCGCCGAGAAGGCGCCCCTGCGGCGCAACGTGACCGCCGACGAGGTCGGCGACACCTGCCTGTTCCTCGCCAGCCCCCTCAGCCGCGGCATCACCGGCTCGACGGTCTACGTCGACGCCGGCTACCACATCATGGGGTCCTGAGGGCGCCGCCGCCGTCGGGGTCCACAGACGCGGAGGCCCGCGGCCCCGAGTGGGTGCGCCAGAACGCGGTGGCGAGGAGCAGGCCGAACACGACCGCACAGGCCGGACCCAGGATCCCGCCGTGGGCGGCGTGGTGCTCGCCCGCGCGGGCCACGAGCTCGCGCCCCAGGGTGCGGTACAGCCAGTCCACGGCGAGGCCCATGGTGAGGGTGACGCCCGCCAGGGCGGCGATGTGTACGGCCACGACCCTCGCGCCGAGGGTGCGCGCCATGACCGTCAGGGTCGCCATGTTCGTAGCCGGCCCGGCCAGGAGGAACACGATGGCGGCCCCCGGACTGAGGCCCTTGAGGACCATCGCCGCCGCCAGGGGCGTGGAGGCCGCGGCGCAGACGTAGATCGGCACGCCGATCAGGAGCATCACGAACAGGCCCGAGGCGCCGCTGAAGAACGCTCCGTCGAACCAGGCGTCGGGGATCACGGCGGCCATCAGCCCCGAGAGCAGGATCCCCGCCACCAGCGCCCCGGCCAGGTCGTCGAGCATGTCGACGAAGGCGTACCGCAGGGCGCGCACGAGCAGGTTGCCGTCGGCGGGAGGTCGCTCGGCGACCGGCGCGGTCAGCGCCGCCGCCTTCTTGCAGCACGATCCGCCACCGCCCTCGTCCTCCAGGCCGGCGCGCGGAACGTCGTCGTGCCGACTGTTGGCGAAAAGGCTGACCGTCATGCCGGTGAAGAGCGCGCTGCCCACGGCCGCGAGCGGCCGCACGAGGGTCATCAGGGGATCGAGCAGGGCCCAGGTCACGCTGACCGAGTCGATGCCCGTCTCTGGCGTGGAGATCAGGAAGGCGCTCGTCGAGCCCTTGCTCGCGCCCGAGCGCCGCAGGGCGACCGCCACGGGGATCACCGAGCAGGAGCACAGGGGCAGGGGCGCGCCCACCACCGAGGCGATGCCAACCGAGGAGAGGTCGTTCCCCGAGAGATGGCGCGCGAGCCAGGCGGGAGAGAGCAGCTGGCTGATCAGGCCCGCGACGAAGAACCCGCCGAGCAGGTAGGGCGCCATGGCGATGAACACGTCGAGGCTGCTGGAGAGGAAGGTCCCCACGAACGCCCCATCGCCGTCGGCGTGGTGCGGCAGGGCGGCGACGGCGACCACGCCGGCGAGCAGCCCGAGCACGCGGTCGCGCGGGCGGTCGAGGTCGTGGAAGACCTCCGGCAACAGGTCGCAGACGGCGACGTAGAGGAACGTGCCGCTGGCGAAGCCCAGCAGCACCGGCTGGGACGTCGCCCCGCCGGCGATGCCCGCCCCCAAGAGCAGCCCGGCGGGCGTGACCGCCGCGAACAGCAGCTGCACCGCCAACCCGCGCCCGTTCCCCACCCCCGCCAGCTTCATGACGGTCGCCAGGGAGAACGACTCGGTCATCTTGTGCCACAGGATCGGCAGGAGCAGGACGCCGGCCCCCGCCGGAGCGCCGAGCAGGGCCGAGAGGGCGACGCCCGCGGCGAAGGCGTGGACGCTCAGGCCCACGAGCAGGGAGAGCCACAGGACCGTGTGGCCGTCGGCCTCCAGGTCCGCGCCGCTGCCGCGCAACCAGACCTTCTCCAACAGGAACAGGCCCAGGAAGCCGCCCAATGCGGCGAGCCAGGGGGCTGAGGCGTGGTCGCCGCCGTGCTCGGCCAGCTCCGGCTGCAGGTGCAGGAAGACCGTGCCCAGGAAGATGCCGGCGGAGACCGCGGCGAACAGGTGCAGGCCCGAGTCGCTCCAGCGGCGGGCCAGGGGCAACAGGGCGCCGCCCAGGCTGGCCGCGAACAGGGCCAGGGTGATCTCCAGGGGGGTCGGGTCCATGGCGGTCGTTCGCGGGCGGCGCGCCCCCCATTGGAGACTCTGGCCGTCAGAACGTCCAGCCGACGGTCACGAACAGGCGGTGATCGGAGCGCTCCAGCCCAGCGGCGGGCGTGTTGTCCCAGTCCCAGACCCACTGGAGTTGGGCGTACATCGATCCGCTGACGTCGTAGCGCACGCGCGAGTCCATCTTCGTGTAGACGTCGTCGGCCTCCTCGATGCTGGGGAACACCTCCGCCCCCTGGGAGAGGGTCCACTTCTCCCGCGGCACCCAGGTGACGTCGTAGGCCGCGCGCACCGTCGCGTATTCGTCGCCCGGCGCCGAGCCGAAGTCCTCGTTGAACCAGCTCAGGCCGACCTCGGCGGAGACCTTCAGCTCGTCGCTCTCGCGCAGCTGCCGTCCGTAGCCGGCGCCCACGGTCCAGCGCAGATCGAGGTTGGCCTTGTGGTCGCCCTCGGCGGTCCCGTTGCCGTAGGCGTAGGTCTCGTCCGAGAAGAAGTGGTCGTACTGGGCCTTGCCGCCGACGCGGCGCTCGCTGACGCTCGAGTTGCCCTCGTCGTTCTCCTCTTCAGCCCAGCTCCACCACGCGCCGAACGTCGTGCGGTCCCCCTCGCGCCGGCGCTCGGCGTCGGCGGTCAGGTTGGCGCTGCTGCGCTCGGTGTTGCCGCTGGCGTCGAACAGGCCGAGGGTCACGCCGCCGGTCCAAGAGGGTGCCTCGGCGTCCTCGACGGGGTGTGGGATCGTCCGCGCCACGAGATCGGTGGACGCGGCCGCGGGCAGGGGAAACAGGGCGAGGGCGACGGTCGCGAGGCAGGCTTGCATGGCTGGCGATGGTCGGGGTGGGGGTAGAGGATCCGGTCGGGGAACCTAGCAGTGGGGCGCCCGCGTGGCGAGCGTGGGGAGGAAGTTCACGCCGCCCCGCCAACAGGGCACTGGGTCCCTCGTAGGGCGGCCGAACCGGGTCTCGGGCGGCTCGGCCCTTGTTCGGCGCGGGAGCGTCCGTAGAATCCTCGCCGCCGTCGGGCGTGCACCGCTCCCGCAGGGCCCGAGAGGGCTCACGGCCCCCGGCTTCCAACCGTTCCCGCGACCTCGTGCCATGATCGAGATCAGAAACCTCTCCAAGGCCTTCGGCGACCTCATCGCCGTCGACGACATCAGCTTCTCCGTGCAGAAGGGCGAGGTGCTCGGCTTCCTCGGCCCCAACGGCGCCGGGAAGTCGACCACGATGAAGATGCTGACCGGCTTCCTCGACCCCAGTGCCGGCAGCGCCAGGGTCTGCGGCCACGAGGTCGGCACCGAGCCGATCGAGGTCAAGCGGCGGATCGGCTACCTGCCCGAGGGGGCTCCGCTGTACGCGGACATGACGCCCCAGGGCTTCTTGGAGTTCATCGCCGAGGTGCGCGGCATCCCCGCCTCCGAGCGGGCGGCGCGCTTGGCGGAGGTGGTCGAGAAGGTCCACATCGGAGGCGTGCTGCACCAGCGCATCGAGACCCTCTCCAAGGGCTTCAAGCGCCGTGTCGGGCTCGCCCAGGCGATCCTGCACGATCCCGAGGTGCTGATCCTCGACGAGCCGACCGACGGCCTCGACCCCAACCAGAAGCACGAGGTGCGCGCCCTGATCTCCGAGATGGCCAAGGACAAGGTGATCGTGCTCTCGACCCACATCCTCGAGGAGGTCGACGCGGTCTGCACCCGCGCGATCATCATCTCCAATGGGCGCCTGCTCTTCGACGGCACTCCCGCCGAGCTGAAGGCACGCTCGCCCGAGGGGCGGCTCGACGACGTCTTCCGCGAGATCACGACCGGCGGCGCGGCGCCCGACCTCGCCACCGCCGAGGCGCCCTCCCCCGACACCGTGACCGCGAGCTGAGAGCGAACGCGACCATGCGCATCACCACGTCCATCTTCAAGCGCGAGCTCGGCGGCTACTTCGCCACGCCCGTCGCCTACGTCTTCCTGTTCTTCTTCCTGGTCCTGACCGGGGTGTTCACCTTCTACATCGGGGGCTTCTACGAGCGGGAGCAGGCCGACCTGCAGCCGTTCTTCGCCTTCCATCCCTGGCTGTACCTGTTCTTGATCCCGGCCATCTCGATGCGCCTGTGGGCCGAGGAGCGCAAGTCGGGGACGATCGAGCTGCTGATGACCCAGCCGATCTCGATGACCCAGGCGGTGTGCGGCAAGTTCCTGGCCGCCTGGTGCTTCACTGCCATCGCCCTGGCCCTGACGGTCCCGACCTGGATCACCGCCGTCTACCTCGGGAACCCCGACAACGGGGTGATCGTCGCCGGGTACATCGGCAGCCTGCTGATGGCCGGCGCCTGCCTGGCGGTCGGCGCCTGCATCTCGGCCATCACGCGCAATCAGGTGATCGCCTTCGTCGCGACGGTCTTCGTTCTGCTCGGCTTCGTGCTGAGCGGCTTCCCGGTCGTGCTCGACTGGGTCTCGGGCTGGGCGCCGGAGGTGCTGACCGACACGGTCGCCTCCTTCAGCTTCCTGACCCACTTCAACGACATCACCCGCGGCGTCATCGACGTGCGCGACGTCGTCTTCTTCGGCTCGTTGATCGGCTGCTTCCTGGTCGCCAACGCCATCATCATCGACCTCAAGAAGGCCGCGTAGGAGACTGACATGAACAAGCAACGGATCTCCGTGGCGGGTCTCGTGGTCGCCCTGGCGCTGTTCTTCGCCGTCAACATGGCCAGCGGCGCGCTCCTGCGCGGGGCGCGCGTGGACCTGACGGAGAACGGCCTCTACACCCTCTCCGAAGGCACCGAGAACATCCTCGCCTCGATGGACGAGGAGGTCACCCTGCGCCTGTACTTCTCGCGCGGGCTGGCCGCCGACTACCCCGACCTCAAGCGCTACGCCCAGCGCGTCGAGGAGCTGTTGGAGGAGTACACCAGCCGCTCCGGCGGCATGTTGGAGCTCATCGTGAGCGACCCCGAGCCCTTCTCCGAGGAGGAGGACCGCGCCGTCGCCTACGGGATGCAGGGCGTCCCGGTCAACGCGGCCGGCGAGCTGCTGTACTTCGGGCTGTCGGGCACCAACAGCACCGACGAGGAGGAGGTCATCCCCTTCTTCCAGGTGCGCCGAGAGGAGTTCCTCGAGTACGACCTGACCCAGCTCGTCCACAACCTCGCCTTCCCCGAGCGCACGGTCGTGGGCCTGTTGAGCACCCTGCCCATCGAGGGCGGGCCGTTCAACCCGATGAACCCGCGCGCGGTCCCCGAGCCCTGGTTGATCGTCGACCAGATCCGCGAGGTCTTCGAGGTACGCACGATCCAAGCGAACTCGACCGAGGTCCCCGAGGACGTGGACATCCTGATGGTCGTCCACCCCCAGGGCCTGAGCGAGGAGCTGTTGTACTCGATCGACCAGTTCGTCCTGGGCGGCGGGCGTCTGTTGGCCTTCCTCGACCCCCACTGCGAGGCCCAGCAGGTGCCCCAGGATCCCAACAACCAGCTGGCGGCGCTGACCGCGGACCGCAGCTCCAGCCTCGGCGGGCTCCTGGAGGCCTGGGGCGTCGAGTTGACCGCCGAGAAGATCGTCGGGGACCGCCTGAACGCCCAGCGCGTCGTGATGGGCAACCAGCCCATCGAGTACGTCGCCTGGCTGCACCTGGGCGAGGGCGAGGTGAACGCCGACGATCCGGTGACGAGCGACCTCACCAAGGAGGTCAACATGGCCACGGTCGGCTCCCTGCGGGCGACCGACGGCGCGGCGACGAGCTTCACGCCGATCATCGAGACCAGCACCGAGTCGATGGAGATCGACCGCTTCCAGGTCGCCATGCAGCCCAACCCCTCCGGCCTGCTCGAGAGCTTCCTCTCGAGCGGCACTCCCATGGTCGTCGCGGCCCGCGTCAGCGGCCCGGCGCAGAGCGCCTACCCCGACGGACCCCCGGCGGCGGAGACGCCGGAGGAGGAGGAAACGGCGGAGGACGAGCAGCCCGCTGCGCACCGCGCCGCCTCCGAGCAGGACATCAACCTGGTGCTGATCGCCGACGCCGACATGCTCGAGGATCGCTGGTGGGTCAACGTGCAGAACTTCTTCGGCAACCGCATCGCCATCCCCTCGGCCAACAACGCCGACCTGGTCATCAACGTGCTCGAGAACCTCTCGGGCAGCAACGACCTGATCGGCCTGCGCAGCCGCGCACGGTTCAACCGCCCCTTCGACCGGGTCGTGTCGATCCGCCGCGACGCCGAGGACCGCTTCCGCAACAAGGAGCAGGCCCTGGAGCAGAAGCTGCGCGAGACCGAGGAGAAGATCAACGAGCTCCAGAGCCAGAAGGACGGCGGGGTGAGCTCGATCATCCTCTCCCCCGAGCAGCAGGCCGAAATCGAGGCGTTTCGAGCCGAGCGGCTGGACACGCGCAAGGAGCTGCGCGACGTCAAGCACCAGCTCAAGAAGGACATCGAGCGGCTCGGCTCGCGCCTGAAGCTGTTGAACATCTTCGTCCTCCCCCTCCTCCTCCCGGCGCTGATCGCCCTGCTGGCGACGATGCGCGCACGCTCGGCAGCCCAGTGAGGTGCTGACATGACCCGCAACGTGAAGTCCCTGGTCGTCGCCGCGGCAGCCGCCGTGATCCTGATCGTCGCCGCCGTGGCCGTCCGGCAGGGCGAGAGCCGCGCCAACGCCAGCGAGGAGCTCGGCCTGGTGTTCCCCGAGCTGATGGCCTCGGTCAACGACGTCGCCGCCATCACCGTCACCGACGCCGAGGGCAGCTACACGGTCTCCGCGCGCGCCGGCGTCTGGGGCCTGGAGCAGAAGGCCCACTACCCGGCGAAGATGGAGACCGTGCGCAAGACGATCCTCTCCGCCGCCGAGCTGAAGAAGCTCGAGGCGAAGACCGACGTGCCGGCGCGCTACTCGCGTCTGGGGGTCGAGGACGTCGACGCCGAGGGAGCCGAATCGAAGCTGCTGGTGCTGTCCGACTCTTCGGGAGCGAAGCTCGCGGAGCTGTTGGTCGGCAACCCGCGAGCCGGCGCGGGCACGCCCTCGACCTACGTGCGCGTCGCCGGCGAGGCGCGCTCCTGGCTGGCCGGCGGCGAGCTGTCACTCCCCGTCGACGCATCCGCCTGGCTCGACAAGGAGATCCTCAAGCTCGAGCGGGACCAGGTGCAGGCGGTCGAGATCACCCATCCCGACGGCGAGCGCCTGTCGGTCTCGAAGGGTTCGCGCTCCGACGAGCAGTTCGAGATCCACGACGTCCCCGCCGACCACGAGCTGAAGTACGCCTCGGTCGCCAACGGGATGTGCGGCGCTCTCGAGTACCTCAACCTGCAGGACGTGGTGCCGGCCGAGGGCTTCGCGGGCTCCGAAGCGCCGACGACGGCGACCTTCTGGTCGTTCGACGGTCTGCGCGTGGACGCGACGGTCCACACGGTCGAGGAGAAGCACTTCGCGACCTTCCACGCCTCCTTCGACGAGGAGGGTCCGGCGGTCCTGGCGGCGATGGGGCCGCTGCCGACAGCGGAGGAGGGTGAGGATGGCGAAGGTGAGGACGACGCGGTCGATCCCGAGGCGGTGAGGGCTCAGGCCGCCGCGCTCAACGAGCGCCTCGGCGGCTGGACGTACGAGATCGCCCTCTACAACCAGGCGAACTTCACCAAGCGCATGACCGACATGGTCAAGCCGATCGAGCCGCCCGCCGAGGAGGAGGAAGAGCAGGCCGCCGGCGAAGCGGGAGCGAACCCGGCCCCGCCTTCTTCGCCGCCCGCCGACGAAGGCGACGAGCCCGACGAGACCGTCGAAGAGCCGTCCGCCCAGGAGGAGCCCGCGCCCGAGGCCCAGAGCTCTCCGGAAGGCGACGGGTCCTGAGGGGCGAGGACAGCGCCCCGCGGCGGAGGCCCAGCCCTCCGGCCGCCCGCGGACCGGGGCTTGCGAAGGGGATCGGAGGCGTTCGGCGCGGGGGTGCGCTCGCCGCCCTGTGGGTGCTCGCCGGCGCCTGCGGCGGCGGCGGCGAGGGTCCGGCGCGCTCCTCGGCCCTGCTCGTCACCCTCGACACGACGCGCGCCGACGCCCTCGGCTGCTACGGGCGGTCCCCGAGCGTCACGCCCCACCTCGACCGCCTGGCGAGCGAGTCGGTCGTCTTCGACAGGGCGTACACGGTGACCCCGATCACCTTGCCCGCCCACTCCTCGATGATGACCGGCCTCACGCCGCCGCGCCACTCGGTGCGCGAGAACGGCGTGAGTCCCCTCCCCCAGTCCGCCCGCACCCTCGCCGAGCGGGCGCGCGACGAGGGCGTGGCCACCGCCGCCTTCATCGCCGCCGCCGTCCTCGACGCCGACTTCGGCCTCGACCAGGGATTCGACCACTACGACGCGCCGGCTCAGCGCGGAATGACCTCCGATGCCCACTTCTCCGCGCGCGAGGCCCAAGAGGTCGTCGGCGGAGCCCTGGCGTGGTTGGCGGCGCGCGACCGTGAGCGCCCCTTCTTCCTGTGGGTGCACCTGTTCGATCCGCACGCGCCCTACGCACCGCCCCCCGCCTTCGCCGGCGGCGCCGCGAGCGGAGACCCCTATCTCGGAGAGGTCGCCTCGATGGACGCGGAGCTCGGCCGGCTCTTCGACGCCCTGCGCGCCGACGGCTCCCTCGCGGAGACGACCGTACTCGTCGTCGCCGACCACGGCGAGGCCTTCGGAGAGCACGACGAGCTGTCGCACGCGACCTACTGCTACGAGCCGACCCTGCGCGTCCCCCTGTTCCTGCGCCGGGCCGACCTGGCGCGCGCGGGCGAGCGCGGCGCCGGCGTCGTCAGCGTGACCGACGTCCACCCGACCCTGGCCGACGCCCTCGGCCTGGCGCCCCACACGACGCCGGGCGACCTGGATGGAGTGAGCCTGTTCCACGGCGACCCGCCGCCCGACCGGGGCGCCTACTTCGAGTCCTACAACGGCTTCTACTACTACGGCTGGAGCCCGCTGGCGGGTTGGCTCGACGCGGGAGGCAAGTACATCCACAGCTCGACGCCGCAGCTCTTCGATGTCGCCGCCGATCCCCAAGAGGCGCGCGACCTGCTGGTGGAGGACCGCGGCGCCGGCGCCCCCTACCGCGCCGCGATCGCCCGGGCGGTCGGCCTGCCGGCCCTCGACCCAGGCGCAGGGAAGGGCGTCGACGACGAGCTCCTCGCGCGCATCCGTGCCCTGGGCTACGTGGGCGCCGGCGAGGAGGAGGGCGACGAGTGGCCGCACCCCCTCGCCGAGAGCGAGCTCCCCGGCCCACAGCAGACCGCGCTCCTGCACCGCAAGCTGATGACCGGCGCGGCACGCATGAACGCGGGCGATTGGAGCGAGGCGGCCGGTCTGTTCGCCGAGGTCCTCGCCGACGACGACGCGAACTCCTACGCCCGCAACATGCTCGGCTCGTGCCTGATCCAGGCGCGGCGCTACGCTGAGGCGGTGGAGGTCTTCTCGCGCTTGATCCGCGACGGCCGGCGGGGAGCGAGCATGCACTACAACCTCGGCATCTCCCTCATGGAGGTCGGCCGCACGGCGGAGGCCGTCGCCCCTCTGCGCGAGGCCCACGAGCTCGCCCCCACCCGAGTACCGATCTTGCGCTACCTCGTCGACTGCCTCGAGCGCAACGGGCGCGCCGACGAGGCCGCCGAGTACCGCGCGCGCCTCGAGCGCCTCGCACCGACCCCGCGCTGAGGCCGGGCGCCTGCCCCTGAGCGGGCGTGGGAGGGTTTTCCGTGGTTGAAGAGTCCTCGAGAGGATGGAATGGGCGGAAGCGAACGGCCGAGAACATGGAGGACCCGATGCGCTCGTGGAAGATTTCGTTTCTCATCCCGGCCCTCTGCGGCCTGGGCGCGTGCAGCGCCACGCCCCACGCGGCGTGGCCGCAGCAGGGAAGCGCGCCCAAGCGCGCCGAGCTGCGACGCAGCGTCGGCCTGCGGCAGTGGGTGTTCACCTCTTTCGACTACGAGGGCAAGATCACCGAGGGCGAGGTGGACGAGGAGCGCGACCACGCCATCGAGGTGAAGACCACGGGCCTGGACGTCGAGGTCCCCCTGACCTCGACGACCTCGGGATACGTCGCGGCCGAGGAGATCGACCTGGACATCGGCGACACCTGGCGGGCCACGGTCGGCGCGCGGTACTACCTCGAGCCCTTCCGGCGCGGCGAGCCCTTCGTGTTCCTGGAGTTGTCCCACCTCGACGAGCTGGAGGTCGACGACGCCGCCGAGCCCGACCGCGACGCGATGACCTTCATCGGCTTCGGGGTCGGCCTGGTCTACGCTCTGGGCGAGCACTACGGGCTCGAGATCCAGCTCAAGCACGAGGACGTGCTCGGCAAGGCCGAGACCCGCGCCGGCCCGTTCGAGGCCAGCGAGGAGTTCAACGGCATGCTCGGGCTGGTCGCCCTGCGCTGGTACTTCTGAATCGGCGAGGCAGACCAATCTCCCTGCGCCGCGCGCTTCCTGGCCGCGGACTACCAGCCCGGGCCGCACTGGTGGGGAAGCTCTCCGGCGACGGAGGAGTCGGCGGGCGAGGGGCCCTAGACCTCCCCGTCCCGCGCACGGGATCGCGCCAGAACGTCGGGCGACCACACTTGCAGCGGACCCCGCGCCACGCTCGGATGGGACCGTGGGGAGTCGGCTCGTGGTTCTGCTCGCGTTGGGTTCGGTCATCGGCGGCGCCTGGTGGCGCGTGGCGGGCCGCCCTCCAGTGCTGTCGGGCGCGTCCCCGGCCGGGGGGAGCGCGACGGTCCTGGCGCGCTCGCCCCGCCTCGCCTCCGCCGCCCCGCGGGAGCGGGTGGAGCGCGGGCCGATCACGCCGCGCGTCGTCCCCGCCCTGGCCGGGCGCCGGGCGGACGGGGTCGTGGCGATCGCCGGGAGTCGTTCCGCGGCAAGCCCGCGCCCCAGGCCCGCCGCGGCGCGGGAACGGCCTCGGGAGGCCAGCGCCAGGATGCGCCCCGAGCGCCCCGAGGACTACCGCTTCGACCAACTCGTCGAGGACCTGCGCGACGACGCGGTGCCCTGGAACGCGACCCTGGCGGGAGAGGAGCTCTCGCGGCGCCTCGCGGACCCGGGACTGGCGTACGAGGCCCGACGCTGGCTCGAGCTCTCGCTGCGCTCCGACGACGGACAGGAGCGCGGGCTCGCCATGGGTCTGTTGCACGACGCGGCCCTCTCGGCGCGCCCCGATCTCGCTCCCTACCACCCTCCCGAGCTCCTGCTGGAGCTGACGGCGACGGACCTGGAAGGCTGGTCTCCGCTCGACCGGCCGACCTACATCCGCGGCGCCCCCTACGATCTCAAGAGCGTCAGGTTCGCCGTCGCCCACCTCGACCGCATGGAGGCGCGCCTGACGGAACGGCTGCGCTCCGGACCCCGCGAGGAGCGCTTCATCTTCGCCTACCTCCTCGGGCTCGGGGGCCGGCGCCACCTGGCCTCCGAGATCGCCGGCGAGCTCATCGTGCACCTGCGCGACAACCACGTCAGCGACGACGCCTTGATGAGCATGGAGGCCCTCCACGGTCTCGGGCCGACGGTGGTGCCCTGGCTGGAGGCGAACCTCCCCGACGCGGACCACCAGCAGCGTGGGTGCATCGAGCTGCTCCTGCTCGATCTCGCCGACCCCGCGCTCACCCCCGCCGCACGGGCCGGGCGCGCGCACCTGAACAGGGTCACCTGGAAGTGTGACGATCCGGTGCGGTCCTGGAGCTACCTGAGCCGACGCTGACGCGGGCCGGCCGGTCACGACGGGAAGCGGCCCGCGACACGACGGAGTCGCGAGGGGAGCGGGGCGCGGGCGCGGGCGCTACCCTCTGGGGCCGGCCGCTCCCCGAAAGCGCCTCCGCAGGGGCGCCGGGCGCGGTGCGCCCCGCCGCCGCCGCCAACGCGCCCCCCCATGGACCTAGCCCTCGAGACGACCGACCTCTCGCGCTCCTTCGGGACCTTCCGCGCCGTCGACGGCGTCGGCGTGCGCGTGGAGCCGGGCTCCTTCTACGGCTTCCTCGGACCCAACGGTGCGGGCAAGTCGACCACGATCAAGATGCTGACCGGCCTGCTCGCGCCGACGTCGGGGCGCATGCGAGTGCTCGGCCTCGATCCTTGCCTGCCCGAGCAGGCCCTGGAGATGAAGCGCCGCATCGGCGTCGTCCCCGAGGACCTCGCGCTCCTGGAGAACCTGACCGCCCGCGAGTACCTGACCTTCGTGGGCCGCATGCACTCCATGGCGGCGGGCCTGTTGAGCGAGCGCATCGACGAGCTGCTGGCGCTCCTGAGCCTCGAGGGAGACGAAGCGAAGCTGACCCTCGAGTACTCCCACGGGATGAAGAAGAAGCTCGCCCTGGCTGCCGCGCTGCTCCCCGACCCCGATCTGCTGTTCCTCGACGAGCCCTTCGAAGGCGTGGACGCCGTCGCCTCGCGCACGATCCGGAGAATCCTGACCGCGTTCGTGGAGCGCGGCTCGACCGTGTTCCTGACCTCCCACGTCCTGGAGATCGTCGAGCGCGTCTGCGACCAGGTGGGCATCATCGTCGGCGGCAAGCTCGTGGAGCAGACCTCCCTGGCCGAGCTCGGCGGCGGGGGCTCCTTGGAGCACCGCTTCCTGGAGGTGGTCGGGAGCGACGGCGCCGCGGCCGAGGGCCTGAGCTGGCTCGCAGAGGACGGCCCGTGAGCTCCGGGCACGTCAGGGCGATCCTCTGGGTGCGCTGGCGCCTCCTACTCCGACGCACGCTCCGAGCCGGCAAGCTGAGCAACACCGTCTGCGCGATCCTCGTCGTCCTGGGCGCGCTGGCCTGCCTCGGCAGCGGACTCCTGTCCCTCGTCCTGGGCTACGAGATCCTGCACGAGGGGCGATCGTTCCACGCGCTGATGGTCTGGGGGGTCCTGACCGGCCTGTTCCTGCTCTTCTGGCTGTTGGGCCTGGTGATGGACCTGCAGCGCGCCGAGTCGATGTCGTTCCGCCACCTGCTGCACCTGCCCGTGCCCGTGGGGTGGGTGTTCGTCTACAACTACCTGGGCAGCCTCGTGAGCGCGTCGATCGCGTTCTTCCTGCCCGCGATGGTCGGCCTGGCCCTGGCGCTCTCGATCGCCAAGGGCCCCCGCATGCTCCTCGTGTTCCCGCTCGCGGCGGCCTTCCTGTTGATGGTCACGGCCCTGACCCACCAACTGCGCGGCTGGGTCGCACGCCTGATGGAGGATCCGCGCCGCGGCCGGAACGTCATCGTCCTCCTCACCATCGTCTTCGTGCTGCTCCTCCAGGCCCCCAACCTCGTCAACCTCGCACGCATCGGATCGGGGCCCGAACCGGGCGAGCGGGTCGAGCACGGCGAATCCGGGAGCGCCGCCCCGGCCGAAGCACGCGAGGTCCGCTCGCGCTTGGAGGCCGACGGCACGGCGACCGCCGTCGCCCGCTTCGTCCCCTTTGCCTGGCTGGCCTACGGCGTGCACTCTGTTTGGGAGCGCCGCTGGCTGCACGTCGCAGGGTGTTTCGTCGGGATGCTCACGATCGCGACCTGGAGCCTGCGCCGCGCCTGGCGCACGACCCGGGCCGGGGTGCTGGGCCTGGACGGGCCGACGCGCCGTGGACGAGGCGCGGGCGCCGGGCGATCGCAGGCCTCATGGCTGGACCGTAACCTCCCTTTCGCGGACGAGCGCGAGGCGGCCATCGCCCGCGCCGCCCTGCGCTCCCTGATCCGAGCGCCCGAGGCCAAGTTGGCGTTCCTCTCCCCCCTGATCGTCGTCTCGATGTTCGGCTTCCTGCTCTGGAGCCGCCCCGACCGCGAGAGCATGGCCGCCTTCGCGCCCTTGATGACCATGGGGGCCGCCCTGGTGGGCCAGATGGGCGTCGGCCAGCTCTCGAACAACACCTTCGGGCTCGACCGCGACGGCTTCCGCTCCTATCTGCTGAGCCCCGTGCCACGCCATCGGATCCTGCGCGGCAAGAACCTCGCCCTGGCGCCGGTGTGCCTGGGCATCGGCCTGGTGGCCCTGGGCGGACTGTGGCTCCTGCTTCCTCTCGGGCCGTTCCACGTCCTGGGCGCCTGCCTGCAGCTCGGCTCGGTGTACCTGATCTCCTGCCTGGGAGGCAACCTGGCTTCGATCCTGTTCCCGATGCGCCTGCGGGAGAACTCCTTGCGAGCCCACGGCGCCCGGCTGAAACCGATCCTCTCGCAGGTCTTCATGGTCCTGCTCATGCCGGTGACCCTCGTGCCGCTCCTGCTCCCCGCCGGAGCGGACTTCCTGATGGGTCTGCGGGGCTGGGAGCTTTGCGGATTGTGGTTCCTCCTCCTGCACGGCCTGCTCCTCGCCGCCGTCGTCTTCCTCTACGCGCGCTCGATCCGACGGCAGGGCGATCTCCTGCAGAGCCGGGAGCAAGGGGTGTTGGAAGTCCTGACCCAGGAGTAGCCGACGAGGGCCCGCGTTCAGCTCCGCGAGACGAACGGGCTCTGGGCGAGGCGGAAGCGCAGGGGCAGATCGACGGCCTTGGAGATCCCCACGCGCGGGCCGGCGGCGAGCTTCGGCCGCGGGCCGGCCGAGGGCACGTGGAGCCGGAGGTCGCCGGAGAGCAGGCAGGCTCCGTCGTGCTCGAGGCCCACGCCCATGGCCTGGGCCAGCTTGCCGGGACCGCTACACAGGCTGCGAGCGCCCTCGCGGCCGCGCCGGCGGGCCATCAGCTCGAGGCCGGCGAGGGGTTCGAGGGCGCGCAGGAGCACCGCCTCGCCGACGCCCGCCGCTGCGGTCACGACGTTCAGGCAGCGGTGCAGGCCGTAGCTTCGGAAGACGTAGGCCGTTCCGGCGCGGGCGAACATGGAGGCGTTGCGCGGCGTGGGCCCGCGGTGGGCGTGGGAGGCCGGGTCGCCCTCGGCGAGGTAGGCCTCCGTCTCGACGACGCGCCCGACGGTCCGGCCCTCGGGGGAGCCGTGGACGAGCAGGACGCCCACGAGGGCGCGCGCCACCTCGACGGTGTCGCGGGCGAAGAAGGCGCCGTCCAACCGCGCTCCTAGCCCGGATGATTCAGGAAGACGTGCGCCAGACACAGCAACTCGGTTCCTGGTGGTGCTTTGGGGGTTCTGGCGACGCTGGCGACCCTGACCGGGTCGTCGAGTAAGCCAGGTTCCGTAAAGCGCCGCCAGGGGCCGAGAGGCCGTCGAAGACGGCCGGTTGCGAAGTCTGGTGTGCGTGTTCATGAATCATCCGGGCCAGGTCGATCGCCCGCGCTCCTTCTTGAAGACCAACAGGTGGTGGAAGCCGCGCAGGAAAAAGTTCCCCTCGGCGGCGGCGCGGTGGTGGCGGGGCTTCTCGAGCTTGCGGTTGCCGCGCACGACGGCCACGTGGTCGATCGGTCGAAAGCGCTCGGAGAGCATCCCCGAGAAGCGCGCGCCGATGGGCACGAAGCCGCGCTTCTTCTTGAAGCTGTCCCCCACCAGGACGGCCAGGAAGCGCCGGTCGCGCAGGACGCGGTCGGCTTCGGCGAAGA
This sequence comes from Planctomycetota bacterium, assembly GCA_030746555.1. GTDB lineage: Bacteria > Planctomycetota > UBA1135 > UBA1135. Next base: position 1,387 of record JASLMK010000056.1, on the reverse strand, counting down.
CGGCCTCCATGGCCTCGAAGTAGGCCGGCTCGAAGGCGTCGAGCTCGCCGATGCAGTCGGGCCGGCCCGAGTAGCGCACGTGGGTCGAGTACGGGGGGTCCATGAAGACGAAGTCGGCCTTGGCGTCCTCGAGGGGCAACTTGCGCGCGTCGGCTCGGAAGACGTCGTCGCGCCCGGGGTCGACGTCGTAGCCCAGGGCTCGCCGCTCGAGGCTGCGGGCCACGTCGAGGGTCGTCCCGCCACCGCAGAAGGGGTCGACGACGAGGTCGCCCTCGCGCGTGTAACGCTCCAAGAGGTTCCAGACCACCCAGGCCGGCGTGCGGCCGGGGTGGGCGGGATCGCCCATCGGCTCGTCGGTGTACTGCTGGGAGGGGTAGTACCACAGGGTCGAGGTCTGGAGGGTGAGCTTCTGCTTGTCCATCATCGCGCGGGGAGCGAGTCTACCCGACCGCGCCCGTGGCGCGGGCGACACCGCGATGCAGAGCGAGACCCTCACGATCCCCGTCGACCATCCGCGGGTCGACAGCGTCCGCGCGCTCCTCGACGGTGGGGAGCGACCGCCCACGGGGGCCGCGTTCCTCCTCGCCCACGGTGCCGGCCAGCCGATGACGGCACCGTTCATGGCGTCGATGGCGGAGGGCCTCGCCGGGCGGGGCGTCAGCGTGTTGCGCTTCGACTATCCCTTCATGGAGCGGGCCGGGCGCGAAGGCCGGCGCCTCCCGCCCGATCCCCGGCCGCGGCTGGAGGCAGCCCACCGTGCCGCCCTGGCCGTCCTGGCGGAGCGCGTCGTCTGCGAGCGCGTCGTGCTCGGGGGAAAGTCCATGGGCGGCCGCATCGCGAGCCATCTCGTCGCGGACGGCGTCGGGTGCGCAGGGCTCCTGTTCCTCGGCTACCCCCTGCACCCCGCCGGCAAGCCCGAGCGCCGGCGCGACGGTCACTTCCCCGCCATCGGCGTGCCCTCCCTGTTCTTGCGCGGTACGCGCGACCGCTTGTGCGAATCCCGGCTCCTCGACCGCGCCCTCGCCACCCTGGGGGGTCCCGCCCGGCGCATCGATCTCGAGGGCGCCGACCACGGCTTCGGGGTCCTCGCCAGGGCGGACCGCACCGAGGCCGAGGTCCTCGCCCGGCTCGTGGACGAGGCCGCGAACTGGATCGTGGCCCTCCCCCGCGCCGCGGACCCGGCCTAGCCCGGATGATTCATGAAGACGTGCACCAGACCCAGCAACTCGGTTCGGGGTGGTGCTTCGCGGGTTCTGGCGACGCAGGCGACCCTGAACGGGTCGTCGAGGAAGCCAGGTTTTCGAAAAGCGCCGCCAGGGGCCGAGAGGCCGTCGAAGACGGCCGGTTGCGAAGTCTGGTGTGCGTGTTCATGAAGAACCCGGGCTAG
>JASLMK010000055.1 GCA_030746555.1 Planctomycetota bacterium | reverse complement strand
ACTTCGCAACCGGCCGTCTTCGACGGCCTCTCGGCCCCTGGCGGCGCTTTGCGGAACCTGGCTTCCTCGACGACCCGTTCAGGGTCGCCTGCGTCGCCAGAACCCGCAAAGCACCACCAGGAACCGAGTTGCTGTGTCTGGCGCACGTCTTCATGAATCATCCGGGCTAGCCCGGCTGATTCATGAACACGCGCACGTCTTCATGAATCATCCGGGCTAGTCGGGGCGGTCCAGCAGCTCCCGGGCCTTCTCTGCCGGCACGGGCGCGCTGATCAGGTAGCCCTGGATCTCATTGCAGCGTAGGACGCGCAGGAACTCGAGTTGGCTCTGGGTCTCCACGCCCTCGGCGATGACGTTCAGTTTGAGCCCGTGCGCCATCAAGATGATGGAGGTCACGATCGCCGCATCGTCGGAGTTCTCGGTCACGTCGCGCACGAAGGACCGGTCGATCTTGAGGGTGTCGATCGGGAACCGCTTGAGGTAGCTGAGGGACGAGTAGCCCGTCCCGAAGTCGTCGATCGAGAGCTGCACACCGAGGTCACCGAGGCCCCGCAGGCAGTCCATCGTCGAGGTGACCTCCTGCATCAACATCCCCTCGGTCAACTCCAGCTCGAGCCAGCGCGGCTCGACGCCGGTCTCGACCAGGGTGCGCTCGACGACCTCCAACAGGTCGGGCTGGCGAAACTGCACGGGCGAGAGGTTCACGCCCATGCGCACGGGGGCGAATCCCGCGTCCTGCCAGCGCCGAGTCTGGGCGCAGGCCGTCTCGAGCACCCACTGACCGATCGGGATGATCAGGCCGGTCTCCTCGGCGAGCGGGATGAACTGATCGGGCGCGATCGTCCCCAGCTGCCGGTGCTCCCAGCGCACCAGGGCCTCCATGCCGACCACGCGCAGGCTGTCGATGTCGACCTTGGGCTGGTAGTGGACGACGAGCTCGTCGTTGGCGATGGCCGCGCGCAGGTCCTGTTCCAGGTTCAGGCGGGCCACCGACCAACGGTTGAGCGCTTCGTCGTGGAAGCGGACGCACCCCTCCTGCTGGAGGGCCGCCGTGCGCATGGCGGCGAGGGCGTTGTCGACCAGCCGCGCGGGAGCATCGGCGTCGTCGGGCGCCGTCGAGACCCCCACGGCGATCGCGCGCGGACCTGCACCCGAACCCTCGCAGGCGGGCACCGAGGCCGTGTCCCGTACGCAGGCGGCCAGGCGCCCTACGTCCTGGAGGCGAGCGATCCCCGAGACCACGATCGTGACGTGATCAGGGGAGGTCGGCACGACGCGCACCATGCCGAGGGGGCTCTCCATGGGCGACTCCTCGCTGAAGCGATCCAGGGCCCGTTGGACGTCGTCGGAGGAGAGCGCCGCCGAACCCTCGTCGACGGCCGTGATGCAGAGCACAGCTACGCGCTCGTCGAAGCCCATCACCTGGGCGATGACCCGTTCGAGGACTCGCCTGTCGGCAACCGGGTGCGCCGCGTCGGAGGGCGGGGCGAGCTCGGAGCCGTCCAAGGAGAGGAGTGAGGCGCAGCTCTCGATCGTGGTGCGGACGCGATGCTCGACGAGCGAGGGGTGGGTGGCGCGGTCGAGGAAGTCGATCGTGCCCACGGCGCGAGCTTCACCGATGGCGTCGAGATCCTTGTGGCCCATCAACATGATGATCGGCGTCGAGGCCGCATCGGTGACCGAGCGCAGGCGCCGGCCCAGCTCCGCGCCCCCGTGATCGGAGAGGCCGGCGTCCACCAGGACGAGGTCGGGCCTGGTCCTCTCGAGCACCTCCATGCAGGTCGCCAGGTCGGCGGCCGGCTGCACGCGGAACCCGGCGCAGCGCATGGCATGGCCGAGGGCGGCACGCTTGTGGGAGTCGGCGTCGGCGATCAGGAGCAGAGGCCGATCGGAGCCGTCGTTTGCGACCTGGTCCATGGGAACGAGACAGGGGGATCCTCGGTTACTTCGGCGTTCTGTCGCTCGCGCTTGACCCGCCGTCGGGTTTGGCGTCGGGACGCACCGCCGCCCCCCAGGGGCGTGCCGAATCCGGCACTCAGGAGGCGGGAGCGCCCTTCTGGCCGGCCTCCCCGCAGACCCGGCAGTCCTCGCGGCGCCGGATCGTGGCGGCGTGGAAGGCCATCGACCGCGTGTCGAAGCAGAGCAGGCGGCCGAACAAGGGCTCGCCGAGCCCGGCGATGACCTTGATCGCCTCCATGGCCGCGAGGCAGCCGACCGACCCGGAGACGGCGCCGAAGACGGGGAAGCGACGGCGCCAGGCGGGCGGATCGGAGGGGAACAGGCACGCCAGGCAGGGGGTCTGTCCGGGGACGATCGTCGTCACGTGCGCCTCGAGCTCGTACATGGCGCACTCGACCATGGGCTTGCCCTGCCGGACGGCCTCGCGGTTCATGAGGAAGCGCTCCTCGAACAGGGGCGCGCAGTCCACGATTACGTCGGCCTCGGCCACGAGCCGCTCGGCGTTTCGCTCGCAGACGTTCTCGCCGACCGCCTCGATCCGAAGGCGCGGGTTGAGCTCGAGCAGGCGAGCCGTCGCGCACTCGATCCTGGGCTTGCCGAGCCACTCGTGGGTCATCAGGAGTTGGCGATTGAGGTCGCTGGGAACGACGTCGCCGCCGTGGGCAAGGACCAGCCGGCCGATCCCCGCCGCCGCCAGCTCGTAGGCGACCACGCCCCCCAGGCCGCCCAGGCGCGAGACGAGGACGCTGGCGTCCCTCAGTCTTCGCTGGCCCTCCACGCCGAAGCCGGGGACGTCCAGCTGCCACTCGTAGGTGGCGCGCTCCTCCGCGCTCAGGGGCTCACCGAGGCTCATCCGCCGGCGATGGGCGTGGTGATGATGACGGTCTGGTCGGGTGCCACCGTGCACGGCGCCTCCCAGAGCACCTGCTGGCCGTCTGCGAAGATGAGGACGGAGGGCGAGAGCTCCCCCGCTTCGTCGAGGAGCAGGGAGCGCACCTCGCCTCCGTGCTCCTCGGCGATTCCGCGGATCACGTCCTGAACCGTGGAGCCCTCCGTGGCGTCGACGGTGCACACAGCCTCCTGGGCGGCGGCTCTGAGCTGCGCGGAGAACTGGACCGTGACCTTCACCGGGGCGATTCTCCGCCGGCAGCGGTCAGAGTGCCACCCTCGATCACGAATGTGCGCGTCGCCAGACGCTCCGCTTCGGCTCGGTTGTGAGTCACGTGGAAGGCCGTCACGCCGGTCTGTTCGCGCACGCTCTCCAACACGGCGATCATCTCCTCGCGCGTCTGGTCGTCAAGGGCGCTGAGGGGTTCGTCCAGGCACAGGACCGAGGGCCGCGCGGCGAGGGCGCGCCCGAGGGCCACGCGCTGACGCTCTCCGCCCGAGAGCCCGCGCACGCCGCGCTCGAGCAGGTGGCTCACCGAGAGCAGGTCGGCGAGCTCGCGCACTCGCTCGTCGATCTCCCGCGCGCCCCGGCGTTGGACGTCCAGGGCGAAGGAGAGGTTGTGGCGCACGCTCATGGTCGGGAAGAGCACTCCCTCCTGGGGGACGTAGCCGATGCCTCGCTCGCCGGGGCGGGCGTGGCTGATGTCGCGCCCATCCAGGAGGATCTTCCCGGAGGCCAACGGCTTGAGACCGCACAGGCACTCCAAGAGCGTCGTCTTCCCGCAGCCCGTGCGGCCCATCAGCACGGCGTACTCACCCGAGTCGAGGGCGAGCTCGACGTCGGTGAGCTCGAAGCTCCCGATCCGGATGCAGACGCCTTCCAGGCGGATCACCACCCGCGCCTCCTCATGCCCACCAGGCGCGTGATCACCAGGACCACGACCGCGGCGGTGACCATCAGCAGGCTGACCGCGACGGCTGCCTCGATGTTGCCTACGCTCAGCTCGAGGAACACCGTCGAGGGTAGCACCTCGGTCCGCATGCGCGTCGCGCCCGAGAAGACCAGGATCGGACCGAACTCACCCAGGGCTCGCGCCCAGGCGAGGGTCCCGGCGCTCAGCACTCCCCGGCCCGCCTCGGGGAGCGCGACGCGGCGGAAGGCCATGCCCCGATTGCAGCCGAGGGTGAGGGCGACCGTCTCGCTGCGCGGGTCGATCTGGTCGAAGGTGATGCGCATCGACCTCACGGCGAAGGCGCAGGCGACGGAGAACTGGGCCAGGATGACGCTGGGGACGTGGAAGGTGACCGGGATCACGCTCTCGACCGCCCGCCCCGGCGCGGTCTGGAACAGGATCAACAGGCTCAAGCCGATCACCATCGGCGGCAGGACGATCGGGATGTCGAGGATCCCGTCCACGAGCGCCTTCCCCCGGAACTCGTAGCGGGACATCAGGTAGCCGATGGGGATCGCGAACCAGACCGAGAGGATGGCCGTGATCGTGCAGGAGATGAACGAGAGCCGGATCGAGTAGCGGATCTCCTCGCTCTCCAGCGCATCGAGGAGGTCCGCGAAGGACGTGTAGGAGACGTCGGCCGCCAGCAGCGCGACGATCAGCAGGACATAGGCGATGCTGAGGGTCGCGAAGGTCGCGAAGAAGGGCACGTCGGAGCCGACGCTCGCTCGGCGATCCACTGCCTCCATCACCCTTCGGAGTCGGGGGCCCAACCGAAGCCGAGGGCCTCGAACCGCGCGCGGGACGACGCGGAGCGGATGCTCTCGAGCAGCCGCTCCATCGTCCGCTTGTGATCGGAGTTGCGTCCAACGGCGTAGGGCTGCGTGGCCATGCGGGCGGGGTTGCCGATCTCGACGATCTCCAGTTCGTCGAGGCAGTGGGCCGCGTTGCTGGCGTACACGATCGAGGCGTCCAGGGCGCCGGTGCGGAGCTGGTTCACGAGGAAGTCGCCGGTGGCGGACTCCACGAGCACGTTCCCCGATGCCTCGAGCTGGCTCGCCGTGCCATCGCTCTCGAGGAGCTCGCGCGTCAGAGCGCCCAAGGCGGAGTTCGTCGGGTGCCCCAGACCGACCCGACAGCCCTCGTCCGCGAGGTCGATCAGGTCGGAGATCCCCCGTGGGTTCCCGCGCTGCACCAGGATCACCATGCGGTTGGAGGAGACGACCAGGCCGGGCTCGAACTCCTGCTCGACCAGGTCGAGGAAGCTCGCGTCGCAGGAGAAGTAGGCGTCGGGGAAGTTCCCCGTTCGCATTTGGGCGACGAGGATGCCGCAGCCGTTGTAGATCCGATTCACCCGCACGGCTTCACGATCCTCGAACTCGGTGATGGTGTCGTCGATGGCCCGGTTCAACATGGCTCCGCTCATCAACACGAGCTCGGGCTCCCGGGCCCAGACGTCTCCGTCCGCGACCACGTACCCGAAGTTCTCGAAGCTCTGCAGGCCCTCGTCGCGGGCGGCGAGGAAGCGCGCGAAGCGCAGGGCCTCTCGGGGTTCGGCGCTGCTCTTGAGGACTCCCAAGGTCACCAGACGCGGATCGGTGTCCAGCACGGGCACGTGGACGGCGTCGATCTCGGGGTACTGCCCCGCCGTCGCGTCCCACAGGATCGCGCAGTCCAGCGCTCCCAGCTTGAGGTCGTTCGCAAGATCGGTGACCGTCGGCTTGGCGACCTCCACCCGCTCCATGAGCACGTCCCACAGTCCCGCCGCGCCCAACAGTTTGCGCGCGATTCGGCCGCAGGCCGCCGTGTCGGGGTTGGCGATCCCGATGGCGATCTCGCCCGTGAGGAGATCCTCCATGCTCTCGATCTTCAGCGGGTTCCCCGCGGGCACGCCGAGCACCGGGCGCATGCTCGCAAGGGGGAAGGTCTCTGCGAGCTTGTCGCGCTCGCGCGCCAACTCCAGGTAGGTTTCGTCGGCTGGGAGGAACAGGTCGCCGTTGCGCGTAACGCTCAGGTTGGAGAGCAGCGTCCCCGAGCCGCCGTACTGGATGTCCACCGCCACGCCGTAGCGGCGCTCGTACTCGCGCGCGGCCGCTTCCACGGGCGGCTTGATGCCGGCGGCGCAGTACAGGAACAAGCGCCGGCTCGACGAGCCATCGCCGGGCAGGACGTCGGGTGCGGGAGGCAACAACGAGACCACGAGCAGCACCAGGACACCCAGGGATGCCAGGGCGAGCGCCGTGGCGCGGTCCATCCTGCCGCCGAGCCCCGTCATTCCTCCGACTCGCCAAGGCCAACGGGTCGGAAGGCCACCGAGGTCTGCAGCGGGTTGGAGCACGAGCAGCCCGAGCTGGACTCGGGCGCCAACATCAAGCCGCCGGCGGGGATGATGCTCAGCCAGCATCCCGAGCGGATGCCCTCCCAGTCGGTGCGGGCGCCCGTCTCCACGTCCCACATCCCGTGGGAGTGGTCGCGAAAGAAGGTCGCCCGCGCCGAGGCCGACATCGTGCCGCAGCCGCGCCGCGAGGGGACGTCCTCGCGCACGACCTTGCCGGTCCTGAGGTCGAGGGCCTTGCGCTCGAGGAGCACCTTGTCTCCCACGAGCACCGGATGCTGCATGGCGCCCCCGTGGTGGTCCTTCTCCCAGGGATGGTGATGCTCCCACAGCCGCGTGGCGTCGTTCGCGTCGAAGGCGAGGGCGTGGTAGCCGTCGGACGTGCCCGCCACCACCAGGACGTCGTCGCGGGCGGACAGGTAGAACACCCGTGAGAGCTTGCGGAAGTCGACCTGCTTCTCCCAGACCTTGCGGCCGGTCGCCAGCTCCAGGGCGACCAGGTACTGGTCGGTTCCCGTCTGTCCGACCAGGCGCCCGGTCGAGACGGTCCGGGGGTGGGGAGCGCGGTCCTCGACGAAGAAGACCCGCCCGTCCAACAGGGTCACGGTCGGGTGCACGATCAGCCCGCCACGGTAGGTCCAGGCCGCGCCCATGTCCGGCGTGCGCAGGGCGAACAGCTCGGTGGCGACCACCGGTTGGGCTTCGGTCCCCGCTCCGTCGTACCACTCGCCCTCGGCGCCGCGGTAGTGCGCGGCATCGCGCGTCACGCTCCCCATCAGGAGGTCGTCCGCCCGGGCCAGGTACCCCCAGGAGAGCTCGCGCGCCGCGAGCTCGGTGACCTCGCGCACCGGGAGCGGGATCGTCCGCAGGACCTCGCCGCTCTGGCCGTCCACCTGCCAGCAGTGGTCGTCGAGGGCGATGTAGAGGTGGTCGTCGTCGGCCACCGTGTTGCTGCAGTCGCGCGGCACGTTCGTCCGCCGCAGGCCGGGGATCTCCAGGGTCCACAGGATCGTCCCGTTGTAGGAGTCCATCCCGAACATCCGGCGGTCCCCCTGGACGAACATGCGACCGTTGGCGCTGAGGGGAGCGGGCGAGCGGGCGCCGCGGTCGAGCATCGGCCTGGGGCCGGGTCGGCCGAACCACTGCAGGGCCAGCTCGCCGTAGACGTGCTCGTCACCGCTGCTGGCGGAGTTCGCCGCGTCGCCATACTGGTGGGTCCACTCTCCCGCGCCGGCCAGGGCGCCGCGTCGTTCGAACTCCCAGGGACCCTCGATGCTGCCGAACGCCGCGACGCCCCCGCTGGGGCGCAGGAGGCGGTCGACCTCTGCGCGATCGGCGCTCTCTGGCGGGCACACGATCAGGTTGGCGAAGAGCGCGGGGTAGGGGAGCGGCCCGCTCTCGCGCTGGTGGACGCTGATGCGCGCGCCGTACAGGCCGCTCTCGGCGAGGGTGCGGCGGCTCCGGCGCACCGCGGCGGGGTCCTTCTCGACGGCGACGACCTTCAGCTCCGAGCGAGCGGCGAGCTCATAGGCCAACCGGCCGTCACCGGAGTCCAGCACCAGACACCACCCACGGCGCGTGCCCGCGGCCTCCAGGATCTCCACGGCCGTGGCGGTGGCCGCATCGCCTCCGTCGGGGGTGAAGGGGTCGGTCCGTGCGGGTGTGGGCGCGGGCTCGTAGTTGAAGCTCGTGTCGATCACGTGGCGTGTGCTGGCGCGCAGGCGCCCGTCATCGCCGGAGGCGAGCACGCGGAAGCGGTACTGCGACCCCGAGCGCAAGCCGGTCACGGTGACGGTGTGCTCGGTGCGCTCGCCGGCCACCTCGAACCGTCGCGGCGGCTCGCCGGGCAGGGAGCACTCGAGCACGCTGGCGGTCGGCTCGCGGGTGCCCCAGCTCACCTCGGCGCGATCGGCGCCGTCGAAGCGCACGACCGGCCCGATCGGGAGCTCGAGGGGGAGGGGGCGCGGGAGCTCGTTCCGGCTGAAGCGTGCGGCGGCCTGCTCGACGCTCATCGCACCCTCGTGCAGGCTCACCCTGCGTACGCGCCCCGTCAGGCGGTGGACGCCGAGGTCGTCCTCGAACGAGCCCAGGCGCACGACCCCGGCGCCGCCGGACTCCCCGCCCCCGGCGAGTTCCCCGACCGCCTTGCGGGAGAAACCGCTCGATCGGCCGTCGACGATCACACTCGTCAGGCTGCCGTCGAAGGTCGCGACGACGTGGTGCCAATCGTAGGGGGCGAAGGTCTTCTCGGTCTCACACCAGCTGAGCGCGGAGGAGCCGCGCGTCCTGATGCCGAAACGCAGGCGCCCTTCGGCGGCCGCGAGGACCCAGGGATGGTCGCCGTCGCCCGCCGCCGCGATGCCGCCGCCGCCGCGCGCGTCCTCTAGCATGACGGTGGCCTCCACGCTCAGAGCGCCGCCCGGCAGAGCGTCCGCGAGCAGGCTCGCCCCATCGGAGCGCCCGTCGAAGGAGAGGGCGGCCGGACCGGCCAGGGCCGGGGCGAGCCGTGCGCCACAGAGCGTCCCGCGCGGGTTGCCCGCGGCGTCGGTGACCCGGCCGCTGGAAGCATCCACCGACGTCTCGTCGAACACCCAGGAGGCCAGCTCGGTCGCTTCCCCTGCGCTCCCGACCCTGGAGAGCTCGCCCGAGCGCTCGTCGTGAAGCTCGGCGACCCGGGCGCCGTCGAGGGCCCCGCGCCAGACGCGCAGCTCGCTGATCAGGCCCTTGAGCGGGTAGTCCTCGTTGTCGTCGTGGTAGGCGCCGATCTCGTACACCGCGCGTCGCGGGTAGAGGATCGTCCCCGACTGTGCCTTCGAGGTCGCCTCCTGTGTGCCGTTCACGAACAGGCGCATGTTCGCGCCGTCGTAGACGGCGGCCACGTGGTACCAGCGACCGAACTCGAAGGACGTCGTGCCGGTCAGGTAGGTCATGACCCCGTCGCCGTCGTCGGCGCCCTCGGTCGAGAGGCCGAAGCAGAACTTCGACCCTCGATAGCCCAGGAGCCAACCCTTCTCGAAGCCGCCGTTGTCCTGGATGGCGCACAGGACCGCGCCCCAGGCCTGGGGCTTGTCGATCGAGACCCACGTGTCCACCGCGAAGGCCTTCACGGGCATGCGCGCCTTGCGCAGGCTCGTGGCGACGATCGCCCGGTCCTCGAGTGCGCCGAAGACTGCGTAGTCGCCGCCGGGAGCACTGACGACGCGCACACCGCCGTAGAGTCGGGCGTCGTCGGGCCCCGCGCGGTCCTCGACCACGCCGCCAGCGACGTGCTCGGGGGAGAAGACCCAGTGCGAGAGCAGATCGGAAGCGAGGGCTCGGGCGGGGGCGACGAGCAGGCAGAGCGCGGCGAGGGCGGTTCGACAGGTTCGGTTCAACGGCTCACTCGCTCTCGAAGCAGTGGATGGCCCCGCTGTCGGTGCTGACGAAGAGTCGGCCTCGCGACGCCGCGAGCCCGTAGGCACGCCCCTCGACTGGAGCGGACCAGACCTCATCGCCGTCCTTCGCACGCCAGGCGCGAACGCTGTCCCGACCGCCGGCGAACAGGAGCTCGCCCGCCAGGATCAGGTCGAAGGGGTGGTCGCAGCTGCGCTTCCAGAGGATGCAACCGCGGACGTCCTCGGCGATCTCGACCAGCTCCTCGCCGATGGTCTCCAGCTCCGCGTGGATCGCGCGCGAGCGCCCGCTCTTCGCCCCCTCGAGCTCGGCGGTGAGGGCCGTGCGTCGCGCGGTGATCTCGTTGCGTCGCGCGGTGAGCTCGAGGAATCGCTCTCTCCTGAGGGCGGAGAGCTCGGTGTCGGTCTGCAGGTAGGAGACGCCGCGCGTCACAATCATGTTGTGCCCCGCGAACGAGGCCAGCTGATCGCCCCCGGCCCCGTCCGACTCGGAGAGCTGCCCCGTCTTCCCCGGCCCGTGGATCAGATCGTCGCCGACGACCAGGGCGAAGGTCCCGCTGGCGCCGGAGAGGGTGCGCAGGCGCTTCCCGCTGGCGCGGTCGCAGACCACCGGCGTGGCGCGGCTGGTGGGGACGTAGAGGTGCTCGTCGGAGGCCAGGAGGTAGCCCTGGGGTGCGATGTCGCCGTGGCGGTGGCTCCAGAGCTGCTCCCCGCTGCGGGCGGCGAACGCGGCGATGAACCCGCCTTCGGATGGGAACAGGCCCGCCGAGCAGTAGACCGTCCCGTCGCGCACGACCACGCCGCCGCGCACGGGCCAGACCGACATCATGCGGCCGTTACCGGGCACGCGCGCGTCCGCCGGTCCCGGCCGCGCTCGCCAGACCAGGCGCCCGTCGCTCGCATCGACGCAGTAGAGGTGGCCGTCGTCCGAACCGAAGTACAGCCGTCCCTTGGCGTGGGCCGGCGCGAAGCGCACGGGAGCCTCGGTGAAGAAGGTCCACAGCTCGCGCCCAGTCCGCGCGTCGACGCAGTGCAGCTGGTCGTCCGCCGAGGAGCCGTAGAAGATCCTCCCGGCGACGGCCGTGACGAGGAAGGCCCGGTCGAACCACAAGCGCGGCTTGAGGTGCTCGACCTTGTTGTAGGCGTCGCGCTTGGCCGGGCCGGGCCAAGCGGGTTGGGGGGGGATCGCCGAACGAACGACCCAGGTCGGGCGCAGGGGCGCGTCGAGGCTCGTCGTCGCCACTCCCGAGCGCGCGTCGTCGGCGCGGTGGGTCGGCCAGTCGCCCGAGCCGGCGCCGGCGGCGAGGAGGGCGGCGAGGAACCGGCAGGGGAGGAGCGGGATCATGGCATCAGGCCTCGTGCTCGCCGGCCCCGGAGACCACGCGACCTCCCGCCAAGTGTACCGTGCGATCCACGCCGCCGAATCCCGTTCTGTCGTGGGTGACCATCAGGATCGTGCCGCCCTCGGCGCGGTACTCGGTGAACAGCTCCTCGACGGCCCGCGAGCTCTTGGGATCGAGGTTGCCCGTCGGCTCGTCCGCTAGCAGCAGAGGCGGGCGAGGCAGCAGGGCGCGCGCGACCGCCACCCGCTGGCACTCGCCCGCGCTGAGCTGGGCGGGGAGGTGATCGGATCGCTCACGCAGGCCGATGCGCTCGAGCAGGCTCTCGACAGCGCTGTCGTCCGCTCCCCCGCGGCGGCCCGGGCGCGCGGCGGCGATGTTGGCGCGCACGTCGAGGTAGGGGAGCAGGTGGAAGAGCTGGAAGACGAAGCCGATGTGCGCAGCGCGGAATGCGGCTTGGGCACGTCCTGTGAGGTCGTGGACGCGCGTCCCGGCGACCTCGACGCGCCCGCTGCTGGGACGCAGCATGGCGCCGATCGTCAGGAGGAGCGTGGACTTGCCGCTCCCGCTCTCCCCGCGCACACAGACGAACTCCCCGCTCTCCACGCTCAGGTCTACCTCCGCGATCGCGGCGAGGGGCTCGCGGCCGCGGCGGCGGTAGAGTCGGGACACCCCTTCGAGGTGGATCACGCGCCCTCCCGTTCGGTGAGGCAGGTCGCCGGGTCCATGGCGACGGCGGCCGCCGTCGGCCCTGCGGTGGCCAGAGCGGCGAAGAGCGGTGCCGCCGCGAGCGCGGGCCCCAGCAGGCTCCACTCGCAGGCGATCTTCCCGCCGGTGATCGGGAAGGCCTGAGGGCCCATGGTCAGGGCGAGGGCCGTGCCGAGGGCGAAGCCGGCGGCTGCGCCGACCACGCCCAGGATCGCCGCCTTGCCGAGGAACAGGCCCGCGATGCGCGCCGAGCCGTGGCCGAGGGCGCGCAGGATCCCGATCTCCGCCTGTCGCTGGCGCACGTTCAGCGCCGACAGGCAGGCGATCCACACTCCGCAGGCGACGATCACCCAGGGCAGGACGAGGGCGAAGTGGTCGGCGCTCAGGCGGCGCTGGCGCTGGCGCGCCTCGGCGATCTTCTCCATCCGCAGCACCCGACCCTCGGGGACGATGCCCTCGAGCTCGGCCCGCAGGAGCGCGAGGTTGTCGACGGCCGGGTCGTCGCATCCGCACTCCAGGGCCTGGACTTCGTTGACGCGCCCGGGTTCACCGAGCAGGTCCTGGGCGTCGGCCAGGTTCACATAGATGCGCGTGTCGTCGATCGTTCCCGTCTCGCTCAGGCAGGCGGCGACCTCCAGTCGCCGATCGACGAGGGGCACCTCCCCCCCGGTCTCGAGCCCCAGGGCCCGCGCGGCCTCGAAGCCCGCGTGCGCGGTCCCCGGCGCGACGGCGAAGATCATCGAACCCTGGGCCTTGCCCACGGGCGCGACCTCGCTCGTCATGCCGGTCAGCAGGACCGGCGTGTCCCCGACGAGGACCCGGCGCTGCAGGATCGCGAGGAGGTGGTTGTAGGAGAGATCGCCACGCTCGGCGAAGCGCTGGGTCACCTCCTGGGGCATCGTCTCGCCCGAGTAGCCGTCCCGCCAGAAGGCGCCCATGTCCGTCGCCTTGGGGATGATGCGCAGGTTGTAGCCGAGGTCCCGCATGACGCGTCCGGTCTCACGCAGGGAGGCCTCGCCGGCCGTCAGGAAGGCGACCGGGAGGGCGACCGCGCAGACCACGGCGCCGAGCATCAAGGCCGAGCTCAACCTGCGGTGCGCCGCTTCGCGCGCGATGAGGGCGAGGAAGCTCATGCGCCTCGGTTGCGCGCGAGTACCAAGGCTCCGACGGCCAGGCTGACGGCGAGGGCCGCGCCGAGAGCGGCGAGCAGCCGCGGCCAGGCCGAGGGAGCAGCATGCGGTTCGGACCCGGACAACTCCGCGGCGGGTGTCGTCACCGCGTCGCTCTCCACGGCGTCCTCCTCCGAGTAGGCCATCAGCATCTCCTCGATGGTCAGCCCCTCGCGCAGGGGGTCGGAACCGGCGTCGGAGGAGGGGCCGCGGGCGAGCAGGGCGCTGATCTCCGCCTTGACGCGCGGGTTCTCGGGATCGAAGCCGAGGCGCTCGGCCGCTCGCGTGCGCAAGGCAGCGTCCCACCGCAGGGGGATGCGCGGGCCGCGCATCCACGAGCGGTCGAGCTCGCACTCGCACGACTGGCCGGCGGCGTGGAGGATGCCGAACAGCGCGGTCTCGGTGATCGCCGACGCCTCCAGCACCGGCCCGATGCGGCGGCCGCGCCCGAACAGGACGGCGACGGCGGGCGCTCCGCTCCGCTCGATCTCGATCCCCAGGCTCCAAAGGAGCACGCGCTCCTCGCTCGGCTCGGTGACCTCCACCAGCTCTGGCGGACGGCCGACGTCCTTGGGCATCTGGTCCCAGACCTCGCGCAGCTTCGTGAAGGCGGCCTCGACCGCCTCGCGCGCGGTTGCGTCCGCGCCGGCGTCGCCGCCGCTCACAAGGAGCACGGTGCAGTAGGTCTCCACGGTGACGTCACGGAAGTGCCGCCGGACCGGCGAGTCGATGAGCGTGGTGAGGTGCTCGCCAGGATCGGCTTCCTCGCCGAGCGGCACCTCGAGCAGGTCCCCGGCGGGTCCCGCGAGCACCGCCACGGGGAACTGCTGGATCTGGAGCTCGCTCAAGCAGTCGGCGGCCTGGGGCGGCAGGTCGCCGTCGGGGTCGTGCCAGCTCGCACCGACGTTCGAGTCGAACAGGACTGCGGTGGCGAGGCTCGGCAGTCGCTCGTCGAGGTCCGTCTCCTCCGGGTCCGCCACGAAGCCGTAGAGGTGGTAGGCGCCGTCGCCGAGGTCGACGAAGGCGACGTCCCGCACGGTGAAGCGGCAGAACAGGGCCGGGATCGAGCCCACGAGGAGGAGGGACGCAGTGCGGCGGTTCATGGGGCCTGGCCGCCGCAGATCATATCCCGCCGGGCATCGCTGCCCGCCCGCAATCGCCCGACGCGGTCAGCGGCTGAGCTCCGCCTCGGCGGCGATGTAGCCGAACGCGGGCCACACCTCGCCCTCGACGATCTCCTCGAAGACGCGCCGGGCGCGCTCGGGCCGTCCCTCGAACAGGTGCCAGTTACCCAAGCCGTACATCGTCGTCGGGCCGGCGACCGTCCCCGGCTCGACGTCCTCGAACAGGCCCGCCTCCTCGAGCTCGCCGCCGAAGAACAGGAGCAGGCGGTGGTAGGCGTGGTTCTCGATCACCTCCATGTCGGGGTCGATTCCCTGCAGGACGGCCCTGGCCTGGGCCGGCCGGCCCAGGCGTCGCAGGATCATGTAGGTCCAGTAGGCCGTGGCGCAGCGCATGTCGTCGTTGGTGTCGAAGCGCGCGCAGTCCAGGTAGGCCGCCAGCGCGCTCTGGAAGTCGCCGCGCAGGTAGTGGGCCAGACCGAGGTGGTAGTGGATGTTGCCGTGGCTGGTGCTGGTGGGGATGCCCAGGGCGTTGGGGGCGCCGTCGGGCTCGACCTCGTCGGGCAGGCCCACGATCAGGCGAGCGGCAGCGGAGAGGTCGGTGATCGCGGCGTCGAGCTCGCGCAAGGAGATGTGGCGATGTCCGCGGTGGCGCAGGAGCTTGTGGCTTCTGGGGTGGAGAGCGAGTCCAGCCGTGAACACCTCGACGGCCGCGCGGTACTCGCCGAGGTAGGCGTGGCGCCGGCCGAGCCAGATGAACGCCTCCTCGCTGCGCGGTGCGGCCGCCAGGCGAGCCTTGGCCATGTCCAAGTCGGCGACGAGCCGCGCGCGCCGCTCGGCGTCCAGCGGCGGTGGGTGCAGCGGCTCGCCGAGCAGGGAGACTGCTTGCGGTGACGGAGGGTCCGTCGACGGCGTCACGGCCTGGCAGGCGGCCAGGGAGATCGAGCAGGCGACGAGGGCAGGGGTTCTCATGCTCGGGGTGCTCAACGGGTGAGCCTGAGCCAGCCGGCCCAGACGAAGAACGCGAGGATCGCGACCAACGTGACCACGGTCAGGGGGCGGTTGGTGAAGCGCCGGCCGACCCACGCTGAGCGCCCGTTCAGCACGAGCAGGACGATGGCCAGGATCGGGACGAAGAGGGCGCCGACGATCGCATAGGTCCTCTGCATGGCCTTGAACTCGACGGCGAGCCCGAGGAGCGGGACGAAGGCGATGGCGTAGAGGTACGCGCGGTAGGGGGCGGAGTTGACGTCCACCGCACCGCAGGCCGAGGCGCTCCCACCGCGCTCGACGCCGCGCAGGCGCCAGAAGTCGGCGAAGACGTAGGGGACCGCCTGCCACACTCCCAGGAGACTGGAGAAGACCGCGCCCCAGGCGCCGATCAGGAATGCCCAGCGTCCCGCCGGGCCCAGGGGCTCCTCGAGGCGATCGGCCAGGGTCACGATCAGGTCCGCCCCGCTGCCGCGGACCTCGATCGTGCTGCCGATGATCACCATCGCGACGCAGAACAGGGCGGTCACCACGTAGCCCGACAGCAGGTCGAGGCGGCAGAGTCCTAGATCGTCGGCAGAGGTGCGCCCCTCTTCTCGGATCCAGTAGCCGTAGCAGAGGATCGTCAGGGTCCCGCCGACGCCTCCGATCAGGGCCACCGTCCAGGCGATGCCTTCGGCTCCGGCGGCGGGCGCGCTGGGCAGGAGTGCGCCCTTGGCGACGGCGCTCCAGTCGGGGCGCAGGAGCACGGCGGTCACGACCACCGTGACGACCATGAACCCGATGCAGACGCTCATCACCTTCTCGAACAGCGCGTAGCCGCCCCGGCGCACGAGCACCAGGCCGAGGAGGCTGTGGAGGATGCCGAAGACGACCTTCCCCTGCTCGGGAGTCTGGAACACCGGGGCTACGGCGTGGGCGCACACACCGGCGCCGGAGACCAAGGAGCCTCCCACGAAGAAGGTCCAGGGCACCAGGTACACCAGGAACACCAGGCGAACCGGGCGTGCCAGGCGCGTCATCACGCCTTCCAAGAGCGTCTGGCCGGTTGCGAGCTGCCAGCGGGTCAGGCCCTCGGAGAGGACGAACTTGAAGGCGGCGCCCACCAGACCCGCCCACAGGACGGCGGTGCCCAGGAGGCTGCCGGAGATCGCTCCGGTCGCAAGGTCTCCCGCGCCCACGCCGGTGGCGGCGACCAGGAGACCCGGCCCCAAGGCGCGCAGGAGGGAGGAGGGCGACCGCCGGCTCATCGCACCGCGGTCGGCCGGGCGCCTACCACTGATCGGCGGCGTTCACGGCCACGGCCGCGGCGTGCTCGCCGTTGCGGGGACGACACTCCAGCCCGACGAAGTCCTCGTAGCCCAGCTCCTTGGCCGCGCGCAGGACGCGTGGGTAGTGGATCTCGCCCGTCCCCGGCTCGTTGCGGCCGGGGTGGTCGGCCAGCTGCAGGTAGCCGACCTGGTCGAAGCCGTCCTTCAGCCTGCCGCACAGGTCTCCCTCGGAGATCTGCATGTGGTAGAGGTCCCAGTTGATCTTGACGTGAGAGGAGCCGACCTCGCGGCAGATGCGCACCGCGTCGGGGCTCCCGTACAGGCAGTGTCCCTTGTGATCGACCCGGACGTTCATCGGCTCGAGGATCAGCATCACGTCGGTCGTCTCCGCGATCGGCGCTACCGCCTTCAGCGCGTCGATCACCGCGGCGTGCATCTGCTCGGGGGACCTGCCCGCGATGTCGTTGCCCGCCACGACCGTCATCTTCTTGCAACGCAGGCGGCGCGCGATCTCGCAGGCCTCCTTGACCTCGCGGATGAACTTCATCTTGTTCTCGGGCTCGTTCATCCCCGGAACGAAGCCCCAGGCGGTGAACTGGGCCACCTCGATCCCCAGGTCCGTCGTGATGTCGCTGACGGCGTTGATGTCCTTGCCGCGCCAGGGCCAGAACTCGACGGCGGGGAACCCGTACTCGGCGGCCATCACGATGCGCTGGAGGAACGGCAGCTTGCGCCACCACATCTCCACGTTGACGGCGAAGCGCGTGTTGGGGGTCTTGCCGATGCGTGAGAGGTCCTCGGGTTCCTGCGCGTCCTGCGCGGCGGCCGCCGGCGCCGCCAGCGCGAGGCTGCCGGCGAGGAAGGAGCGTCGATCTATGGTGGTCATGGAGAGCGGGTCTTGGGTCGTGGGTCTACAGGCCGGCGACGTATTCGATCAGATCGCGCATCTGTTCGCGCGTCAGGAAGCGCTCGAGGCCTTCGGGCATGGAGGAGAGGTCCGCGCGGCGGGCCTCGATGTCGGCCACGGCGATCTCGAACACCGCGCCATCGGCATCTTGCAGCACGACGAGCTCGGCGTCCTCCTCGAGGACGCGGCCGGTGAAGACCGTGCCGTCGGTCACGCGCAACAGGTGCCCCTCGTACCCCGCGGCGATGCGTGCGTTGGGGAGCACGATCGACTCGAGAATCTGGCGTCGTGAGAGGCGCTCGGCGATGTGGCGCAGGTCGGGTCCCACGCCCGTGGCGGCGTCGGAGCCGCGCGGGTGGCAGCGCAGGCACGAGAGCTCGGGGTCCTCGTACAGCTTCTTACCGCGCCGTCGGTCCCCACCGAAGATCGACCATTGGTAGGGAGCGAGGCGCTTGTCCGAGACGTTGCGGCGCACGTCTACGTAGCGCTGGGCGAGGGTTCGGACGTCGGCGAAGCGGCTTGCTTGGGCGGCGATCATCAAATCCAGCGCCAGCTCCTCGGCGATGGTGTTGACGCGCACCTTGCTCGAGAGCTCGTGGGCGAACAGGGCCTCGATGCGCGGGTCGTCCATCTGAGCCATGGCGCGGTAGACCGCCCGGCACTCTGCGATCGTTCCGGTCGAGAGGGTCTCTTCGAACAGGCCCACGGCGCGGTCGGGGGAGAGCGCTCCCAAGGCGTCGAGGGCCCGGGCGCGCAGGTCGGGATCGCTCGACTCGAGGGCCGGCTCGATCACGCCGTCCAGGCGGGCGCCGCCGAGCGACCCCAGGGCATCGAACGCCGCGCAGCGGGCTTCGCCCGCTCGGTCCTCGTCGGTGACCCACGCGATGAGCCGGCCGGTCGCTCCTGCCGCACGCGCCACGGCTGTCCAGCGAGCCCAGGCGGCGGCGACGGCGCCGGGCGCGCTGTCCAACGCCGTGCCGAGCTCGACCGCCAGGGTGGCGACGGTCGGGGGATCGGGCAGGCGCTCCTCACGGCCGGGGGTCGGCCGCCACTCGCCGGTGACGAGGTCCACCGAAGAGGGGGCCGACCACTCCGCGAGGAGCTCGAGGGCCTCGGTCCGCAAGTCGACCGCTGCGTCGTCGCGCGCCGCGAAGGCGGCCACCCGCCGGAGGTGGGCTTCGCCGCCCTCCTGCAGGCAGGCGTTGAGTGCGCGGCGCACGAAGGCCGCTCTCCGCGTCGCGCCGCCGTCGAGGGCGCCGGCGAGGGCCTCGCGCGCTCCCGCGAGCGGCACGTCGTTGATCGCCCGCGCGGCTTCCAGGGACACGAGCGGGTCCGGATCGGCCAGGAAGGCGGCGATCGCCGGATCGGCCCGCCTCCTCAGGGCCAGGCAGGCCGCCATGCGCACGTGGGGATCGGCCGCCTCCCCGGCGGCGCTGAGCCTCGCGGCCGGTGCGCAGCCGACGAGCCCCATGACACCCGCGTGGCGCAGGACGGGGTCGCCGTCGCCGGTCTCGCCCACGAGCTCGAACAGGGCGTCGGTCGCGCCGGCGTCGCCGAGGCGACCCAGGGCGATGGCCGCGTACATCCTCACCCGCGGGCTCTCGTCGGCGAGCCGCGCGATGAGCGCCTCGACCGCGCCCTGGTCACGCTCGTCCCCGAGCACCCGTGCCGCCTGGGCGCGGACTTGGGCGTCGTCATCGCCGAGCAGGGGCCGCAGCCTCTCCAGGACGGCCGGGCGCTCGCGCCCCGCCATGCCCAGGCCCCAGATCCCGTGCAGTCGCGCGAGGCCCGCCGAGGGGTCGGCGGCGGCTCGGGCGAGGATCTCGACGCTCTTCCTTCCCCTTCGGACGAGCTCGAACTGCGCCTCCTGGCGCACCCGCTGGTCGGGGTGGGCGAGGAGCGAGCCGAGTCTTGCGGCGCTCTCCTCGCCCAGGCCCGCGGCGAGCAGGGCGTGCGCCGTCTCGGCCGATGCCGGGCGCGCCGAACCGGTCGGGCGCAGGCGATAGATCCTTCCCTTGCCCGGCAGGTTCCAGCCGAACACCCAGTCGGAGAAGTAGAGGTCGCCTTCGGGGCCGAAATCGCAGTCGGTCACGAGGCTGCCCCAGACGAAGCGCTCGACCTCGCCGAGGGTGAAGCCCGCGCCCGCGGGCCGCACGTCGAAGGCGTGGATGCCGCTCGTGCGCGGCTCGCCGCGGAAGTCGCACAGGAAGAAGTGCCCGCGCGTCGCCTCGGGAGCGTCGAGGTAGGGGTTGTAGGTCAGCCCCGAAGGGCCGTCGGCGAGGTTGGCGACCGGCGGGACGATGTAGGCGGCCTGGCCGGCGTGGTGGGGGTGCCAGAGCTTCTCGTCGTTCCACGGGCCGCGGCTGACCGGCTCGGTCACGTACTGGAAGGCGAAGCGCCAGCCGCTCTCTCCGCCTTCGACGACCTGCACCCAGCGCGCCTTGTCGCCGCCGTCTGAGTTGTTGTCCCCGGTCCACAAGTTGCCGAAGGCGTCGAAGACGAGCTCCTGGGGATTGCGCAGGCCCGTCGCGAAGACCTCGAGGTCGGAGCCGTCGAGCTCGCAGCGCAGGACCGCGCCCGCGTGAGTGTGATCGAGCACGCCGGTGGGGGTCTC
Organism: Planctomycetota bacterium; assembly: GCA_030746555.1. Lineage (GTDB taxonomy): Bacteria > Planctomycetota > UBA1135 > UBA1135. The sequence continues at coordinate 17,195 of JASLMK010000055.1, read as the reverse complement.
GACCCGGAAACCGCGGTCGCCGCAAGAGAAGTAGAGCCGCCCGTCGGGGCCGATGCGCAGGCCGTGCAGGTCGTGACCGAGCAGGGCGATGTGCACGCCGTAGCCGCTCGACAGCGCCGTGCGCTCGTCGCTCCGCCCGTCGCCGTCGGCGTCGCGCAGGCGCCAGAGGTGGGGAATGCAGGTGTAGAAGACGTCACCGCGGTAGGAGAGCAGGCCCGCTCCGAGCCCGTCGGCGGGATCGTTGAACCCTTCGGCGAAGACCGTCGCCGTGTCCGCGGTCCCGTCGCCGTCGGTGTCCCGCAGGAGGCGGACGCGGTCGTGCTCGGTGCCGTAGGCCTCCTCGAACCGCTCGCCCTCGTGGCGCCGCATCATCGCCACCCGCTCGGCCACCGTGCGGTTGGCCAGCTCCTCGTGGAGCCAGTTCATGTGGATGCGCATGTCGGTCACTCCGCCGTGCACGCGGAAGGTCTCCGCGACGTAGCAGTCTCCGGCGTGGTCAACCGTGAAGCAGATGGGGTTGGCGAGCAGAGGTTCGGCGGCGAAGAGCGAGAGCTCGTGGTCGCTGGGAAGCGTGAAGCGCGCCATGGCGTCGCGCCCCTCCTCGGAGGCGGCCACGATCGCCGGCTCATAGGGCTCATCACCGGAGCCGAGTCCGGCGAGACACAACAGCAAGGCGGCGACCTGCATGGCGGGGCGTGGGGAGTGGCTAGGAGAGCTCGTCCCGGACGCGCACCAGGAGGTCGCGCGTGAGCTCGATCCCCTCGTCCTCGGGCTTGCCCCCGCCCTCGTACTCGATCCCCACGTGACCGCGGTAGCCGGCGGCGAGGACGATCTTCAGCATGCGCCGGTAGTCCGTCTTCGTCTCCAGACCCTCGCCGTCGAACTCGTGGGACTTGGCGCTGACGGCCTTGGCGTAGGGCATCAGCTCCTCGACGCCCCGGTAGCGGTCGTACCACTTTCCGCCGCCGAGGTGGAAGTTGCCGAAGTCGGGCAGGGTTCCGACGCCGGGGTGGCCGGCTCGCTTCATGACGTCCGCCAGCCAGCTACCGTCCGACGAGAGTCCTCCGTGGTTCTCGACGATCACGTCGATCCCGTACTGGTCGCCGAACTCGGCGAGCTCCACGAGGGACTCGGCGGCGCGCTCGGCCTGCGCCTCGCGCTCACCGCTGCCCGCGGCGTTGACGCGGATCGAGTGGCAGCCGAGGAAGCTCGCCGCGACGATCCACTTGTGGTGGTTGGCGATCGCCTCCGCGCGCCGCTTCGCATCGGCGTCGGCCAGGGCGCCCTCGCCGTCGATCATGATCAACAGGCTCGCCACCCCAGCGTCGGCGGCGCGCGCCTTCATCTCACCGAGGTAGTCGAAGTCGGTCGCCTTGTCGGCGAAGAACTGGTTCACGTACTCGACGGCCGCGATGCCGAAGGTGTCCCTGGCGTAGGCCGCGAACTCGAGGGTGTCGAGCTTCCCCGAGCGGAGGGAGCGGTGCAGGGACCACTGGGCGAGGGAGATCGAAAACAGCGGGTCCTCCCCACTGCGTGCCGTGCTCGAGCGAACCATGGGCGAGGAGGCGGCCGCGGCGGCGGCCGTCGTGGTGGTCAGGGCGGCTAGGAACCCCCGGCGCGTGGTCTTCGTGCTCATGGGGAGAATGTACGCTGCGGCGCTCTCCCCTGCGTGATCGTGGCCGGAGTTTGCCGCGGGGCGGACGGGCTCCGGCCGGCGCGGGCGCCGCCCAAGGTCAGAATCCGGCGAGCCGCTCCGCGAGGACGGCGTAGCCGACCTTGGGCGTCCCGTCGGTGTGCACGATCCCGAAGTGGGCCTCCTGACCCCAGCCGCCGGTGTTCACGTCGATCAGCTGGTAGTAGTTGCACAGGACCATCCGACGGCCGACGTCCGCGTCGAGCCTGGCTCGGATCTCCGGCAGCGCCTGGTCGATCCAGTCCGCCTGGTCCTGCTCGTCGGCGAAGAAGGCCCAGGAGCTGAATCCGGTCTCCATCAGGGCTCCGCGCTTTCCGAACCACAAGTCTCCCGGAGTGTTGATGCGGGTGATGAGCGTCTCCAAGGGGCCCCAATCCGACGCCGTGCAGCAGGCCCAGGTTCCCGGGTAGTGATCGACGCCGATGATGTCGATGTACTCGCCGGCCTGCGTGACCCAGTCGTCGAGGGCCGCCTGCCAGCCCGGCAGGTTCGCCATGACGTTGACGCTGGTCCTCGCCGTCGGGTCCAGTTCGCGCACCAGCGCGCCCGCGCGGGCGATGAGCTGCCAGTCGTCGTCGGCGTCGATCGGGTCGATGAAGTGGTTGGGCTCGTTCCAGAGCTGGTAGGTGTCGGCCTCTGGGGCGACGAGGAACAGGACGCGCCGGACGTAGTCCTCGTACTCCAGCCAGAAGGCGGCCTCGTCGGACTCATAGAGGTCGGCGGCCCAGCCGGGCGCGCCGCTGAGGATCACCAGGGGGTCGAGCTCGCGCTCGCGGGCGAGCTCCACGTAGCCCACGTGGAAGGCGACCATCCCGGGATCCCACTGGTCGCGTGCGGGCTCGACCTCGTGCCAGAAGATGTCGGTGCGCACGCCGGTGAAGCCGAGGTGCGCCACGTGATCGAAGGCGGCGGCGGCGAGGCCGAGGTCGTGTCCCACCTCTCCGCCGTGGATGGCCACCGACCAGGGGATCGGCGGGCGAGCCGCCCGCAGCGGACCGTCGCTGCCGGAGGCGCAGAGAAGCGGGAGTAGGACGAGAACGGGACGGGCGCGCATCGGTGCCAATCTACCAGGAGCGCAGCGTTCCGGCCGGGAACCCGATGTCGGGGCGTGCGGAGTGGCTTCCAAGGAGCCCGGCCTGCTATGCTCTCCGCCCCTCTGGGGAGGAGATACCGTCTTGACTGGTCGAATCGGAGCCTGTTCGTGGTCCCTGCGAGCGGGGACCCCGAAGCACCTCGCGGAGCGCCTCGCTGAGGCGGGTCTGGACGCGGTGCAGCTCGACCTCGGCGTCGTGCGCACCGGCCACTGGTCCATCGACGACACGGTCGAGGTCCTCGACGAGGCGGGCATCTCGATCTGCTCGGGCATGATGGGCATGCGCGGCGAGGACTACTCGACCCTCGAGTCGATCCGCGAGACCGGAGGCGTGCGGCCGGACAAGCACTGGAAGGCCAACCTGAGCGCCGCCGTCGGCAACGCCGAGGTGATGCGCGGCCTGAATCTCGACCTGGTGACGCTCCACGCCGGCTTCCTGCCCCACGATCGCGAGGATCCCGAGTGGAGCAAGATGGTCGACCGGCTGTGCGAGCTGACCGAGTGCTTCGTCGCCGAGGGCGCGCGGGTCGGCTTCGAGACCGGCCAAGAGTCGGCCGAAACCCTGCTCGAGGTCCTCGAGGAGATCGACCACCCCGACGTGGGCGTGAACTTCGATCCGGCGAACATGATCCTCTACGACTCGGGGGATCCCGTCGAGGCCCTCGCCGCTCTCGCGCCGCACGTCTTCGGGGTCCACGTGAAGGACGCGGTGCGCACGAGCGTGCCCGGAACCTGGGGGACGGAGGTGCCGGTCGGCACCGGCGAGGTGGACTGGGACGCGCTCTTCGGCGTGCTGGCGGCCAAGGAGATCGACTGCGATCTGATGATCGAGCGTGAGGCGGGCGAGGACCGCACCGCCGACATCCGTACCGCCCGCGAGCTACTCGAGCGGGTCCTTGCCTAGCCCGGCCGCGAGAAGCCGGTGCGTGAGCGCATGAACGAGGCGAGACCGGCGGCCCTGGAGCGTGCCTTCGACGGGCCGGTCGGCGTCGGCGTCATCGGCCTGGGCTTCATGGGGCGCACCCACGTCCAGGCCTACGCGAAGGCCGACGCCGCAGGCTGGGCGAACCGGCTCGTGGCCGTTTGCGACCAGGATCCAGAGCGCCGGGCGGGGCGTGCGGGAGGTGCGGGGAACCTCGAGGACGAGGCGCCCGAGCAGGTGTTCGACCCCGCCGGCGTCCTCGCCACCGCCGAGGCCGAGGAGCTGTTGGCGTGCGACGAGGTGGAGCTGGTGAGCATCTGCACCCACACCGACACCCACGTCGACCTGGCCCTGCGCGCCCTCGCCGCGGGCAAGCACTGTCTGGTCGAGAAGCCCGTCGCCCTGCGCTCGGAGGACGTCGCCCGCCTCGCCGACGCCGCGGCGGAGGCGTCCACCCTCTGCATGCCCGCCCACTGCATGCGCTTCTGGCCCGCCTGGGAGTGGCTGCGCGAGCGCGTGCGGGACGGCTCTCTCGGGGCCGTGCGCGGCGCGACCTTCCGCCGCCTGGGGTCGCGCCCCGACTGGGCCGCCGGCTTCTACGACGACCCCGCTCGCAGCGGCGGCGCCCTCGTCGACCTTCACATCCACGACGCCGACTTCGTGCGCTGGTGCTTCGGCGACCCCCAGGCCGTCACGAGCGCGGGAACCGTCGACCACCTCAGCACCCTCTACCACTTCGACGGCGGGCCGGCCCACGTCACCGCCGAGGGCGGCTGGGACAACGCGCCCGGCTGGGGATTCCGGATGCAGGCCACCGTCGTCTTCGAGCAGGCGACGGCCGACTTCGACATCTCGCGCGCACCCCAGCTCGAGCTCTCCGGCCCGGGCGGCGTCGAAGCCGTCGAGGTCGGCGACTGCGACGGCTACGACGGCGAGGTGCGCCACCTCCTCGGGCTCATCGCCGCCGGAGGGGGAGACCTGCGCGTGGAGGTCGACGACGCGCGGGCCCTCGCCAGCCTGTTGGAAGCGGAGCGGCGCAGCCTAGCGAGCGGCGCGACCGAGCCGGTCTGAGCGAGGGCCGCGCTCTCGGTCGGGGTCCGACGCGCCGGCGCCCCCCACGGCGCCCCCCGGCGGGCGTGCAAGGAATGGGGAGCCGCCCTATCCTTGGCGCACCCATGCAGCCCCAGCCATCGCGCCGCGCCCTGCTCGTCTGCCTGACGCTCACATTCGGCGCGCCGGCGGCCTCCGCCCAGGCCGGCGACCGGGCGGGCGAGGAACAGCCGCCCCTGCCCGAGGAGCTCGTCATCCCTCCCGCGCCCGCCCTGACCCCCGGCGAGGCGCTGGCGAGCTTCCGCGTCCCCCCGGGGTTCACCGTCGAGCTCGCGGCGGCCGAGCCCCTGGTGTGCGATCCGATCACCCTCGCCTTCGACGAGGACGGCCGCATGTGGGTCTGCGAGTACCAGGCCTACATGCCCGACATCGACGGGACGGGCGAACGGGAGCCGATCTGCTCGATCGTCGTGCTCTCCGACACCGACGGCGACGGCCGCATGGACCGGCGGGTCGTGTTCATGGACGGTTTGGTCCTGCCGCGCGCGGTCCAGCCCACGCGGGGGGGCGCTCTGGTCATCGTCCCGCCCGACTTGTTGTTCGCCGAAGACACCGACGGCGACGGCCGCGCCGACCGCACCGAGGTCATCGCCACGGGCATGGGCGGCATCGGGAGTCCCGAGCACGCCGTGAACGGGCTGATGCCGACCCTGGACAACTGGGTTCGCTGCGCGAACCACGCCTGGCGTTATCGCCTGGTCCGTGGCGAGTGGTTGCGCCAGAAGACCGCCGGCGGGGGTCAGTGGGGGATCACTCGAGATGACCGCGGGCGCGTGTTCTTCAACGGCAACTCCGACGGCCTGCGCGGGGACCTGATCCCCTCGCACTACACCGTGCGCAACCCCAGCCACGGCCGCGGCGCGGGGGGCAACGTGCGCATCGCCCGCGACCAGTCGGTCTGGCCCGCTCGGGTGACGCCGGGAATCAACCGCGGCTACCAGAAGAAGATGCTGCGCGACGGCTTCCTGACGGTCTTCACCGGGGCCTGCGGACCGCTCATCTATCGTGGCACGGCGTTCGGCGCGGAGTACGCCGGCAATGCGTTCATCGCCGAGCCCTGCGGGAACCTGATCAAGCGCTTCCGCGTCGACGAGCTCCCCGACGGGAGGCCCACGGCGGTCAACGTCTACGAGCGCGACGAGTTCATGACCTCGACCGACGAGCGCTTCCGGCCCGTGAACCTCGCGAACGGGCCCGACGGCGCCCTCTACGTGGTCGACCTCTACCGCGGCGTGATCCAGCATCGCATCTTCGTCACCTCGTTCCTGCGCGACCAGGTGCTCGACCGCGGGCTGGAGACGCCCCTGGGTCTGGGGCGCATCTGGCGCATCGTCCGCGATGGGGAGGCGGCCCGAGGCGAGCGCCCGCGCCTCTCGGAGGCCAGCTGGACCGAGCTCGCCGATGCGCTGGCCCATCCCGACGGTTGGTGGCGCGACACCGCTCAGCGGCTGATCGTCGAGGAGGGCGGCGAGTCCTTCGACGCCCACGAACTCGTGCGCGAGCGGGCCTTGGAGCACGAGACGACCCTGGGGCGCATCCACGCCCTGTGGGCCCTGGAGGGGATCGGCGGCCTCGACGAGGAGGTCGTGCTCGCGGCCCTGGACGCCGCGGACGAGGAGCTCACCCTGACCGGCGTGCGGGTCGGCGAGGGGCTCTTGCGCAAGGGCGACGGGCGCGTGACCCGCGCGGTCGAAGCCGCCGGGGCGCGGGCGAAGAGCGCCCGCCTGTTCCACCAGGTGCTCTGCTCCTTGGGCGAGGCCGAGACCGCGGCGGCGGACCAAAGCCTCTACGAGCTCCTGCGTTCCGCCGCGGGGACCTCGGCGGCGCGCTCCGCGGTCCTGAGCGGCATCGGAGGACGCGAGCTCGACTTCGTGCGCGCCGTCCTCTCCCGCGACGCCGTGCCGACGCCGCCCGACGGCTTGGAGAAGTTCCTCTCCCTCGCCGCGCGTTGTGTCGTGGTCGAGGGGCGCTCGGACAGGATCGAGGGGCTCCTCGACACCTTCGTCGACTTCCCCGATGCGCCGCTCTGGCAGCGGCGCGCCCGCATCGACGGTGTGCTCGCGGGGCGACCCAAGGGCCCCGACGGCAAGCCGAGCGTGATCCACGTCTCTCGCCGCCCCGCGGCCCTGGACACCCTGCTGGCCCTGGGAAGCGAGCCGGAGGAGGGTCCGCCCGCCGCCGAGCGCGCTCCGAGCCTCGAGCAGGTCCTGGCGCGCAGGACCTTGGAGGCGGCCGACGCGATCGCCTGGCCCGGCCGGGAGGGGGTGGCGGCCTTCGAGGTCGTTCCGCTGACCGAGGACGAGCGCGCACTCTTCGAGCGCGGCAGGGTGATCTACGGCGAGGTCTGCGCCGCTTGCCACCAGAGCTCGGGTCGCGGCGAGGACGGCAAGGCGCCGCGCCTGCGCCAGTCGCCGTTCGTTCTGGGGGATGCGGGGCGCCTGACGCGCATCGTCATGCACGGCCTGACCGGCCCCCTCGTCCTCGACGGAGTCGAGTGGAACATGGACATGCCGGCCTACGGCGCCGACGACGCGGACATCGCGGCCGTGCTGACCTACATCCGCCGCGAGTGGGGGCACGGCGTCGCGCCGATCCACACCGAGAGCGTGCGCAGGGAGCGCGAGGCGGTCGGAGCGCGCCCCGAGCCCTGGACCGTCTCCGAGTTGGGCGACTGAGGCGCAGCGTTCAAAGTCTGCAAACCCCGCGCCTGGTCCTGACAGGACCTCGGTCAAGGCGGATAATCGCCTCGTTCCCGCTTCCGGCCCAGACCAAGGTCAGTCCATGCCTTCCACTTGCAGTCGAAACCTCTTCGCCGGATGCGCCCTGGCGCTCGGCATCGCCCTCCCCGTCGGCTCCCTCCCCGGCGATCTCCTCTCGAACGACACCGCACGCCTCGACGATCCGGCCCGCGGCATGGACGACGTGCCCGAGAAGAAGGACGAGGCGAAGAAGAAGAAGGAAGTGGCCGTCTGGGTGCTCGTGACCAAGGGGCCGAGCTGAAGCGGCGGACGCCGGGCCCGTGCGGCCATGGCCAAGATCGAGAAGGTCGACAAGATGCTCCAGAATGGGACGCGGGTGACCTTCACCATGCAGAAGGACGCGAAGCCCGACGAGGCCGTCCTCGCACGCTCGGTCAAGGCCAACAAGCTCGAGTTCGTCTCCCTGAAGAAGGAAACGCGCCCGCGGGCCGTCGCCGCCTACGTGGCCGACTGCCCGAAGTTCACATGAGCGAAGACCGCGGCCAAGGCCCGTGAGGCCTTGCTCGAGGAGATCCCCGGAGTCGTCGACGCCTTCTGCGGAGTGCGCACGATCCTGCACATGGGCGGCAAGGAGAAGCCGGACGCCAAGGCCGTCCGCAAGGTCCTCGAGGGCCTCAAGGTGAAGGTCAAGGGCGACCTCGCCCTGGACCCCAAGGCCCTGTTCTAGGGAACAGGCAGGACTGAGTGGCGGCGAAGGCGATGCGCGTCGCGCTGGCAGGTTGCGTGGACTACCCCGACGTCGGTGCGACCGAGGGCCCGCTGTGGGCGGCCCTGGAGCGACTCGGCGTCGGCGTGGACCGACCGGGGTGGGACGAGGAGGGAGTGGATTGGGGTGCCTTCGAGCTCGTCGTCGTGCGCGCCGCATGGAACTACCACCATGCGCCGCGCCGCTTCCTGGCCTGGGCAGACGCCGTCGCGCGGGACGCGGTCCTGTGCAACCCGCCGTCGCTCCTGCGTTGGAACAGCGAGAAGACCTACCTGCGCGAGCTGGCCGGGCGCGGCCTGCCGGTGGCCCCTACGGTATGGCTCGCTGTTGGCGAGGACTTCGACCTGCGCGAGGAGCTGGCGGAGCGCGGCTGGGAGCGCGCCTTCCTCAAGCCCGTCGTCGGCGCGGTGGCCTGCGACACCCTGAGGTTTCTTGTGGACGAGAGCGGACTCGCCGAGGCGAGCGCGCTCCTCGCCAAGCGGCCCGCCGGCAGCGCCATGATGCTCCAGCCCTACCTGGCCGGGGTGGAGCGTGACGGCGAGGTCTCGGTCATGCTCGTGGACGGCGAGGTGACCCATGCCGTGCGGAAGGTCCCCGTCGCCGGCGACTACCGCGTGCAGGACGCCCACGGAGCGAGCGACCACGCCGTCACCGTCGACGACGAGCTCGCCGAGTTGGCGCGGCGCGCTCTGGCGGCGGTGCCCGGTCGGGAGGTCCCCCTCTACGCCCGCGCGGACTTCCTCTTCGACGGCGGGGGACGACCGCTGCTCAACGAGTTGGAGCTGATCGAGCCGATGTTCTTCTTCGAGCACGACGCGAGAGCCGCGGAGACCTTCGCTGCCGCGGTCGCGGCGCGCGTTGGAGGGAGTTGAGGAGCGGGTCGTCCCGGGCGCCCGCCCTGGAATCCTCGGGTCCCGACGAGATAGCGGGTTGTGGCGCGGCATGGGGAAGGGAGAATGAGGGCGTGACGCAGCCCAGCCCGTCGTGGCTCGTCCCCGTCGTATTCATCGCCCTGGGCATCGGCGGGAGCGGTCGACTCGCCCTCGGGGAGGAACGGGGTGATCGGCCGCCCGTGGACTTCGCCACCCAGGTGCGCCCCCTGCTCTCGGATCGTTGCTTCCAGTGCCACGGTCCCGACGAGGGCAGCCGGGAGGCCGACCTGCGCCTGGACCTGCGCTCCAGCGCCACCGAGGATCGCGGCGGCTACGCAGCGGTGCTGCCCCACGAGGCCGCCGAGAGCGAGCTGGTCTTCCGCATCGCCGCCGACGACCCCGACGAGCGCATGCCGCCCGTGGAGTCGGGGCTCTCGCTCGATGCCGAGGAGATCGCCCTCCTCTCGCGCTGGATCGACGAGGGCGCGGCCTACGCCGGGCACTGGGCCTTCGAACGCCCCGAGCGCGCCGCGCCGCCGGCGGTCGGTGATGAGGGCTGGCCCCGGGACTCGCTGGACCGCTTCATCCTGGCGGAGCTCGAGGCGGCGCAAGTCCTGCCCGCGCAACCGGCCGACCGCGCCACGCTCCTGCGGCGCGTCAGCCTCGACTTGACCGGGTTGCCTCCGACCCTCGCCGAGCTGGATGCCTTCGAGGTGGACACCGCGCCGGATGCCTACGAGCGCGTGGTCGACCGCCTGCTCGCCTCGACCGCCCACGCCGAGCGCCTCGCGGCGGACTGGCTCGACGTCGCCCGCTACGCGGACACCTTCGGCTACCAGAGCGACGTCAACATGAACGTCTGGCCCTGGCGCGACTGGGTGCTGGACGCCTTCGAGGAGAACCTACCCTACGACGACTTCGTCACGCAGCAGCTCGCGGGCGACCTGATCCCCGACGCGACGCGGGACACGCGCCTGGCGACGACCTTCAACCGCCTGCACCGACAGACCAACGAGGGCGGGAGCGTCGAGGAGGAGTTCCGGGTCGAGTACGTCTCCGATCGGGTCGAGACGATGGCCGCGGCGTTCTTGGGCCTGACCATGGGCTGCGCGCGCTGCCACGACCACAAGTTCGACTCCTTCACGCAGCGCGAGTTCTACTCCTTCTCCTCGTTCTTCGACGACATCGACGAGTCGGGGCTCTACTCCCACTTCACCGGCTCCGTGCCCACGCCGGCCCTCGACCTGCCGACCCAGGCCCAGGAGCGGGAGTTGGCGGAGCTGGAGGAAGCCGTCGTCGCCGCCGAGCAGGCGCTGGCGGGCTTCGACGTCCTGCCGCGCCGGGGCGTGCCGGCCGCGGGGCGCTTCTCCTTCGAGCCCGAAGCGGTGACGGCCAACGCCGTCGAGGGCGGGCCGGCCGCCGTCCTCGTAGACGCGCCCGTGGCCGTCGAGGGCTCACGAGGTCAAGGCCTGCGCCTCTCTGGAGAGAACGCGGTCGCCTTCCCCGGCCTGGGGGACTTCCATCGCAGCGACCCCTTCTCGATCGGTCTGTGGCTGAACATGCCCGCCTTCGAGCGGGCGGTGGTGATCCACCGCACCAAGTCGTGGACCGACTCGGGCAGCCGGGGCTACCAGCTGCTCGTCGAGGAGGGTCGACTCGTCGTCGCCTTGGTCCACTTCTGGCCCGGAGATGCGATCGCGATCCGCACTCGCGAGACCTTCCCGACCGGCGAGTGGCACCACGTTGCCTTCACCTACGACGGCTCCAGCCGGGCGAGCGGCCTGCACCTGTACCTGGACGGCGAGCCCGCCGAGTGCGAGGTCGTCCGCGATCACCTGACGCGCACGATCCGAGGCGGCTCGATCGGCAACCTCGCCATCGGGAGCCGGTTCCGTGACAAGGGCTACAAGGATGGCCTCGTCGACGAGGTCACCCTCCATGGGCGAGAGCTCTGTGCGGAAGAGGCCGCCGTGCTCGCGAAGGAAGGCGTGGTCGAGGGCGGCGCTCCGGACCCGGCCGCGGACGCGGCCGGCGAGACGCTGCGGGCGGCACGCGCGAGGCGCGACGTCCTGCGGGACCGCATCCGGCAGATCATGACCATGGCCGAGGCGCCGGACTTGCCCGCCGCCCGCCGCACGGCCCACCTGTTGCACCGCGGCGTCTACAGCGAGCGGCGCGACCCTGTCGAGCCGGGGATGCCCGACTGCCTGCCCACCCTGGGGTTCGAGACACCGCGCGACCGCCTCGACCTTGCGCGTTGGATCACCCATCCCGACCACCCGCTGACCGCGCGCGTACAGGTCGATCGCTTGTGGCGCACCGTGTTCTCGGTGGGGCTGTTGCCCCGCCCCGAGGACATCGGGAGCCAGTCACCGCCGCCGCGTCACCGCGCGCTGATCGACACCCTGGCCCGGGACTTCATCGAGTCGGGCTGGGACTGCCGGGCGCTCCTGCGCCGCTTGGTGCTGTCCGCGACCTACCGACAGGCTTCGGTGGCCTCGGAGGGCGCCATCGCGGCCGATCCGGACAACGAGCTGTTCTCCCGGGCACGGCGCGGCAGGCGCCCGGCGGAGATGATCCGCGACGGCGCCCTGCACGCGGCCGGGCTGCTCGCGTCCACCCGTGGGGGTCCCTCCGTGTTTCCCTATGAGCCGCCCGGTCTCTGGCAGCAGAAGTGCGGCAAGCGCTACCCCACCGGCCGCGGTGACTCCCTGCGCCGGCGCAGCCTGTACACCTTCTGGAAGCGGACCTCGCCGCCCCCCGCCATGGCCCTGTTCGACGTCCCTGCCCGGGAGGTGTGCGCCGTCGCGCGTCCCTCCACGGTCTCTCCGCTGCAGGTCTTGACCCTGTGGAACGACCCGCAGTTCGTCGAGGCGGCCGTGCGCGTGGCGGCCTCGGCGGTGGAGGCGACGAGCGACGACGCCGGACGGATCGAGCACTTGATGCGCGCCCTGACGAGCCACGCGCCCACCGAGCGCGAGGCGCGCGAGCTCGGTGCGCTGCTCACGGCCCAGCGGGAGGCCTATCGCTCGGACGTCGACGCGGCGCGCACCCTGGCGGCCTTCGATCTCGAGCGCTTCGTGCACGGCGAGGCGACACCCACCGATGGCGCGGACCTCTCCGAGGAGGACGCCGTCGAGCGCGCGGCCACGGCGGTCGTGGCGAGCGCCCTGCTCGGCCTGGACGCAACCCTCACCCGGCGCTGATGCGATGACCGAGCACGAACGAGCCCTCGCACTCCAAGGACACCTGCGCACCCTGGGCCGACGCAGCCTGCTGCGCGGGGCGGGCCTGGGCCTCGCTTCCCTGGCCCTCGGACGGATCGCGCGCGGCGACGAGGGAGAGCAGGCACAGGGCCTGCACCACGCCCCGCGCGCCCGGCGCGTCGTCCACCTGTTCCAGAGCGGCGGACCCTCCCAACTCGAGCTGTTCGATCACAAGCCTCTGTTGCAGGAGCGCAACGGCGAGGAGCTTCCGGACTCGGTGCGCCGGGGCCAGCGCCTGACCGGGATGTCGGGCAACCAGGCGAGCCTGCCCCTGGCCGGGGCGCAGTTCCAGTTCGCGCGCCACGGGGAGTCGGGGGCATGGATGAGCGAGCTCGTGCCCCACACCGCGGCGATCGCCGACGACCTGTGCATCGTGCGCACGGTCGTGACCGAGGCCATCAACCACGATCCGGCGGCGACCTTCCTGTTGACCGGCTCCCAGATCGCGGGTCGCCCGTCCATGGGGGCCTGGCTCAGCTACGGCCTGGGCACCATGAACGGCGACCTCCCCGTGTTCTGCGTGCTCGTCACCAAGGGCAAGGGCGGCCAGCCGCTGTACAAGCGCCTGTGGGGCTCGGGGTTCTTGAGCGCCCGCCACCAGGGCGTGCAGCTGCGCGCGGGACCCGACCCGGTGCTCTACCTCAACGACCCGCCGGGCCTCGACCGTGCGACGCGCCGGCGCATGCTCGACGCCCTGCGCGAGATGCACGAGGACGACGCGCAGCGCAGTGGTGACGTCGCTCCCCTCGACCGCATCGCCCAGGCGGAGCTCGCGTTCCGCCTGCAGTCCTCGGTGCCGGAGGTGGCGGACCTCTCCGACGAGCCCGACGCCACCTTCGAGCTGTACGGCGAGGACGCGCGCAACCCGGGCACCTACGCCGCGAACTGCGTTCTCGCGCGGCGCCTGATCGAGCGCGACGTGCGCTTCGTGCAGCTCTTCCACCGGGGTTGGGACCAGCACGGCTCCCTGCCGGGCGCGATCCGCACCCAGTGTCGGGAGACCGACCGCGCCTCGGCGGCCCTGGTGACCGACCTCAAGCGCCGCGGCCTGCTGGACGACACCCTCGTCGTGTGGGGCGGTGAGTTCGGGCGCACCTGCTACTGCCAGGGGAAGCTGACTCCCACGAACTACGGTCGCGACCACCACCCGCGTTGTGCCAGCGTCTGGATGGCGGGCGGCGGAGTGCGAGCGGGGAGCGTGTACGGGGAGACCGACGAGTTCGGCTACAACATCGTGCGCGACCCCGTCCACGTCCACGACCTGCACGCGACGATCCTGCACCTGCTGGGCGTCGACCACGAGCGGCTCGTCCACCGCCATCAGGGGCGGCGGTTCCGGCTGACCGACGTGCACGGCGAGGTCGTCGAGGCGCTGGTGGGATGAGCCCGTGCCGTCCGCGGCCCGCGGCTCGCCTGCTCGGGCTGACGCTCTCCGCCGGCCTCCTGTCCGCCTCCGCCCCCCTCGCCGCGCCGGGTCCGGGCGGGGAGCGCCCCCCCACTCCGCGCAACGTCGTCGTCATCCTGGCCGACGACATGGGGCTGGCGTCGCTGCACGCCGAGCACCCCGGCTCGGGCCTGCCGACGCCCCACCTCGACCGCCTCGCACGGGAGGGGATGTCGTTCACCGATGCGCACTCTCCGTCCGCTGTCTGTTCGCCGACGCGCTACGGCCTCCTCACGGGGCGCTATCCCTGGCGCACGCGCTTGAAGTCGGGGATCGTCGGGAAGTGGGAGGGCCCGCTGATCGCCCCCGGACGCCTCACCCTGGCGGACGTGGCGCGCTCTGTGGGCCTGCGGACGGCCTGCATCGGCAAGTGGCACCTGGGCTGGCGCTGGCCGAAGAGCGGCGGCGGGACGACCGAGAAGCCCGACGAGATCGACTACGGCCTCCCCATCGGCGGCGGGGCCCTGGAGGCGGGCTTCGAGCACTACTTCGGCGACGACGTCCCCAACTGGCCGCCGTACGTGTGGATCGAGGACGACCGGGCCCTCGCGGTCCCCACGGCGACGATGGAGCGCGATGCCGCCAACGGAGTGAGCGCCGGGGCGATGACCGAGGGCTGGAGCCTCGAGGCGGTGCTGCCCGAGCTCACCCGGCGCTGCATCCGCTTCCTGCGTGAGCGCGCGGCAAGCGACGAGCGCTTCCTGCTCTACTTCCCGATGACCTCGCCCCACACCCCGATCAGCCCCGCGGAGTCGTTCCGGGGCCAGAGCGGGGTCAGCGCCTACGCGGACTTCCTCCTGGAGACGGATTGGTCGGTGGGGCAACTCCTGCGCGCCCTCGACCAGTTCGGCCTGAGCGAGGACACCCTGGTCGTGTTCACCGCCGACAACGGCACCTCGCCCAAGGCGGACTTCCCGTCCCTGGCCGCCGGCGGAGTCGATCTACGGGACCACTGGCGCGGGCACAAGGCCGACATCTGGGAGGGAGGCCACCGCGTGCCGTTTGTCGTGCGCTGGCCCGGAGTCGTCGCCCCCGGGAGTCGGTCGGATCATCCGATCTGCCTGACGGACGTCATGCCGACGGTGGCCGATGCCCTGGGCGTGGAGCTGTCCCCCACGGCGGCGGAAGACGGCGTGAGCCTGGTCGGGATCCTGAGAGGAGAGGAGGACGAGGAGCGGCGCGAGGTCATCGTCCTCCAGAGCTCCACCGGTCGTTTCGCGGTCCGCTCGGGACCCTGGAAGCTGTGCCTCTGCCCCGGTTCGGGCGGCTGGTCCCGACCTCGCGGGGCCGCGCAGGCGACCAAGCTCGGGCTGCCGATGGTGCAGCTGTTCGACCTGGCGACCGACCCCGGGGAGCGGAAGAACCTGGCCGCGGGCTCCCCCGAGCGCGTGGCCTCCATGACGGCGCTGTTGCGCTCGGAGGTCGAGCGCGTCCCATGCAACACTGGCGCCTGGTGGGCGGGCCTGCCCTGGGAGCGCCCGGGCGACTGATCAGAGGGCGAAGGTGATCCGCAGGCCGTCGGACAGGTCGTAGGTGGCGTCCCCAGCGGCGGGATCGCGGAACCACGCTTGGAAGTTCCAGACCGAGCCGGCGGTGAAATCGCCGCCGATCGCGGGCGCCTGGTTGTCCACCTCGAAGTCCAACTCGCCCAGGCCCGAGGCGAAGGTGACGCCGAGGCGCACGACCGGCTGGGAGACGCAGAGCGTTCCGTTGCCGAAGGGGACCTGGTTGGGGGTCGCGCCGTAGAAGAAAATCCCCGGTTGGTTGGGCGGCACCGGCGTCGCGTGCAGGACGAGGTCGTTGGCCGAGACGTCGAGGCTGCCGCTGTGGGAGATCAGGGCCGCCGCGCCGCTGGAGTTGGGGGAGCTCGTGCAGTAGCTCACCGCCGAGCCGCCGTCGAAGGGGACGGTCTGGTCGCTGAACTCGAGCCACTCGACCGCATCGAGGGTGTCGGTCCCGTCGCGACCGCCGACCGTGTCGGCGACCTGGTTGCCGGAGACGACGTACTCCGCCCGCGGCCCCTGGAAGACGACCGTGTCCGTCCCGCCTCCTCCGGCGATCGCGTTGTCCCCCGCGTTCCCGCCCAACACGTTCTCGAGGTCGTTGCCGACCAGGCCGCTGGGGTGTGATCCCCAGAGGCGCAGATCGGTCAAGTAGCGCGACTTGTGCGTGTACTCGACGCCGCCGTCGAAGGCGAGCAGGAACGTCCCCTGGAAGCTCGCAGCAGCCGTCAGGGACGCGGAGAAGTGCTCGGGGAGGAACTTGCGCATGACGGTCACGCCCTGGGGATCCCCGGCTTCGACGGCCGCGCGGGTGTTGAAGGTGTACTCCCCTCCGAACGAGGTCCCGTCGTTGTCGGGGTCGTGGGCCCAGAACCCGTAGTACACGTCGATGACGCTGATGATGTACTCGAAGGGCCGGTCCCAGGGCGGCAGGCCGGGGGGCGGAAAGTAGAAGCCCGCGGCGATGGCGGCGTTGGTGGCGGCGACGATCTCCTGGTGGTAGGCGGGAAACGTCCAGCGGATCCCGGCGCCGTGGACGAGATGGAAGACCTCCTCCAGCGTCGCGTCGCGCACGGTGTTGAACAGGTACGGCCAGCTCGCCTCGACCACCGACTCGGTGGCGTAGAGGTCCTGGGCGAAGATGTCCGCGTTCCCCAGGGGGCCGTTCATGGCCTGGTTCGCCGCGGCCTCGTTGTTGAAGTAGACCAGGGCGGCCTCCAGGAGCCCCATCAGGTTGGCGACGTCGGTCTTGTCCGCGCCGTATTGGCTGCCGGGGACGTCGGTCAGGTAGAAGCGCATCACCTCGCGCGCACGCACCGCCATCTCGTCGGTGACCTGGCTCTGGAGCAGGAAGTGGATCGCCTGGCCATTGGGGGCGGTGATCTTGGTGTAGCGGTCGAAGATGTTCGTGAACACCGGATCGACCGTCGGCGGCAGCGGGACGACGCCGTTGGGCGAGGTCGTGATGTCGATGTCGTCGGGCAGGGACTGCGCAAGCGCCGGGTCGCTCGCGGCGGCGAGGGCGCAGGCGGTCAGCAAGAGGGAGCCGGGCGAGAGCTTGCGATCGGGGCTGGCTCGGTCATTCATGGCGCGACTCGCACTCGGTTGTCGACTCCGGGAGGGCTTGCACGGCTCGCCTGCGGGACGGTGCGCCGCTCGCCGACGATTCCCCGACGAAGGCCTCAGCCTAGCCCGGATTCTTCATGAACACGCACACCAGACTTCGCAACCGGCCGTCTTCGACGGCCTCTCGGCCCCTGGCGGCGCTTTTCGAAAACCTGGCTTCCTCGACGACCCGTTCAGGGTCGCCTGCGTCGCCAGAACCCGC
>JASLMK010000054.1 GCA_030746555.1 Planctomycetota bacterium | reverse complement strand
GATCCCGCCCAACCCGATCCTCCAGGGGCTGACGGTCCACGTGCAGGTCCTGTTCGACGAGGGCGGCGGCCAGGCCGCCTACTCGAACCTGCTGACGTTCACCATCGAGTAGGCGGCGCCGTCGGGGCTACCACTTGGCGGTGATGCTCCCGGCTCTCTCGGGGCCGAAGCGCCGCGTGAGCTCTTCGTCGCGCCACGCGGTCAACTCCCTGTGGGCGTGCTTGAGCGCGCCGACCTGTTGCGGGTCGCTCCAATCGGTGACCTCCTCCTTCAGGCTGGACTGGCGTCGGCTGTCCTCGATCAGCAGATCGGACAGGAACGCCTCGTCCCCAGGGCTGAGGTGCAGCTCCCTGCCGAGGTGCTTGACCCTCAGCTCGATCCCCGCGACGCGCCTGCGCTCGTGCTCCGCCGCCTCCTCGATGGCCCGTCGCTCCCGCTCGGTCTCGATCAGATCGAACACGGCCCGCTGCTGGCCGGCCGAGAGGCCCTCGTCGGCGACCGGCGCGGCCCCGGCTGCCGCAGGCTTGGCGGAGACGGGCGCGGGTGCGCGCTCGTAGGCGTCGAGCCTGCGTTCGATGGCGGCGAGGGTCAGGCGGAGCTCGTCCAGCTCACGACGCAGGTCGTCGTCGGGCGGGAGGGGGGTGGCCGCGGGCGCCGGCTCCGGTGCGGCCAGGCCGACGGTGGCCGGGGCGGGGGACACGGCTGCCCAGCGGGCTACGGCGGCACCGACCGCGCCCCCGCCAACGGCGAGGGCGACAGACGGCAGGATGGCGGAGGGCTTCATGGCGCGGGCGGCCGGCGCGGGTCACTGCAGGCTTGATCCGCCCGACTGCCGAGGTCTGATGGTAGCGGATCTCCCGATCGTCGGGGAGGCCGGCGCCCGGGGCGCCGCGTCAGGCCCACACGCGGGAGGGCCACCGGTCCGCCGCCCGCCCATGAGACCTGCCGCCGACCTCGAACAGGCCCTGGCCCGCATGACCTTCCGGGTCGAGCCCGGGCGCTTCAGCCTCGTCGGCTTCGACGGAGCGCCCGCGGCCGAGGACCTCGCGCACCTCGGAGACGGTCCGGGCCAGCTCGTGCTGGAGGACGGGCAGACGACCCTGTTGGTGCGCGCGGAGGAGGCCGACGCCGTCCTGGCGCGTCGCCCCGGCGCGCGCGTCGAGCGCGGTCTCTGCTGGATCCGCTTCGACGCACCCATGGGGTGGGAGGTCGTCGGGTTCCTTGCGCTCGTCTGCGCGCGCCTGGCCGAGGCCGGCATCCCCCTGGGCTGCGTCTGCGGCTTCGACCGCGACCACCTGTTCGTCGCCGAGGGCCACCGCGCCCGCGCCGTGGAGGTCCTCGCCGGGCTGTTCGCTCAAACCGACGGCGGGCGTTAGGATCTCGGGTCCGCGATCCGATCCCTTGGACACCTCCCCAGGACGAAGACCACCGATGACCGACCCCGAGCTTCCCCAGAACAGCGGACCGAGCCCCTCACGGCGTGACTTCCTGGGCAAGGCGGCGGCCGTCGCCGGAGCCGGCGCCCTGCTCGGCGCCTGCGCCTCGACCCCCGAGAAGCCCCCGATCCCCAAGGCCAAGGCCCGCACGCCCGTCGGCGACGACGAGCCGGTGCGGATCGGCGTCGTCGGCCCCGGCGGCATGGGCACGGGGCACATCGACCGCATCACCCATCTGGCCGGGCAGGGACGCGAGAACGTGCAGATCGTCGCCCTCAGCGACGTCTGCACGACGCGCTACGAGCGCGCCCAGCAGATCCTGACCGAGCGCCAGGGCGGCCCGGCGGACACCTACGACCGCCACGAGGACCTCGTCGCCCGCGACGACCTGCACGGCGTCCTGGTGGCGACCACCGAGCACTGGCACGGCAAGGTCGCAGAGGACGCGATCCTGGCCGGCAAGGACGTGTACTGCGAGAAGCCGATGACCCTCGACCTCGACCAGGCCCTGCGCCTGCGCGAGGTCTCCCTCGCCAATCCCCAGGCGATCCTGCAGGTCGGTACGCAGTACATCGCCCAGGAGAAGTACCGCAAGGCCAAGGAGCTGATCGCCGCGGGCGCGATCGGCAAGGCGACCTTCTCCCAGACGAGCTACTGCCGCAATTCGAAGGACGGCGAGTGGCTCTACTACGCCATCGACCCGCGCTGGGAGCCCGGCGTCAACCTCAACTGGGAGCGTTGGCTCGGTGACCGCCCGGCGGCCGACTGGGACCCCCAGGTCTACGCGCGCTGGCGCCGGTACAAGACCTACTCGACCGGCATCATCGGCGACCTGCTGGTGCACGTCATGACGCCGCTCGTGATGGCCGTCGATCAGGGCTGGCCGACGCGCGTCACCGCCTCGGGGGGCCACTACGTGGACAAGGTCATGGAGAACCACGACCAGGTCAACCTGACGATCGAGTTCGAGAACGGCCACACGATGATCGTGGCCGGCTCGACCTGCAACGAGATCGGCTTGGAGACGATCGTGCGCGGCCACGAGGCGACCATGTACCTCGGCGGCAAGGACGTCGTCATCCGCCCCGAGCGCCACTGGGTGGACGAGATCGACGAGCAGCGCATCTCCTGCCCGTCCATCTCCGACCAGGACGAGCTGCGCCTGAACTGGCTGAGCTGCATCCGCACCCGCGAGCCCAACTGGAGCCCGGTGGACCTGGGGACCAAGGTCATGGTCATCGTCGACCTCGCCTCGCGCTCGATGTGGGAGGGCCACGCCTTCGGCTTCGATCCGGCGACCATGACCGCCCACAGGATCTGACCGGCGCTCGCCCCTCTTCCGCTCCACTCCAGGCGTGATCTGCCGCCTCGCGACACGGGCCATGGCGACCCGCTTCGAGCTCGTGCTCGACGGCGAGGACGAGGGCCGTCTGCGGGCGGTGGGGGAGGCGGCCCTGGAGGCGATCGAGGAGTGCGAGCTCACCATCAGCCCCTTCCTGCCCGGGAGCCTCCTCTCGCGGGTCAACGCCCGGGCGGCGGAGGAATGGGTGGCGGTGGACGCCGACACCTTTACCCTCCTCGAGACGGCCCGACAGGTGCGGCGCGAGTCGCTCGGCGCCTTCGACGTGACCGTCGCGCCGGTCATGGCGGCCCTGGGGTTTCGTGGGGACGCCGGCGGCGACCTCGCCACCGCCCGGCGGGCGGTGGGCGGCGACGCCCTGCTCCTCGACCCCGAGTGCTCGGCCGTGCGCTTCGCCCGCCCGGGCCTGGGCCTCGACGTCGGCGGCATCGGCAAGGGCCACGCCCTGGAGCTGGCGCGCGAGGTCCTCGTCGAGCACGGGATCACGCGCGCCCTGCTCCACGGCGGGACGAGCTCGGTCCTGGCCCTGGGAGCTCCCGCGGGCGCCGACGCCTGGCGCGTGGCGCTGGGCCCGGAGGCCGAGGCGCCCCTGGCGTTGCTCCGCGACGCCGCGCTCTCGGTCTCGGTGACCGACGGCCGCACGGCCGCCCTCGGCGACGGCTCCCCGGTCTCCGGACACGTCGTCGATCCCCAGAGCGGTCGAGCCCTGGCCGATGGGATCGCCGCCGCCGTCATCGACACCGACGCCCGGCGGGCGGACGCGCGCTCGACGGCGCTGTGCGTGACCGACGCCGGAGTGCGCTCCGCCCCGCAGCCGCTCCTGGCCGCCGCCCGCGCCGAGCGCGCCGCCGGCACCCTGTGCTGGGACCGCGTCGAGGGCCCGGCGGACGGGCCGAACCGCTTCGAGCTTCGCTCCCATAGTCCCCAGACCCTGGCCTCGACCGCATGACTCCCTCCGACCGCCGACAGTTCCTCGCCCAGGCCACCGGCGCCCTGGCGGCCTTTGCCATCCACCCCGACCTCGCCGCCCGGCCGAGCCTCGCCGGGCGCGACGAGCCCCTCCCGGTGGCCCTGATCGGCGCCGGCCGCCAGGGGCGCGCGATCCTCTCCGAGCTCCAGAAGCTCGACGGCGTGAGCGTCGTCGCGGTCTGCGACGTGCTCGCCGGCCGCCTGCGTTCGGGGCTGCGCCGCGCCCAGGGCGCGCGGGGCTACGACGATCACGAGAAGCTCCTGGCGGAGCTGGGCGACGCGGTGGACTCGGTGATCGTCGCCACGCCCACGCACCTGCACCGCAAGGTCGTGACCGACGCCCTGGAGGCGGGGAAGAACGTCTACTGCGAGGCGCCGTTGGCCCACACGGTCGAGGACGCGCGCGCCATCGCAGCCGCCGCGAGGGCCTCGGGGCGCGTCTTCGCCACCGGGCTCCAGGGCCGCTCCAACCCCGTCTACCAGCTCGCCCGCAGCTTCTACCGCTCGGGCTCCGTGCGCGATCTGGCCTCGATGCGCGCCCAGGACTTCAAGAAGCAGAGCTGGCGCACGCCGGCCTCGAACCCCGCCGACGAGGCGGCCCTCAACTGGCGCCTGGACCCGGCCCTCTCCCTGGGCCTGCCCGGCGAGCTGGGCACGCAGCAGTTCGACGTCTTCCACTACTACCGCGGCGAGTACCCGGTCAGCGTGCGCGGCCGGGGCGGCGTGTTCGTCCACCGCGACGGGCGCGAGGTCGCCGACACGGCCAGCGTGGAGCTCACCTTCGCCGACGGCACGAGCCTGTTCTGGGAGGCCTCCCTGGGGAACTCCTACCAGGGGCGCTACGAGCTGCTGTCGGGGTCGATGGCCGCGATCAAGCTGGCCTGGTCCCACGCCTGGATGTTCAAGGAGGCCGATGCGCCCACCCAGGGCTGGGAGGTCTACGCGAATCGCCAGACCTTCCACAACGACGAGGGCATCACCCTGATCGCCGACGCCACCCAGCTCGCCTCCCAGGGCAAGCTCAAGGAGGGCGTGGGCCTGCCGCACAGCTCCCTGTACTACGCCCTGGAGGACTTCCTGGCGGCGGCCGGGGCGGGCGGCACGCCGGCCTGCGGCGCCGCCGAGGGCCTACGGGCCACGGTCGTGGGGATCTTGGCCCAGCAGGCGGTCACGAGTGGCGGAGAGCTCGCGATCGACCCCGAGGCCTTCGAGATCGGCTGAGCGATGAGCGGCCTCCCGTTTCGCCTGCGCGCCTTGCCCCTCACGGCCCGCTTGGGGTTCACCTTCGTGGTGGGGACCCTCGGGGTCGGGCTCGCGGCCTCGGCCGCGCACCTGGTCGGCCATCACGAGAACCGCGACGAGATCCCGGGCCTGTCGATGGAGGATCTGACCGGGGCCTACCATGGCGTGAAGGTGACCGCGCCGCTCGTCGTCGCCCTCGAGCGCGGCCACCCCGACGACCTCGCCGACGCCGACCGCGACACCCTGATGGCCTGGCTCACCGGCGAGCGCGTCAGCGAGGACTACGACAGCCTCGACCTGGGGGACGCGGCGCCCGCCGAGGTGCTCGACGCCGCCTGCCTCTCCTGCCACTCGCGCCAGGCCACGGCCGGCGACGGCATCGGCCAGACCGTGCCCCTGGACTACTGGGACGACGTCGCCAAGGTCGCCTTCTCGCGCGAGGTCTCGCCCACCGACCCCAAGGTGCTCGTCGCCTCGGCCCACACCCACGCCCTGACGATGGGCGCCCTGACGGCCCTGGTCGCCCTGTTGGGCCTGGCGACGCGCTTCGCGCGCCGTGCCGCGCCGGCCCTGGTGATGGTGGCGGGGGCAGCCTTGTTCTGCGACCTGTGCTGCTGGTTCCTGGCCCGCGACGCCGCCTGGCTCGTCGGGGCGATCGCCGCGGCGGGGACCCTCTGGATGGGCTCGATGGCCCTCCTGGGCGTCCTCGTCCTGATGGAGCTGTGGCTGCCCGCCGAAGCCGACTGAACCGCTCGCGCGGTTGACAGCGGGCGGGGCCGGGGCATACAACCCTGGGCCGCATTGCGCGCTCCAGGGGCGCAGAATCGCCATGTCCGCGGCCCGAACAGTCGTCATCCTTGCAGCCGGTCAGGGGACGCGCATGAAGAGCGCGCGCCCCAAGGTGATGCACGAGCTCTGCGGCCGGCCTCTGATCTCGTGGGTCGTCGATCAGGCTTGCGCCGTCGATCCCAAGCGCGTGATCGTCGTCATCGGCCACGGCGGCGACGCCGTGCGCGAGCACCTCGCCGGCCATCCCGAGGCCGACCTGCTGCGCTTCGTCGTGCAGGAGCCCCGGCGCGGGACCGGCCACGCCCTGCAGGTCTGTGCCGAGGAGCTCGGCGAGGATCCCGGCGAGGTGATCGTGCTGTACGGGGACATGCCCCTGCTGACCGGCGAGACCATCGCTGATCTGGCCGAGTACCGGGACGTGGCGGGGGACGGCGCGATGGCGATCCTGACCTCGATCGCCGACGACCCCCACGGCTACGGCCGGATCGTGCGCGGCGCCGACGGCGCCTTCGAGCGCATCGTCGAGGAGGCGGACTGCAGCGACGAGGAGCGCGAGCTCGCCGAGGTCAACACCGGCGTGTACGCCTTCCCGGGCCGGGAGCTGCTCGCCTGCCTGCCGCGTCTGGGCGACGCGAACGCCCAGGGGGAGTTGTACCTGACCGACGTGGCGGCGATGTTCGTGGCCGAGGGCCGGGAGGTCGTCGCCGTCGCCATCGCCGATCCCGAGGAGGGCTCGGGGATCAACACCCTGGCCCAGCTGGCCGAGGCGCGCTGGACCCTCCAGGTGCGCATCCTCGAGGAGCACCTCGCCAACGGGGTGGTGATCGAGGATCCGGCGACCACCTACATCGACCACGGCGTCGAGATCGGCGCCGGCACACTCGTCCTGCCCTGCACGGTCATCCGCTCCGGCGTGCGCATCGGCTCGGGCTGCGAGGTCGGCCCCTTCACCCACCTGCGGGCGGGGACGGTGCTCGAGGACGGGGCCGAGGTCGGCAACTTCACCGAGTGCAAGCAGTCGGTGGTGGGCAGCGGGGCCAAGGCCAAGCACCTCTCCTACCTCGGCGACGCGCGCATCGGCGCGGGTTCGAACATCGGCGCCGGGACGATCTTCGCCAACTACGACGGGCGCGAGAAGCACTCCACCGAGGTGGGCGAAGGGGCTTTCGTCGGGAGTGGCACGATCGTCGTCGCTCCGAATACAATCGGCCCCGGCGCGACGACCGGGGCCGGAGCCGTCGTCACCCGCGGCGGCGGGGTCGGTCCCGGCGAGGTCTGGGTCGGCGTTCCCGCACGGCCGATCCGCACCGGCGGCACCCGTCCCGAAGCGTCCGAGGACCCCGGAGAGAACGACTGATCCCCAAGGAGCGAGCCGTGTCAGCCTTCAGCGACAAGATCACGATCATCGCGGGCAACGCCCACCCGAAGCTCGGCCAGGCCGTGGCGAGCGAGCTGGGCCTGTCCCTGGCCGACGCGAGCGTGGGCCGCTTCCCCGACGGGGAGGTGGACATCAAGGTCAACGAGGACCTGCGCGGGACCGACTGCTTCGTCATCCAGCCGACCTGCCCGCCGGTCAACGAGAACTGGATCGAGCTCCTGTTGCTGCTCGACACCCTCCGGCGTTCGAGCGCGGGGAGGATCACGGCGGTGATGCCCTACTACGGCTACGCCCGCAAGGATCGCAAGGACGAGGGCCGGGTGCCGATCAGCGCCAAGGTGCTCGCCAACACCCTGGTGCACGGCGGGGCGGATCGCGTCCTGACGGTCGACATGCACGCGGCCCAGATCCAGGGCTTCTTCGACATCCCCGTCGACCACCTCTACGCCAAGCCGGTCCTGCTGGCCGCCCTGCGGGAGCTCGACATCGACAATCCCCTGGTCGTCTCCCCCGACGTCGGGGGCATCAAGATGGCCCGCGGCTACGCCAAGCCGCTGTCCGCGGACCTCGCGATCGTGGACAAGCGGCGTCTGTCGGGGTCGGAAATCGCCGTGGAGCACATCATCGGCGACGTCGCGGGTCGCAACGTGATCATCGTCGACGATATGATCTCCACCGGCGGCTCGATCACCGAGGCGGCGCGGATCTGCAAGGACACCGGTGCCCTGACGGTCGTCATCGCCGTCTCCCACGCCGTGTTCTGCGGGCCGGCGGTCGAGCGGCTCAACGCCGCGTGCATCGACCGCATCCTCGTGACCGACACGATCCCCGAGTGCGGGGAGCGAATCGCCAACCTCGAGGTCGTCTCCGTGGCGGGTCTCCTCGCCAACGCCATCCACAACATCCACACAGCCCAGTCGGTCAGCTCGCTCTTCGAGAGCGACCTCTCGCCGACCCCCCTCGCCGAGAGGCGCGGCTGACGGGCACTCCGTTACCACTGACCCCTATCCCGGGAGGCTCCCCTCCCGACAGCCAGCCATGTCCAGCAGCGAAACCCTCCAGGGCGATCCCCGCACCGAACTCGGCACCCGCGCCGCGCGCCGCCTGCGTTCAGACGGGCGCATCCCCGCCAACCTGCAGGCCGACGACGAGAGCCCGCACGTCGATTTCAGCGTCGACGAACGCGAGTTCCTCGCCACCCGGCGCCACCACACCCACCTCTACGACATCGAGGTCGGCGGCGAGTCCGCCTCGGCGGTCGTTCGCGAGCTGCAGTGGGACGCCCTCGGCGACCGCCTGCACCACATCGAGTTCCGGCGCGTGAAGCGCGGCGTCAAGGCCGAGTTCTCCGTGCCCCTCGTGCTCACCGGGCATCCGAAATCGGGCATCGCGACCCAGCTCGTCGACCAGGTCACCATCCTCTCGATCCCCTCCAAGATCCCCGACGGCGTGGAGCTGATCGTGAACGAGTTGGACGAGGGGGCGCACCTCACCGCCGCCGATCTGATCCTCCCCGAGGACGTCGAGCTGGCCGTGCCGGCCGAGACCGAGCTGGCGGTGATCGTCGCGCCCAAGCACATCCCCGAGCCCACCGAGGGCGAGGAGGACGACGAGGCGACCGAGCCCGAGATCATCGGCGAGTCCAAGCGCGAGGAGGACGCGGGGGACGACGGGGACGAAGGAGGCTCCTCCGACTCCTGACGGCGTGCGGCGCCCCGCGGGTTCGGCGCCGACGCCGCCTCGCGGCGGCCCGTGCTTGCACTGGCTGGGACGGGCCCTAGACTATTCGCCCCTCGTGACGCGACTCGTGGTTGGACTGGGCAATCCAGGCCCGGAGTACGAGTGGACCCGGCACAACGTGGGTTACCACATGCTGGACCGCCTCGCGCTCCACGAGGGGACGCTCTTTTTGCATGCCGGCGAGCGCGCCGGGACCGGGCTCGAGGGATACAGAGGGCCGAGCGCCTTCCGTTTCGCCGAGTGCCTCGATCCCGACGGGCTGCTCCTGAAGCCCGAGACCTTCATGAACCGCTCCGGCGACGTCGTGGCGGCGGTGGCGGGCTTCCTCGGAACGCCCCCCGAGTCGATCCTGGTCGTCACCGACGACCTCGACCTCGATCCCGGGGTGCTGCGGCTGCGGCCGCACGGTGGTTCGGGAGGCCACAACGGCATGCGATCGATCATCGAACGGCTGGACTCGGATCGATTCCGTCGCCTGCGGATCGGGATCGGCCGGCCGGCCACCGACGCGGTGCGGCACGTCCTGGATCGGATCCCCGAACGCGAGCGCGCCGAGTACGAGATCTCCTTCGCCGAGGCGGGGGAGGCGGTGCTCGACTGGCTCGGCGAGGGAGACATCGAACGGAGCATGTCGCGGTTCCATAGCCGCTGGACTACGGGCTCGTGAGCACACGGCCCCCAACAAGACGAGAGGACTGAAGGTTTGACGAAGCTCTACGAAGGGATGTACCTGGTCGACAACGACGTGGTGCGAGAAGACTGGAACAAGGCCAAGGCCCTCGTCACGGGGGCGGTCGAGAAGCACGGAGGCAAGGTCGTCACCGCGCGGCGCTGGGACGAACGGCGACTCACCTACAAGATCGCCGGGAGGCGCCGGGCGACCTATCTCCTGGCGTACTTCGAGATCGACGAGGGCGCGCTCCCGGCCATGACCCGTGACCTCGAACTGAACGAGCACGTGCTGCGCTACCTGCAGCTGGCCGTGGAGAAGGTGCCGGAGACGGAGTTCGAGCTGTCCGAGGCCGAGACCTCCGCCGAGTTCAGCGTGCCCGAGCCCCCCGGCGACGACTACGTCGAGGAGGAGACCGCGCCCCAGCCCGAGGAGGCGGCGAGGCCGCCTGCGAGCGAGGAGGCACCCGCGGCGGCGGAGGGCGACCCGGCCCCCGCGCCCGAGGGTGACGGGGCGAGCGAGACGCCCGAGGCGGAGACGCCCCAGGCGGAGGCGGCCGAGACCGAGGCGGCCGAGACCGAGACCGAGAACACCGAAGGCGAGCCGGTGGCCGCCCAGGAGGACTGATCCGATGGCACCCAAGTTCAAGAAGAAGCGCAAGTCCGGGCGCCCCCTGATCAAGCTCCGCTCCCGCGGATGCGCGGATCGGCCGCTGGACTACAAGGACCTCGAGCACCTCGAGACCTACCTCACCCCCCAAGGGCAGATCCTCTCCCGCCGCCGCACCGGCTACAGCGCCAAGTGCCAACGGGACCTCAAGCGCTCCATCAAGCGCGCCCGCCACCTGGCCCTCTTGCCCTTCGTGGGCTGATCGGGAGCAGAGACATGAGAACCGTCGAACTCCTGCTGCGCGACCGCGTAGAGAACCTCGGCCGCTGCGGCGACGTCGTGAGGGTGGCGCCCGGCTTTGCCCGGAACTACCTCCTGCCACGTCGCCTGGCCGTCCCCGCCACCGAGGAGAACAAGCGCATGCTGACCCGGCGCACCGAGCGCCTCTTGGCCGAGGAGGCCGCTCAGATCGCGGAACTCTCCGCGCGCGCCGAGGCCCTCTCCCAGGTGAGCCTGAAGACCGTCGAGAAGTGCGACGAGCGCGGGCACCTCTACGGCTCGGTGAACGCGGTGCGCGTCGCGGAGCTCTTGAGCGAGGCCGGGTTCGCCTGCGAGGAGAAGCAGGTGCGCATGGCGAAGGCCCTCAAGCTCGTCGGGGAGCACGGCATCGAGATCCACCTGCACGCGGAGGTCTCCGCCGAGATCAGCCTGCGGATCGAGGGGGAGAACGGCATGACCGAGCCCGTCGTCGAGGCCAGCCTCGTCCCCGAGCCCGAGCCCGAGCCCGAGGCCGAGCCCGAGCCCGAGTCGGACGCCCCGGCCGCCGACGAGGAGCCCGAAGCCTAGGGCCCCGCCCGGACAGGCCCCTTCCTGAGGCAGCGATCGAGTGCGGCGAGCGCCCCGCCCGGCCGGCGGGGCGTGGATCCTCCACGGCACTCCACGCTTCGTCCACGGAGTCTCCACACCTTCTCGGGCGTCGGCGGGGGAAAGGAGCGAGAGGCTCCGCGTCCACCGTCGAGGAGGGGTGCTCGAGTCGTTATCCTCCCACGCGACGAGACGACCGAAGCGATGGAGTACGAAGTGGAGGAGTGGACCGGCGAAGCGGGAGCCGGGGAGGCTGGGAACACCCGGGGATCGGGGAAGGCCCCGCCCCACTCCCTGGAGGCCGAGCGCGTGGTGCTCGGCTCTTTGTTGATCGACCCGGTGAGGATCCCCGAGGCGGCCGAGAAGCTCTCCGAGGAGCACTTCTTCGTCCCTCGCCACGCCCAGATCTACGCCGCCCTGCTCGAGTTGGCGGACCGCGGTGAGCCGGTGGACTTCGTCAGCGTCGGCGAGCGCCTGCTGGCGCGCAAGGCGCTGGACAAGATCGGCGGGCGCGCGTACCTCGTCGAGTTGTCGGTCGGCGTTACCTCCTCGGCACACCTGCCGCACCACGCCAACCTCGTCTACGAGATGGCCGTCCTGCGGCGGCTCATCAGCGAGGCGACGGGCATCATCGAGCGCGCCTATGCCACGCGCCCCGACGGCGCGGAGGTGAGCAACCTGGTCGACGAGAGCGAGCACGCGATCTTCAGCATCTCCGGCTCCGAGGGTAGCTCCCACCCCGACTCGATCTCCCTGGCCGTCGAACAGGCGTTCCGGCGCATCGACTCGGCCTCCCACCGCGGTAGCCTGACCGGTCTGCCCAGCGGCTACTACGACCTCGACGAGCTCACCTGCGGCTTCAACGCGGGGGAGCTCGTGATCGTCGCCGCGCGCCCGTCGATGGGGAAGACGGCGCTCATGCTGAACGTCATCGACCATGCCGCCACCCACCCTCCCGAGTGGCTGAACGAGAAGCCGGTGATCCTGTTCTTCAGTCTCGAGATGGGGCAGCAATCCCTCGCCACGCGCATGCTCTGCACCCGAGCCCGGGTCGATGCACACGCCCTGAAGACGGGCCGGGTTCCCCCTGACGACTACGCCGAGCTGGCGCGGGCAGCGGGGGAGTTGCAGGAGATGAGCATCTTCCTCGACGACAGCCCGGGCATGACGGTCATGACCCTGCGCAGCCGTGCGCGTCGGATCAAGCAGCGCCACGGCCTGCACATGGTTGTCGTTGACTACCTGCAGCTGATGACGCACCCGCGCGCAGAGAGCCGGCAGATGGAGATCTCCCAGATCTCGCGCTCGCTCAAGGAGCTCGCCCGGGAGCTCGAGGTGCCGGTCGTCGCGCTCTCCCAGCTCTCGCGCGCCGTGGAGTCGCGGGAGGACAAGCGACCCCAGCTGTCCGACTTGCGCGAGTCCGGCTCGATCGAGCAGGACGCGGACGTCGTGCTGCTCCTGTTCCGTCCCGAGTACTACAACCCGACCGACGAGAATCGCGGCCTGGCGGAGGTGATCTGCGCCAAGCAGCGCAACGGTCCCACGGGGGTGGCGCGCCTGCAGTTCTTCGGCAGCACGATGCGCTTCGAGAACCGCAGCCCGTCGGTGGCCGAGGCGATCGCACCCTGAGACGATGATCACCGCAGACCCGCAACGGCCCGGCGCGCGCCGGAGGAGGGGAGGGGTAGCCCTGGCCCTCGTCGCCCTGCTCGGCGTGTCCTCGGCCTCCCCGGCCGCCGGCCAGGACCCCGCTCCCGGCGAAGAGGTCGGGCCTGCCGTGGCGCCCCGCGAAGACGTCGTGCTGTCGATCGACGTGCTCGGCGCGCGGCGCACCAGCGAAGAGCGCCTGATCGCGGCCCTGGGCCAGGCAGTCGGCGAGCCCCTCGACGAGGCGGCCATCGACGCGGGCGTCGCCCGGTTGTGGGACGTGTTCGACGTGCGGGCCAGCGTCGAGCGCCTGGCCGTCGAGGGGGGCCTGCGCCTGCGCCTGCGTGTGGTCGAGATGCCCGTCGATCTCGAGCCGCGCTTCGTGGGGAACGATGCGGTCGAGACCGAGGACCTGCTGCGCTGGGCACAGCTCTCACAACGCCAGGAGTTGTTCCTGCACGACGCCGCTCGCGTTCGCTCTCGGCTGATCGAGGGCTATCGCCGCGAGGGCCACTACTTCGCGAACGTGAGCATCGTGGCCCAGGAGCCCGAAGTCGCACCGGACGGCAGCGAGACCCCCGCGGACGTGATCTTCCGCATCCAGGAGGGGCCGCGGGTGCACGTGCGGGAGATCCGGGTTCACGGCAACCGCTCGCTGCCCGACCGCGGCTTCTGGTTCTGGCGCAGCGGGCTGAAGAAGCTGGCGAGCGTCGAGCTCACCGGGCCCAGCCTGTTCAGCTGGAACGGGGAGCCCTTCGTCGAGGACGTCCTGCGCGCCGACGTGATCGCGATGCGGGAGGTCTACCGTGACCGTGGCTTCCTCGACGCCGTGGTCGAGTTGGACCGACTCGAGTTCAGCGCGGACCGTGACCGGGTGACGATCCACGTGATCGTCGACGAGGGCGAGCCCTACAGCGTGTCTTCGGTGACGATCGAGGCCGTCGAGCTCGACGCCAATCCGGCCGGTCCGGGGCTGGAGGCGATCGAGAGGCCGGTGGACCTCGTGTTCGCGGAGGAGGACCTTCTCGGCCTGTGCCGGCTCGCAGTCGGAGCGCGCTACGAGAAGACGAGCATCGCGGCCGACCGGACGGCCCTGCGGGACTACTACGGCGCACGGGGCTACATCGCGCACCCCTCATTGGGGCGCAACGAGTACTGGGACTTCCGCACGCCCCAGCTCGTCTTCGATCCCCAAGACCACACGGTCGCCGTCACCTACCGCGTCGTCCAGGGACGTCGCAAGCGAATCCGCGAGGTGGTCTTCTCCGGTGCATTCCACACCCGGGACCGGATCTTGCGCAGCGAGGTCCAGATGCTCGAGGGCGAGCAGGCCGACCTGAAGAAGATCCTGCGCTCCCTGCGGGAGCTGACCGGGACGGGCTTCTTCTCCGATCCGCGGGATCGGCTGAACCACACAGACCCGACCTTCCGCTTCCTGCCCGTCGAGGGCGCCGACGACGAGGTGGACCTGGAGTTCGTCCTCGAGGAGGGGCGCGTCGTCGACTTCGAGATCGCCGGAGGCGTCGACTCGAACGCCGGCCTGTTCGGGCTGATGACCCTGAGCATGCGCAACTTCGACATCGCCGACCCGCCCAGCGGGTTCGCGGAGGCCTTCCGCGAGATCTACCGCAAGGAGGCGTTGCACGGCGCGGGACAGCGGCTCGACATCCAGTTCTCGCCGGGAGTCGTGCGGGACTACACGCGCCTGTTCTTCCTGGAGCCGGACGTCTTCCGCTCGCACTTCAACCCCACCAGCCTGAGCGCCGAGTTCACCGACCGCGACCGGCTGTACCGCTCCTACGACGAGGGGCGCGTGTCCCGCAAGCTCCGCCTGGGCCACCGCTTCGGGCTGGACTGGCGCGTGTGGTTGGGTGTCGAGGACAAGGACGTGCGCGTCAGCGACATCGAGGAGGAGGAGCCGGTTCCCGCGGCGCTCACGGACCAGGAGGGGAGCACGGCCCTCAAGGGCGTGCACCTCGACGTCGAGTACCGCGACCTCGACAGCCTGATCGACCCCAAGAACGGCGACCGGTTCTCCTGGCGCAATCAGGTCTACTCTCCGGACCTGCTCGGCGGCGAGACCGAGATGTACAAGTCGGTCGTCTCCTACGACCGCTACTGGGAGATCGGGAGCGAGGACGCCGCGGTGCGCCCGAGCATGGAGCTCAGCCTGGGAGCGGGCATCGCCGAGGCCTTCGGCGGCACGAGCACCGTTCCCTACACCGAGCGCATGCAGATGGGCGGCATCGGCTCCCTGCGCCTGCGCGGGTTCTCCTACCGCGGCGTCGGACCGAACGTGGGGGACACGCCCATCGGCGGCTCGACGATGGTGCGCGGCAGCCTGGAGCTGCGCTACCCCCTCTACTCCGTTGTCCAGCCGGGGACCTACCGCCAGGTGGAGATGCTGCGCATGAAGGTGTTCGTCGATGCCGGCGTCCTCGACCCGGCTCCCTGGAGCGTTGACTGGGGTGAGCTGCGCGCCTCGGTCGGTTTCGGGTTCGGCCTCGCGCGTCCCTTCCCTCTCTCATTCAACTTCGGATTCCCCATCGAGGACGGACCGGGCGACGACACGCAGGTCTTCTCGTTCCACATCGATCCCTTCGGGTTCTAGCCCGGATGATTCATGAACACGCACACCAGACTTCGCAACCGGCCGTCTTCGACGGCCTCTCGGCCCCTGGCGGCGCTTTTCGAAAACCTGGCTTCCTCGACGACCCGTTCAGGGTCGCCTGCGTCGCCAGAACCCG
>JASLMK010000053.1 GCA_030746555.1 Planctomycetota bacterium | reverse complement strand
CTGGGGATCGACTCGATCAAGCGCGTGGAGATCATCGCGGCCTTCCGGCGCGCGGTCCTGGGGGACGGCGAGGAGCCGCCGGCCTGGTTCATGGAGCGCATGACCGCCGCCCGGACGATGGCGGCGATCGTCGCGGGGGTGCGGGCCCTCGCCGAGGGAGGCGACCCCGATCCCGATCCCGACCCCCAGCCGGCGACGGGATCGCCCGGGGAGGAAGCCGCCGCCGAGCCGACCACGGACGCCGCGGCGACCGTTCGGGCGCCGGTCGAGGTGGCCGAGACCGCTCCGCGCTGCGTCGTCCGCGTGGCCGAGGCGCCCTTGCCCTCGAACGGTCACGATGTCCTGCCCGCGGGCGTCGTCGTGCTGACCGACGTCGGCCGGCCGAACGTCGGAGAGCTGGCCGGAGCGCTGGAGGACCGCGGGGCGGCGGTGGCCGTCCTCACCGCGGCCGACCTCGCCTCCCGGGAGGCCGCTGAAGGCGCCCTGGCGCGAGTGCGCGAAGAGCGCGGCGCGATCGCGGCCTTCGTCCACCTCCAGGGCCTGCGACCCGCGCCGGCCTTCCCCGGCATCGCTCCCGACGAGTGGCGTAGACACCACGCCGAGGAGGTGCAGAGCGCGTTGCACCTGATGCAGGCCGGCGCCCCGGAGCTGGACGAGGGCGCGACCTTCACCTGCCTGACCACGGGCGGCGGGGACTTCGGAAGCGGAGGAGAGGCGAGCCAGCCCTGGAGGGGCGGGCTCGTAGGCCTCCTGAAGTGCGCCGCCAAGGAGTGGACCGCCTCGCGCTTCCGCGCCGTAGACCTCGACGAGGAGCCGGCCTGCGGCATCGCCGACCTGCTCGCCGACGAGTGGCGAGCGGAGGGGCCCGTGGAGGTCGGCTACCGGGCGGGCCGCCGCCTGGGCGCGCGCTCGGTGCGCGTGGACCTCGACGAGACCGTCGCGACCGGGGAGCGGGCGCGCCTGAACGCCTCGAGCGTCGTCCTGATGACCGGCGGTGCGCGGGGGATCACGGCCGAGATCGCCGTCGAGCTCGCCCGCGGATTCCGGCCGACCCTGATCCTGCTCGGACGCTCGCCCCTGCCGGAAGGAGAGGAGTCCTGCGCGACAGCGGGGATCGACGACCCCAACGCCCTGCGCGGGGCGCTCGTGGCCGCGGCGCGGGAGGCCGGAGAGAAGGTCACGCCCAAGGAAGTGGAGGGGCGCCTGCGGAGCCTGGTCGGCCGGCGCGAGATCGCCGCCACCCTGGCGGCCATCGAGGAGGCGGGCGCGACCGGCGTCTACCTCCCCTGCGACGTGCGCGACGACCAGGCCCTCACGGCGCTCGTCGAGAGCGTCGAGCGGGACCACGGTCGGGTGACCGCCGTCGTTCACGGCGCCGGGGTGATCGAGGACAAGTACATCGTCGACAAGTCCGTCGCGTCCTTCGAGCGCGTCGTGGGGACCAAGCTCGACCCGATCCTGACCCTCGCGCGCGTGCTCGACCCAAAACGCCTCGAGCTGTGCATGCTGTTCTCCTCGGTCGCGGGGTTCTTCGGCAACCCCGGCCAGTCCGACTACGCGGCGGCCAACGAGACCCTCAACCGTGTCGCGCGGCGACTGCAAGACGTGTGGCCCGCGAAGGTCGTCGCCCTCAACTGGGGGCCGTGGCGCGGCGCGGGCATGGTGACGCCGGAGGTGGCGCGCCAGTTCGACACACGCGGGGTCGGCATGGTCAGCATCCCCGCCGGTCGCCGGGCGGCCTGGCTCGAGACCTTCGACGCCGGGGAGGAGGACGTGCGCGTCCTGATTGGCGAAGGCCCCTGGACTCGGGAGGACGCGGCCCGGCTTCCGGCCTCCCTGCCCCTGCTGGCGGGCCAGAGCTTCGTGCGCACGGGCTCGGGCGGCCTGGAGGTGGAGCTCGAGCTCGACCTGGAGCGCCACGGCTACCTCGCCGACCATCGCATCGACGGCAAGGCGGTCGTGCCGTTCACCGTGGCCCTGACGCTGATGGCCGAGGCCGCCTCCGCGGCCCTGCCCGATCGGCACGTGATCCGTCTGGGATCGGTGCGGCAGTTCAACGGCATCGTCCTCGAGGACGAGTCGACGGTCCTGGGACTGCGGGTCGAGCCCAGCGAAACCAGCGGAGAGCACGAGACCTGCGTCGTGCGCATCGTCGATCCCGCGCTCCCGGCGCGCCCGCTCTACCAGGGCCAGGTGATCCTGGCCGCCGAGAAGAACGGTCGCGCCGACGAGCCGCCCGAGGCGCCTTCGGCGGGGGAGTTCCCCCTCACCCCCGACCAGGCCTACGAACGTTGGCTGTTCCACGGTCCGCTGTTCCAGGCGATCGAGTCCCTGGGCGCCTACGATCGGGAGGGGATCCGCGCCACGGTGCGCCCCTCGCGGACCGGTGAGTGCCTGGGGAACGCGACCGACGGGACCTGGCTGATCGACCCGGTCGTGCTGGACACGGCTCCGCAGCTCGCGATCCTGTGGTCGCGGGCCACCCACGACACGACCTCCCTGCCCAACCACGTCGCGGAGTTCGAGCTCTACGGAGACCTCGGCCCCGGGGACGCGATCGAGGTCGTGGTGCGCACCCTCGCCGAGGCCGACGCCCACACCTTCAAGGCGGACGTCTGGTTCCTGCGCGAGGGCATGGTCGTGGCACGCATGTCGGGTCTGGAGGGATCGAGCAGCGCCGAGCTGAACCGCTTGGGCGAGGGCAGCGGCTGATGAACGCGGGCAGGCGAGGAGGAGGGGATGTCCGGGAGGACATCGCCATCGTCGGTATGTCGTGTCTGTTCCCCGGCGCCGACACGGTCAGCCGCTACTGGCACAACATCGTCCACAAGGTCGACTGCATCACCGACGCGCCTCCCGACTGGCAGCCCGAGCTCTTCTTCGATCCCGAGGGTGAGGACACCGACCGCTCCTACACCCAGAAGGGCGGGTTCCTCGGCGACGTCAGCCGCTTCGATCCGACGCGGTACGGCGTCGTGCCGCGCAGCGTGGACGGGGCCGAGCCGGACCACTACCTCGCCCTGCGCTGCGCCTTCGAGGCCTTCACCGACGCCGGCGTGCCCGAGGTGCCCCTGGAGCGCTCGCGGACCGGCGTGATCATCGGTCGCGGGTTGTTCGTCAACCGCGGGTGGGTCTCGGTGTTCCAGCGCACCTTCGCCGTGGACCAGGTGATCGGCGTCCTGCGCCGGCTGGAACCGGGGCGCTCCGAGGAGGACTTCGCGGCCCTGCGAGCGGAGCTGAAGCGGAACCTCCCCACCGGTAGCGCCGAGGCCGTGCCCGGCCTCGTCCACAGCGCCCTGGTCGGCCGCATCGCCAACCGCCTCGACCTCAACGGCCCCGCCTACACCATCGACGCGGCCTGCTCGTCGGGCCTGCTGGCCGTGGAGCACGGCATGCGCGAGCTGCGCGGAGGCAGCTGCGACGCCGTGCTCGTCGGGGGTTCCCAGGTCTCGACGCCGGCCCAGGTCCACGTCCTGTTCTGCCACCTCAAGGCCCTCAGCGCCGAGGGCCGCATCGCCCCGTTCTCGGCCGATGCCGCGGGGACGGTCCTCGGCCAGGGGTGCGGCATGTTGGTGCTCAAGCGCCGCGGCGACGCCGAGCGCGACGGGAACCGGATCTACGCCCTGCTCAAGGACATCGGCGTCTCCTCCGACGGCAAGGGAGCCGGTCTCCTGGCGCCCCTCTCCGAGGGCCAGCAGCTCTCCATGCGACGGGCATACGAGCGGGCCGGGATCTCGCCGATGACCGTCGGCTTGATCGAGGCCCACGGGACCGGGATCCCCCTGGGGGACGCGACCGAGTTCGAGTCCCTGGAGGCCTGCATGACCGGGGACGGCACCCGCGAGCCCTTCGGAATCGGCAGCGTGAAGTCGATGATCGGCCACCTGATCCCGGCCTCGGGCGCGGCGTCGTTGATCAAGACCGCCCTGGCGCTGTACCACCGCGTGCTGCCGCCCACTCTCCACGCGGAGAAGCGCAACCCCGACCTCGGCTGGCAGCGCACCCGCGCCTTCCTCATCAACGAGGCGCGGCCCTGGCTGCACGGCAACCGCACGACGCCGCGGCGGGCGGGGATCAACGCCTTCGGCTTCGGCGGCATCAACGCCCACGCGATCCTCGAGGAGTACACCGACGGCGGGGAGCCCGAGCCGACGCGCCTGGAGTGCGAGTGGCCCGCGGAGCTGGTCCTGGTTTCGGCCCCCAACCGCGACGCGCTCGGGGAGCGTCTGCACTCGGTGGCGCGTTGGGTCGAGGCCGCCGGCTCGGTGCGACTCCTCGACATCGCCGCGACCTGCGCCAAGGACCACGGGGCCTCGCGCATGGCGGTCGTCGCCCGCTCGCGGGAGGACCTGGTCAAGAAGCTGCGCCACGCCGCGGGCCTGTTGGCCGATCCGGAGCGCGACCGGATCGTCGACCGCCGCCACGGCCTTGCCTGGTTCGACCAACCCCTCGGCCGCACCGGCCGGGTGGCCTTCGTCTTCCCCGGCGAGGGCGCCCAGTACGTGAACATGCTCGACGGGCTCTGCCGCCACTTCCCCGAGGTCCGGCGCCAGTTCGACCTGACGGCGGCCGCCCTCGCCGAGAGCGGCGCCGACCGCCCCTTCGGCCACGTGCTCTTTCCGCAACCGGCCGGGGTGGAGTGGGCCGAGGAGACCCTCTACGGCCTGGAATCGGCCGTGGCCTCGGTGACGGCCGCCGGACGCGGGCTGCTGGACCTGCTCGCTTCCCTGGGCGTCCTCCCCGACGCCATCGTCGGCCACTCCAGCGGCGAGTTCGGCGCCCTCCTGGCGGCGGGCGCCTACGAGGCCGAGAGCGAGGAGGACGGCATCCGTTCGATCGTGGCGGGGGCGCGCAGCGCGCGCGAGCTGGAGCGCTCCGAGCTCGTCCCGACAGGCGGCCTGCTCTCGGTGGGGGGAACCAAGCCCGAGGTGGTGGCGGAGGTCCTCGAGCGCTTCGACGGACGGTTGGTCGTGGCGATGGAGAATTGCCCGCGCCAGCTGGTGCTCGCCGGGTCGGAGGCGGACGTCCAGGCGGCCCACGAGGCCCTCAGCGGCAAGGGCGGCCTGTGCGAGCGCCTGCGCTGGAACCGCAGCTACCACACCGAGGCCTTCCGGCCCGCGAGCGAGATCATCGAGCGCTTCTACGACACCTTCGAGATGCACACGCCGAAGGTCGAGCTGTGGTCCTGCGCCACGGCGGCGCGCTACCCGGAGGACCCGCGCCTCGTGAAGGAGCTCGCCGTGCGCCAGTGGTCCTCGCCCGTGCGCTTCCGCGAGACCATCGAGGCCATGTACGACGCCGGCGTGCGCCTGTTCGTCGAGGTGGGACCGCGCGGCAACCTCTCGGCCTTCATCGCCGACACCCTCGCGGACCGTCCCCACGCGGTGGTCCCCATGGACCTGCACCGCAAGGAGAGCATCCAGCAGCTGTGCACCGCCGTCGGGATGCTCGCGGCCCAGGGCGTGGAGGTGGACCTCGCTCCCCTGACCGCGCGGCGGGGCCCGCGCCTGTTGGACCTGGCGGAGGACCCGCCGGCCGAGCCCCATCCCGACCCGCACCTGTCCCTGGCCTTTCCCCTGCTGGAGATCGGGGACGAGGCGCTCGAAGACCTGCGGACCCGATTCGGCGCCGGCGGGGAGGCGGAGGAGGTTGCGGCCCGCCCCACGGCGAGCGTGCCGCCGCCCGCGTCGCCGCCCCCTGCGGGGAGCCACACGGGGGAGGGGCAGGCGGATCCGGTCCTCCCGCGGACCGCCGCCCAGCCCGCGGTCGCGCCGACCGTCGCGGCGGGCTCCGATCCGGGCCGCCTGCGGGCCATCGAGGACTTCCAGCGCACCATGCAGGCCTTCCTCGACGCCCAGCGCCGGGTCATGGCGGCCTCGGCGACCGCCGCTCTCGACCGGACGCGCAACGGGCTCGTTCCGGCGCCGGCCGAGAGCCCGGCCGCGAGTTCGCCACCGACTCCCGCCGCAGGCGCGCCGCCTCCCGCGGCGCCGCTCGCACCACCGACGCACGCGGCTCCCGTGCCGGACGCGGGGTCGCCCGCCAAGGAGGCCGCGCCCCTGCCGTTCCTGCGAGAGATCCTCGAGCATGTCCCGGGCCGCCGCCTCGTGGCCGAGTGCCAGATCGACACCGAGGAGCACCGCTTCCTGGCCGACCACACCTTCTTCGGCCGCGGCCTCTCCCGGACGGATCCCGACCTCACCGCCCTGCCGATCATGCCCCTGGCCATGACCCTCGAGCTGCTGGCCGAGGCGGCCGTGGCTCTGATGGGGGACCTCGAGGTCCGCGCCCTGGCGGACATCGAGACCTTCAAGTGGCTGCCCTTCGAGACCAGCACGCGCCGCCTGCGCACCGTCGCCGAGGCCCTCGACGAGACACGCGTGGCGGTCTCGGTGTTCGAGGCCGACCGCGAGGGGATGAGCGGAGAGGTCGCCCGGGCCATCGTCGAGTTGGGGGACGAGCCCGCCGACCTCGGCCCCTCCGTCCTGGGGGAGGTCACCGAGCCCGCGCCGCCCTGGAGCGACGGCGACACCTACAAGGTCCTCTACCACGGCCCGGCCTTCCAGGGCGTCGAGGGGATCGACCGCTGGGGCCCTGGCGGGATCCAGGCGCGCGTGCGCGTGCCCGACCCTGGGCTCCTGTTCCGCGACACCGACCCGGCGGGGCTGATCCTGCCCGTCGTCCTGATCGACACGGCTTCCCAGATTCCGGGGACGGCCAACGGGAGCATGCAGCCCACCGACGAGACGATCTCCCTCGCGTTTCCGAACACGACCGGCAGGTTGGAGTTCGTTCCCAACCGGCCGGCGGGAGAGCCCTTGACCGCGGTCGTGCGCCACGAGCAGGACGAGACGGTCCTGCGCTCGACGGTCGAGATGATCGCCGCGGACGGCCGCGTCGTCCTGCGCTACGCCGACCGGGTCGAGGAGCTGGTCGAGTTCCCCCTCGGACCCTACCTCTACCGCATCGATCCCCTGGAGGTCACCTGCTCGCGGGACATCACCTCCCTGTTCGGCGAGGCGGCGGGCATCGAGCGCTGCACGGTGTGCGAGGTCGAGAGGGTGGGCGGGCGCGTGCTCGTCAACCACCTGTGGCTCCGCGTCCTGGCGCGCATGGTGCTCGATCGCGCCGAGCGCGAGGTCTTCGACCGGGGGGCCCTCGCTCCGGTGGCGGCCGCGGGTTGGGTGCTCGAGCGCATCGCCGCCAAGGACGCCGCGCGCCTGAGGGCGGGCGCGCGCTCGTGCATGGCGGACGTGGGCATCGAGAGTGACGGCTCGGGCACGCCGCGGGCCCTCCTCGCCGGCGAGAGGCCCCGCGCCGTCGGCATGGCGAGCGAGGTGTTCCACGCCGTCGCCGCGGCGGTGGACGAAGGTCGTGTCGGCATCGCCGTGGAGCCCCTCGCCGACCTCGGCGGCGAGGAGCTCGAGGCGGTGTTCCACCCCGAGGAGCGGGAGCTCCTGGCGACCGTGCCCGGCGGACCCCGAGCCCTGCGCGCGGCCAAGGAAGCGGTCGGCGAGGCCCTCGGTGGCGGGTTGCCGGGTGGACCGCGCTCGGTTAGATTCCTCCGCGGTAGGGTCGAGGATGGCCGTTGCTATCTCTCGGCGGTGGTCGAGGGCCACCCGGCCGGAGCATCCTCCACCGGCGAGGCGGACGCCCTCGAAGTGACTACCGTCGTCGACCGCGGCCACTGTCTGGCCCTCTGCCTCCTCCCCGACTGATCGAGCCCGACCATGACCGACGCCGCACTCTCACAGTTCGAGCAGGACACCATCGAGGTGCTTGGGGAGTTGACCGAGGACTGGGACACCGGGTTCGGCGGCGAGATGAGCCGGGACACCTCGATCGTCCACGAACTCGAGTTCGAATCGATCGACGTCGTGCACCTGGTGACCGCCCTCGAGGCCCGCTACGACCGCTCCGACATCCCCTTTGCCGAGATGCTGATGGTGGACGGGCGCTACGTCGAGGACCTCACCGTGGGGCAGATCGCGGCCTTCCTGCACCGGCACGTGGGCGACGGTGAGGGCTGAGCGCCCCTCGCGCGAACCACCCATGCGGACCCTCCTGCTCGGGCTCGACGGAGCGACCTTCACGGTCCTCGACCACCTGGTGGCAGAGGGCGAGATGCCCAACCTCGAGAACTTCTACCGGCACGGGACCCGCAGCCGGCTGCGCTCGACGCCCTTGCCGATCACTCCCCAGGCCTGGACCAGCCTCGCGACGGGGCGGAGCATGGGGAACCACGGCCTGAACGACTTCGTCCGCATCGACCTCGCCGACGGGCGCGCCTACGCCCACTTCAACACGGCCAAGGACAACCACTGCGAGACCCTGTGGAAGTACGCCTCCCGCCAGGGCCTGCGCGTGACCGTCCTCAACTACTTCGGCACCGCGCCGCCCCAGGAGCTCAACGGACAGTCGATTCCCGGCTTCGTTCCCTCCCGCTACCTGCGCCGCTCCAGCTTCCCACCCGAGCTGATCGGCTCCCTGAAGGAGCTTGGAACGATCGACGTCTCCCGGCTCGGCCTCGAGCTCGACGTCGAGAAGCAGGCGCTCTCGCGCATGCCCGAGGAGAACTGGATCCCCTGGATCGACCAGCACATCGCCCGCGAGCAGGCCTGGTTCCAGACCCTCGAGCACCTGATGCTCACCGATCCCAGCGACCTCACCGTCGTCGTCTTCGACGGCGTCGACAAGGTCCAGCACCTGGCCTACCGCTTCCTCGACCCCTCCACGGCTCCCGCCGACCCCAGCCCGTGGGAGGCCGAGATCATCGAGCGCTGCCGCGTCTACTTCCGCAGAGTAGACGAGTACCTCGGGCGCATGATCGAGCACCTCGGAGACGAGGCGCGCGTCTTCATCGCCTCCGACCACGGCTTCACCGACAGCACCGAGGTGGTCTACGTGAACACCTGGCTCCACGAACAAGGACTCCTGTTCTGGAAGGAGGAGCAGGACGTGGACACCAAGGAGGCGATCTACGTCGATCACCTCAAGGACTACCTCGGCCAGCTCGATCTGGAGCGCACCAAGGCCTTCGCCCTGACCCCCAGCAGCAACGGGATCTTCATCAACGTCCCCGATGAGGAGTACGCGTCGTTCCAGGACGAGCTCGTGCGCCGCCTCGAGACCTTCGTCGGGCCCGACGGCGGGCGGGTCGTCACGGAGATCAAGAAGCGCGAGGAGTGGTTCCCCGGCCCCTACATGCACCACGCAGCGGACCTGACCCTGACCCTGCGGGACTTCGGGCACATCTCGGTCCTCAACGGCCGTGAGACGGTCGTGCCGCGCACCGAGCCCTGGGGCACGCACCATCCCGACGGGATCCTGCTCGCCGCGGGCGAGGGGATCCTCCAGGGCCACGAAGCGGAGCGTCGCGACATCCTCGACGTGGCGCCGCTGTTGGTCCACAGCGTTGGTCTGCCGATCCCCGCCGAGTACGAAGGGGACTTCCCGGTGGAGTTCTTCGAGCCCGACCACCTCGCCACCGACCCGCCGCGTACGGCGGCGGGGACCCAGGCCGCCGCGGGCGTCGATCCGGAACCGCAGGTGCAGGGCGACCTCGACGAGGAGGACCAGGAGATCCTCCTCCAGCGCCTGCGGAGCCTCGGCTACATCGAGTGACGGTGGCGGGCGCCTCCCGCTCCCGCGCAGCCGCTCGATTCCGCCGGAACCGCGGGAATGGGATAGGGTTCGTGAGGGCATCCTGGCGATGGGTTCCCTGTGCGGTCTGCTTCGCCTCGATCCCTGAGACCTTTGCCCCGATCCGCAGCGCCTTCGCCCCGACCCCCGTGTGAGACCGAGGGTGGCGGACGCCGGATCCAAGACAGACGGAAGAAAGCACTCGGCATGAGACCCTTCGCACTCGCCTGCGCGGCAGGCACCCTCTCCCTCTTCGCGACCGCGGCGCAAGCCCAGGTCAAGCCCGGCATCATGGAGCGCTTCGGCCCTCGTTCCGAGCGCGTTCGCGCCGAGCGGGACCGGCCGGGCCGCAGAGCCGCTCCCCAGGCGGAAGAGGCGGTGCGCGGCCGCCTGCTGCAGCTCATCGAGCGCCACGACCTCGACAAAGACGGAAAGCTCAACGGTCAGGAGGCGGCGGCCGCACGCGAGGCCTGGGCCAGGCTGCGCGGCGCCCGGGTCGGGAGCAAACCCGAACGGGGCGTTGGTGGAGCGCGCAAGGGCGGCGACGGCGCGGGCAAGGATGCGCGGAACCCCCAGGCCCGCAAGAAACAGGACGGTGTCAAGCGCCCCAAGGCGGGCTCGCCGCTCCACCAGGCGCTCCTCGAGCGCTTCGACGCAGACGGTGACGGTCGCCTCGACGGCGCGGAAGCGACCAAGGCGCGCGCCCACTGGGCGCGCGTGCGCAAGGCGCAAGGGCCCGGGGGCGGCATCGACCGGGGGAACGAGGAGCGCGTCCGCGGGGACCGCCGCCGAGTCGACCCGCGGCGGGCCGACAAGCGGGTCGGCGACCCCCGGGAGCGCGGACCCCGTGCCCGTGGGCACGGTCCGCAGCGCAAGCCCGCCAAGGTCCGCGCCCGCGCCCGCGCCCGTGTCGAGAGGTCCGTGCCCGCCCCGCGCGCGAGGCGCGCACCCCAGGGACGCGCGGACCGACGCTGACCTGCCGGGTTCCTTCAGCCACACGGCGCCGGGGGCTCACGTGCTCCCCGGCGCCGTCCGCACTTGTTGAGGCGGCTGTCGGGCATGGGGTACCTTCCGCGCACCCGCCGCCAGCGGGGAACGCGCCGATCCCCTCTCCCCGGAGAATCCTCCCATGCTCCCCGCCCCTGCCCGATCGCTCCGCCCCGCCGCTCTGTGCGGTGCCTCCCTCCTGCTCCTCCTCGCGGGCCGGGCGCCCGCCGCCGATCCCGACGACCTCCGCGCACGCCTCGAGCGCGCGGTCGCCGAGAGCCTGGAGGCGACCGTGGCCTGGCGTCGGGACATCCACGCCCACCCCGAGCTCGGAGAGCGGGAGGAGCGCACGGCGTCCCTGGTCGCCCGCCAGCTCGAGAGCCTCGGCCTGGAGGTGCGCACGGGTGTGGGGGGCACGGGTGTCGTCGCGCTCCTGCGCGGCGGTCGGCCCGGGGCGCTGTGCGCCTGGCGCGCCGACATGGACGCCCTGCCGGTCACCGAGGCCACGGGTCTGCCCTACGCCAGCCGCGTCACCGACGAGTGGGGGGGCGCCCAGGTCGGCGTGATGCACGCCTGCGGCCACGACGTGCACACCGCCGTGGCCCTTGGGGCGGCGACCGTCCTGGCGCGGAAGGACGTCCGCGAGCGCCTGCGGGGGGCCGTTCTGTTCCTGTTCCAGCCGGCGGAGGAGGGCCATCCGGGTCCGGGCCTGCACGGCGCGGCGCGCATGCTGGCCGAGGGCGCCTTCGAGCCGCACCGGCCCGAGGCGGTCTTCGGACTGCACGTCAGCCCCAGCCTCCCGGTCGGCTCGGTGGCCGCCATGCCGGGCGGCGTCATGGCCGCCGTCGATCGCCTGAAGATCGAAGTCCACGGCCGCCAGGCCCACGGGGCCTACCCCGAGGACGGCGTCGACCCCATCGTCGCGGCCAGCGGCGTGGTCCTGGCCTTGCAGACGATCGCCTCGCGGACCGTCAGCACCCACGAGCGGGTCGTCGTGACGATCGGCAAGTTCGACGCCGGGAACCGCTTCAACATCATC
This sequence comes from Planctomycetota bacterium, assembly GCA_030746555.1. Taxonomy (GTDB): domain Bacteria; phylum Planctomycetota; class UBA1135; order UBA1135. The sequence continues at coordinate 53,483 of JASLMK010000053.1, read as the reverse complement.
CCGGCGACGGCCGAGCTGTTGGGGACCGTGCGGACGCACGACGAAGGCGTCCAGGAGCGGGTCCACCGGCGCATCCGGGAGGTTGCCGAGGGCACGGCCGCGGCCATGGGGGCGCGGGCCGAGGTCACGATCGAGCGCGTCACCCCCGTGACCGTCAACGATCCCGAGCTGCTCGTAGGGGTGCGCGCCTCCCTCGCCCGCGTCGTCGGAGAGGAGCACCTGCGCGTCGAGCGCCCTCACATGGGTGGCGAGGACTTCGCCTTCTTCGCCCGGGAAGTCCCCGGTTGCTACTTCTTCCTGGGCACCACCCTGCCCGGCACCGAGCCGCCGGGCCGCATCCACACGCCGACCTTCGCTCCCGACGAGGGGGCGATCGAGGTCGGCCTGCGCTGCGCGACCGGCCTCGTCGCAGACTGGCTGGAGGCCCACGCTCCCTGAGAGGGCGCCGAGGGGCGCTCGGAGGCGCGGCGGTGAGGGCTGGGTTCAGGCCTCGCAGCCGTCGGCGACGGCCGTCATCGAGTGCATCTCGCGCCGACGACGGAAGGCGGCGAAGTCCTCCTCCCAGAAGAAGCTCTCCTCGCCCCAGGCCGGCTTCAGGTCGTCGAGCCAGGTGGCGGTCGGATCGAAGGTCGCGTGGAAGGGGCGGTGCAGCCAGGCCGGATCCCGCGCCTGGAGGAAGCGCAGGGAGAACACCCGTTCCCCGGCGATCTCGCTCACGCCGTTGACCTCCACCTTGCCGGGGGCGGCGCTCATCGAGGGACCGCGCGCCGTGCGGGCCAGGCCCGAGACGTTCGCCATCGCTGCGCTGTAGATCTCGAAGGCGCGGGCGAGGGGCAGCTCGAAGTAGCGGCGCGCTCCCGTGTCGCGTTCGACGAACATGTAGTAGGGGACGATCCCCAGGCGCACCTGCCGGCGCCAGAGCTCGCTCCAGCTCGCGGCGTCGTCGTTCACGTGCGCCAGGACCGGACTCTGGGAGCGGATGACCGCGCCCGTTTCGCGCACGCGCCGGATCGCCTCCTCGGCCATCGGCGTGCGGAGCTCCTGCGCGTGGTTCTGGTGGATCATCAAGGCCACGTGCCGGCCGCCCTCGACCAGGCGCTCGAGCAGGCCGAGGAGCTCGTCCGCGTCGGCGTCCTCGACGTAGCGCTGGGGCCAGAACGACAGGGACTTGGTCCCGATGCGCACGTTGCGGACGTGCTCGAGTCCCGGGCCCAACAGGGGCTCGAGGTAGCGCTCCATGTGCCGTGCCTTCATGACCATCGGATCGCCGCCGGTGATCAACAAGTCGGTGACCTCGCGCTGTTGCTTGAGGTAGGTGTGGAGCGTCTGTGCCTCCCGGGAGGCGAAGCGCAGGTCCTGGTCGCCGACGAACTGCGCCCAGCGGAAGCAGAAGGTGCAATAGGAGTGGCAGGTCTGGCCCTGGCTGGGGAAGAACAGGACCGTCTCGCGGTACTTGTGCTGCATCCCATCGAGGGGGAGCCCGTCGAGGCGCGGGACGTTCAGCTCCTGCTGACCGGAGGGATGGGGGTTCAGGCCGGCGCGGATCTCGTGGGCGAGGGCGTCCACCTCCGGACGGGGCAGGTCGCGGCGCAGGGCGTGGGCAACCCGCTCGAAGTCAGCCGGATCGAGCATCCCCGGTTGGGGGAAGGTGAGCTGGAAGACCGGATCCGTGGGGACCCGCTCCCAGTCGATCAGCTCCTCGATCACGTACTCGTTCACCCGGAACGGCAGGACGCGCGCGACGACCCGCATTGCGAAGCGCTGCTCCCGCGGCAGGCGCTGCAAGGCGGGGATGCGCTCGATGTCCCGCTCGGTGAAGATCCGCAGGCTCCGCCCCCATGACCCCTCTGCTCGGGGCCAGGCGCGGTCGGGGAGAGCGGGTTGGTCCTTCATGGGCGTTGTGGCCGGTGGCCCGCGGCGGAGGGCCGGTGCGCGGAGGGCGTCTGGGAGACGTCCCTACGCGGCGAGGGATCCTCCATTCTAGGCCTCTGGGAGGGGGCAGGCCAGGACGAGGCCCCCCGGACGTGCCCGAACGGCCCTCAGCGGCCCAGGAGCTCGGTCGCGGTGCGCACCACCGACCCCAGGTGACCGGCGTCTCCTCCGGGGACGTCGAGCGTGACCCAGCCGCGGTAGCGCGCGTGGGCCAGGGCTTCCAGGAACGGCTCCCACTGGCAGTCGCCCTGGCCCAGGGCGACCTCGAAGCCCTTGCTGAAGCCCGCGCTCTCGCTGGCGGCCTGGCTGAAGTCGGCCAGTTCGACCTTCAGCAGGCGCTCGCCGAGGACGTGGATCCAGTGCTGGGGCCAGGAGAGAGCCAGGGACCAGGCGACGTCGAGGTGCCAGCCGAAGACGGGGCTGGCGAGCTCGTCCACGAAGCGCGCCGCCTCCAGGGGGCTGAGCAGGAAGCGGTTGGGGCCGTTCTCGAGGCCGATCCGCAGGCCGAGGGACTCGGCCAGGGGGGCGGTGGCGGCGAGCTCGACCCGCGCGTGGTTCCAGGCTCTGGCGTAGGAGATCTCCGCGGTGACCTCTCCGGGGAGCAAGCCGACTCCGCTGCCGCCGACGGCCTTGCAGAAGCGCAGGGCCCGCTCCAGGGTCTCGCGCCCGCGGGTGCGCACGTTGGGGTCGTCGCTCGAGAGGGGATGGGCGAGGGCCTGGGCGTCGCGCAGACCGTGGACCGTCAGCCCGGTCGCGCCCGAGGCCTCGACGACCTCGCGGGGATCGAGATCGTCGGAGTAGTCGAGCTCCACGCCGACGAACCCGGCCGCCTTCAGGAGGGCAAACCTCTCCTCCAGGGAACCCTCGGGAGGCGCCATCGAGAGCCGTGCGGCGAGGTCGAGGCGCTCGGGCCGCGGAGGGGGCGGGAACTGGGGGTCGACGAAGCCCCAGAGGGAGAGGGCGACGGCTGAGCGACAGAGCTCGCGACGGTCGAGGGGCTGGAGCATGACGATGGGGTGAGCGGCCTCCGGGCAGTATAAAGGGTCGGCGACCCGCTCCGGACGCGTCGGTCGCTCCCATGGACCCGCCCCCTCCCACCGTCCACAGGCGCGAGGCCCTCACCCTCGTGGTCCTGTCCTGCGCAGGCCTGCTCGGGCTCGCTCCGTCCCGCGGAGCGACCTTCGACCCCGTCGCCGTGCTCGCTTGGGCGGCCCTGTCCGCCCCGGCCCTGGGAGTCCTCGCCGGAGCCCTCCTGCCGGCGACGACGGCGCCTCTGGTCTGTCTGCCCTGGTGGCCCGCCGTGTCGGCCGCCTCCCTGCGCGCCGGCGCCGCCCTGCCCGACCCCACCGGAGCCTGGTGGGCGCTGGCCGGGCTCTTCGGATTGGGCTGGGGCGCCGGTCGCCTCTCCGGCCGGCACGCCGTGCGGCTGGCGTGCGCGGCCCTGTTGCTCACGGGGTTGTTGGCCTGCCTTCCCGGAGGAGGCGGGCGCCTTGCGCGACCCTGGCCGCCGCGGGTGGCGGCGCGCCTGCTCGACCTCTCTCCGGTGGCGGTCGTCACGGAGTGCGCAGGGCTGGACTTCATGCGTCATCCCGAGGTCTACGGCCCCGTCGGCACGATGGACATCGGACCCCAGCTGCGCGGACCCTGGCGTGCTCCTGTCGCCGCGCCGTCCCTGCTGCTGTTGGGCGCCGCCCTCGCCGGTCTCGCCCGCCTGCGAGCCGCGCGCTGACCCCGCGTCTCTCCCTTGCGGTACGGGGGGGGATTTTGTTGGGATGGGGTCGCGATGAGCCCCAAGAAGATCTTCTGTACCTTTCCCCAGGAGCTGATCTCCGAGCCCATCATCAGCCACACCCTCGGGGAGCGTTTCGCCGTGATCCCCAACATCCGGGCGGCGAGCATCACCGACAAGGTCGCCCTGGTCGCGGTGGAGATCGACGGCGCCGACGACGCGATCGACGAGGCCATCGAGTACCTGCGTGAGAGGGGCGTGAAGGTCGAGGACATCGCGGAGACGGACGAAGCGCCCGGCTTCTGAGCCCCGGTGGCGCGCCCGTCGACGCTCTCGCTCCCAGGCCTGGCCGCGGGCCTGCTCCTCGCCTGCGCCGGCCCTGGGGAGTCGCCCCGCGGTGTGCTCCTCGAGGAGGGGGCGGTCGTGTCCGAACACCCGCTCGCCACCGCCGTGGGCCTCGAGGTGCTCGGTCGCGGCGGGAACGCGGCGGATGCCGCCGTGGCTACGGCCCTCGCCCTGGCCGTGTGCCTGCCTCAGGCCGGGAACCTCGGCGGCGGCGGGTTCGCCGTGCACGTCGCTCCCTCGGGCGAGGCCTGGGCCCTCGACTTCAGGGAGACGGCCCCGAGCTCGGCGGATCCGGCGCACTACCTCGACGAGGCCGGCGAGCACGTGCCGGCGCGCTCGATCAGCGGCGCCCTGGCGATCGGAATCCCGGGCTCCCCCCACGGCCTCTTCGAGCTGCACAGGCGGCGGGGATCGGGCCGCCTGGCCTTCGCAGAACTCGTCGCGCCGGCGATTCGTCTGGCGCGCGAGGGCTTCCCCGTCGATCCCTGGCTGGCCCGTGACCTCGCCCGCCCGCGGGTCCTCGAGAAGATGAACGCGGCGGCGCGAGCCGTCTTCTACCCCGGCGGCGCGCCCCTGGCAGCCGGGGAACGCCTGGTCCAGCCCGACTTGGCGCGCACTCTGGAGCGCTATGCGCGGGAGGGACCGGACGGGTTCTACCGCGGCTCGGTCGCGGCGGCCGTCGTGCGCGAGGTCCTGCGCACGCCCGTGCCCGGCGCGGGCCTGCCCGCGCCCGGCACCCTGACTCCCGAAGACCTGAGCACCTACCGGAGCGTCGAGCGGCCGGCCCTGCGGGGACGCTTCCGCGGCCACGAGCTCGTGACCATGCCGCCGCCGAGTTCGGGAGGTCCGGTCGTGCTCTCGGTCCTCGGAGTCCTCGACGGCCTGCCCCTGGAGGGCGAGCTCGACCCGGAGAGCGGGGATCCCGGCGAGCGAGCGGTGCACTGGTGGATCGAGGCCATGCGCCAGGCGTTCGCCGACCGCGCCCGGCACATGGGTGATCCCGACTTCTACCCCGTGCCCACCGACGCTCTCTTGTCCCCCGGGTGGATCGCCGCGCGGCGCGTCGCGATCGGCGAGCGCGCCGATCCCCAGGTGGCGCCCTGGGAACCCAGCGTGCCGGCGGAGTCCGAACAGACGACCCATCTCTCGGTCGTGGACCGCGCGGGCGGTGCATTGGCGATGACCACGACCCTCAACGCCTCCTTCGGCTGCGGGGCGATGGTGCAGGGCTGCGGCTTCCTGTTGAACAACGAACTGGACGACTTCGCCATCTCCGCGGGCGCACCCAACATGTTCGGCCTGGTCGGTTCGGCGGCCAACGCCATTCGCCCCGGCAAACGCCCGCTCTCGTCGATGTCCCCGACGGTCGTGCTCGGTCCCGACGGGCGCGTTCGGTTGGTCCTCGGCAGTCCGGGCGGGCCGCGGATCATCACCGCCACCCTGCAGGTCCTGCTGCGCACCCTCGTGGGGGGGCAGGAGCTGTGGACCGCGGTCCGCTCTCCGCGCCTGCACCAGCAGTGGTCTCCGCCGCGGACCCTCTTCGAGGCGACCGCCGGGTTCACTTGGGACGCCGGGCTCGTCGAGGCCCTGGTCGAGCGAGGTCACCCCGTCCAGGCCGTCGATCGCCGCTTCGGCAGCGTCCAGGCCATCTGGGTCGATGGCCGCACGGTCACGGCCTGCAGCGACCCGCGCCGCGGCGGCGCCGGGGGCACGGAGGGAGCCGGCCTGGCCCGCCCGGCGAGGCCTCCTCGTTGAGCGACCCCCGAACCGGCGTGGGGGCTAGCCGTCCAGCTCGTCGAGATCGTCGAGGTCGTCGTCGCTGATCGCGGGCGCGCCGCCGGAGGGCTCGCCGCCGGCGGGCTGGGAGTCCTGCTTGGAGAACTTGAGCCAGTAGGCCTCGTCGTCCTTCGCCCGATCCCACTGCGTGCACCAGCGTTGGACGACGAATTTGTTGTACCACTCGTCCTCTTCCGCGGCCGAGTACTTCCAACCGAAGTTGTTGCCGTTGCAGATCTCCATCAACAAGCGCTGGCAGAGGTCGCCGTCGCGGAAACCCTGTTCGGTGGAGTAGTCGATGTCCTTCATCACATTGAGCACGACGGGGAAGGCGTTCTTCGCCGCCTCGGCCAAGCTCATGCGCGCGCGGTTGCCCGCGGCTCCGGCCTCGGGATCGACCATGGTCTTCGCCAGGCGTTGGAGGGCGAGGAAGTCCTCCTCTGACTGGCCCGCGATCGGACCGTAGTCCTCGATCAGGGTCAGGTCGATGTTGGCGGGGTCCTTGCGGTTGACGGGCTTGGGCTTTGGTTCGGGCTCGGGTTCGGGATCAGGCTCCGGCTCGGGTTCGGGATCGGGCTGCCCCACGTCCGCGGCCGCCTCGCCACCGGCGTCGGCCGTGCCCTCACCGGGCGTCTCGACCGCCGCGATGCCCTCGTCGGGGGACGGCTCGGCCGCCTTGGGCTGGCTCATGTACCAGATCCCGCCCGCGGCCAGTGCCAGGGCCGCGAAGGCGGACAGGGCGGGGACGAGGGGGGACTTCTTCGACTTGCGCAGGCGCTCCCGGACGTCCTCGCCTCCCTCCTCCCGTTTGGAGCGCCCGGAGGTCCGCCGGCGTCCGGCCGCGGCGGCCGTCCGGCGCGGCGCCTTGCTGGCGGACTCGTCGGCTTCCTGTTCGCCCTTGCCGGCCGCCGGGCGCTTGCGCACCGCCGCCGGCTTCGCGGCGCGAGTCGGCTTCTTGGCCGGTGCCGGCTTCTTCGGGGCCGCCGGCTTCTCGGAACCGGCTGCCTCGGCTCCGGCGCGGCGCTGGGCGAGGAGCTTCTCCTTCATGCTCGGACCGCTGCCCTTCTTCTTGGCTGTGCCCCCCGCCTTCCCCGAAGGCGCGACGGGCTTGGCCGGGACGGGGGCAGCCGGGACGGGCTCGGGGCTGGGGGCGGGGCCTCCCCCCTCGACGGGGCCGATCTCCACGACGCCGTCGCACTGCTTGCAGGCGGCCTTGTCCGCGGCGAAGGAGGCGGGGAGCTTGTAGGTCGCGCCGCAGGAGGCGCAGGTTCCGATGCGATGACTCATGGATCGTTCTCGTTTCCTCTCGGAAGGGCTCTGCGCTAGCGGGTGCCAACGGAGCGTCGCGGGCGAGGTCTCGGTGACGGGTCAGCCGTCGTTCCGCTCCTGCTCGGTGATTCTGCGGTACTTCTCCAACTCGCGCCGTTCGCGCTCGGTCTTCGGCACGATCGCCGTCTCGAGCAGGTCCGCCTCCTCGACGCGCTCCTCGAAGCGCTTGAACTTGCGATCGTACCAGCTGAACCACTGCTTCACTCCGCTATCGCGGCGCTCGAGGGTCCCGCCGAGGGCTTCGTGGGCCTTGAAGGTCGTCACGTAGCCGGTGATGTCCTGCAGGAGCATGTGGAGCTGCTGGCCGACGATCAGCGTCTCCTCGGTCCAGCCCGCCCGGTCGAGCTCGTACATCGCGGTCAACAGGGCCGGGACGGAGGGCTTGCCGATGACGACCAGCTCGTTGCGCAGGTTGGTGAGCTCGCGCGGCATGAGGTCGTCGAGGCGGTGCAGGTCGGCGACCATGCCGTCGATCCGCGCGCGCAGCTCGGGAGGGGTCGAGTCGAGGTGGGCGATCGGCTCGGGCTCGGCCTCGAGCACGACGGAGCCGTCGCTGAGGGTCGTCTTCTTGTTCCTCCGCGCGCGGGCGATGCGGTTGTTGCGCTCCTCCTCGGGAGAGATCCAGCGCTCCCACGACCAGGCCTTCCATGCCTCGCCGGCCCGCGCCAGACGCCACTCGATGTGGCGCGTACCGCCGGCGGCATCGGGGTCGCGCGGCTGCAGCACCAGGCGCAGGATCGCCTCGTCGTCGCCTTCCTCGATCACCTCGCCGTCGAAAGGCGTCCAGGCGCCGACGAGGTTCGACGGGTCGTCTGCGAGCAGGGAGTCGAGGACGCCGACCATGAAGTCGTCGCGTTCGACGGGCTCGCCATCGGCCGTCGCGGAGAGACGCTGCCAGACGCGCTCGGTGTCGATCGAGGACTGGAGCAGGAACTCGTCGCCAACAGCGGCGGCGTCGTGCAGTCCCCTGGCGAACTTGCACAGGGGCGAGGTGAAGCCGTAGTCGACGACGGCGATCTGCACTTCCTCGGGCTCGGGGACCGGCGGCGCCGCGGTCGTCGCCGGGCCGCGCCCGGTCATCGCGAACACGACGATCACGAGGGCGACGACCCCCGCACCGATGCCGACCGGGAGGGCCGAACTGCTGCTCCGGGCGGCGGCGCGGGCTCCGGAGGGGCGGGCGTGGTAGACGCGCTCGCACTCGGCGCAGCGGACCTTCGCGCCCTCCTTGCTGTCGGGGAGCTTGGCGCGGGCGCCGCAAGCGGGGCATTCGATGATCATGGGCGGCTCGGCACGCGGGGGTGGGGGAGAGTACGGCGGGCCGGCCGGGTGGAGCAGTCTCCGAGCGGACCGGTCGCCCAGGGTGCAGACCGCAGGCAAGATAAGGCCTGATGGGAAGCGCTGCAAGGCGAGCCGGGAGGCGCCGCGGGCCACGGGGCGGCGGTAGGATGACGGCGATGAGCACACCCTCGTCCACGGAGGCGGCGGGGGCACCCGGTGTCTTCGACCTCGAGTGCCCCTTCGAGCCCACCGGAGACCAGCCGCAGGCCATCGCGCGGCTCGCACAGGGCCTGCGCGAGGGCGTGGCCGAGCAGTGCCTGCTCGGCATCACGGGCTCGGGGAAGACGTTCACGATGGCCGCGGTGATCGCCGAGGTGAACCGACCGACCCTCATCCTCTCGCCCAACAAGACGCTCGCGTCCCAGCTCTACAGTGAGTTCCGGGAGCTGTTCCCGCGCAATGCCGTCGAGTACTTCGTCAGCTACTACGACTACTTCCAGCCCGAGGCCTACGTCCCTTCCAGCGACACGTTCATCGAGAAGGACTCCAGCCGCAACGAGAACATCGAGCGCCTCAGGAACAGCGCCACGCGCTCCCTGCTCGATCGTCGGGACGTCGTGATCGTAGCGTCGGTCTCCTGCATCTACGGCCTCGGCTCGCCGTCGAACTACGCGGGGATGTCGGTGGAGATCGAGCGCGGGCAGACCATCGAGCGCGACGATCTCCTGCGGCGGCTGACCCAGATGCAGTACGCGCGCAACCACCTCGACTTCCGGCAGGGATCGTTCCGGGCGCGGGGGGACGTGGTGGAGGTCTTCCCCGCCTACGAGGCGGATGAGGTGATCCGGGTCGAGCTCTTCGGAGACGAGATCGAGCGCATCGAGGTCGTCAACCCCCTGCGCGGCGAGGTCGTGCGCTCCCTCGAGCGCGCCACCGTCTACCCGGCGAACCACTACGTCACACCCCAGGAGCGCATCGAGAGCGCCTTGGAGGGGATCGGGGACGAGTTGGAGGAGCGCCTCGGGCGGCTGCGCGGGAGCGGAAAGGTCCTGGAGGCCCAGCGCCTCGAGCAGCGCACGCGGCACGACATGGAGATGCTGCGGGCCGCAGGCGTCTGCAACGGGATCGAGAACTACTCGCGCTACATGGACGGGCGCTCGGAGGGAGAGCCGCCGTCGACCCTTCTGAACTACTTCCCCGAGGACTGGATCGTGTTCGTCGACGAGAGCCACGTCTCGATTCCCCAGGTCGGAGGGATGTACCGCGGGGACCGCTCGCGCAAGGAGACGCTCGTAGAGCACGGCTTCCGCCTGCCCAGCGCCCTCGACAACCGGCCCCTGCGGTTCGAGGAGTGGGAGAGCCTCGTCGGTCAGGCAGTCTACGTCTCCGCCACGCCCGGACCCTACGAGCGCGAACGCTCGGCGATCGTAGAGCAGATCGTGCGCCCCACGGGCCTGCTCGATCCGCGGATCGAGGTGCGGCCGGCGGCCACCCAGGTGGACGACCTTCTCTCCGAGGTGCGCAGCGTCGTGGCGGAGGGGATGCGGGTGCTGGTCACGACCCTCACCAAGCGCTCGGCCGAGGAGCTGACGGCGTACTACGAGGAGCTCGGCGTGCGCGTGCGCTACCTGCACTCGGAGATCGACGTGCTGGAACGCTCGGCGATCCTGCGCGACCTGCGCCTGGGGGAGTTCGACGTTCTGGTCGGGATCAACCTCCTGCGCGAGGGCCTCGACCTGCCCGAGGTCGCCCTCGTGGCGGTGCTCGATGCCGACAAGGAGGGCTTCCTGCGCTCGACGACCTCCCTGATCCAGACCTGCGGACGGGCCGCCCGCAACGCCGGCGGGCGCGTGATGATGTACGCCGACGAGCTGACCTCCTCGATGCGCTCGTGCATCGAGGAAGTCGAGCGCCGGCGCACGCTCCAGACGGCCTACAACGACGAGAACGGGATCACGCCGCGCACGATCATCAAGCCCGTGCGCGAGAGCATCGAGGCGATCTACGAGATGGACTACGTGGAGGTAGGCGGGCTCGAGCGGGGCGGCGCGGGAGAGGTGCGCGAGGACGAGGCCGCGGGCTGGAGTCGCGAGCGCCTGCGGGCCGAGGTCGAGAGGACGCGCGCCGACATGCTGCGGGCCGCCTCGGAGCTGGAGTTCGAGCGGGCCGCGAGCCTGCGCGACGAGCTGCAGCGCCTCGAACAGCTGGAGCTGGAGCGCTGACGCACCTCGTCCGGTCCGCCCGGCCGCGCTATCCTGGAGCCGTGGCCGAGCCCGTCTGGTGGAATGAGGACGCCCCGCGCCTCCCGGGCGTGTACCTCTTCCGCGATGGGGAGGCGAGCGTGATCTACATCGGCAAGGCGATCGATCTGCGCGCCCGCCTGTCGAGCTACCGCCGGCCGGGAGGTGACGGCCGGCTCGCCGTGCGCTTCCTCGAGCGCGACGCACGCTCGGTGGAGACGATCGTGACGCGCACGGAGTCCGAGGCCCTGCTCCTGGAGGACACGCTCATCAAGCAGCACCGGCCGCGCCACAACGTGCGGCTCAAGGACGACAAGTCCTTCCTGATGCTGCGCCTCGACCATGGCGAGCGCTTCCCGCGCCTCAAGCTCGTGCGCGCCCACAGCCCACGGGCCGGCAAGCCGGGGGGGCGCTCGCGCCTCTTCGGGCCCTACGCCTCGGCCCGCTCCGTGCGCCGCACCCTGGTGGACCTGCACCGTGTCGTCGGGTTGCGGGACTGCCCGGACTCGGTCATGAACCACCGCAGCCGCGCCTGCCTCAAGCACCAGATCGGCCAGTGCTGCGCGCCGTGCGTGGGGGAGGTGACCGCGGAGGAGTACGACGAGCTGGTGGCCCGCGCCGTGCGCATCCTCTCGGGAGACACCGCCGAGCTCGAGCGCGACCTCGACCGGCGCATGCGCGCCGCGGCCGAGGAGCTGGAGTACGAGCGCGCGGCACGCTGGCGCGACCGCCTGGGCGCCCTGCGTCGCACCGTCGAGGGCCAGGGCGTCCGGCCTCGCGATCGGATCGCGAGGGACGTCCTGGGGTTGGCCCGACGCGGCGAGGACGCCTTGGTCCACCGCCTCGCCTTCCGTGAGGGGCGCATGAGCGAGAGCCGCTCCCACCGCCTGCGCTCGGAGCTCCCCGACGAGGAGCTTCTGCACGCGGTCGTCACGGCCTTCTACGGGAGCGGCCGGCGCGAGGTGCCACGCGAGCTCGTCCTGCCCTGCCGACCGGCCGACGCCGCCGTGCTCGAAGCCGGCCTGGAGGGGGACCTGGAGCTCGTCGTCCCCGTCGGCGGCGAGCGGCGCCGGATGCTAGACCTGGCCGGGGAGAACGCCCGGTCTGAGCTGGCGAGGCTGGACGCCGAGGAGGAGGACGGAGCAGGGCTGGTCGAGGAGGTGCGGCGGATCTTGGGCCTCGAGCAGGCGCCGGAGGTGATCGACTGCTTCGACGTCTCGAACCTGCAGGCCTCCCACCCGGTGGCGAGCCGGGTGCGCTTCCGGCGCGGGATCGCCGACCGCGCCGGCTACCGGCGCTTCAAGCTGCGCGAGCTCACCGGCCCCGACGACTTCGCGGCCATGCGGGAGGTCGTCGGGCGCAGCCTGCGGCGCGGGATCGACGAGGCGGACCTTCCCGACCTGGTCGTCGTGGACGGCGGTCGGGCCCAGCTCGACTGCGCCCTCGCGGCGCGCGAGGAGGCCGGAGCCTGGTCGGTGGCCATGGCCGGCCTGGCCAAGGCGCGCCCGGCACGCGGCCGCGGGGCGGCGAGGAAGGCCGCGACCGAGGAACGCCTGTTCCTGCCCGGGATCGAGGAGCCCCTCGAGCTCCCGCGCCACTCCGCGGTACGCCACTTCTTCGAGCGCGTGCGCGACGAGGCGCACCGCTTCGCGATCACCTACCACCGCAAGGAGCGCGGCCGCATCCAGAGCCGCCTGGACGCGGTTCCCGGCGTCGGTTCCGCGCGCCGCAAGGCCCTCCTGCGCCGCTTCGGGAGCGTCGGCGCCCTCGAGGCGGCCAGCGTCGAGGAGATCGCGACCGTGCCCGGGATCGGCGCCGAGCTGGCGCGCACGGTGCGCGAGCACCTGCGCCGCGGCTGAGCTCCTCAGGTGCGCGGGTGGTAGAGGCGGTGCAGGCCGCGTACGTGCTCGGTGTCGAGATGGGTGTAGACCTCGGTCGTGCGGATCGAGGCGTGGCCGAGCATCTCCTGCACGGCGCGCAGGTCTGCCCCGGCGGCCAGGAGGTGCGTCGCGAAGGAATGGCGCAGGGTGTGGGGAGAGATGCGCGTCCCCAGGCCCGCCTGGAGGGCTGCGGCCTTGACGCGCCGCCAGGCGTTGGTGCGGTCGAGGGGGCGGCCGCGAACGGAGAGGAAGACCTCCGGGCGTGCGGCGGCCCCGGGCAGGCCGGGCCGTCCCTCCTCCAGCCACGCCTCGAGGGCCGCCCGGGCGCGGCCGCCGAGGGGCACGATGCGCGAGCGCGAGCCCTTGCCGAACAGGCGCAGGACGCGCAGGGACGGCTCCAGGGAGTCGGTGCGCAGGCCGATCGCCTCGGCCACCCGCGCGCCGCAGGCGTACAGCACCTCCAGCAGGGCGCGGTCGCGCTGGTCGAGCCAGCCGTCGCCGGCGGGGGCCGCCAGCAGGGCCTCGACCTGCTCGATCGTCAGCGTGCCGGGGAGGTGGCGCGCCAGGACGGGGGAGTCGAGCAGGGCGGTCGGGTCGCGCCGGCAGAGCCCCTCGCCGTGGAGGTGGCGCATCAGCATGCGCACGGCGGTCAGATCGTGGGCCAGGGTGGCCTGCGCCAGTCCCTCCGCGCGCCGCCAGGCCAGGTACTCGACCACGTCCGCCTCGCCGACACCGCCCCAGCCCTCCACGCCTCGCCGCCGCGCCCACGAGGCGAAGCGCGTGAGGTCCGCCCGATAGGAGCGCAGGGTGTTGCGCGCCAGTCCGGCCTCGACCGTGAGGGCCTCGAGGAAGTCCTCCAGGCCTCTGGCGAACTCCTCGCCGGGTCGGATCCCCGTCTCCTCCTCGCTCATGGCCCGAGGGTCGCTCGCATCGGCCCGGGCATCAAGGATTTCGCCCGCTTGAGCGCTCCGGGGGCGGGGCCTATACTCCCGCGCCGCCGGGGAGCCACGCCCGGTGTCCAGCCATGCCCGGTCGCAAACCGACAGCGGAGGATCTGACCACGTTCAAGAGCCAGCTGCAGGCCATGCTGGGCCTGATCAGCGGCGACATCAGCCATCTGCGCGACGACCTCGCCAGCGGTGGCGGGGAGCACCAGGGCGACGAGGGCGAGCGCTACTTCCAGGGCTTCAACCTGGAGCTGTTGCAGCACGACGAGTCTACCGTCCAGGAACTCCTCGACGCCCTCGACCGCATCGAGGAGGGCACCTACGGGCGCTGCGCGGCTTGCGGAGTGTGGATACGCAAGGACCGCCTGCGGGCGGTTCCCCACGCACGCAACTGCATCGAGTGCCAGCGCGGCGCCGAGGCGGGGTGAGCACGGTGCAAGAGGCCGCCCCCGCGCCCGCCGCAGAGCCGGGGTCCAGCCGCGCACAGGCCGCCGACGAGCGGCCCAGCTTGGGGACCCTCGCCTGGCGCGGCGTCTGGGTCGTGCTGCTGATCATCGCCGACCTGTGGTCGAAGGCGGCGGCCTTCGTCGTGCTCGAGGACCCGGCGACGCATCTGTTGCGCTCCTGTCCCCACGGCCACCGGCGCCTGCACCTGCTCGGTCCCGATACGGGCTGGCTGACTTTCATGCGCTCGGAGAACCGCGGCGCGGCCTTCGGGAAGTTCGCCGATTACCCGCACCTGCTCGTGGGTGGTCGGATCCTGGCCGTGCTCTTCCTCGTCTGGCTCCTGGTCCGCATCCCCGCGCGTCGTCGCTGGTTCGGCGTCGCGATGGTCCTGGTCCTCGCGGGAGCCCTGGGGAATCTCTACGACAACTTGTTCCTCGAGCGCCACAGCGGCGAGACCTTCGGCTGGGTGCGGGACTTCATCGACGTCTACTTCGCGCGCTGGGAGTGGCACTTCCCGACCTTCAACCTGGCCGACTCCTGCATCACCGTAGGGGCCGTGCTGCTCCTGTTGAGCGGCCTGGAGGGAGACGAAGCCGCCCCGGCGACCGGGGGGGCGAGCTCGTTGTCCCCTCCGCCCCGCTGAAGTAGATTGCGCACCATGGCGGACCTCTCGGTGGAGCTGGCTTCGCTCGCCCTGCGCAACCCGATCCTCTCGGCGTCGGGCACCTTCGGTCATGGGCTGGAGATGGAGCACTTCTCGCCCCCACACACCATGGGCGGCCTGGTCAGCAAGACCGTCACCCTGCGCCCGCGGCCGGGCAACACCGCGCCGCGCATCCACGAGACCGAGGCCGGCTTCCTGAACTCCATCGGCCTGGAGAACCGCGGGATCGGCGCCTACTTGCGGGACGTACTGCCGCGCGTCGCGGACGCGGACACGCGCATCTTCACCAACATCGGCGGCGAGGAGGCGGGGGAGTTCGCCGAGCTGGCATCCATGCTCGACGAGCGCGACGAGGTCGACGCCCTGGAGGTCAACCTCTCGTGTCCCAACGTCGGAGGAGGGCGCCTGCCCTTCTCGACCGATCCGGCCCTCGCCGAGCGGGTGATGCGCGGTGTGCGGGAGGCGACCGACAAGCCGGTCTTCGCCAAGCTCTCGCCCAACGTGACGCGCATCGGTGAGATCGCACGGGGAGCCGAGGCGGGCGGGGCCGACGGCGTGACCGCCGTCAACACCCTCCTGGGCATGGCCGTCGACTGGCGCCACAGGAAGCCGCGCATCGCCAGCGTCCAGGCCGGCTACTCGGGAACGGGCATCAAGCCGGTGGCCCTGCGCTGCGCCTGGGAGTGCGCGCGGGCGGTCGACGTGCCCGTCATCGGGTGCGGCGGAGTGGGCAGCGCCGAGGACGTCCTGGAGTTCGTCGTGGCAGGTTGCAGCGCCGTCCAGGTGGGGACGGCGGCGTTCTCCGACCCGGCCCTGCCCGGCACCCTGGCCGAGCACCTCGACGACCTGCTCGAGGCCGAGGGCGTGGCGAGCGTGCGCGAGCTCGTCGGCTCCCTCGACCGCGAGGGGAGGGCGCCCGCATGAGGCTGGACGAGATGACGCCGGCCCACGTCCGGCGCGCGGTCGCGCTCTACATGGAGCGCGCCTGGCCGCGCCCGGCCGAGACGGTGCCGATCTTCGACCCGACCTGCCTGGAGGAGGCGACCACCCTCGACCAGCTCTTCGCCCTCTGCCGCACGCCCGAGGCCGAGGACGGCGCGCCGGCCCACTCGCGCTACACGATGCGCCTGGGGAACGAGCGCTACCCGTTCATGAAGCTCGTCATCCAGGAGTACCTCATCGACGGGGAGTTCTTCCTCTCGGTCGACACCCACGACGACCACATCGACGTCGCCGAGGACAGCCCCGAGCACGCCCAGTGGCAGGACCTCAAGTCCCACAATCGAGCGCTCAAGGAGGAGATCGAGCTCGCCTGGCACGAGGGGGGCCTACCGACCCACCGGGACCTGCGCGCCTTGGCGGAGGGACTCGCCCGGGTGGAGCGGGAGGGGGAGAAGCGGGCCCACATCCTCGTGGTCGACGACGAGCAGCAGGTCGCCGCCGGCATCGCGGCCCTGTTGGAGGGGCGCGGCTACACCTGCGAGTGCTTCCACGACGGCCGAGAGGTGCTCGAACGCCTCGCTCTGGACCCACTGCCGGATCTGGTCCTGCTGGACTACGCCATGCCGGAGCTGGACGGCGAGCAGGTCCTCGCGCGCCTGCGAGCCGAGGAGCGGACCGAGCGCCTGCCGGTCCTGATGGCGACCGCCTCTTCGATCCGCTTGGAGCGATTGCAGCGGGTGAGCGGATTCCTGCGCAAACCCTATCCCAGGGAGCTGCTGTTCACGATGCTCGAGCGCCTGCTCGCCAGCGACGAGGCCTGAGCGCCGGGGGGGGCCGCCTGCGCACGGCGCTCGGCGGGATCTGCAGAAGTTTTCCGCGCCTGTCTTTCCTCCGGGCGGTCCGGTGCATGAAATGGTCGCCCACCTTCGCGGCCGGGCCGCTCCCGGCGGCCGGTTCGCACGCCAGGAACGATGATCGAGATGGACTGGGATTCAATATCGGACAAGCTCTCCGTTTTCGGTGACCGCCTCGGACGGTCCCTCAAGGGTGCCTTCGGCTCGCGGAACGAGCGCGTGGTGCGCACCCTCGAACCCCTCGTGGCCGAGATCAACGCCCGCGAGTCCTGGGCCCAGGGCCTGGCCGCCGAGGCCTTCGCGGGCGAGACCGAGCGGCTGCGCGCGCTGGTCGCCGGGGGCGAGACGACCCTGGACGAAGTGCTGCCGGAGGCCTTCGCCCTGGCGCGCGAGGCCTCCGTGCGCACCCTCGGTCTGCGGCCCTTCGACGTGCAACTCGTGGGCGGCATCGTGCTCCACCAGGGAGCCATCGCCGAGATGACGACCGGCGAGGGCAAGACCCTGGTGGCGACCCTGCCGCTCTACCTGAACGCGTTGACCGGTCGCACGTGCTACCTGGTGACGGTCAACGACTACCTCGCGCGGCGCGACGCGGACTGGATGCGCCCGATCTTCGAGTTTCTCGGCCTGTCGGTGGGCGCCATCCAGTCCTCCATGAGCCCGTGGGACCGCCAGCCCGTGTACGCCTGCGACATCGTCTACGGCACCAACAACGAGTTCGGCTTCGACTACCTGCGCGACAACATGAAGACGCGCGTGGAGGACCAGGTCCAGAAGCAGCTCTACTTCGCCATCGTCGACGAAGTCGACTCGATCCTGATCGACGAGGCGCGCACGCCTCTGATCATCTCCGGGCCGGCCGAGGAGGGCTCGGACAAGTACAAGCTGTCCGACACGATCGCGCGCAAGCTGATCCCCGAGGAGCACTACGAGGTCAAGGAGAAGGAGCGCTCCGCGAGCCTGCTCGAGCCGGGCATCGAGGTTGCCCAGTCGATGGTCGGCGTGGAGTCGTTCTACACGCCGGGCAACGAGGACTGGCCGCACTACATCGAGAACGCCCTGCGGGCCCACGCTCTGTATCGACAGGAGAAGGAGTACGTCGTCGAGAACGGGGAGGTGATCATCGTCGACGAGTTCACCGGGCGGAAGATGCAGGGGCGGCGCTGGTCCGACGGCCTGCACCAGGCGGTCGAGGTGAAGGAAGGCCTCACCCCGCGCCAGGAGAACCAGACCCTGGCGACGATCACCTACCAGAACTACTTCCGGATGTTCGACAAGCTCGGTGGGATGACCGGTACGGCGCTCACCGAGGCGGGGGAGTTCCACAAGATCTACGAGCTCGATGTCGTCAGCATCCCGACCAACCTGCCGATCGCCCGCGAGGACGGGCTCGATGTCGTCTACCGCACCGAGCGGGAGAAGTGGCACGCCATCGTCGAGGAGATCGGGCGCCTGCGGGAGAGGGGGCAGCCGGTCCTGGTGGGCACGACCTCCGTCGAGAAGTCCGAGAAGCTCTCGGGGATGCTGAAGCGCCGGGGGATCGAGCACTCCGTCCTCAACGCCAAGGTCGGCCAGTGGGAGCGCGAAGCGAACATCGTCTCCCTCGCCGGTGACCGCGGCTCGGTGACCGTCGCGACGAACATGGCCGGCCGGGGCACGGACATCAAGCTCGGCGGCAACTTCGAGTACCGCCTCGGAAAGGCCCTCGAGGAGGCCGGGCTGGAGGAGGGCGACGTGGAGCGCCTGGCCGAGATCGACACCATCCGCGAAGACGTCCGCACGCGCTGCGAGGCGGACGAGCAAGAGGTGCTCGAGCTCGGCGGCCTGTACGTGCTCGGGACGGAGCGCCACGAGGCGCGGCGCATCGACAACCAGCTGCGCGGGCGCTCGGGTCGGCAGGGCAACGCCGGGGAGTCGCGCTTCTTCCTCTCCCTGGAGGACGATCTGATGCGCATCTTCTACAGCGAGCGGACCAAGAACCTGATGGAGCGCCTCGGGATGTCCGAGGGCCAGCAGATCGAGTCGGGGATGGTGACGCGCGCCATCGCCAAGGCGCAGAAGAAGGTCGAGGACCGCAACTTCGAGATCCGCAAGCACCTCCTCGAGTACGACGAGGTGATGGACGTCCAGCGCAAGGAGATCTACGGCGTCCGTCAGGACGTCCTGGCGGGGATCGAGACCAAGGACAAGGTGCTCGAGATGCTCCAGCGGGTCATCGACAGGGCCTGCGTGACGTTCGCGGACGACGCGAGCGGCTTGGAGGGCTGGGTCCAGCGCACCTTCGGCTTCGAGCCCGAGCCCTCGATCGCCGCGCAAGCTGCCGATGCCGACGACGGGACCACCGAGCCCCTGATCGAGGAGGTCGCACGCCGCTACGAACAGCGCGAGGCGGAGGTCGGCGAGGAGCTGATGCGCCGCATCGAGGGCTACGTGCTGCTCAACGCCATCGACTCCAAGTGGAAGGACCACCTGCACGCGGTGGACGCCCTCAAGGCGGGGATCGGCCTGCGGGGTTACGCCCAGGTCGACCCGAAGAACGAGTACAAGCGCGAGGGCTTCCAGCTCTTCGACCGGCTCTTCGAGGCCGTGGAGGACGAGGTCGTGAGCCTGATCCTGCGCATCCGAGTCCAGACCGACGGTGAGGGCGAGGGTGCCGCGGGCTCGAGCCAGCTCGCGCCGCGTGGGATGGTCTCCGGCAGCGCCGCAGGGGCGGGGGGCGGCCGGCGGCCGCCGACCGGCGGCATCCCCGCCAGCCGTGCCTTCGACCTGATGCGCCGACGGCAGCTGATGGACCGGGCGGCGCGTGAGCGCTCGGAGGAGGATCCCGCGACCTCCCCGCCCCGGGAGCCGGCCGGGGCGCCCGAGCCCCCGCCCGAGATCGCCGGGGACAAGGTCGGCCGCAACGACCCCTGCCCGTGCGGGAGCGGGAAGAAGTACAAGAAGTGCCACGGCAGCGGTCGGGGTTGAGCCGCGGCCCATGCCTCCCGGCGTCGAGACCTCCAGCCCCACCGATCCGGGCGCGCGGGCCGTCCCGCCGCCCATCCGCTCCGATCCCAACCCGGGCTGGATGCGCATGGCGCTGCACGCCGTCTACGACGGGGTCTGGGTGCTGGCCATCGTGGGCGCCAGCCCCTGGTGGCTGTGGCGCTGTGCTCGCGACGAGGAGTTCCGGCGCATGGCCCTCGCCCGGCTGACCTTCGGCCTGCCCGCGGCGCCGCGGCCCGACGATCGACTGCGCGTCCTGATCCACGGCGTCTCGGTCGGAGAGGTCAAGGCCGCCGGACCGCTCGTGCGCCTGATCGAGCGCGAGCACCCGGACCTGGAGGTGGTCATCAGCACGACCACCCTGACCGGCCACGCCCTGGCGCGGCGCCTCTACCCCGACCAGGAGGTCGTGCGTTTTCCGCTCGATCCGTCCTGGCTCGTCCGGCGCTTCCTGCGCCGGCTCTCGCCCGCCTGCGTCGTCCTCATCGAGCTGGAGATCTGGCCCAACTTCCTGCGCTCGGCCAACCGCCTGGGGATCCCGGTGGCCGTGGCGAACGGCCGGATCACCAGCGAGAGCCACCGGCACTACCTCTCGTTCCGGCGCCTCCTCCCGCAGTTCAACCGCATCAGCCTGTACTGCGTCCAGGACGAGCGCTACGCCCGCCGGTTCCTCCAGCTCTCCCGGGACGAGAGCCGCCTCGTCGTGACCGGCAACGTGAAGGCCGACGCCCTCGAGGTCGGGCTGCGGGAGGCGCCCGAGGAGCTCGCGCGACTCCTGGGCGGGGAGGAGGGGCGCCCCGTCGTCGTGGGTGGCAGCACCCACGAGCCCGAGGAGACCCTCCTCGCCGAGGCTTGGCGGGAGTGGATCCCCCAGGCGCGCCTGATCCTGGTGCCTCGCCATCCCGGCCGCGCTGAGGTCGTCGCCAAGGCCCTCGCCGCCGCCGGCGGATCCCCCCAGCTCCTGACGGACCTGCGCGCGGGCCGCGAGCGCCCCGACCCGCGGCGCGTGGCCGTCGTGGACACGATCGGGGACTTGGAGGGCGTCTACGGTCTGGCGGATCTGGTCTTCGTCGGCGGCAGCCTCGTGCCCCACGGCGGTCAGAACATGCTCGAGCCCGCAGCGGCGGGGCGCGCGACCTTGTACGGGCCCCACGTCGAGAACTTCCGGGAGGAGGCCGAGCTCCTCGAGCGCGACGGTGCGAGCGTGCGCCTGGAGGGCCCCGAGGGGCTGGGAGCGACCCTGCGCGACCTCCTCGGCGACGAGCAGCGCCGGGCTCGGATGTCCCGCACCGGGATGGCGGCGGTGGCGAGCCAGACCGGCGCGTCGCGGCGCACCCTGGAGGCTCTCCTGGAGCGTGGCCTGATCCCCGTGGCCCCCTGAGTCCGTGGTGGGAAAGGGGCGCTGCGGGTATGATCCTCGCCATTCGGCCCTGAAGTCTCACGCGACCGCGGTCGATGGAGAACCATCGGGGCCGAGCGGCGCCGCCGGCTCCCTCACCCCCCCCTCGTTCTGTCCTCTGCAATCCCAGATCCATGGCTCGACGCCTCTTCACCTCCGAATCGGTCTCGATGGGCCACCCCGACAAGGTGGCCGACCAGGTCTCCGACGCGATCCTCGACGCGCTGCTCGAGCAGGATCCCGAGAGTCGCGTCGCCTGCGAGACGATGGTCACGACCGGCCTGTGCGTGGTCGCCGGCGAGATCACGACCAACGCGGTCATCAACTACCAGGACGTCGCGCGCAAGACGATCGGCCGCATCGGCTACACGAGCGACGACTTGGGCATCAACGCCGACACCTGCGCGGTGGTCGTCAGCCTCGATCGCCAGTCGCCCGACATCAGCCAGGGCGTGACCGCGGGCGAAGGGCTGCACGAGGAGCAGGGCGCGGGCGACCAAGGCCTGATGTTCGGCTACGCCTGCGACGAGACGCCGGAGTTGATGCCGTTCCCGATCCACTACTCCCACCGCCTGGTCGAGCGCATGGCCGACCTGCGGGAGGCGGGCACCCTCGCCTGGATGCGTCCGGACAGCAAGAGCCAGGTGACCGTCGAGTACGAGGACGAGCGCCCCGTGCGCGTCCACACCGTCGTGATCTCCACCCAGCACTCCCCCGACGTCGAGTGGCAGACGATCCACGACGAGATCGTCGAGCAGGTGATTCGGCCGGTGATCCCCGCCGAGTTCCTCGACGACGAGACGATCTTCCACATCAACCCGACCGGACGCTTCGTGCTCGGGGGACCCCACGGCGACTGCGGCCTGACCGGGCGCAAGATCATCGTCGACACCTACGGCGGCATGGGCCGCCACGGCGGCGGCGCCTTCTCGGGCAAGGACCCGAGCAAGGTGGACCGCTCCGCGGCCTACGCCGCGCGCTGGGTGGCCAAGAACGTCGTTGCCGCCGGCCTCGCCTCGCGCTGCGAGGTGCAGCTCTCCTACGCCATCGGCGTGGCCGAGCCGCTCTCGGTTCGGGTCGACACCTTCGGGACGGGCAACGTCTCCGACGACGTCCTCGACCGTGCCGTGGAATCGGCCTTCGACCTGAGGCCCGCGGTGATCCTGAGGGACCTGAACCTGAAGCGGCCGATCTTCGAGGGCACCGCCTATCACGGCCACTTCGGCCGCGCGGAATTCCCCTGGGAGGCCACCGATCGCACCGCCGAGCTGAAGGCGGCAGTCGGGACGCCCGCCTAGCCCGTCCCCGGGCGCATTCGATGGCCGCCGGGTGACTCACCCGGAGAGATGGGGTAGAAGATGGCGGGCGCGAGCGAGCGTCCGCCTCTCTTCGCTCCCAAAGCCCCGACCCCTCCCATGCGAACCTTCCTGCGACGGACCGCCCAGGGCGCCGGCCGAGCCGGCTTCACCTTGATCGAGCTCCTGGCGGTCATCCTGATCATCAGCATCCTGATGGCCTTCCTCCTGCCGCGCATCCCCGAGGCGATCGACGCCGCGAAGGTCACCGCCTGCCGCAAGAACATGGAGGAGATCTACAAGGGCCTGCAGCTCTATCAGCTGAAGTTCAAGCGCATCCCGCGCGAGAGCGGCGTGCGCTTCTTCGCCGAGTTGATCGACTCGAACACCCTCGAGGCGGTCGAAGCGAGCGCCATCAAGCTCACCTGTCCCGGGGTCGACTACGGCGTGCTCACCTGCAACGACCTCGATCCCGCGGACTGGTACACCGACCTCGAGCTCGTGGACGGCGGCTACTCGACCTACGCCGGGCGCGACCAGGACGAGTACCCCCTGCGCCAGTTTCCCGGGAGTGGCAAGGAGCCGCTGGTGGCCGACGACAACGACGGGGGCATGAACCACCGCACGACGACCGTCGTGCTGTATGCGGACGGAAACGTCGGGACGTTCGAGATCGCCGACCTCGAGGACGACGGCACCCTGATGGAGGACGAGGGTCTCCTGATCGTCGGGCCGGACTCCCCCGTCGAGGCCCTGCGCAAGCTGAGCCTGGACTGAGGCCGGCCTTGCGCCGCACCGGACTCCTCGGGCCTCCGCGCGGCACCGGGCGCGCTCGCGCTCCGGGGAGCGTGGGGGAATCCCGCCCCGACTGCCGATACAGGAGGTCGAGCCGAACCCGATGATGGCCCTAGCCCTTCTGCGCGCCATGCGACCCCACCAGTGGGTCAAGAACGTCTTCGTCCTCGCGCCCCTGTTCTTCGCCCGCGCCGCGGGGGAGACCTGGTCCACCGACTACGGTGACGTCCACTCCGCCCTGCTGGCCCTGGTCGCGTTCGTCCTGGGGTCGAGCGCGATCTACCTGTTGAACGATCTGTGGGACGTCGAGTCCGACCGCGCGCACCCCCAGAAGCGCCTGCGGCCCATCGCGTCGGGGGCGCTTCCGGTGGGGGCGGCGCGCGCGGCGGTCGCCGGCTGTGCGGCGCTGAGCTTGGCCGCCGGGCACGGCGCCGGCGGTGAGCCCGTGTCGGTCGCGTGGGTCGTGCTGGCCTACATGGCCCTCAACTTCCTCTACAGCGCCCGCCTCAAGCGCATCGTGCTCGTGGACGTCTTCTGCATCGCCGCGGGCTTCCTCTTGCGCGTGATCGCCGGGGGCGTGGCCGCCGGCGCCCAGCTCTCCCAGTGGTTGATGCTGTGCACCCTCTTCCTCGCGCTCTTCCTCGCCCTGTGCAAGCGGCGCGCGGAGACCGACCTGTTGGGCGGCGAGCGTGCGGACCACCGGGCGACCCTCGGCGAGGGCGCCTACAACGTGCGCTTCCTCGACCAGATGGTCACCGCCCTGGCCGCCTGCACGATCCTCTGCTACGCGATGTACACCGTCTCGGAGGAGACCGTGAGCAAGTTCGGGACGGAGCAGCTGATCTGGACCGTGCCCTTTGTGGTCTTCGGCCTCGCGCGCTACATGCTGCTCGTCACCAACGAGCGCGCCGGCGGGAGCCCGGCGCGCACCCTGCTGGGCGGGGACGCGATGTTCGTCGGCAACTGCCTCGCCTGGCTGGTGTGCGTGGCCGTCCTGCTCCTGGGGAAGGGGAGCCCGGCCGGGGGGTGAGCCTCGGCGGAGGACGGCGCCGCGTCAGTTCGCGACCAACTCGCCGAGGGCCTCGGCCAGCAACTCCACGCGCCCTCGCTGGCGCTCGAGCACCTGCTCGGAGCTGGGGATGATCCCCGGCGGCGGGGCGAGGGCCCTCCAGCGCTCCAGCAGGGATACGGCCGCCCCGTCGGAGCGCGACGCCAGCCAGGCCTCCACGCCGGCCTCGGCCAGGGCCCGGTCGGCACCCTCTTCGGCCAGGAGCGCGAGGAGCACGGTGGCGATGCGGTCGCCCGCGCCCAACTCCACCAGGGCCGTGGCGGCCGCCTGGCGCAGGTCCAGGGGTTCGGCGGGATCGACCAGGACCTCCAGGGCCGCGGTCGATGCCGGCAGACCCAGAGTGCCCAGGGAGCGCGCCGCGGCGACGCGCAGTTCGTGGTCGACACCCGGTCCGAGGAGCTCGCGCAGGGCGGGTTCCGCGGCGGGGTAGGCGACGCTGCCCAGGGCGGCCGCCGCCTCGGTCGCCAGCCCCGGGTCGGCGAGGGCGGTCACCAGCGCCGGGCCGGCGGAGACGGCCCGCGCACCCATCCGCTCCAGGCACTGGGCGGCGTGGACCCGGATGTAGGGATCGCGGTCCGAGAGGGCCCGGCAGAGTGGATCGACAATCCAGGTCCCCAGGCGCGCGAGGACGAAGCGCGCGTCGTCCACTCCACGCAGCTGGAAGTGCTCGCCGGAGAGGTGCGAGATGCGCTCCCAGGCGGCGCGCCTCAGGCGCGGGGAGGGGCTCGCCGCGACCAGACGCGCGCTCGGATCGCCGGTGGCCCACAGGCGGAAGTGCTCATCGGGGTCGTCCGCGCCGGCGGCGGCGGCCAGGGCGACGAGGCGCTCGTCCACGAGGGCCAAGAGCGCCGGGTCGGCTCCGGCCAGGGTGTTGCGCACGCCCCACAGGCCTTCCAGGCCGGAGTGGTTGCCCACCGAGCTCAAGCAGCTCGTCGCCCAGACGATCGTCTCGGGGTGCTTCTCGTACTTCAGGCGCGCGATGACGCGCGGGACGACCCAGTCGCTCCCGGCCAGCTCGAGGGCGTAGGCCGCGTTGGCCCGCAGCCACCCCTCCGGGGCGCGCTCGAACAAGGTCAGCAGTTGCTCCAAGGCCGCCTCGTCTCCGACGGCGGCCAGCAGCTCGCAGGCCGCGGCGCGCTCGACCTCCGCCCGGCCGGACTCGGTCGCGATGGCGGCCAACAGCGGCGTCGCTCCCGCGCCCAGCAGGCGTACCTCCTCCAGGGGCAGCTCGCGCTCGCGCCCGCTGGAGTGGGCCAGCATCCCGACCAAGCCGGAGACGTGCTCGGGCTCGACGGCGGCGGGGGTCGGGCGCGCCCCTTCTTCCCCGGCCAGGAGCGCATCGAGCTCCGCGAGGGCTTCGGCCACCACCTGTCGGTGGGCGGTCGGCGGGTCGGGAGCCTCCGTGCCGCAGGCTAGGGTCCACACGAGCGCCGCGGCCGTGAGTCCGAGCCTCACGGCGAGAGCTCCAGTCTGTCGACGAGGAATGCGTTCGCGTCTCCCACCGGATTCCACAGGGCCGGGTCGGCCTCGGCGTAGTAGGGGGTCAGGCGGTAGTAGAGCGCCACCTCCACCGCGCCCTGCCCGGGGAGCGGGATGCGCCGCGTCTCGTGGGCAGCGAGCAGGTTGTCGATGATGTCGACCTCGTGCCGATACGGGCTGCGGATGCGGTAGAAGTGCCTCCAGGGCGCGGGCGTCGCTCCCTCCACCGTCGCCGGCCTCCAGAACAGGTCCGCGGCCCGTGAGCGTTCGTCGGTCGGGAAGCTGTGACCGGCCCCCACGTTCTCCAGCTCGATCACCCAGCCGTCGCCCTCGCGCACGCCTCGCAGCTCGACCGCCGAGCGCACCAGATCCATGTCGTGGCCGCCGAGGCAGCGGTGGTCGCGCCCGAGGTTGGGGTCGCCCTCGCGGAAGGGCATGTGGCAGTCCATGCAGGAGACGCCCTCGTCGAAGTAGCGCGATTCCTTCCACTGCTGCACGGTCTGGTGCTGGTCGTGGCAGCCTCCGCAGAAGTCCGGCCGCTGCAGGTCGAGGGTGGCGACGGGCCGGCAGGGCGCGCCGGGCGCGTCGATCGTCCCCGCGACCCCGCCTCCGGGCAGGGCATGGCAGGAGATGCAGTCCACGCCCTCGGAGCGCCGTGAGGAGCGCGGCAGGACGCGCATCCCGATGCCGGTCTCGAGCACTGGTCGCGGGGCGTGGCAGTCGATGCAGTCGGTGTTGGCGAAGTTGTTGGAGAGGGCCACCACGTCGGGATCGCGCCAGGACTCGCGGTGCCAGGACGACTCCCACTCGGCGTACACCTGGGGGTGGCACTCCCGGCACTGGCGCGAGGAGGTGAACGTACGCGCCGGCGCCGCCTCTCGGGCGGGGGCGAAGACCGCGGCCAGGGCCCACAGGCCCAACAGGCCGACGAGGGCGCCGAGCCCCGCGCGCAGCCCTCTCACGCTTTCCGCTCCTCGCCCGCGACGAACGCGCCCTCGGCCATCACAAGGGTGCGATCGGCCAGGGAGTTCGCCTCACCGGGGTCGTGGGTGACGTGCAGCACCGTCAGCTCCAGGCTGCGTTGCACCTCGGCGAGGCGCGCGAGCAGGGAGGCGCGCAGCTCGGAGTCGAGGGGGCCGAGGGGCTCGTCGAGGAGCAGCAGGCGCGGGTGGGGCGCGAGGGCGCGCGCCAGGGCCAGGCGCTGGGCTTCGCCGCCTGAGAGCGTGGAGGGCAGCCGGTCCTCGAACCCCTCCAGGTGTACGAGCTCCAGGAGCTCTCCCGTGCGCCGCCGGTGCTCGGCGCGCGGCGTCCCGGCCCGGGCGAGGACGAACTCCAAGGTGCGGCGGACGCTCATGTGCGGCCACAGGGCTCCGCCCTGGAAGAGCATCCCGACCCCGCGACCGGCGGGGGGAACGAGCAGGCGCGGCCCGTCGCTGACCCGTTCGCCGAACAGCAGCACGCGACCGGAGTGGGGGCGGGCGAGGCCGCAGATGGCGCGCAGCAGCGTGGTCTTGCCCGAACCGGAGGGCCCGACGACCAGCACGTGCTCGCCGCGCTCGACGGCGAGGTCGAGCGGGCCGAGCAACTCGCGTCCGCCGGCCCGGACGGTCAGGCTCTCGAGCTCGATGGCGCGCGTCATGCGATCACCTCCAGCCGGCGACGGCCGAAGAGGGACCACAACAGCCCCGGCAGCACGATGAAGAACACGATCAAGAGGCACAGGGCGGCCACCGCGTCGTCGCGGGCGAAGTGGATGCGGTTGAAGGCCTTGAAGATGACCGTCCCGTTGGCCGCCGGGACGAGGATGGCCGCGTCCAGCTCGCGCATGGCCAGGACGAAGACCAGGGTCCAGCCGCCCACGAGGGAGGGCCGCACGCCGGGCGCGACGATGCGTGCCAGGCGCGTCGCCGGTCGGGCTCCCGCCAGCTCGGCGGCCTCCTCCAGGCGTGGATCGAGGGAGGCGACGGCGCCCGAGGTGATCAGGAGCGGGAAGACCAGGAAGCGGCCGATGAACAAGAGGACGATCATCGCACGGCCGTCGTAGATGGCGGCCATGAAGGCCACGTCGCGGTTCCACAGGGCGATGTTGCCGATGCCGAAGAGGATCGCCGGGACGGCGATGGGGAGCACGGCGA
The DNA here is from genome assembly GCA_030746555.1 of Planctomycetota bacterium. Lineage (GTDB taxonomy): Bacteria > Planctomycetota > UBA1135 > UBA1135. The sequence continues at coordinate 25,960 of JASLMK010000053.1, read as the reverse complement.
GGACCTCCAGGCGCCGGCCGCGCCGCGAGCGTTCCAGGGCGTGGCCGAGGACGAGGGCCAGGGGCGCGCAGAGGGAGGCGGCGACGGCAGAGGTGACGAGGCTGTTGGCGAGGAAGGTGCGTTCGAGGTCGAGGGTGCGCGAGAGGGCCGAGCGGAAGCCGTCCACCGACCAGCCGCGCGTCCCGCCGCCCGCCTCCCAGGCCAGGCGCGTCAACGGCAGGCCGGCGCAGAGGACGAGGACGAGGCCGCAGAAGACCAGGGCCGGCCAGCGCAGGCGTCCCAGGGCCAGGGGCGCGGGCGTGCGGAAGTCGCCGTCGACCGTGGCCAAGGCCCCCCGGCGCCGCAGGGCGAGGGCGGGCAGGAGCAGGGCTAGGGTGAGCAGCACCAGGGGCAGGGCCGTGGCCACGGCCCGACCGGCCTCCCCGTCTCCCTGCCAGGAGGCGAAGACCTCGTCGGCGTAGACGTTGAACTTGGGCCCGACCGAGGAGACGTAGTCGGGGACGGCGAAGTCGTTGACCGCGAAGACGAAGGCCAGGCAGGCTCCGCAGGCCGCGCCGGGCAGGACCAGGGGCAGCTCCATACGCAGGGCGGCGCCCAGGCCTCCCACCAGCAGGGCGGCCTCCTCGCGTCGGGCGTCGATGCGCTCGAACGCGCGAGCGGTGAACAGCGCCACCAGGGGGAACGTGTTCGCCCCCAGGACCCAGACCGAGGCCGTGGCGCCGCGCACGTCGCTGACCGCCGTCCAAGTGATCGCCAAGAACAGAGGCGGGAGCAGGAACGGGACCAGACCGAGGGGGCGCAGGACGCCGGCGAGGGGCATGTCCGTGCGGGCGACCAGGAAGCCGTAGGGGAAGCCGAGGACTACGGCCACGGCCGCCGCCCCCAGGCCCAGGCGGACCGTGCGGCCCAACAGGTCGAGCGTGCGTCCCGCCAGGAGGCCCTCGAAGTCGCCCACGCCCACGCGGGCGGCCATGACGGCCACCGGGGCCAGGCACACCAGGGCGAAGATCGCGGCGGCGGCGATGACCAGCGGCCGGCTCAATCGAGGAACATCTCCTTGAGTTGGGCGTGGCGCTCGACGATCTCCGCGCCCACCCGGGCGTAGTCGACGGCCATGACCTTCATGCGCTCCAGGGGCAGGGGGTGGTCGAGGTCGGACAGGGACCCGTGCAAGGGGATCTGGGCCGACCGCGAGCGCGCGAGCGTCGCCTCCACCTCGGCCGAGAGGATGTGGTCCACCAACCTCCGTGCGGCATCGGGGTGCGGCGCCGCGGCCAGCACGCAGACGGTGTTGGGGATCAACAGGGTCCCCAGGCCGTCGGGCCCGGCGTCGGGGAAGACCGCGGCCACCGGGGCGCCGCGGTCGAGGGCCACGTTGAAGTCGTCCGTGTCGGTCCAGCCCCAGGCGAACTCGCCCTCGCTCACCAGGCGCATCAGGGTCGCGTTGCCGCTCGTCAGGTGCACGCCGCCCTGCTTCGCGCGGGTCAGGTACTCCAGGGCGCGCTCCTCGCCGAGCACGGAGAACAGGGCCGTGGCGTGGGTCAAGGTCGTGCCGGTGAGGGGGCGCGCCATGCCGCAGCGCCCGCTCCAGCGCGGGTCGACCAGGTCCCACATGCCGCTGATCTCGGCGGGGTCGGTGATGTCGGTGTTGACGATCAGCACGCGGGCGCGCGCGGCGAAGCCGGTCCAGCGGCGCTGGGGATCGCGGAACTCCTCGGGGATGTCCGCCGCGCTGGGGGAGTCGTAGGAGGCGAGCAGACCTTCGTCGGCCAGGCTGACCGTGTGGGCGATCTCGTTGTTCCAGAATACGTCGCAGCGCGGGCGCGCGTGCTCCTCGCGGATGCGCCGCACGAGCCCGACGGTCTTGTGGGCCTCGATGTCGTACTCGGCCCCGACCACGAGGCCCGTGCTCTCCTCGAAGGCGCGCACGATGGGCGCCGCGTGCACCTCGTCGAGGGCGCAGTAGAGGACGACGTCGGGCGTGGGGGCGCAGGCGGTCGCCAGGGCGGCGAGCCCGAGGACGGCCGCCAGGGTGCGGCCACGGGGACGGGGCTGGATCATCAGAGCTCTCTAGCAGGCCTCGGGGCGGGAGGACACACCGGCGTCAGTCTACTTCCTCGCGCGCGGGGACCCACAGGTGCGCGGGCGGATCGACGCGCCGCCCGCGGTCGGACGGGGGCGGAGACTCGGGACAACCGCAGATGGCCGAACTCGCGGTGGGGCGTCGTCCCGCAGGCTGCAAGCCCGGATTCCCCATGAACACGCACACCAGACTTCGCAACCGGCCGTCTCCGACGGCCTCTCGGCCCCTGGCGGCGCTTTGCGGAACCTGGCTTCCTCGACGACCCGTTCAGGGTCGCCTGCGTCGCCAGAACCCGAAAAGCATCACCCCGAACCGAGTTGCTGTGTCTGGTGCACGTCTTCATGAATCCTTCGGGCTAGGAGACCCGTGAACGAGCCCAGCCGAGACGAGCCGCGCTCCGTCCCGCCGCCGGAGATCCCCGGCTACCGCATCGAGGGCGTCCTGGGTCGCGGAGCGAGCGGCGTCGTCTACCGCGCCGTGCAGGCTTCGGTCGGCCGGGCGGTCGCCCTGAAGATCATGCACCCCCAGGCGGTCGGTAGCCGGCGCGCCGTGCGGCGCCTGCAGCGCGAGGCGCGCACGGCGGCGTTGCTCTCCCACCCCAACATCGTCTCGGCCATCGACATGGGCCGGACGCAGAACACCTGGTGGTTCGCGATGGAGCTCGTCGAGGGTCAGTCCCTCTCCGAGCGCCTCGAGCGCGCCGGGCGCATGGGAGAGCGCGAGGCCCTGCGCGTGTTCATCCCGCTCTGCGACGCCCTGCAGCACGCCAGCGAGCAGGGCGTCGTCCACCGTGATGTGAAGCCCGCGAACATCTTGTTGACCCCCGAGGGCAAGCCGCGCCTGGTGGACCTGGGCCTGGCGCGCGTGGACGAGGACCCCCTGTTGACACGCACGGGCGCGACCCTGGGCACGCCGCACTACATCAGTCCCGAGCAGGCGCGCAATCCGTCGGCCGCGGACGTGCAGAGCGATCTGTGGTCGGTGGGGGCGACCCTCTTCCACGCGGTCTGCGGCCGCCCGCCCTTCACCGGCGAGAGCGCGGCGGAGCTGCTCTCGGACGTGCTCTACGCCCCGGTACCCGACGCGCGGGACTTGCGGCCCGAGCTCTCGCGCGGGCTGGCGCTCGTCCTGCGCAAGTGCCTCTCGCGCGACCGCCAGCGCCGCTACTTCACGCCCGCCGAGCTGACCGCGGACCTCGAGCGCGTGCGCGCCCGGCGCGCCCCCGACATCCGGCCGGGGAGTCTCGAGGCGAGCGACGCCGGGGGCCGTGTCCGGCGCCCGCGGGTGCTCCTCGCCGCGGGAGCGGCCTTGATCCTCGCCGGGCTCCTCGGCTTCTGGCGTCCCTGGGCAAGGACCCCCGATCCGCCCCTCGGCGGAGGGGACCCCGACGAGCACGCCGCCCGCGTCGCGCGCGTGGAAGCGGAGCTGGCGAGCGACGGCGCCGTCCTCGCCCGGGTCTACACGGGGGTCGAGGCCGCCCTGGCGCGGGCCGTCACCGGGGCGCAGCGCGAGGCCGCCGGCCGGCTCGAGCGCGCCTTCGACCGCGAGCTCACCGTGGCCGTGTTCGAGGCCCAGCGAGCCCTGGAGGCCCTCGTCGCACCGCGGCTGGCCGAGGGGGACTTCACCGAAGCCGAGGCGCTCCTGGAGGAGAGGGCGGCCCGCCTGCTCTTCGAGCACACCGGCTTCGCGCTGCTCGAGCTTCCCAAGCAGCGGCACCGCAGGGCCTTCACATCGACCGTCGAGCGTCTGGGGGAGGCCGTCGCCGGCGGCCGTTCGACCCGCCGCGCCGCCCTGCTCACGGGACTGGCCGCGCACGTGCGGGACGGGGTGCGCCCCGAGGTGGAGCGCCACCTCGCCGCGGGCGCCTGGGCCCAGGCCTGGGCGGCAGCCGCCCGCGAGCCCTTGGACTTGTGCGGGCCCGCGCGCCTCGCCCCGCCCCAGGAGGTCGACGCGGAGCTGGTCGCGGCCCTGGCGCCGGTCCGGCGCGAGCTCGAGCGTCTGGTCGATCGCCTGCGCGACGAGTGGGTGCGCCACGACCGGGAGCTGAGGGAGCTGGTCGAGGGCCTCGCCGGGCGGGCGCGCGCCGATCTGGAGGCGGGCGGCGGAGTGGCCGTGCTGGCGGCCTTCGAAGAGGCGTTCGGCGAGGCGCGCCGGGTCCACGGCCTGGATTGGAGCGGTCCCGACGGGCACAGGGAGCGGTTCACCCGCGCCGCGGAGGAGGCCTTCGAGCGGCGGCGCGGGGAGCTGGCCGATCTCGAACGGGAGCTCGCCCTGCGAGCGGCGGTCGGTCGTCTGGGGGTCCTCGAGGAGCGCGGTGACGCCGCCCTGGCCATGCGCCGCTACAGCGAGGCGGCCGAGCTGTGGTCCGCCCGGGCGGGCGAGCCGGCCCTCGCCGGTGTGGGCCGGACCATCGACCTGCGCCAGGCGGAGGCCCTCGCCCTAGAGGCGTTCCTCGCGTGCGCCGCCGACGGAGTCCGCCGGGCCGCGGGAGCGCCGAAGGAGATCGTCCACCACCGCATCCGGCGTTCGGGGAGGCTCACCTGCGGCGCCGATCCCCTGCGGTCGGGGTTCCGGCTCGCAGGGCACGGCACCGACTTCCTGCTCGTGGGGGAGAGGGACGGGGCCGCCCTGATCGACGCCCGGACCTTGGAGTCCTTCGTCGACGGCCGCGCCTGCGGGCTGGAGGAAGCCCGGGTGGAGCTCGCCCGGGCGCTCTTCCGCTACCGCGAGGGCGACCTCGACGGCGCGCGGTCCCTCTTGGAGTCGGAAGCCCTGCCCGCCGGCGAGCCCCTGGTCGCGCACCTCGCCGGCCTGCTGTCCGGCGCTCGCGAGGAGCTGGAGCAGCGCCTGGTCGCGCGCGCCCTGGCCGCGAGCGCCGCCGCGCGCCGCGAGCTCGCCGCGGTCCACAGCGATCCCCAGAGGCTGCAGCGGGTGGAGGCGCTCCTGCGGGAGGATGGCGACGTGCTCTCCGACGCCCAGAAGGACGACCTGCGCGAGCTGGCCGCGGCCCTGGACACCGACGCGCGCCCGCCCGACCTCGATGCCTTCCGCGAGCGCTTCGGACCGAGCGAGGCGCGCTTCGTCGGCCCCGATCGCGTGTGGATGCGCTATCGCTTCGACGCCGTGCGCGCCGGGGCCTGGGAGCGCGGGGACTGGCACTTCGACACCCAGGGCTGGATACCGACGCGCATCGCCTCCGACCTCGCCGAGCTCGTCGAGACGCCCTGTCCGCGCCTGCTGCTCGTGCCCCTCCTGGAGGTCGATCGTCACCCCTTGGAGGTGACCATCTCCTTCGACCAGCCCGCCGGCCGGCCGCCCGACCTCCTGGCGATCTCGGTCCTGGGCTTCCACGTGGCCTTCACCCATCGCGGCGGGGGCGAGCCCGCGTGCCTGGTGGACACGGGCGAGCTGTCGGCGGTGCTCGAGCGCGTGCGGGCGGGAGCGGGCGTTCCCTTCCCCGGGTTCGCCGCGGGCACGAGGCACGAGGTGACCCTGCGCGTGACCCGCGAGGGCGGCCGCGTGCGCGTCGACGTCGACGGCGTGGAGGTGCGCGGCGGCCTGCGCAGGGTCCCCGGCGAGGCGCGGGGCAAGAGCCTCTCGATCCGGGCGCTCGAGCCGGTACGGCTGGTGGCCGTGACCCTCGAAGGCGGCCGCTGATCGCCGGGCTCGCGGTGCGCCCGTTCCGCCCCTCCCGGCGTGGCGGGGCACCGGCGCTCGCGCGAGCGCGGTCGCGCCGGGGTGCCGAAGGCCCGGCCGGGGGAGGCCGGGGAGCGCCCTTGGCCGTGCGGCGCCCGTCTTGTCGGCTCGGCGGATCCCGCGTAGCTTCGGGGGGATCGCGGCCGTGGCCCCGATTCCGTGAGAGCCCCCGCCCCGGCCGGATTCCCCTCGGCCCTCCACGGTCGGCCTCGGGGCGGCAGCTCAAGGAGCGAAGCGCGCGACGACGGCGCGGGCTCGCTCGAGGTCTTCGGTGTCGATGATGTCGGCGACGCACTCGAGCGCCTCGGTGACCTCCGCCGCCGTCGCTCCGCAGCGCAGGGCGCCGCGGGCGTGGGAGGCGAGCTGGCGGCCCTGGCCGAGGGCGGCCAGGGCGCAGACCGCGAGGAGCTCGCGGCGGTCGGCGGAGAGGCCGGGGCGCGAGAGCACGCGCCCGTAGGCGTGCTCGGCGACCCAGGAGGCGAAGAGCGGGTCGGACTCGTCCAGGAGCGCGCGGATCCGGGGCGCGTCGGCGGCGTAGATGCGCTCGAAGAGCGCCCGGCCCCGTCCCGCGGGGTCGTCCTCGGCCTCCTTCTCTCCGGAGGCCGGCGGGCCGAGGCCGCCGAGGGCCGCGAGCTCCTGGTAGGCCTGGACCAGCCGCGGGAACCCGGCGAAGACGTGGGTCTGCAGGACCGCCTCGCGCCAGGCGCGGTCGGGTTCTCCAGGACCGGCGGCGGCCCGCAGGCGGCGCAGCTCGTCCCAGCGGCCGAGGACGATGGCCGTGGAGAGGCGCAGCAGGGTGCGGTCCCTTGTCGTGATCGTCATGGGAGGTAGCGGCCGACGGCCTCGCCCATGAGGACCGCCTGCCCCTCGGCGAGGGCGTCGAGGGGTTCGGCCACCCCCCCAGGGGCGACGAGGACGATCGTCGAGCCCATCTCGAAGCGAGCCAGCTCCCCGCCGCGCTCGAGCTCGCGCGGGGTCTCGAGGGGACCGTCGTGGTCGGCGGGCACGCCGACGACCCGGATGCGGCCCACGTTGAGGGCGCCGACGAGCACCAACAGGAGCGGGCCGCGGGCCGTTTCGATGCGCAGCACGGCGCGCTCGTTCACCGCCAGGACGTCGCGGCGCGCCAGGACCTTGGGGGCGACCGAGAAGCGGCAGCCGCCGACGCGGCGCACCTCGGTCAGGACTCCCTCCTCGGGGCTGTGGATGCGGTGGTAGTCGCGGGGGGAGAGGTAGATCGTCCAGACCGCCGCTCCCTCCAGGTCGAGGTCCCCGCCGACGCCGGCGAGCAGGTCGCGCAGGGCGTAGGACCGGCCCTTGGCCTGCAGCACCGTGCCCTCCCGCGCGCGACAAAGGGTCTGCACGCGCCCGTCCACCGGCGAGGGCACGAGCTCCGGGTCGGCGCAGAGCGGCCGCGCTCCGGGGCGCAGGCGCCGGACGAAGAAGGCCCCCAGGCTGGCGTGGGCGTGCAGGGGCGGCAGGGCCTCGGAGAGGTCGGCGCCGGTGAAGCGGGCGTAGGCCTCGAAGATCGGTGCTCGCAGGGGGCGGGGGATGCGGCGGTCGGCGAGCCAGCCGACCGCGTGGGAGAGGGCGGTGCGCAGGGGAGTCGTCACGGCCGAGAGCGTAGCAGCCCGGCTCCCTTGGCCCACGGGGTGATCGGTCTTGCGCGCAGACCCGGCGGGGCCTCGTGGCTAGAGTAGGCCGCGCCGCCGTCTCCGACCACACCGACAGGAGAGCCGCTCGATGTCCTCCCAGACCGACTACAAGACCACCACGCGCCTCGTCCACGGCCCGAGCCACTCGGCCAAGTGGGACTTCGCCCACCACGTGACGCCGCCGCTGTCTTCCTCGACGACCTACCGGCTCGACGACGCCCGCCGCGCGGCGCGCGGCTTCTCCGAGTTCGGCCGACAGATCACCGACGAGGGCGACGCGCCGGTCTACGTCTACGATCGCCTCGACGAGCCGACGCGCTCGATCCTGGAGGGCGAGCTGGCCGAGGTCGAGGGCGGCGAGTGCTGCGTCAGCTTCGCCTCGGGGATGGGAGCGATCTCGGGCATCCTCGGATCCCTGCTCGTGCCCGGCGACGGCGTGATCGCCCACCCCGTCGTGTACGGCTGCACCCACTCCCTGTTCACCAACTGGTACCCGCGCATGGGGATCGGCGTGCGGCGCGTCGACATGAACGACCTGACGGCCGTGCGCGCCGCGGTCGACGACCGCACGCGCGTGTTCTACTTCGAGTCCCCGACCAACCCGACCCTGGAGCTGGTGGACATCGCCGCCCTGCGCTCGGTTGCGGACGAGCTCAATGCGGTGCGCGCCGCAGACGAGCGCATCCGGGTCGTCATCGACAACACCTTCGCCACCCCCTTCTGCCAGCGCCCGCTCGAGCACGGGGCCGACATCGTCGTGCACAGCCTCACGAAGAACCTCGGCGGGTTCGGGACGGAGTTGGGTGGCGCGGTGATCTGCCCCGAGGAGCTCTTGGGTTCCCTGCTGCTCTACCGCAAGGACTTCGGCGCGATCCTCAACTCCAAGTCCGCCTGGGCGATCATGGTCTACGGCCTGCCCACCCTGGCTCTGCGCCTCAAGCGGCAGCAGTACACGGCCATGAAGGTCGCCGCGTGGCTCGAGGAGAACGAGCTGGTCCGGCGCGTGATCTACCCCGGCCTGGAGAGCTTCCCCCAGGCCGCGCTCGCCCGGCGCCAGATGCGCGACTTCGACGGGGACTTCGCCCCGGGGAACATGATCGCCTTCGAGTTGCGCGGCGGGCGCGAGGACACCGAGCTCTTCATCGACGAGCTCGCGCACCACGCCTACTCGATCACCCTCGCGGTCAGCCTCGGCCACACCAAGACCTTGATCGAGTTGCCCGGGCCGATGACCCACTCCTCCTACGGCGAGCAGGCCGAAGGACCGCACACCGTGCGCCTGTCCATCGGCCTCGAGAGCCCCGGAGACATCATCGGCGACCTCGAGAGCGCGCTCGTTGCTGGCTGCCCGACGCCCTCCTGAGCGACCTCGAAGTTCCCGCTCGCGCGATCGCCCCCGGGGAGGCCCTCGGGCTCAGTCGCTCGCGCTCCGCCGTGGCGCTCGGTCGGAAGACGCTGCGGGGCTCGGTCGCGGGCGGGGGGCAGGGCGCGGATCCGTCTCCGGTGCCCAGGTTCGCGCGCAAGGCGCGCAGGCCCTCGGCATACTCGGGGTGCGCCGCCAACAGCGCCTCGAAGTCACCGTCGCCTTCCGCGAGCAGCCCGCGCAGGCGCGCCTGGGTGGAGGCTTCTAGCCGCCCAGGCGTTCGAGGCGCTCACGAGCCGGGTGGTCGGCCTGGAGCTCGACCGCCCGGCGGTAGTGCCGGAGGGCCTCGTCGGTGCGGCCGAGCTCCTCCAGGATCGCCCCCAGGTTGCCGTGGGCGTCGGCGTCCTCGGGGGCGAGCTCGACGGCCCGCTCGTAGCGCGCCAGGGCGCCGGGCACGTCGCCCAGGCCGTGGAGCACCGTGCCCCAGTTCTTCTGCAAGTCGGCCCCCCCGACGCCGTGCACCGCGGCCCGCTCGTAGACGGCGGCGGCCTCCCGTCCACGACCGGCGCGGGCGAGGGCGTTGGCGCGCAACACGTACGCCTCGCCGGCGCGGGGCTCAAGGTCGATGGCGCGGGCATAGGCGAGGGCGGCCTCATCGTGGCGGCCGAGAGACTCCTGCAGCCGACCGGCGAGGAGGTGGGCCTCCACGGAGTCGGGGTCGAGCTCCAGGGACGCCGCCAGGGCGTCCAGGGCGACCTCGCCGCGCCCCGTCTCGGCAAGGGCGCGGGCCTGAAGGCGCAGGAGCCCGGCATCCTCGGGCGCTCCCTCGCGGGCGAGGGCAAGCAGCGGGAGCGCCTGGGCGAAGCGGCCGCCCTCGACGTGGGCCCGGCCCCGAAGGCGGAAGTGGAGCGTGCTCACGCCGAGCTCCTGAACCGCGCGCCGCGCCGGGTCCACCAGGGGCAGGCGGTCGCTCACCAGCGACGCCGGCGCCTGCGCGCCGACCTCGATCGGCTCGCCCAGGCGCCGGCGGGCGGCCGCGACGGCGAGGCGCGTCGCGCCGTCCGACGGGGCCAGGGCCGCGCAGGCCGCAAGGACGACGAGCGCCTCCCGCGGTCGATCCAGGGCCAAGAGCGCCTGGCCCAGGCCGCGCCGGGCGAGGGCGAACCCGGCGTCGAGCTCGACCGCGCGCTCGTAGGCCGCGCAGGCCCCTTCCAGGTCGCCGGCGTTGGCGAGGACACGGCCGAGACGGAAGTGGCCGGCGGCGTGGTCGGGGCGGCGGGCCAAGGCCTCGCGGAACAGGTCCGCCACCTCCGCCGGGTCGGCGCCGGAGAGCCCACGCACCCGTGCCAGGTGGTAGGGCCAGCGGAAGTCGTCGGGATCGAGGGCGCGAGCGCGTCCGTAACAGACCTCCGCCGCCGCGTTGCGCTCGTGGGCGTCGCACACCATGCCCAGCCGGCCCCAGGCGTGGGCGGAGTCCGGCGCGGCGGCCACGGCGGCGCGCGCCTCCTCGATCGCGGCGCGCACCCGGGGCTCGGCGTCGGACAGGTGGATCTCGGGCACCGCGGGAGCCGCGGTCGGTTCGCCGGCGCAGCCTAGCCCCGCCGCCAGGGCGAGCACCCCCGCCACGGCGCGACCGCAGCTCATCGATCGCTCCCGCCGCCGCGCGTCAAGACCAGGGCTCGGTCGCCGGGACCGCCGGGGAAGCGCTCGACCTCGCCCCCGGGCCAGACGACCTCGACCCCGGCCACGGCGTCCGCTCCCCCCAGGCCGAAGTGGACGGCGGCCTCCGAGCTGGAGAGGTAGCTCCCACCGCGCCGCAGGGTGCGCTCGCGCCGGGTGCCGTCGGCCAGCACGACGGCCACCCGCGCTCCGAGCGCGTCCCTACCGAGGTCCCCGTCGCGGCAGCGCACCGAGAGCCACTCGCCCGCGCGCGGGGCCTCGTTGTAGAGCACGCGCGGTGCCCCCGCGAGGTTCGCGAGGACCAGGTCCACGTCGCCGTCGGCGTCGAGATCGCCGCGGGCGAGGCCGCGGGAGACCTCGACCGGAGCGGTGAAGGCGGCGGCGTGCCCGGGTTCGGGAGCGAAGCGGCCCGCGCCGTCGTTGAGGTAGGACAGGTTCTCCTCGGCGAAGCCGCGCCACGGCTCGCCGGGAATCGCTCCGGTCGCGGGCTCGGCCCAGTTCACGCGCCCCGTTGGCGACGAACAGGTCCAGGTCGCCGTCGAGCTCGACGTCGAGGGCGCAGACGCCGAAGCCGGTGAAGGGCATGCTCCGTCCGCCCAGACGGCTCGGTCCGGTTGCGTCGCCGAAGACCTCCCCATTGGGGCGGCGCCGGTAGAGCGTGTTCGTCTCCGCGCGCAGGTGCGTGACGAACAGGTCGGTCCGGCCGTCACCGCAAAAGTCCTCCGCGGCGATGCCCATGCCCGCCTCGGGGCGGCCGTCGAGGTTGAGGGCGATGCCGAGCTCGTGGGCCACGTCGCGGAAGGACCCGTCGCCCTCGTTGCGCCAGCACTGGTTGGGGTAGGCGTCGTTGGCGACGTACAAGTCGACCAGTCCGTCGCGGTCGACGTCCTCCCACACCACGCCCAGCCCGGCGCAGGCGACGCCGGAGATCCCGGCCTCGACGGAGACGTCGCGGAAGCCCGCGCCGCCCTCGTTGTGGAGCAGGACGTCGGCCAAGGGCGGGAACTCCTTGGGTCCGCAGAAGTCCCGGCGCCCCGACCAGCCCCGGCACTCGCGCTCGGCATCGAAGGCCACGTACTGGGTGACGAACAGGTCGAGGAAGCCGTCGCCGTCGTAGTCCGCGAACGCGGCCGAGGCCGACCAGCCCCCGACGGCGACGCCGAAGGCCTCCGTGGCGTCCTCGAAGGTGCCGTCGCCGCGGTTGCGGAGCAGGCGGTCGGGCCCGTGGCGCGTCAGGTAGAGGTCGACGTCGCCGTCGTTGTCCACGTCTCCGCAGGCGACGCCCATGGCCGTCCCCTCCAAGCTCTGATCCAAGCCGGCGGGGGCGGAGGCGTCGGCGAAGCCCCCGTCGCGGCCGAGGAACAGGCCGTGGTCTCCGCGGGGGTTGACCAGGAGCACATCGAGCCTCCCGTCGCCGTCCGCGTCCAGGATCGCCACGCCGCCGCCCATGATCTCGGGCAGGAGCCACCGTCCCGACAGCGCGCTCTGGGGCTCGAAGACCAGCGCGGCGGCACCCTCGCCGGCGCGCCACCAGGGCTGGGGCGTCGGTCCGTTGCCCGCGCTCTCCTCCGCGCCGCCGCAGGAGGAGAGGGCGGCGAGGGAGGCGCACAGCGTCCAAGGGACGGACCGGTGCGGCGGGGGCGACCACTCACTCATGGACGCTCATCCTACCCCGCCGCCGGTCGCCCACGAGGCGGGCGAGTCCGTCGGGCGGGCCGGGTTGACGCGACCGGTCGACATGGAGTCCACTCCCTCGCCCTCCACCCGACGACGCCGGAACCATGCAACGAACCCTCGCCGCGACCTGCGCCCTGGTCACCCTGTTCCCGCAGCAGGAGCTCGCACCCTCCCAGGGCTACGCGAACCGCCTGGACGTCTTCGGTGTCCGGATCGAGGCCACCGAGCGCGTTGACGGAGACTGGCTCTACCTGGCCGCCCTCGCCGTGGAGCGCATGACCAGGGCCACCCAACCCCACGACCTGCGTGCCCGGCTGCGCGCCGAGGGCTTCCGCATCCTGCTCGCCGGCGAGGACGAGCTCCTGGGCGACCTGCCGGAGTACGCGGGCCAGGACGTCCCCGAGGACGTGGGCGGATTGGGAGGCAACCCGGGGGAGCCGACGGTCGCCGTGCGCGTCGGCCATCCCCACACCCTGATCCACGAGCTGGCGCACGGGATCTACCACACGGTCATCCAGCACGCCGAGCTGGGCGGCTCTAGCGACCCGGCGGTGGTCGAGGCGCCGCCCGCGGAAGGGTCCTTCACCGCGCGCCTGCAGGCGGCCTTCGATGCGGCCCTGGAGGCGCGGACCTGGAGCGGCTCGTACCTCGAGGCCCACGCCGACGAGTACTGGGCCGAGGGCGTCGCCCTGTGGTTTCGCTGCCCCGAGCCCAACTTCGCCCGCGAGCTGGGGGCCGAGCTCGAGCCCGGCCAGGCGGCGCTCCTCGAGCGCGATCCGCGCGCCTTCCTCGTCGCCCGCGATCCGGCTCTGGCGGCGCTGGTCGACGAGATCTTCACCGCCGAGGAGTGGTGGCCGACCAGGATGGGCCTCTACGGACGCGACCGCGTCGGCTTCCAGACGTCTGACGCGCCACAGCGGGAGCGGAGCGGTGCGGGCGAGCGGCCGGGCGGGAGCACGGGCGTCTCGCTGCCCGGGCCGACGAGCTTCGAGCTCGCGCCCCTGCCGTCGGAGGGTCGGCTCGCGGCCTTCGCTCCTCGCTTCGCGCGCACGATCGAGATCTTCGGCGTCACGATCGTCGCCACCGCCGGCGTGGAGGACGCCAAGGTGGCCCACGCGGCGTGCGTGCTGGCCGAGTGGCTGGACAACGACGAGGACGGCGCCGTCGACGACCCGCGCGTGGCGGCCGAGCTCGTCGAGGGCGGAGCGTTTCTGGTGATGTTCGCTTCCGAGCGCGACGCGCGGCGCGCCATGGGCGGCCTCGAGCGGGCGGCGGAGCGCGCGGGCTTCCACATCGGCCAGGACCTCTACGGCGACGAGACCCTGCCCGACGGCCCGCCCCACGCGCGCCGCGCCGGGCGCTTCGACGCCACCCTCGAGGAGGTCTGGCATCTGGTGAGCCATGGTTGGTGCGCGGCCTACCCCGACGTGTTCGGCTACGAGCCCGGCTCGCGCCTGACCGACGCCATGGACCTGGCCCGCGGCGGGCGCTTCCGCAGGATCCCGCGCGAGACGCCGGAGGGGGCGTGGTACCACTACGACGACCGGACCTGCGACTACGAGTGCATGGCCGCCGAGTACTTCTACTGGACCCTCACCTCTTGGCTCGGCGGCCAGGACTACCCCGGCCGGGCCGAGGAGATCGCCGAGGAGTGGGAGTGTCCGACCCCCGAGTCCTTCGAGCGCACCGACCGTGCCGCCCACGCCCTGATCACCGACCCCGCCTTCGCCCTCCCGCGCGCCCTGCCCGACGGCTCCTACCGCGGCCTCGGAGGCGACTAGCGCGCGCCGAGGCTCGCGAGGACGCGGTGGGCGTAGGCCTCGACCCGGCGCGCGAGGGCCTCGTCGAGGGTGGCGGCCGTCCCCGGTAGAGGACCCCCCGAGCCCCTCCTCGCCCGGTCCTGTCCTCGTCGGGTTGCCCTCGATAGAGTCCGATCGCATGAGAGTTCGGCTCGACGGCGGGGGACGGACCGGCACCGGCGAACGCGCCCTCGCTCTCGTTCTCGCTTGCCTCCTCGCCGGCCCGTCGGCCCGCGCCCAGGAAGGGGACGCGCCCCAGGCCCGGCCGCGCACGCCCGCCGAGGAGCGGGCGGCGTTCCACCTCGCCGCCGGCTTCCGCGTGGAACTCGTGGCGTCGGAGGCGGTGATGCCCAAGGTGGTCGACGTCGCGTTCGACGACCACGGGCGCATGTGGGCGGTGACCGCCGGCGAGTACCCGCTCGACGGCAACGAGACGCCCGGGGCCGCCGCCGTGTACGAGGGCGGGGGACGGGACCAGGTGCTCGTGTTCGAGCGGCCGTGGGCCGAGGACCCGCCCCCGCCGCGAGTCTTCGCCGAGGGTCTGGTGATGCCGATGGCGGTCCTGCCGGAGACCGACAGCGTGCTGATCGGGCACGGTCCCGACATCCTGCGCCTGTCGGACGACGACGGAGACGGTCGCGCCGACCGGCGGGAGGTCGTCCTGACCGGCTTCGGCATCCAGGACTCGCACCTGTTGCCCCACCGCTTCGTGCGCGCCAGCGGCGGCTGGGTCTACCTGGCCCAGGGCGCGTTCAACGCCTCGCGGGTGCGCACGCGCTCGGGAGAGGTCGTTCCCTTCGACAAGTGCAAGATCGGCCGCTTCCAGCGCGACGGCAGCCGCTTCGAGGTGGTCGGGGTCGGCCTGAACAACGTCTGGGGCTTCGTCGTCGACCGCGGCGGCGACAAGTGGATCCAGGAGGCCAACGACCTCGGCTACCCCCTCGTGCCCTTCGAGCACGGGGCGAGCTACCCGGGGATCGGGAACCACAAGCACCGCCCCCACGCGCCCTGGCGGCCGAAGACGGCGGAGTTCCGCATGGGGGGCACCGGGCTCTCGGGTCTGGCGCTGCCCCAGGACCGCGACGGCTTCCCCGCGCCCTGGGACGAGACCTTCTTCGTCGCCAACCCGATCCTCTCGGCGATCCAGTCGATCCGCGTCGAGCGCGACGGGACGGGCGGGGGAGCGCCGCGCCTGGAACGGGCCGAGGACCTCCTCACCAGCGACGATCCGCGCTTCCGTCCGGTCGCCATCCACTTCGGACCGGACGGGTGTCTGTACGTCGTCGATTGGTACAACCCGATCATCTCCCACAACGAGGTGCCGCGCGACCACCCCGAGCGAGACAAGCACCGCACGCGCATCTGGCGCATCCGCCACGAGAGCCAGGCGCGTCGGGCGCCGCCGGACGTGGGCGCCGCGGCGGACGGCGAGCTCGTCGGTCTGCTGCGCTCGCCCTCGACCTGGGCGGCGCGGGCGGCATGGCACCAGATCGCCGACCGGCGCGCCGTCGGCTTGGCGGCGGAGCTCACACGCCTCGCGGCGGACCCGACCGAGCGTGCCGAGGCCCGCGTCCTGGCCCTGTGGGCCCTCGAGGACCTCGAACGCCTCGACGGGGAGCTGCTCGCGAGCCTCGCGCGCTCCCCCGAGCCGATCCTGCGCCGCGAGGCGGCGCGCCTGGTCGCCCCGCTCAGCGAGCATCTGGGCGAGGGCCCGATGGACGCGGCGCGGCGCCTGGCCTGGGTCCCCGACGAGGCCGACCTACGCGTGCGCCTGGCGGCGATCGAAGCCCTGGCGAGCTTGCCGAGCCTGGGGCCGATGGCCGCGGCCTTGACCCTCGACCTCGCGCGCGATCCCGCCGATCCCCGACCCTCCGCGGCGCGCCCCGAGGACGTCGCGTTCGAGCGCAGCCGCCTGCGCGTGGCCCTCGAGGGGGACTCGGCGGCGCTGGTTGAGCTGCTCGAGCGCGGGGGCGCCCTGCCTCCGCTCGGGCGCGCCCTGGCCCTGGTCTGTCTGGAGGGGACCGAGGGCGCACGCTTCGTGGCGCGTGAGCTCGCGCGCGACGAGCGCGCACCCCTCGCCGAGGAGCTCGCGCTCCTGGCGCCGCACCTGGACGATCCGCCCGTCCTGACCGCCGTCGCGGGCTGGCTGTCCGATCCGGCGGAGCGCGGCCACGCCCTCGCGGCGGTACTCGACCTGGCCGAAGCCCACGACCTCGCGCCCCTCGCGGAAGCCGTCGGCGCGGCCCTGGTCGCCCACCGCATCGAGGAGCCCGGAGAGGAGAGCGACCGCCTGCTCCTGCATGGCGTGCGCCTCTTGCGCCTGGAGGCCCTGGAGGAAGCGGTGCTCTCGATCCTCGACGGTGGGGGGGCGCGGGTGATCGACTGCCTCGAAGCCCTGGTCGCCGTCGGCGTTTCCGACCCGGGCCTGTACTTCGACCTCGCCCTGGCGAGCGTCCCGGCGGGTGCGGCGCGCAATCGTGCGGCCACGGCCCTGGCGAGCGTCGGTGGCGAAGAGGCCTTCGCCCTGACCCTGGAGCTGTGGCCTGTGTTGGAGCGCGGCACTCAGCGCGCGATCCTCGCCACGCTCGTCGCCAGGCGCGAGGGCGCGCGGCGCGTCGTGGCGGCGTTGGGGGAGGGAGCGCTCCCGCCCTCGATCCTCGACGGGACGCTGCTCGGGCGACTGGAGGCGCAGCTCGGCGACGACCCCGCCCTGGCCGCGCTCAGCGCCGGGCTGGCCGAGGACCGCACGCCGATCCTGCTCCTGGGCGGTGCGGGGAGCGACTTCGCCGACACCGCTCTCACCCTCGCCGGCCCGTTCACCGTCGAGGCCTGGGTGCGTCTGGCCCAGCCGCTCACCAACGCCGACGGGATCCTGTGCGGCATCGGCGACTTCGACCTGAACTTCCACGACGCCCGCCCGCGCCTGTGGTGCGGGGCCGGCTTCGGGGACGTCATCATCGCCGAGCGCCGCGTGCGCCCCGACACCTGGACCCACGTCGCCCTGACGCGCGACCTCGACGGTGTCCTGCGCCTGTACCTCGACGGCGCGCTCGACTGCACCGCGAGCGCTCCGACGCCCGAGCGCTTCGAGGGCCTGGACGTCGGCCGGACGACCCCCGGAGGGGGAACGGAGGGCGCCCTGGCGGAAGTGCGCCTGTGGGACCGCGCCCGGACCGCGGAGGAAGTCGGCGCGAGCTTCCGCCTGCGCCTTCGGGCCGTGGCGGGGGCTGAGGCGGACGACGGTCCGCGCCTGGTCCTGCCCGGCGCACCCGCATCCCTGTCCGGCGAAGCCCGCATCGTCGGCGCGGCGGATCCCCCGCCTGCGGTGACGCACGATCAGGCGCGCGCCGAGGCGGAGCGCTTTGACCGCTACCGCGCCCTCGCACGGGCCGGGGGCGAGGCGGACCGCGGTCGGGACCTCTTCGCCCGCTCGTGCGGCGCCTGCCACACCGTGGGGGGCGTCGGTACCGAACTCGGGCCGGCGCTGGACGGCGTCGCGGCGAAGGGGCGCGAAGGCCTGTTGCGCTCGATCCTCACGCCCAACGCAGGCGTGGAAGGGGGATACCGCACCCTCGTCGTACGGACCACCGACGGGCTCCTGCTGACGGGCTTCCTGGCACGGGAGGAGCCCGATGCGATCCTCCTGCGGAGACCGGAGCTTCCCGACCTACGCCTGTCGCGCGCACGCATCGAGAGCTTGCGCTTCGACTCCCTCTCCCTGATGCCCGAGGGCCTGCTCGAGGACCTACGCCCCGGGGAGGTGTCGGACCTGTTCGCCTATCTCGAGAGCCTGGACTAGCCCGGGTTCTTCATGAACACGCACACCAGACTTCGCAACCGGCCGTCTTCCTAGCCCGCGGTCGGCCTACTCGGGGAGCAGCAGGGCGGAGCCCGCGGGGATCACGCCGCCGTCGACGTGTCCGCTGCGAGGCTCGCCACCGCGCACGACGACGTGCGTGTGGTGCAGGGAGTCGTGCCGCGTGAAGATGGCCTTGTGCCGGGTGGACCAGAACCCGACGAGCTCTGCCTCGACGCCCCCCTCGGCTTGCGACTGCACGCCGGCGGCGCTGTGGGCCTCGCAGGAGGCCTCGATCCCCGGGGCCGTGGGGCCGTCGACCACGTGCCAGTCCAGCTCCGTGAACCTGCCCAGGATGCGGAAGGGCGTCGGGCCCGCGTGGCCGACCTTCTCGGCCAGGAACTCGCCGAGACGAGCCATCGGCACGGCGTGCTCGACCGTCACGGTCCGCCAGCGCGGCACCTCGGCCCACACGAGCAGGCAGGCACCGTCGTCGGCAGCGCGCTCGGCGGCGTGGACCACGTCCCGCGACCCATTCGATCGGGCGACGAACGCCGCCCCTTCGGTCACGGTGATCTCGCCCAAGAGGCCCGCACGTGCGCCCAGGCCCACGGCGTGCTCGGCGGGGAGCAGGGTGTCGAGGTGGACGAGGGCCTCGATCTCCCCGCGCTTGTGCATGCCCGGCAGCGAACCCCAGACCTGAACCTCCACCGGAGTCCGCATCGCCCCGCCGCTCGCGCAGGCCGCGACGAGGAAGAGGAGAGGGGAGAGGGACTTGATGGGATGCGGCACGCGGTCACTCCCTTGCGGGCGGCTCGGTGGTCGGAGCGTCCTGGTCTTCGTCGTCTCCCTCCGGCCGGATTTCGAGGTCGCGCGCGCGCGCCGTGCTGATCAGCTCGTCGAGCTGTGCGGCGCGGGCGATCGACTCGTCGTAGACGAAGCGCAGGCGCGGGATCGTGCGCGTCTCCAGGACTCGTCCGAGCTGCCGTTGGACGAAGCCGGAGGCGTCGGCGAGCATGCCGGCGACCCGATTGCGTTCGGGCTCGCCGCCCAGGGTCGACCAGAACACGCGCGCGTGGGTGAGGTCCGTGGAGAGCTCTACGCGGGTGAGCGTGACGAAGGCCGAGCGCGGGTCCTTGAGCTCGAACTGGATGCAGTGCGCGACGCGGCTCTTGATGCGGGCTTCGAGCCTCGCGATCGTGCGGGGGTTGGCCATCGGGCCTCGCGGCGGGTCAGCCGACCGTCGGGGAGGAGAGCGTCCGCTTGATCTCGATCTCCTTGAAGGCCTCGATCACGTCGTTCTCCCGGATGTCGTTGTAGCCCCTCAGGAGCAGACCGCACTCGAAGCCCTCGCGGACCTCCCGGGCGTCGTCCTTCTCGCGGCGGATCGACGCCAGGCGGCCGGCATGGACCACGGTGCCGTCGCGCAAGAGCCGCACCCTCTGGTCGCGGGCGATCGTGCCATCGAGGACGAAACATCCCGCGATGTTGCCGAACTTCGAGGAGCGGAACACGCGGCGGATCTCGGCGTGGCCGGTGATCTCCTCGCGCACCTCGGGGGCGAGGCTGCCTTCCATCAGGCCGCGGACGTGGTCGAGCACGTCGTAGAGGACACCGAAGTTCTTGATCTCGATGTTCTCCCGGTCCGCGGTCTTGCGCGCCTCGGCGTTCACGCCGACGCGGAAGGCGACCACCAATGCCTCGGAGGTGGATGCCAGCAGGATGTCGTTCTCGTTCACCGCGCCGACGCCGACCTGCAGCACGCGCGCCTCGACCTCTTCGTGGGCCAGGTCGCCCACGGCCTGGCGTAGGACCTCGGCCGAGCCCTGGACGTCGGCCCGGATGATGATGTTCACCAGCTCGCGCTTGTTGCCCGAGGTCACCTGCTGGAGCAGGCCCTCGGTGTCGGCGCGGCGGCGCTCGGCCATGGTCGCGGCGCGGCTCTTGCGCGAGCGCTCCTCGGCGACCTCCTTGGCTTCCTCGAGCTTGTCGACCACGTGGAACGGCTCGCCGATGCCGGGCAGGGCCGACAGGCCCGAACACTCGACCGGCGTCGAGGGACCCGCCTGCTCGAGGAGCTCGTCACGGTCGTCGTGCATCGAGCGCACCTTCCCGTAGCCCTCGCCGGCCAGGATGACGTCCCCGCGCGAGAGGGTCCCGTCCTGGACCAGGAGTTGCGCGACGATGCCCTTGCCCTGCTGGACCTCGGCCTCCAGGACGACGCCGACGGCCGGGCTCTCGGGGTGGCACTGCAGCTCGAGGATCTCCGACTCGAGCACGACGCGCTCGAGGAGTTCCTGGATGCCCTGTCCCGTGATCCCGCTGACCTCGACCACGCCCGTCTCCCCGCCGTAGGCCTCGGGATGGAGCTCGAGGCCGCCGAGCTGTTGGAGCACGCGCTGGGGGTTGGCCTCGGCGCGGTCCACCTTGGTCATCGCGACCACGATGGGGGTGGAGGCCGCCCGTGCGTGGGCGACCGCCTCCTCGGTCTGGGGCTGGACACCGGCGTCGGCGGCGACCACGAGCACGACCACGTCGACCGCCCGTGCTCCCCGCGCCCGCATGCCGGTGAAGGCGGCGTGACCGGGGGTGTCGATGACCGTCAGGCTGTGTCCGGCGTCGGTCGTGACCTGATAGGCGCCGATGTGCTGGGTGATGCCGCCGTCCTCGCCGTCCGCCACCTGGGACTGTCGGATGGCGTCGATCAAGGTCGTCTTGCCGTGGTCCACGTGCCCCAGGAAGGCCAGGGTCGGGCTGCGCTCGGCGAGGTGCTCCTCGCCGACCTCCGAGCGCTTCTTCTTCAGGCCCTCGATCAGGGTCTCCTCCGCCTCGACTTCGTGGATGATGTCGAGTTCCACGTCGAGCTCGCCGGCGAGCAGGACCGCCGTGTCCTCTTCGATGACCTCGTTCTGGCTCTTCACCGAGCCGAACCCGAGCTGGCGGAAGGCGATCTGCATCAGCTGGTTCGACTTGACCGCGAGGGCCTCCGCCAGCTTCTTGAGGGTGATGGGGGTCTCGATCTTGACCGTGCTCCCGCTGAAGGGCGACCCCGAGGGGCCGTCCCGGCGGCTCTTCGGGCGGCGCTCGGCCGCGCCGGGACCGCCACGGCCGCGGCGCAGGTAGCGGCCCGCTTCGCGTTCGCGCAGCTGGGCGGCGGAGAGGCTGTCGCGGGAACCGCGGTCGCCGCGCATCATCGCCCGCCGTGGATCGTGCCGCAGGGTCGGCCGCACGTCGGGCATGAACTCGTCGGAAGAGTCGAGGCGCCGCGACTCGCTGCGCCGCGGCTGGGTGGTCTTGACCTTGGAGAGGTCGATGAACCCGACGACCTTCCCCTGGGGACCGGCGGGCTCTCTGGTCTTCGTCGTGGCGGCGGGCTCGGGCGCCTCGGGAACGGCCTCCTCCTCGGCGGGCTCCTCCGCCGGCGCCTCGTCGTCGACCTCCGGCTGTACGCTCTCGGCGGAGGTGGAGGGCCCGGCACCCTCCTCCGCGGCGCCACCGGGCGCCCCGGCGGCTTCGACGGCCTCCGGCTCGGTCGCCGACTCGGCTTCAAGCTCCGGCTCCTGCTCCTGCTCCGGCTCCGCTTCGACCGCGGGCTCTGTGGCAGGCACGTCCACCGGGGCGGCCGCCTCCATCGCCGTCACTTCCTCCTCGGCGGGGACCTCGGGCTGCCGGGCCTCCTCGGGCGCCGGCTCGTCGGCGGCCTCCGCCGGAGGAGCCTTGCGCTTCTTCTTCTTGCGCAGGATCAGTCCGCCGCCGAGGGACTCGACGGTCTCGTCGTCGCCGGAGGTGATCGGGACGATCCCGTGAGCCTCGAGCACTCCCTGGATCTGGAGCAGCTCGATGTCGTCGATCGCCGTCATGTGGCTCTTGACCTGGCTGAACCCTCGGTCGCGCAGCTTGGCTGCGAGGTCCTTGCCGGTCAGGCCGTACTCCTTGGCGAGTTCGTGTATGCGCTTCTTGGCCACGGTGGTGGTTGGGTCGATCGGGGGGTCTGCGTTGGAGCGATCAGGGTTGCGCCCGAATCGGAGTCAGGGTTCGACGGGAGCCTCGGGGGGGCTCACCGGCTCATCCGAGGGCGCGAGCTCCGATGGGGCGGGTTCCTGCTCGCTTGCGTCAGGAGCCGCCTCGGCGGCCTCCCCCGGCGCGGATTCAGCGTCGGCCGGCGGCACCTCCGCCGCGGCGGGGGGCGCTTCCTCGAGGGCGGGGGGCGCCTGGTCGGCGTCCTCGACCCCCGGCTGGGCCTCGGGGTCGGCCTCGGCGCCATCCCCGCTGGCTTCGGAGCCGTCGGCCTCGAACTCCGCCCGTGTCTGCAGGTCGATCTCCCAGCCGCAGAGCTTGCTCGCCAGGCGCACGTTCTGGCCCTTCTTGCCGATCGCGAGGGACTGCTGGTCCTCGTCGACGATCACGATCGCGCGGTGGTGGTCGATGTCGGGGAAGATGTTGTCGAGGTGGATCACCGCCGGCTTGAGGCCGTTCATGATCAGCGTCTCCAGGGAGTCGCTCCAGCGGATGATGTCGATGCGCTCGCCTCGCAGCTCGTCGATGACCGCCTTGATTCGTGATCCCCGCACTCCGACGCAGGCGCCGATGCAGTCGATCTTGGGGTCCTGGGAGATGACCGCCATCTTCGTGCGGTAGCCGGGCTCGCGCACCACGCGTCGGATGTCGATGATGCCGTCGGCGATCTCGGGCACCTCGAGGTCGAAGAGACGCCGCACGAGGTCGGGGTGGGTGCGGCTGATGAGCAGGCGCACGCGCGAGCCCTCCTTGCGCACCTCGACCAGGAGGGCGCGGATGCGGTCGCCGGGGGTGTAGGTCTCTCCCCGCACCCGGTCTTCCTTGCCCAGCTGGGCCTCGACGCGGCCGAGGTTGACGATCACGTAGTCGCCCTCGAAGCGCTGGACGACGCCGTTCACCAGCTGGCCGACGCGCGCCTCGTACTCCTCGTAGAGGACGTCGCGCTCCTCCTCCCGCACGCGCTGCAGGAAGCCCTGCTTGACGGCCTGGGCGACGATGCGTCCGAGGACGGCGAGGTCGAACTCGTACTCCTCCTCCTCGTCCTCCATCTTGACCTCGCCCGACTGGCGGTCGATGGTCACGACCAGGTCCTCACCCGCGCCCAGGCGTCGGCGGATGCCCGCGGCCAGCGCATCCTCCAAGCCGAGGAAGATCCTCTCCTTGGGGATGTCCTTCTCGCGGTGGATGACGTCGATCATCCGCAGCAGGTCTTCCTGGTTCATGCTTGGGTCTTGGGCCTGGCGGTCGTGGCTCGGTCGAATCGGCGTGCGCGGCAATCGAGGCCCGCGCAGTCTGGAGCGGTCGGGACGCGACGCGGCCCCGGGGTCGGCCGAGACCGCTTCCCCGAGGCCGTCAGGCCCCTTCCGCACCTGGAACGGATTGTCTGCCGTCGAGGCTGGACACGGGGGAAGCACGTCCCGGAACCTCACGATCCGGGTCACGCTCGCCCTGGGCAGTCTCGGCGGACCGGACAGTTTGGTATATCGACGGGGGCGAGTCAACGGGGGGTGGGAGGCAGCCCGGCATCCCCGCGTCGGCTCCCCGCGACCTCCGCCAAGCCTTGAGCCCCCCTCCTCCCCAGCGCCCCGATCCCGATCCGGCCTCCGCCAGCGAGGCGGCTCGCGCCTTCGAGGGCGAGCTCGAGCGCCTCGCCGCCTCGGACGTGAGCGTGCTCCTGGAGGGAGAGAGCGGGACCGGCAAGACCGAGGCGGCCCGACGCCTGCACGCTGCGGGGGCGCGGTCGACCGGCCCCCTCGTGGAGGTCGGCCTGGCGGCCCTGGCGCCGACTCTGGTCGAGGCGGAGCTCTTCGGCCACGAGGAGGGGGCCTTCACCGGCGCCGCCCGGGCGAGGCCCGGGCGCTTCCGCGCCGCCGAGGGCGGGACGATCGTCCTCGACGGGATCGAGACCCTGCCCGAGGACCTGCAGGTCAAGCTCCTGCGCGTCCTGCAGGAGCGCGTGGTCGAGCCCCTGGGCGCCGAGAGCTCGGTACCCGTAGACGCGCGCGTCGTCGCCACCAGCGGGCGCGCCCTGCGGGAGGAGGTCGCCGCGGGCCGCTTCCGCGAGGACCTCTACTTCCGTCTGGCCGTCGCCGTCCTGCGCGTCCCGCCTCTGCGGGCGCGCCGCGCGGACCTGCCGGCCTTGACGGAGGAGCTGGCGCGCAGGGTCGGGGAGCGACTGGGCGTGGCCCCGCGGCCCTTCTCCTCGGAGGCGCTCGAGCTCATCGCGGCCCATCCTTGGCCGGGGAACGTGCGCGAGCTGGAGAACGCCGTCGAGCGCACCCTGGTCCTGACGCCCGAGGGCGAGCCGCGGCCGGTGGAGGCGGGGGAGCTGGCGTTCCTCGCCGAGCCCTTGGAGGGCGATGTCCGGCGCCTGGCGCGCGCTGCCCTCGGCCTGGGGCTGGGCGTCGACGAGCTCGGTCGGGCCCTGATCGAGGAGGCCCTGGCCGAGAACCGCGGCAACGCCAGCGCCGCCGCACGCCAGTTGGGTCTCACTCGCCGCGCCTTCGAATACCGCCGTAGGCGCGGCGAGGAGGGCGGAGCGTGACCGCCGCGGGCATGGCCGTCACCGCGTGGCTCGCCCTAGGGCTCGCGGCCACCGACGACCTGACGAGCGCCCTGGCCTCTCACGACGCGCAACGCTCGCGGGCCGCGGCCGAGGCCCTGGCCGAGCTGGGTGCCGAGGGCCGCGAGCGAGTTTGGAGCGGCTTCGCCGCCGCTCCCCTGGGAGAGCGGCGCGCCCGCGCCCGCTGGGTCCTCGAGCGCTCCGAGGGGGCCTCGGTCTCCTCCGCCGTCGAGCACCTCACCGACGGGGACGCCGAGGTGCGCGTGCTCCTGGTCAGGTTCCTGGGCCGGGTCGCCACCGACGCCGCGGGGAGCGCGGTGCGCGCGCGAGCCCTGGCCCAGGGCGGGATCGCCGAGAGCTCGGCGCGGGTGCGCTCGGAGATCCTCGCCGCCGCGGGAGCCCTCGGCGGCGAGTGGGCCGTGGCGGCGCTGGCCGCCCTGGTCGACGGTTGGCCGGCTCCCGAGCGGGGGGAGGCCGCGGCCGAGCTGGCCCGGGTGGGGCCGGGGAGTCGGGCCGTCGTCGAGCGCGTGCGCGCCGGCTTCGCGCTCCCCGCGAGCGCCGCGGGACCCACGGCCGCGCGCACGCCGGACGACGTCCTGGCGGCGCTCCTGGAGGCCTACGCCCGCGGCCTGGCCGAGCGCTCCGACGGCGGTGAGCTGGCCGCCGAGCGTGCGCCGCTCCTGCTGGCCCTGGCCCACCCCGCCCCGCCCGTGCGCGCCGCCGCCGCCCGGGCCGTAGACACCCTGATCTCGCGCCTGCGCGAGCTCGACCACGTCGAGCGCGCCGAGCGCCTCCTGGCGCACCTCGCGGAGGAGGGCCTCGATGCCCGCGAGGCCCTCCTGCGCCGGGCGGTCCACTCCCTGCGGCACGGCCTCGACGGCTCCGGGGCCCTGGCTGCGGCGCGGGACCTCGGGCGCGCGCGTCTGGCCGAGCCGGTCCTCGCCGCCCGTCGCTGGCGTTGGCTCGCCGCCTACCTCGAGGGCGTCGCGCACCTGGCCGCCGACCGCGGCGAAGATGCGGAGGAGGCCTTTGCCCGCGGCGCGGAGCTGCTCGACGGCCTGCTGGCGGAGCGCTTCGACCTCGCCGGGCGGGCGGGCCTCTCGGCGCAGCACGAGCTCCTGCACGAGCGCGCCCTGCTCGAGTTCGTGCGTGCCCTGGCGGGCCTGGCCCGCGGCCGCGGCGCGACCGACCCGAGCTCCCTGGAACGGGCACGCTTGGCGCACCGCCTGGTCCTCGAGGCCCAGGTGCTCGCCGCCGCCTCCGACGAGCCGGAGGTGCGCTCCCTCGACGGCCTCTTCGAGGGCGGCCTGAGCCCCTACCGCCTGCTCTTCGCCCGCGCGCCCCACCCCGCCTGGCCGGTGTCACGCTGCCTCGCCGTGCAGGCCGAGTTCGGGCGGCTCCTGGCCGCCGTCGCGCCCTTCGAGCTGCCCGGCTTCGAGCCTCCTGCGGGCCTCTCGCGGGAGATCGCGGATCCTCTCGCGGACCCGAGGCGCTCCGAGCTCCTGGGAGGGCTGCGCTCAGCGCGCCTGACCAACACCCTGGCCCAGCTGCGCCGCGTGCAGTTCGAGCTGGAGAGCGCCCTGGCCTCGGGGGAGGGGGAGCAGGTCGAGCTCCTCGAGCGCGAGGCGCGC
>JASLMK010000052.1 GCA_030746555.1 Planctomycetota bacterium | reverse complement strand
GACGACCCGTTCAGGGTCGCCTGCGTCGCCAGAACCCGCAAAGCACCACCAGGAACCGAGTTGCTGTGTCTGGTGCACGTCTTCATGAATCATCCGGGCTAGGCGACCCGCTCGCCCTCGGCGGCGGTGCGCTCGGCGTAGAGAGCGGACAAGCGCGCGGTGAGAGGACCGGGCCGGCCCTCGCCGATCGGGCGACCGTCGACCTCGATCACCGCGGCCAGCTCGCCCATGGTGCCGGTGCAGAACAGCTCGTCGGCGCTGTAGAGCTCCGCCAGGGAGAGGTCGCGCTCCGCGCAGTCGATGCCGGCGGCGGCGCCCAGTTCCAGGACCGTGGCGCGGGTGACGCCCTCGGGACAGGCCACCACCCGCGGCGTAGCCAGGCGGCCGCCGTGGACGGCGAACACGTGCGTGGCGTTGGTCTCGGCGACGAAGCCGCGCGTGTCGAGCATCAAAGCGTCGCTGGCGCCGGCCGCGTTCGCCTCGATCTTGGCCAGGATCGACTGGATCAGGTTGGCGTGGTGGATCTTCGGGTCGAGGCAGTCGGGCGGGAAGCGCCGCACGGAGCTGGTGACCAGGCGCAGGCCGGTGGTGTCGTAGACCGGCGCCTTCCACTCCGCCAGGACGATCAAGGTCGGGCCGGACTGGTTGAGGCGCGGGTCCATGCCCGAGGTGATCTTGCGCCCCCGCGTCAGGGTCAGGCGCACGTGGACGCCGTCGCGCATGCCGTTGGCCGCCAGGGTCTTCTCGATTTCGGCGACGATCGCCTCGTGGGACGGGATCTCGGTGAAGGCCAGGGCCCGGGCCGAGGCGCGCAGGCGGTCGAGGTGCTCGCGCAGCTTGAAGATGCGCCCGTCGTACAGGCGCAGGCCCTCCCAGACCGCGTCGCCGCCCTGGACCGCCGAGTCGAAGGGGCTGATGCCGGCCTGATCGCGGTGGACCTGATGACCGTCGATACCGATCAGGAGGTCGCGGTTGCGCTCGTCGAACTGCTGCTGCATGGGTCGGGTGCGGAGGGGATCAGGGACGCAGGCGGTGCGCGTGGAGGGTCTCGTAGGCGCCGCGGCACTCTTCGGCCAGAGGGCGCAGGTGATCGGGCAGGGGGCGCGGCGCCTTCGGCGGCGGCGCGAAGCCGGTCGAGCGTTCGACGTCAGCGTACCAGTGGGGAGCCCAGACTCCGTCGGTGGGGCGCGGGCCGGCGGGCCAGGCGAGCATCGCTTCGTCGAAGGGGATGGCCAGGGCGTCGCACAGCAGACCGAGCACCTCGCGCGGCGCCTCGAGCAGGTCGCGCGAGTCGACGACCGGCGGCGGGCTCCCGCAGACGACGGCGATCTCCTCGAACAGCTCGAGCTGCCGGGGAAACCCGGTGTCCTCCAGGCGTGGCTCGCCGAGGCGCTCGTCGAGGGAGGCGAGGACCTCGCGCGGCTCGCGGATCAGGAAACAGTGCTCCAGACGCTTCAGCCACTCGCGCTCGATCTCGTCGACGAGGTGGTGGGCCATGTGCTTCTGGTAGAAGAGCGGCCGTCCTCGGGGGACGGGGCCGGTGAGCTCGGCGGCCACCACCCGCCAGTCCGTCGACTGGGCGGCGAGGACCTCGGCGGCCATCGGGTGCGGCAGTCCGGTGGACGCGAGGTAGCAGGCGTACAGCGGCTCGTCGACGACCGTCGTGTCGGCGCGGTTCTCGAAGGCGCGCAACAGGGCCGTCGAGACCGTGCGCGGGCAAGACCACATGGCGATGCGCCGCGGCTCGGGGGAGGTCATGGGCGGACTGTACGCGCCGCGCGCCCCGGGGCGGGGCCCGCGGCGCAGGATTCCGAAGGGGGCGCAACTGGGGCCGCGGCTCACTGTAGAGTGGCCAGGGGCGGGCGCACCGCCGCCGGCTCGACCTGCCAGGAGATGACCCGCAGCCGTCAGATCACCCTCCTCGCCCTCCTCGCCGGCGCGTGCGTCGCCGGGCTGTGGGGCCTGGACGCGCTCTCCGACTCTCCCCCGGGCGAGTCCCGCTCGGCCCCCCTCGGACTCGTCGAGGACCCCGCCGACGAGACGGTACTCACCCCCGGCGCATCCTCGGGGCGCGACGAGCTCGCCGCACCTGGGGAGGCCGCGGGGACCGAGGATCCCGTCGAGCGCACCGCGGTCGCCGACGGGGTGGAGGACGGAGACGGACCTCCGCCGCGGAACTACCTGGAGGGAGGGGCGCGGGTCCCCGCCGGCTCCCTCTGGCTGGAGGGACGCGTGGAGCTGCGCCCGGGGACGCCGCTGGACGAGACCGTCTGGGTCGAGGCCCGCGGTCGCCGCTTCGGTGGGAAGAAGGGCGCCCCACGACGCTACCGGGCCCCGGTCTCGCGCGACGGCCGCTTCCGGGTCGCCTTCTCCGGGGACACGCGCAAGGGCTTCCTCGACGTGGAGGCGCGCTACCACTACCTCGAGAAGGCCGTCTCCGTCGCCCGCTCGGCGATGGCCGAGGGCGTCGTGCTCGAGCCCAAGCTGGGTGGCGCCCTCGCGGGGATCTGCACGCCGTCTGTGGCCGCGGCGCGCCGGGCCGACGTCTTCGCGGGCGTCTCCGTCACGGCCATCTCCTACGGCAGCGGCGCCCTGGGGGTGGTCCGACGCCACGCGCCGATCGACGAGGAGGGGCGCTACCTGCTAGGAGGGCTGCCGCCGGGAGCGGAGTTCCACGTCTCTCTCGACGGCCGCCTCCACACCGACGAGCACCTCGCCGAGACCGTGGTGGTGAGGCCCGGCGAGACGGTCCTGCGCGACTTCGACCTCGTGCTCGGCATGCGCCTGGCCGGGCGCGTGGTCGACCCGCAGGGAGAGGGCGTCGGCGGTGCGCGGATCGTCCTGTTCACCGAGCCGCCGCGGGGGGTGGAGAGGGCCGAGAGCTACGAGACCGTGCGGACCGAGCCCGACGGGACCTTCGAGGCCCTCGGCCTCCCCGCGGGGAGCGTCAACCTCGATGTCTCCCACCCCGAGTTCGAGGACGCCGAGCAGAGGATCACAGGCCTCGTCCCGGGCGGGGAGCGCGAGGGGATCGTCGTGCGCCTGCGCCTGGGGATGGTGGTCGAGGGCGTCGTGCGGTGGCCCGACGGGGCGCCGGCGCGGGACGCCTGGGTGAAGGTCGAACTCCCCGGCGGCGCCTTCTTCGGGAGCGCCCCCAACTGCAAGACCGGCGCCGACGGGCGCTTCACGATCGCCGGCCTGGAGACGGACAGCGTGACCCTGACCGCCATGGCGCGTCGGACCGAGGCGCCCGAGGAGGGCGGCCTGCGCTCGCGCCGCAAGGGAGCGCCCTGGCGCGCACGCCTGGAGGACGTCCGCTCGGGCGTGCGCGGTCTGGTCATGACCCTGGCGGAGGGCGATCGCCTCACGGGCCGGGTGAGCGACGACCTCGGCGAGCCCGTGGGCACCTTCCGGGTCAGCGCGACCCCCGACGGGGGCGGGTTCTTCGCCGAGGGCGGGGTGAGCCGAGTCTTCCGGGGAGCCGAGGGCGAATTCGAGCTCGAGGGCCTCGAGGCGGGAGCCTACGAGGTCGTCGTGCGCGCGAGGGGCCACGGGAGCTCCCCGCCCCAGCACGTCGACGTGCCCTACGCCGGGCCGGCCCTCGACTTCGTCCTGCCCCGGGCCGTGGTCGTGGCGGGCAGCGTGGTCGACGGCGGTGGGGCGCCGGTGGCGGGCGCGCAGGTAGTTGCCTCCTTCGAGGGGCCCGGAGCATCGAGCGACCTGATCGCCCTCGTGGGTGCGTCGAGCTCTGGCGGGAAGGAGCGCACGAACACGGACGACGCCGGCGCGTTCGAGTTCCCGGCCCTCTCGCCGGGGCTGCTGGGGCTGGTGGCCGATGCCGACGGCCACGCCCGCAGCGAAGAGGTCGAGGTGCAACTCGCCCCCGGCGGGGAGGTCGAGGGCGTCGTGCTCGTGTTGCGGCTCGGCGCGCGGCTGACCGGGGAGATCCACGGCGCCGAGCCAGAGCGGAGCGAGGTGAAGGTCACCGTCGCTGCCGACGACGATTCGCTCCGACGCACCGTCGAGACCGACGAGGCGGGGCGCTTCGAGCTGCTCCATCTGCCCGGTGGACGCTACGAGGTCACCGCCGCCCTCGCGATCCCCGGCGTCGCCGACCGCGACGACCGCGCCCTCCTGCGACGCTCGCGCACCGCCGAGGCCGCGGTCACCCTGGCCGAAGGGGGCTCGGCCCACGTCGTGCTCGGCACGCCGATCGCCGACCCGCTGCGGGTGCGCGGGCGCGTGACCTTTGGAGGCGAGGGGGTGGACGGCGTCGTCGTGACCTGCCGGATGGGGGACCTGCTGGCCGGTGCGACCACCGACGAGGGCGGGCGCTACGAGCTCGACGTGGACGGACCGGGCGAGGCGCGCTTCAGCCTGGGCGGCGGCTGGGGAGGATCCCTCGAGCGCACCGTCACCCTGGGGGAGGGGCCCTACTCCGTCGTGGACTTCGCCCTGCCCACGGCGTCGATCCAAGGCGTCGTGCGGGGCGACGATGGCCCCCTGGCAGGGCTGGAGGTGACCCTCGTCGTCGAGGAGCTCGCCGACCCCGACGGCGCGACGCTCCGGCCCCGGGAGCGTGAGACCGATGCGGAGGGCTCCTATGAGTTCTCCGGCCTGCCGCCGGGAACCTACACCGTGCAGGCGGGGGGCGGGAACGGGACCTGGTGGTGGGGCGGTAACGGTAGGGCCCCGCGCGGACGGGAACGGGTGACCGGCATCGAGCTGGCCGCCGGGGCGCGCCGCAGCGGCGTCGACTTCGACCTGGCCGAGGGCGGCTCGATCACCGGCGACGTCTTCACCGCCGACGGCGATCCCGCCGGCCGGGTGCGGATCGAAGTCACCTTCCCCGACGGGAGCAGCCACGCACCCCACTCGTTCAGCGGGACCGACGAGACCGGGCACTTCGTCTACCGCGGCCTCGCCGCGGGCACCTACCGGGTGCGCGCGCGCGACGGGGGGGGCGCCGGCCCCTGGGTGGAGGTCGAGGTGGACGCGGCGGGCGACGGCTCGGTGCGGCTAGAGCTCCCCGGCGACTGACCGGGAGCGGGACCCGCGCCGGTCCTTGTTACAGTGACGGCCGTGCAGACCCTCCTGATCGAGCCCTTCGGCGGCATGGCCGGCGACATGTTCCTGGCCGCCTTGCTCGACCTCGCAGACGAGCGTTTCACCCTGGAGGACCTGCGCGCCCTCGCTCGTGAGCTCGTCGGCGGGGAGTGCTCGATCGTGGAGAGCGAGGTCACCCGCGGCGGGCTGGCCGCCCGGCGGCTCGAGGTGCTCACCGACGAGAGCAGGAGCGCTCCTCACCGCACCCTGGCCGACCTCGAGCGCCTGCTGGGCGCCGCGCACCTCGACGAGGCCGTGGGCGAGCGCACCCTCGCGGCCCTGCGGCGCATCGCCTCCGCCGAGGGCGCCGTGCACCGCATCGACCCCGAGCGCGTCCACTTCCACGAGGTCGGCGCCGTCGACACCCTGGTGGACCTGTGCGGCGCGGCCCTGGCCCTCGAACGCCTGGGTGTCGAGCGCGTCCTCGCGACGCCTCCCTTGACCGGCGAGGGCACCGTGGCCTGCGCCCACGGCGAGCTGCCCGTACCGGCGCCGGCCACCGAGCGCATCCTGCGCGGCCTGCCGGTCGAGCGCGGCGGCGGCCCCGGCGAGCGGGTGACCCCGACCGCCGCGGCCGTGTTGCGCGAGTGGGTGGACGAGTTCGCACCCGCGGGGGCCTTCGAGAGCGCCGCGGTCGGCTACGGCGCCGGGGCGCGGGCGGTCGAGCACGGGCCGGCGAACCTGATGCGCGTGGTCCTGGGCGCCCCGCCGCCGTCGCAGGGGCGCACGACGGTCTGGCTGATGGAGTGCACCCTCGACGACGCGACCGGCGAGGAGATCGGCTGGTGCGTCGAGGGCCTGCGCGAGGCCGGTGCCCTCGAGGCCTGGACGACGCCGGTGCAGATGAAGAAGGACCGCCCCGCCGTGCAGGTCTGCGCCCTGTGCCGCGCGGGCGACCGCGAGGCCCTCGAGCGCGTGGCCTTCGAGCGCACCCCGACGCTCGGCGTGCGCTGGGCGCGCCGCGAGCGCACCGAGTGCGAACGCGAGTGCCTCACCGTGGAGGTCGGCGGCCACCGCCTGCGGGTCAAGGCGCGTCGGCGCCCCGAGCGCCTGGGGGGCGGGACGATGGAGGAGCGCGACCTGAAGGTCGAGGACGACGACCTGCGGGCGGCGGCGGAGGCCGGCGGGGTCTCCCGGCGCGAGCTCTCCCGCCGGGCGGTCGCCGCGGCCCTCGCCGAGCTCTCGCGCCGCCCTCAGTCCAGGCGCTCGTAGACCTCGACCATGCGCTCCATGCGCCGGGAGAAGTCGACCTCGCGGCACACGCGCTCGCGGCCGGAGCGGGCCAGTCGCGCGCGCAGGTCGGGGTCGCGGGCCAGGCGCGCGATGCCCGCGGCGAGCTCGCCCGCCGACCCCGGTTCGATCAGGAGGGCGTCGGTGCCGTCGTTGGCGAAGGCGTCCATGCCCCCCGAGCGCGTGGCGAGGATCGGGACCTCCATCGCCATGGCCTCCAGGACGACGTTCGGCAGGCCCTCGCGCAGGCTGGAGAGGCAGAACAGGTCGAAGCCCTCGAACAGGGCGCGGGTGTCCTCGCGGAACCCGACCAGGCGGAAGCGGCGGGGCTCGGCGGCGGCGGCGATCCGCTGCTCGAGCGCGCCGCGCAGGTGACCCTCGCCGGCGATGGTGAGCTCGAGGTCGAGCCCCTCGGCAACGCAGCGCTCGACGGCCTCGATGAGCAGGTCGAAGCCCTTCTCCTCCGAGAGGCGTCCGACGGCTCCGATGCGCAGGCGCCCGGTCGCGCCGGCGGGCGTGCGGCGCGTGTAGGCTGTGGTGTCGATGGCGTTCTCGATCAGGTGCAGGCGCTCGGGAGCGACGCCGGTCGCGGCGCAACGCTCGAACAGGTCGCGGGAGACGCACACGACCTGGTCGTGGTGCCGCAGGGTCCAGCGGTCGATCGCGTAGTAGAGCGGCGTTTTCCAGGTGTGGCGCACCCAGCCGTGGACGGTCGTGACCAGCCGCAGGCCCAGGCGGCGCCGCAGGAGGACACCGTAGAGGTTCGACTTGTAGTCGTGGCCGTGCCAGATCCCGATCTCGCGCTCGCGGCACAGGGCGGCCAGGCGCGCGAGGGCGCGCGGGGAGATCGGCCCGCGCTCGGCGATGCCGGTCAGGGGGCAGCCCGCCTCGGCGGCGCGGCGCTCCAGCACTGGGAAGCCTGGATCATCGTGGGGGTGGAGGACCGCCGCCTCGGCCTCGAAGCCGGTGCCCGCGAGGAAGCGCGGCGACTGCACGATGGTCTTCTCGGGCCCGCCCCCGGTGCCCGTGGTGATGCGCACGTGCAGGATGCGGCGCGCCATCGCTCAGCCCCCTCCCCGGAAGGCAGCGATGCCCTCGCCCAGACGGCGCAGACCTTCCCGCAGGGTCTCCGTCGGCACGCCGCAGCCCACGCGCAGGTGGCCGGGGAGCCCGAAGAACTCCCCGGGGACGACGTCCACCTGCCACTCGTCCTGGAGGAAGCGCACGAGGCTCGCCGTGTCCTCGACGCCGACGACGCGCGGGAAGGCGATGATTCCGTGGTCGGGAACGACGGCCTCGATCCCCGGGGTCTCCGCCAGCCAGCGCTCCCACAGCGGCCGGCTCTCGCGCTCGATCCTCCGCAGGGGCTGGAGGAGCTCGGGGAGGTGGGCGAGGGCCCGCGCGCCGGCCCGCAGGGAGACGGTCGGCGGGTCGACGTAGGCCAGGTAGGCCATGTCGACGAGGTGGCGCATCTCCCCGACCAGGCCCTCGCCGACCACCAGCCAGCCGATGCGCAGGGGGCCGAGCCCGTAGGCCTTGGTGAGGCTGCCGATCGAGATCGCGTTGGGCGCCAGGGCGAAGGCGTGGGAGCGCGTGTCGGGCGGCAGGTACTCGGTGTAGACCTCGCAGCTGACGAGCACCCCGTCGGCGCGCGCCGCCTCGGCGGCCAGGGCGCGCGCGCGCTCGGGCTCCATCAGGGCGCCGGTGGGGTTGTTCGGGTTGGTCAGGAAGGCGTGGCCCCGACCGGCCGCGTCGCTCAGGCGCGCGCGCACCTGGGAGGGGTCGACCGTCCAGCCCTCGGCGGCCCGCCGGCGCACGAGGGCCGTCTCGGCCCCCACGAGGGTCGGCAGGGCGCGGAACGGCTCGTAGGAGGGGACGTCGACCACGACGCGCGCGCCGGGGCGGAAGTAGCGCAGGGCGCACAGGTGCATCGCCGCCGAGGCGCCGGGGG
This sequence comes from Planctomycetota bacterium, assembly GCA_030746555.1. Lineage (GTDB taxonomy): Bacteria > Planctomycetota > UBA1135 > UBA1135. Next base: position 26,230 of record JASLMK010000052.1, on the reverse strand, counting down.
TGACCAGGACGCGCTCGGGGTCGACCGCCAGGAGCTCGCCGAGGCGCGCGGTGAGCTCGGGCAGGGCCTCCGCCGCGGGGTGGGAGAGGTCGACGCCCAGGCCGTCGAAGACCTCGGTGTCCGGGGCGGGCATGCCGGACTGGGAGAGGCAGTAGGGGGACTTCCAGGACTCCGTGTGGGCCCAGAACATGTAGGGGAACTGCAGGCGCTCGTGCTGGCTCATGGAGGTCGGCTCGCCCTCGTCGCGGCCGGGGGCGCAGTGTGCCGATTCGAGGCGCCCGGCGCACCGCCCGCCCGCGCGCGCAAGGGGCCACAATCCCCCGACCTCGGCCTGGATCGGCCCTCGCACAAGGGCTAGCCTGCCCTCGGTGGTCGCCCGCGCGCCGGATGCGGCCGCCGGCGCGGAGCGTTCCGCGCCGGTATCGGGGGGAAGCGGACCGGTCCCGGTCTCCCGCGACCCGCGCCGGTCCAAGAACAGCAGCGGCGTCCTCCGTCACCCGTGGCGGGGACCCATCGGAGGAGAACACAGCGTGAAGCACATCCAGCGAGGCGGTTTCCTGGCGGCGTTCTGTACGGCCCTGGTCTTCGCGGCTCCCACCGCCTCGGCGGCGAGCCAGGACCCGGTCGGCTACCTGGCGGTCGGCGCGGAGGGCGCGCGGATCGTGAACTTCCCCGACAAGAAGGGGCTGGTGGTGTGGGAAGCGACGCCCGACGTGCCCCTGGCCCTGTTCGGCCAGCCCGGCGGGAGCGAGTACGTCAAGGTCGGCGTGCCCGGCGGCGTCCGGGTCTGGATCTTCGGCCGCTACCTCGAGCCCGCGCCGCGCGACGGCTGGCTGGTCCTGAACGAGAACCGGGTGCAGATGCGCCCGGTCCCCTCCAGCGGCTCCCACAGCTACCCGGTGGGCAAGCTCTCCAAGGGCGCCCACGTGCGCATGATCGGCCGCGCCGACGAGGCCCTGGCCTGGGAGGAGGACTGGATCCAGGTCTGGTCGCCCCCCGGCACCCGGGCCTGGGTCGCCGTGAGCCAGACCCGCGCCCTGCCCGCGGGGACCGACGGCGCGGCGGCGTGGCGCGCCGCCGTGACCGCGGCGCGCGACCTGGGGGCTCCCTCGCCCGCCGGCGAGAGCGCCCCCTCCGGTGCGGCCTCCGGCGACGATCCGGCCGTGGCGGCCATGGCCGAGGCCGAGGCCCTGATGGCGCGCTTCGAGACCGAGGACCCGCCCCAGGTCGTCGAGGTGCGCGCCGCCTACCAGGCCGTCCTGGCCCTCGAGCCCGACGCGCCCACGCGCCACCTCGTCCAGAGCCAGCTGGCCCAGCTAGACCTGCGCGAGCAGTTCCTGGTGGCGCGCGCCGAGCTCGAGCGCGAGCGCGACCGCCGCGAGGCCCTGCGCGCCTCCCTGGAGGAGGAGCTGCGCACGGCGAACCGGCGCAAGGATCCCCTGCTGGGCCGCTTCCAGGCCCGGGGCTGGGTCGAGCGTTTCGACGTCCCCGAGGGCGAGCCGACCTACCGCCTGCGCTGGTCGGGCCGCCTGGGCCCCGAGGTCGTGTGCACCAGCGGCCGTTACGACCTCGACCAGTTCGTCGGCTACGAGATCGGCACCACCGGCTTCGACCTGCAGCCTCTCGTAGCCGAGGGCCGCCGCCGCTCGCGCATCGACGTCGGCCGGATCGAGGTCCTCTCGGGCCGGGGGCCGGTCCGCTGACCCTGCGGCAGTCGTTCGCGGCCTTCCTGCGGCGCCTGCTGGCCCTGGGAGGGGGCGGCTTCCTCTGCGACGACTGCAGGTACAGCTACGGCGACGCCTGCACCCGCCCTGAGCGCCCCAACGCACGCCGCTGCCCCGACCACGTCCGGCGCTGAGGGGGCCGTCGCGCGCACGCTTCTCGGTGGGCCGTGCTCCCTGGAGCCACCGACTCGGAGCGGCGAGCGGCTAGCGGCGAGCGGCGAGGAGGGACGCAGGGGATCCCGCGGTCTGCCCCGGGCCGATGTTCACGACACCCGATCACACCCCGGCGTCCGCCGGTGATCGGTCAGTCCGACGCGCGGGCCTCCTCGGGGGTGAGGCGGCGCGACATGGCCCCGGCGCACTCTTCGCGCAGGCGGGCGAGGCGGCCGGCGGAGATGGCCTCGCGGATGCGCGCCAGGAGCGTGTGGAAGACGCGCAGGTTGTGGAGGCTCAACAGGGTCGCGGCGAGCAGCTCGTCGGTCGTGCAGAGGTGGCGCAGGGTGCCGCGGCTGTAGTCGGTGCAGGCGACGCAGTCACAGCGCGGATCGAGGGGCGCTGGGTCGCGGGCGAAGCCTCGGTTGCGCAGGTTCAGGCGGCCGAAGCTCGTGAAGACCGTGTGGTTGCGCGCATTGCGCGTGGGCGTCACGCAATCGAAGAGGTCGAAGCCGAGCTCGACCGCGTCGAAGAAGTCGCGCGGGGTCCCGACGCCCATCAGGTAGCGGGGGCGGCCCTCGGGGAGGTGGGGGCCGGTGGCGGCCATGGCGGTGCGCATCGCCTCGCGATCCTCGCCGAGGCTGATCCCGCCCACGGCGTAGCCCGCCAGGTCGTGGGCGCAGACCGCCTCGAGGGACGCGCGCCGCAGGTCCTCGAAGGCGCCGCCCTGGACGATGCCGAACAGGGCCTGGCCGCTCTCGAGGCCGCCGAGCTCGCGGTGGCGCGCCACGCAACGCTCGAGCCAGCGATGGGTGCGGTCGGTGGCGTCGAGCACCTCGCCCCGTTCGCCGGGGCGGGCCGGGCAGTGGTCGAAGGCCATCGCCACGTCGGCGCCGAGGGCGCGCTGGATGTCGACCGCACCCTCGGGAGTCATGCGCACTCGCGAGCCGTCGACGGTCGAGCGGAAGTCGACGCCGCCCTCGTCCACGCGGCAAAGGTCGCTCATGGAGAAGACCTGGAAGCCGCCCGAGTCGGTCAGGATCGGTCCGTCCCAGGCCATCATGGCGTGCAGGCCACCGAGCTCGGCGACGACCTCCTCGCCGGGCCTGAGGTGCAGGTGGTAGGTGTTGGCGAGCACCATGCGGGTGCCGACGCGCCGCAGGTCGGCGGGGAGCACACCCTTGACCGTGGCGCGGGTCCCCACCGGCATGAAGGCCGGCGTCTCGACCGCGCCGTGGGGCGTGTGGAAGCGGCCCCTGCGCGCGGCGCTCTCGGGGCAGGCGGCGAGGCGCTCGAAGGCGAAGGGAGGATCGCTCATCGCTCGCAGGATTCGAGCGTCGCGCCGGGGTAGTAGTGGGACAGGATGCGCTCGGAGTCCCAGCCCAGGCGCGCGTACCCGCGGGCGCCCTCCTGGCACAGGCCGACGCCGTGGCCCCGGCCGCGGCCGGCGAAGTGCAGCCCGCCGGTGATCGGGCGGCCCGGCGGCGGCCAGGTGCGCAGGGCTCCGGCGCTCGCCAGCTGCTGCGAGCCCAGGCGCTGGCGGAGGTTGGCGACCTCGACCGTGCGCGTGCGCAGGGTGCCGACCAGGCGCACGGTGAGCCAGCGACCGCGGGCGTCGACGCGCTCGGGGACCAAGCTCTCCAGACGCTCGCCGAGGTCCCACTCCGAGGCCAGTCGCGCCAGGTCCGCGGCGGGTGCGGTCCACTCCCAGCGTGCCTGGTCGGAGCTCGAGCAGGGAGCGCACTCCACCGCCGGCGAGCCCGGGCCGGCAGCGGCGCTGAACACGTCCGCGGTGCGCGCCGTGCTCCCGCCGCAGGCCGCGTGGTAGCGGGCGTCGAGCAGCGTGTCGCCTGAGAACAGGGCCAGGCCCCGCGTGCGCTGCGCGGCCCGCTCCAGGCGCCGCGCCGCCGCCCGGCCGCCCGCGCTCCCGTCGGAGAGGAAGCGCCCGGCGTAGACCTGGTGGCGCACGTCGTCCCACAAGAAGGCGCCGGGGCCGCGGCCGAACAGGGAACCGACGGCGTAGGTGCGGGCGGCGACGGCCTGGGCCTCGAGCTCGGCGGGCTCGGCCGACCACAGGGACAGCTCGCCGGCGACCACGCCGGCGACGTACTCCTCGAAGTCCACGCGGTTCTCCACCCGCAGGCCGCCGCCGGGGCGGGCGTTCACCCACAGCTCGCCGGGGTAGGGCGTGTCGTCGAGGGTCAGCACGCCGCCGGACTCCGCGGGCGCGAGGCGGAACTCGCGCGCGAGGCGACCGTCGTCGCGGCGCACGAGGTCGCCGACGCGCTCGAAGGTCACCGGGCCGCCGCGGGCGCCGCGCACGCCCAGCTCCCGCGCTCCGTCGGTGCTCGCCAGGCGCACGCGCACCTTCGCCGGCGCCCGCACGAGCCCGGTCGGCGAGAGGCTCGCCACGGTGGGGGTGGGCAGGCTCGAGCGGCAGGCTCCCAGGGCGGCGGCCGAGAGGAGCAGCAGCGCCGCGCGCGGCACACCGGCGGGGAGTGCAAAGCGAGCTACGGGAACAAACCTCCCCGGCGACCGTCGTCGCCGTCGGGCTCGACGCCGATCGCCCGGCAGCCCTCGGTGGTGATCTCTCGCCCGCGTGCCGTCTTGCGCACCAGGCCGCAGCGCAACAGGTGCGGCTCGAACACCTCCTCCAGGGTGTCCTCGGACTCGCCCACGGCGGCGGCGATGGTCTTGATGCCCACCGGCGTGCGCGGCTCGCGCGCCAGGCACGCGAGGATCGAGCGGTCCACGGCCTCCAGGCCGTGCTCGTCGACTCCCATGCGCGCCAGGGCCTCCTCCGCCAGGTCGGCGTCGATGCAGGCCGCCCCGGAGACCTGGGCCAGGTCGCGGGCGCGGCGCAGGAAGCGGTTGGCGATGCGCGGCGTCCCTCGGCTGCGCCGCGAGACGATGGCGGCGGCGGCCGGAGCGAGTTCGACCCCCAGGATCGTCGCCGAGCGGGCGAGGACGCGCTCGAGCTCGGCGGGGGCGTAGGGGGTCAGGCGCTCGAAGAGGCCGAACCGAGAGCGGAAGGGCGCCGAGAGCAGGCCGTCGCGGGTCGTCGCGCCGACCAGGGTGAAGCGCTCCAGGGTCATGTGCATCACCCGCGCGTGGGGGCCCTGGTCGAGGGTCAGGTCCACGTGGAAGTCCTCCATGGCGGTGTAGAGGTACTCCTCGACCGCCGCCGGGACGCGGTGGATCTCGTCGATGAACAGCAGGTCGCCACGGCGCAGCTGAGTCAGGATCCCGACCAGGTCCCGGGGCCGGTCGAGGGCCGGGCCGGTCGTCGAGTGCAGGGAGCCGCCGACCTCGCGGGCGAGGATGCGCGCCAGGCTCGTCTTCCCCAGACCGGGAGAGCCGGAGAGGAGGACGTGGTCGAGCACGTCCCCGCGGACCCCGGCGGCCTCGATCGCCACCTGGAGGTTGCGCAAGGCCGGCTCCTGACCGACGAAATCGGCGAAGGCCGCCGGCCGCAGGGAGGCCTCGGCGTCGCGCTCGCCGACGGCGGCCGGGCGGGCGTCGGCGTCGAGGGCGCGGGGATCGAAGACGTGCTCGGAGGCGCTCATCGCGCGCCGAGCATATCCCGCCCGCCGTCCGCGGCGAAGGACCCTCGGCGACCCCTGGCGCACCCGCGGCCCCGGTTGCGGCGAACCCCCCGGCCCGCCTGTGGTGTGCGGGAGCGCACTCTCTTCGGGTCGGAGTGAGCGATCCGGCTCGTCGAGGGGCCCCGGCGGAGCCGTCGCCGAAGCGCTCAAGAAGTGCGAGGGGAGCGCGTAAGACTCTGTCCCGCAGGAGATTGGAGACGGTCGCAGCCCCCCCTGGGCGGCATGGAAGCCGAGCGGCACGCGGGTTGTACACCCAGCCCTGCGCACGGTCCGCCCGCGCCGCCGGGCCGCCGCCGAGGCGGGCGACGCCCGGGCTCGACCGACGCCCGGATTCGATACACTGTGGCTCCCGTCAGAACCCCACCCAGACACCCGTGCGAGGCCCGCTGGGCGGCTTTCCCCGTCCCGCTCTGTTCAACGGCGGCTGGCCGCGGCATCCTGCCCGAACCCGCGAGCGTCCGAGCGTATCCCGCCCGGGCGGCGGGGGTATCCGTAGCGTCCCAGGAAGCCCCCCCAGAGCCGGTCCCGTCCCAGCGATCCCGTCCCGTCCCGATCCCCTCCCCGGGGCTCTCCGCAACCATCCCCCTCCCGCCCTTCGCTCCCGCGATCTCCAGAGCATCGACCGAACGCGAATGAAGCACCCCGCACGACTGCGCCCCTCGATCGTCGCGCTGACCCTCACTCTGGCCGCCTGCACCGGCGGGGACGGCAGCGGCGGCGGCGGCGGCGCGATGACCATCGTCCGCGTCTCCTCCGGCTTCGGCGAGCTGTTGCCCTACAAGATCTTCGCGGTCTCGGCCGACGGCACGCCGTCGAACAACCTGGTCTCGATCCGCAGCCTCGACGACCTGGCCGACAACGTCACCTTCTCCAACCCGGTGCTGCCGACGCCGACCCTGGGAGACACGGCGACCCTTCCCGACGGTACGCCGGGGAACCAGTTCCTCTACGCGACCTTCAGCAAGCCGCTCGAGCTCGACAGCGTGCTCTCCGCCCTGCCGGGTGCGCAGTCCGACAACGGCATGACCGGTGCGATCACGGTCGAGGCGCGCGATCCCCTGTCGGGGGACGTGGCGATCATCCCCGGCCGCGCGTTCATCGACGGCTGGACCTACGCCGGGGATCCGACCGGAGACCCCCTGCGCCTGCCGCTGCAGCGGTGGGTCTCCCTGCAGGAGGGCATGACCGTCGCCGAGGAGGTCGAAGGCGCCTTCCCCGGGGCCGGCTTCCCGGGGGTTGGGGGGGCGTTCAGCGGCTCCACCGACCTCGTCAGCTCCCGTACCCTGGTCTTCGTCATCGACTCCGACGGGGACCTCTCGACCCACGAGAGGTTTCCCTCCGACCGGCTGATCCGCATGCGCATCGGAACCGGTGTGCGCGACACGAGCGGGCGCAACCTGTCGGAGTCGGGTCTGGCGTCCACGACGGTCGGAGCCAATACGATCAGCCCCGAGGTGGCGGTCACGCCGCCGCCCAACAGCTTCCCCGAGGTGATCCCCGGCAACGGAGACGACGACGTCGACCCGCTGACGACCATCGACGTGCAGTTCACCGAGCCCGTGCAGCCCCTGACCCTGGGGGATCTGCCCTCCGACGGCCCGCCCAACCTCAGCGCGGCTCTGTTGATCCAGTTCGGGCCTCCCGCCCAACGGGTGACCGTGCCTTCGGAGATCCTCCCGCTCAGCATCTACGACTTCAGCCGCTGGGAAGTGCTGCCGTCCTTCAACTTCCCCGGCGAAGGCCCCGCGGACGAGGAGTGCGGCGTCTTCAATCGCGTGGACGTGACCGTCAACCCCAACCAGCTCCAGGACCTGTCGGGGAACTTCAACCTCCTGGCGGCGACGACCTTCTTCGAGACGGGCCCGGGGCCCGGGCTGGTCAACGCGCCCGTGGCGCCCGACGCGATCTACGTGGGGCGCGCGGGGGCCGAGAGCGGAATCTCGGTCATCGACCTCAACGGGTTCGGCGCGGGGACGGGGAATCCGACCTACGACGACACGGGGAACACGATCAGCGAGGGCGACAGCAACTACCCCAACAACCCCAACGTGCGGCTGCAGGGCGCCATCATGCGCCCGCCCCTGGTGCCGCCGGTGTGCACGGTCAAGGGCGGCTCCCAGGGTGTGTTCACCCTCACCAAGGACTCGACCCTCGACGACCTGGTCGTGCGCTCGCCCGTCGTCCTCTCGGTGGGGGACATGATGCTCGGCCACGGCCTCGACGGCTCGTTCAACAACGGGCCGGCGCCCTTCGGCTGCCAGGGCGGCGGCGGCAACCTGTGCGCCCTGCCCGGCCTCAAGCTCTACCAGGTGATCCACGGCGGACCGAACACCCTCATCCCGCCGATCCTCAACAACCCGATCCTCAACTCGGTCACCGGCGGCGAGAACGTGATCTCCTGGGCACCGCACCCCAACCCGCCGCCCCTGCAATTCCCCCCGCTGTGCCTGTCGCCGTTCATCGGCGGCCAGGAGCCCACGGCGATCGACACCCTCCTGTCGCCCACCGGGAACGTCTGGGGCCCGCCGTGCGCGAACTGCCCGGCCCTGACCAACCTGCTCGTCCCCGGTGATCCCTTCGGCGACCCCCACCAGGTCCCCCCCCAGCCGCCCTCGGGGCTGTTGAGCCAGGAGCAGAACTCCTTCTTCGAGGGGCCCTCGCCCCCGGCCCAGACCCTGGGCGGCTGCTTCAACTACATGATCCGCCAGCAGGTGGGCCAGTTCCTCTACGTCATCGACCGCGGCCGCAACGAGGTGATGGTGCTGAACTCCAACCGCATGACGGTCATCGACCGCATCGTCCTGCCCGATCCCACCTCCCTGGCGATGTCGCCCAACATCGATTTCCTCGCCGTGACCAACCAGAACGTGGACCTGGTGAGCTTCATCGACATCAACCCGGCCTCGGCCACCTTCCACCAGGTGACGACCCAGACCGTGGTCGGCAGCGGACCCAACGGCATCGCCTGGGAGCCGGGGAACGAGGACATCCTCGTCTGCAACGAGGGCGACGACACGATGTCGATCATCTCGGCCTTCACCCTCGAGCAGCGCAAGGTCGTCAGCTCCCAGCTCGACCGCCCCTTCGACGTCGCCATCACCAACCGCCAGGCGGGTTTTGGCTTCTTCCGCAACGTCTACTTCGCCTACGTCCTCAACCGCTCGGGACGCATCGCGATGTTCGAGTCGGGACCCAACGGCGTGAACGGCTGGGGATACGACGACATCGTCGGGGTCGCCTCTCAGGAGTTCAAAAACCCCAAGGCCATCCAGCCCGACCACATCAACATCGGCTCCGCCGTCTGGATCGCCCACGAGGGACCGATAGACACGGAGACCCAGGACTCGGGTTCCTACGGAGAGCCGGCGGTCTCCAACCTGCGCATCGACAGCGCGATCATGGGGCAGCTGCCCCTGAACGTGAACTCGCTGTTGATCCCCAACTTCAGGGACATGGCGATGCAGGTCGACGTCTCCCTGGGACCGAACGAGCTGTCGGGCATCCCGGTCTCGTTGGCGTTCGACAACATGCGCAACTTCGGAGGCCTGACCACCTTCCAGACCTTCTACAGCGCGGGCATCCCGGCCCAGGTCAACGGCAAGAGCCTCGTCCGAACCACCCAGCAGATCGTCAACACCAGCGAGCCCGAGTTCATGTTCGTCGCCGTGCCCAACCCCTCCGTCGGCTCGGAGGGGCTCGTGGACGTGATCGACATCGGAGGCGGGTTCCTGCGCGTCGACACCAACGCCTTCCACGCGGGGGTCCAGTCGATCGAGGTCCAGAACGCGATCGTCCTGATGGACTACTTCCGCCAGTGACCGCGCACCCCCGAACCTACGCACCGACCCCCCACCGGTCCCCGCAAGGCCCCGCACGACGCCCACACCCGATGGTCCACCACCGACACGAGTACCGAATCCTGGCCGGCTCCCTCGCCATCGCGCTGTGCGCCGCCTGCACCGGGGGGGGCGTAGGCGGTGGCGGCGGGAACCAGATGGACATCGTCCGGGTCTCCAACGGCTTCGGGGAGCTGCTGCCCCACAAGACCTTCCGGCTCGCGGGAAACGTCGTCACCGACGACGTCATCTCCTTGCGTAGCCACCAGGACCTCGTGGACAACCTGCGCTTCTCGAACCCGGTGCACACGCCCCCGGTGTTCAGCGACGCGGCGATCGTGCCCGGTGGAGCGGACGGGAACCACTTTATCTACGCCACGTTCACCAAGCCGATCGGCATCGACTCGGTGCTGACGGACCTGCCCAGCGCCCAGGCCGACAACGCCCTGACCGGCGCGATCACGATCTACGCCCGGGATCCGGTGCTCGGCTCGGTGACCCCCGTGAAGGGCCGTGCCTTCGTGAACGGAAGCACCTACGGCGGGACCCCCGAGGGTGAGCCCCTGACGGTGCCCCTGCAGACCTGGGTCCAGTTGGAAGACGGACTCCCGGTGGCGGTGGAGGTGGACGGCGCATTCCCAGGCTACGGGTTTCCCGGGACCACCGGGGCGTTCGCTGGGATGCAGGACCTGATCGCCCCCGGGGCGTTCGTGTTCGTCGCGGACACCGACGGCGACCTCTCGACCTTCGAGACCTTCCCCAGTGGAATGCAGCTGGCGATGCAGATCACCACGGCCGTGCGCTCGGACACGGGCAGGCCTCTGATCCGCTCGGGGCTGGCGAGCACGACCGTCGGCGCCGATACCCTGCGGCCCGAGATCATCGTCACGCCCCCGCCGAACAGCATCCCCGACGTGACGCCCGGCGGCGGGGACACGGACGTGGACCCGCTGACGGACATCCGCGTGCGGTTCACCGAGTCCGTGCAGCCGGTCAGCGTGGGGGACCTGGCCGACGGCTTGGCCCCGGGACTGCTGAGCGGGGCCATCGCCGTGCAGTTCGGCCCCTCGGCGGCCCAGGTGACCGTGCCGTTCAGCGTCATGCCCGAGAGCGTCTACGACCTGTCGAGCTACATCCTCGAGCCCTCCTTCAACTTTCCCGGCGAGGGGCCCGAGTTCGCCGAGTGCGGCGTATTCAACCGGGTCACGGTCTCGATCCACGCCGGGCAGGTGCTCGACACCTCCGGGAACGCCAACCAGAACGCCGCCTCGACCTTCTTCACGACCGGTGAGGGGCCGGGGCTGGTGAACGCCCCGGTGACGCCGGACGTCGTGTACACCGGACGCGGCGGGGGAGCGCCGGGGCTCTCGGTCTTGGACCTCAACGGGTTCGGCGGCGGGACCGGGAACCCGACCTTCGACCCGACCGATCCGATCGAGGAGGGACACTCCAACTTCCCGAACAACCCCAACGTGTCGTTCCAGGGCGGAACGATGCGCCCGCCCCTGCAGGCCGGCTCCTGCACGATCAACGGGGGGTCGGCCGGGGTCTTCACACTGACCAAGGACAGCTCGCTCGAGGACCGGATCGTGCGCTCTCCAGTCGTCTTGGACGTCTCTGACATCCACATCGGCTGGTCTTTGGACGTGACCTTCAACAACGGGCCGGCCCCCTTCGGCTGCCTCGCGGGGGGCGGCAACCTGTGCGCCGTCGACGGGATGAAGCAGGTCGCGACGGTGATCGACGGCAGCACCCTCAACCCGGGAGCGACCAATCCGACCGGAATCCAGGTCCTGATCGACGGCGGCCCCAACATCGTGGGCTGGGCGCCCCACCCCAACCCGCCGCCGATGGCCTTCCCGCCCCTGTGCATCTCTCCCTTCCTGGCCAGCCAGGAGCCGACCTCGGTGGACTCGTTGGGGGGGAACCTCCTCGTCCCCGGCGACCCCTTCGGGGATCCCTCCCAGAACATCCCGCCCACCGGGTTGCTCTCGGTCGCGCAGAACGCCTTCTTCCAGGGGCCGTCCCTCCCGACGACCAACATCGCCCTGTGTTCGACCTACGGGTACCGCCAGCAGGTCGGGCAGTTCCTCTACATCGCCGACCGCGGGGCGCGGCAGGTCGTCGTGCTCAACTCCAACCGCATGACGGTCATCGACCGCATTCCCCTGCCGGACCCGACCACGGCGGCGGTGGGGACCAACCTGGACTTCCTGGCGGTCACGAACCAGTCGGTCAACTCGGTCTCGTTCATCGACATCGATCCCGCCTCGTCCACCTTCCACGAGGTGGTGAAGACGTCCATCGTGGGCCAGGGCCCGCGGGGCATCGCTTGGGAGCCGGGGAACGAGGACATCCTCGTCTGCAACGAGCTAGACGACTCGGTCTCGATCCTCTCGGCCTTCTCCCTGACCGTGCGCAAGACCGTCAGCGCCAACCTCGACCAGCCCTTCGAGATCGCCATCACTCCCAGGCAGAACGGCTTCGGCTGGCAGCGCAACGTGTACTTCGCCTGGATCCTCAACCGCAGCGGGGAGGTTGCGCTGTTCGAGTCGGGGCCCAACGGAGTGAACGGTTGGGGCTACGACGACGTGATCGGCGTGGCGGGGAGCACCTTCGAGTCTCCCAAGGCGATGCAGGTGGACCCGACGTTCATCTTCGGCGGCGTCTGGATCGCCCACGAGGTGCCCATCAACCTGGAGACGGGCGAGCCCGACGGCGACCCCGGGGAGGGCGCCGTCTCCAACCTCGTCATCGAATCGGCCTTCCCCGGCATCCTGCCCCTGAACGTGAACTCGCTCCTGATCCCCCAGTTCCGGGACCTGAGCCTGGGCGTGCGGGCATCGGTCGGCGAGGATCGCCTGACCGGCGTCCCGGTGGACATCGCCTTCGACAACCACCTGAACTTGAGCGGGATCATCAACTGGCAGACGTTCTACAGCGCAGGGTCGCCCGTGCCCCTCAACGGGAAGTCGGTCGTGCGCTCGGCGGGCGGCGTGGTCGGCACGAACTCGCCGCGCCTGTTGTTCCTGGCGGTGCCCAACCAGAACAGCGGTCCGGGGGGCGTGGACGTACTGCTCCTCGACGGTCCGCTGCAGCGCTTCGACACGAACGCCTTCGCGGAGGGCGTCAACTCCGTCGACGTTCCCAACGTCACGATCCTGTCGGACTACTTTCGCCAGTAGCCGCCGGATCGCTCTCGGGCGGCCGCGGGCCGACCGGCGCCCGGTTCGAAGCTCCCCCGGGGCGGAGTGCTCCCGGGAGTCGTCGCGGCTTCGCCCCGGGGGCGGGGCGCGGGTGACTCGCCGGCCCCCCCGCCCTATGCTGCGGCACCCATGCCCGAACCCGCCCAGGTCCGCTCGATGTTCGCGCGCATCGCGGGCCGCTACGACCTCCTCAACCGCCTCCTCTCCGCCGGCATCGACCGGCGCTGGCGGCGGGCCGCATTGGACTGCGTGGGGGCCGTGGACGATGGCTTCGTCGTGGACGCCTGCTGCGGGACGGGGGACCTGGCGGTGGAGTTCGCCCGCGGCGGGGCGCGGGTCGTGGGCGTGGACTTCACGCCCCAGATGTTGGCGCGGGCGGGTCCGAAGCTGAAGGAGGGGGACGGGGCCTGCGCCTTCGTCCACGGTGACGCCCTGCACCTGCCGGTGGCGAGCGGCGCCGCGGACGCCTGCTGCGTGGCCTTCGGTCTGCGCAACGTGGCGGACCGGCACGCCGCCATGGAGGAGATGGCGCGCGTCGTGCGGCCCGGCGGCCGCCTGGTCGTGCTGGAGTTCTCCACGCCTCCGGGGCGCTGGTTCGGCGGGCTCTACCGCTTCTACTTCACGCGCCTGTTGCCCCTGGTGGGGCGCGTGGTGTCGCGGCACGACGACGCCTACCGCTACTTGCCGCGCACCGTCTTGGAGTGGCCGCGGCCCGCGCTCCTGGAGGAGGAGCTGGCCGAGCGCGGCTGGGAAGAGTGCGGGCACCGGCTCCTGACCGGGGGCATCGCGTGTCTGCATTGGGGGCGGGCGGCGGGGGGAGGCGGCGGTGAGCCCTGACCCGGAGGACTGGGAGGGCGGCGAGGGCTCGGAGCCGGAGCCCGACCCCGGCGACTGGCACCCCGAGGGGGCCGACCGCGCTCACCTGCGCAGCCTGAGCCTGGGCTTGATGAGCATGGTGCCCCTGCTCGTCGCCTACGAGCTCGCGGCGGGGGACCAGCGCAACACGGCCGAGGTCGTTCTGTTCCACCCCGGCGCCCTCGCCGGGCTCTCCCCCGAGCTCGTGCGGCGGGGGGCGATGGCCGTCGCCGTCGCGGCGGCCGCGGTGCTGTGCTTCACGCGGCGCATCGCCCTGGGGCCTGGCGTCGGGCGCATCGTCGCCGAAGGCCTGGGCGGAGCCATCGTCGGGGGGCCGGTGCTGGTCGCCGCCATGAGCTGGCTGGGGGCGGAGGGAGTGCTCACTTCCCGCGGCCTGCGTCCCGAAGAGGTCCCGGCTCTCGCCGGCGCCGGTCTGGTCCTCGGCGGCGCGGCCTACGAGGAGCTCCTCTGGCGCGTGGGCGGGTTCGGCCTGTCCTACACCGTGGCGCGCCGCCTGGCCCGGTTCTGGGGACTCGGACGCCGCGCGGCGCGCTGGGTGGGGGAGACCGCCGGCGTCGCCGGGACGGCCGTGGCCTTCGCTGGGTTCCACCTGGCGGTCTTCACGGCCTGGCTCGGCCCGGGCGGCGAGGCGTTCGACCCGGCGGTCTTCACATGGAGGCTCCTGGCGGGCATCCTGCTCGCGGTCGGGTTCCGCTGGCGCGGTCCGGGCGTGGCGGCCTGGGCCCACGGCCTGTTCAACCTGGCGCTGTGGATCGGCGTCGGCCCGGAGGTCCTCGCATGAGTCGCTACTTCATCGGCATCACCGGAGCCAGCGGGCACGCCTACGCCGAGGCGGTCACGCGCGCCCTCGTGGCGGCCGGACACGAGGTCGACCTAGCCCTGACCGCCGCGGGCAGCAAGGTGCTGCGCCACGAGCTGGGGGTGGATGCGGGCGCGGGGGGCGAGCGCCTCGGTGGCGAGCTGGAGCGCTGGCTGGGCGCGGACGTCGCGCGCTCGGTGCGGGCCTTCGCCGCGGATGCGATCGAGGCGCCCCCCGCCTCCGGCACCGCGTTGACCGCGGCCTGCATCCTGTGCCCGTGCAGCATGGGGACCTTGGCGCGCGTGGCGGCGGGCTTCAGCTCCAATCTGGTGGAGCGCGCGGCGGACGTCGCCCTCAAGGAGGGGCGGCGGCTGGTGGTCGTGCCGCGCGAGACGCCGCTCTCGGTGGTCCACCTGGAGAACATGGCGCGGCTGGCGCGCCTGGGTGCGGTCATCCTGCCGGCCATGCCGGGGTTCTACCACGGCCCCCGGACCATCGAGGACCTCGTCGCCCACGTGGCCGGCAAGGTGCTCGACCGTCTGGGCGTCGAGCACGGCGTCGGCGCCCGCTGGGCGGGGACCGGCGAACCTCCCGAGGAGGCCGGCACCGGACCCGGGGGGTGATGCGCCCCGGCGAGCTCCTCTCCCTGGTCAAGTTCGGCCACTCCGTCTTCGCCCTGCCCTTCGCTCTGCAGGGCGCCTGGCTGGCGAGCGGGGGTGTCCCGGCACCGAGGGTCCTGGCCTGGGTCGTCGTCTGCGCCGTCGCGGCGCGCACGGCGGCGATGGCCTTCAACCGGTTGGTGGATCGGGACGTCGACGCGCGCAATCCGCGCACGCGCGCGCGCGAGATCCCCGCCGGGCGCGTCTCCGCGCCGGCGGCAGCGGGGCTGGTCGTCGCCGCGGGCGGAGTGTTCGTGGCCGCCGCCTGGGCCCTCAATCCCCTGTGCGGGCGCCTCTCCCTGCCCGTCCTGGCCGTGCTCCTGGGCTACAGCCTCGTCAAGCGCGTGAGCTTCGCCGCCCACGTCGTCCTGGGCCTCTCCCTGGCCATCGCGCCCTTGGGCGCCTGGCTGGCCGTGCGCGGGGGCTTCGCCGGGGACCTCGCCCCCGTGCTCTGGCTCGCCGGCGGCGTCCTCGCCTGGGTGGCCGGCTTCGACCTGATCTACGCCTGCCAGGACGCTTCGTTCGACCGTTCGGAAGGGCTGCACTCGATCCCGGCGCGGTTCGGCATCGCCCCCGCTCTGGGTCTGTCGAGCGCACTGCACGTCTTGGCGCTATCCTGCTTCGTCATGCAGGGGACGAGCGCCGGGCTGGGAGTCGCGTGGTGGGCCGGGGTCGTGCTCGCCGGGTCCCTGCTCGTCTACGAGCACCGCATCGTCGCGCCCGACGACCTCTCCCGCGTGAACACCGCCTTCTTCACCGTCAACGGCTGGATCGGCGTCGGGCTCTTCGCGGGTCTGGCGATCGACCTCGCCCTCACCCCGGGGGCGGGCTGATGGCCGCTGCCCGCCGCCGCGAGCCCGACCCGCCGACCCAGCTGCGGGGCTTGGCCGCCTCCATCGGGCGCGACGGCTGCCCGCGCGCCGTCCTGCTGCGCGGCGAGGAGCGCTACTTCCGCGAGCACGCCGTCGAGCTCTGCCTGGACGCCGCGGGCGCGGCGGGCCTGGAGGTCTGCCGGCACGACGCCGACGACCCCGAGTTCGACCTCACCCGGCTCCTCGGAGACCTGGTGGCCACGCCGATGTTCGCCAGCGCCTGCTGCGTGCTGGTGCGCAACGCCTCCGGCCTGCTGAAGAAGGTCGGGCGGGAGGACGCGCCCCTCACCCGCGCGTGCAAGGCCATGCTGGCCCGGGAGGACGGGAGCGTGCTCGTCGTCGACGCGCGCTCCCTGCGCGCCGACCACGCCCTCGCCAAGGCGATCGGCGCCGCGGGCGGCACGCTCCTGTCGTGCCGCAAGCTCTGGGACACCCCGCCGCCCTGGAGCCCCGACCCGCGCAAGGTCGAGCTCGTGCAGTGGATCCTCACCCGCGCCCGCGAGGAGGGGCTGCGCCTGGCGCCCGACGACGCCGTCTACCTCGCCGCCGCCACCGGCAACGACCTGGCCGCCCTCGACGCCCAGCTCGAGAAGCTGCGCCTGGGCGGGGAGGGGGCCTTGCGCGAACTGGTGGGCTGGCAGGCCGGCGCCACGCCCTGGCGCGTGGCCGAGGACCTCGTCGCCGGAGACTCGGCCCGCGCCCTCGCCGGCGTGGAGGCCTTCTTCGCGAGCGGGATGCCCCCCAGGGGCGGCGGCCGCCGAGAGCTCAACCCCGTCGCCCTGGCGGCGATCCTCCTGGCCCAGGTGCGGGCCCTCGTCCGGCGCTCCTTCACGGTGGCCCACGCCGTGGCGGGGGGCGAGAGGTTCGAGGACGCGGCACGATCCGCGGGCGTGACCCAGCAGGCGGCCGTCGCCGGCCTGCGCGCGCGCCTCGAGGCGCGCACCCCCGCGGAGTGGGAGACCATCGGCGAGGACGTCGCGGCCCTCGAGCGGCGCTCGCGCACCGCCGTGGGCGTCGACGCCAACGACTTCGTGCGCGCCGCTCTCGCGTGGAGCCTGACTCCGAGGAGGACGGGGTGAGCGGCGCGCGCTCGAGGGGCGAGGCCGGGGTGATCCGGGTCCTCGACGAGCTCGTCCGCAACCAGATCGCGGCCGGAGAGGTCATCGAGCGGCCCGCGTCGGTCGTGAAGGAGCTCGTGGAGAACGCCGTCGACGCCGGGGCGCGGCGCGTCCGCGTCGACCTCGAAGAGGGCGGCCTGCGCCTGGTGCGGGTGACCGACGACGGGACCGGCATGGGTGCGCCCGATCTGGCGCGCGCCTTCGCCCCCCACGCCACGAGCAAGCTGCGAGACGCCGCCGACCTCGATCACATCGCCAGCCTGGGCTTTCGGGGTGAGGCCCTGGCGTCGATCGGCTCGGTGGCGCGCTGCGCGATCTTCTCGCGCCGGGAGGACGAGGAGCTCGGCGGGCGCGTGGAGAACGAGGGCGGTCGCCTGACGGATCCGGCCGAGGCCGGCGGGCCGTGCGGGACGAGCGTGGAGGTGCGCGATCTGTTCTTCAACACGCCGGCCCGGCGGCGCTTCCTCAAGCGCCCCTCGACCGAGCTGGCTCGCTGCACCGACGTGCTGCAGCGCGCCGCCCTCGGCCAGTTGGGGATCGGCTTCGTCCTGACCCACGACGGCGCGCGCGTGCTCGACGTCGAGCCCGAGATGGACCTCCGCGCCCGGGTGCGCCGGGCCTTCGGCGCCGACCTGGCCGAGTCCCTCGAACAGGTGGACGCCCGCGACGGGACGACGGTCCTGACAGGCCTCGTCGCCCCCCCGCGCTTCGCCCGCCGCGACGCCTCGCGCCAGATGTGGTTCCTCAACGGCCGCACCCTGCGCGACCGGGTCCTGGTGCGCTGTCTGAAGGACGCCTACCGGGGCTGGGTGCTCGACGGGCGCCAGCCGGTGGCCTTCCTGCACCTCGCCATGGACCCGGGCGCCGTCGACGTGAACGTCCACCCGGCCAAGGCCGAGGTGCGCTTCCGCGACCAGCGGCGCCTCTTCGGGTTCCTGGTCAACGCCCTGCGAGAGGCCGCGAGCCGGACGGAGATGGCCACCCCGGGAGCCTCGATGCTGGCGAGCGCCGCCGGGCGTGGCGAGCGGGGGGCGCCCGGCCAGGGGGCGATCACCGATCCCGGACCCCTCCCGCGCGGCTCGGGCGCGGCCGAGCCCCTGGTGGTGCGCGAGGTGGCCGGCGCGCCGCCGATCGTCGACCTGCCCGGCCGGCGGGAGGAGGCGGCCCCGACGCTGGCCGAGGGCGGAGACGACTTGGCCGGGCCGTACCTCACGATCGCCAGCACCTACGTGGCTCGCGCCGTGCCCGACGGCTTCGAGCTCGTGGACCAGCACGCCCTCCACGAGAGGGTCACCTACGAGGAGCTGCTGGCCGACGCGCGCGCGGGGGCCGTAGAGGTCCAGGGCTACCTGGTGCCCGAGCTCGTCGAGCTCAGCGCGGCCGAGGTGGACCTGCTCGCGCGCCACGCGGGAGACCTCGCGCGCATCGGTATCCAGCTCGAGCCCTTCGGCGCGACGACCGTGGCCGTGGGCGGTGTGCCGGCGCGCTTGCGGCGACCCGATCCCGCCGAGCTCGTGCGCGTGGCCCTCGGCGTGCTCGAGTCCCGGCGCGAAGCCCCCGCGGCCGAGGACCTCCTCGAGGACGTGCTGCACAGCGCCGCCTGCCGCTCCTCGGCGATGGCCGGGGACGACCTCGACCCGGCCGAGATCCGCTCCCTGCTCGAGCGCGCGCGCGCCTTCGACGGCGCGCCCACCTGTCCCCACGGTCGCCCGACGCGCGTGCGGTTCACCCTCGCCGACCTCGAGCGGGCCTTCGGGCGTCGCTAGCTAGCCCTCCCGGCAGGGGACGCGCCTCAGCGCCCGTCGCCGTTCCGCTCGAGGGCGGAAGCCGGCCGGAAGTCGGCCGGCGTGAGCGGGGCGCGCAGGTCGAGGCCCGCGTCGTCCACCCACAGCTGGAGGCGCGGGACGCTCGCGAAGCGCAGCGGCCGGGCCTGGGCGTGGACGCCGTAGATCAGGACCTCGCGCGGGACGGCGAAACCGTCGCGTTCGAAGTGGCCGCGCAGCTCCAGCAGGAGGGTCGTGCTCTCGAGCCGCCGCGGCGTGCCGGCCTCGGCCACGATGGCGAGCTCGATGTGGCCCGACCGCGGGTCGCTGCCGATCAGGGCCCGGTAGAGGGGCTTTGGGCCCGGTGGTTCCGGCGTGGGGCGGCGCACGCCCAGATGCAGGTCCGGGCTCGTGAGCGAGAGCCAGGACAGGCGCGCCCCGCGCTCGCCCAGCCCTGCGGGCAACTCCGGGGGGGGGCCGTCGAGGACGGAGAGGCCGGCGAGGCGCACCGAGCGCGGGTCGGTCAGGGCGATGAAGTTGCGGGCGACGGCCACCGTCTCCTCGATCTGGCGGATGTCCTCGGCGCCGTCGCGCCCGAGCAGGCGGACCTCGCGCTCCCCGTCGATCAGCCAGTCTCCGCGGTCCCCGCGCAGGTGGCCGCGGCCGGTCTCGCGCACCGAGGAGCGCACGTAGCCCGGGCTGAGGAAGCGGATGCGCGTGTCCACGTCGTGGGGCTCGTCCCCGCGGGAGCGCAGGTGGAACGACATGTCGAAGGCCCGGATCGGCTCGGGAGCCAGGGTCGCCTCGCACAAGACGGCCCAGGCGGACCGCGCCGCCGGCGTGGCATCGGCGGGGAGCACGCCCGGGCGCAGCTCGTCGTCGGCCTCGCGCGCGCCCGCACCGGCGATGGGGGCCGGTGACGGCTCCTCGTCCTGGGCGAAGAGCTGCCCGGCGGCGAGGGCGACGCCCAGGAGCGTGCAGCCCGCGAGGACGCTCCGCCGACGGCGAGACCCCTCCCGTATCCTCTGGCCGCGCATCATGCAGAAGAGCCTACGGCGGGCCTTCCGGCGCTGCCAGAGGGGCTGCACAATCCCACCGGCCGCGCCCGCCTCCCTCTGATGGATCCCGCCTCCCACGCCTCCCAGGACATCCTCGACCGGATCGAGCTGCTCTGCGTGGTGGGGCCGACGGCGTCGGGGAAGAGCGAGCTGGCGATGGCCGTCGCCGAGCGCGCGGGAGCGGAGATCGTCTCGCTCGACTCCATGCTGGTCTACCGCGGCATGGACATCGGCACGGCCAAGCCCGACGCGACCATGCGCGAGCGGGTGCCGCACCACATGCTGGACCTGGTCGGCCCGCTGGATGCCTACGACCTGCGGCGCTACCTGGCCGACGTGCGCGATGTGCTCTGTGACGTCGAGGAGCGCGGCTCCCGAGCCCTGTTCGTCGGGGGCACGGCCCTGTACCTCAAGGCGCTGGTCCATGGCCTGTTCCCCGGCCCGCCCGCCGACCGCGAGCTGCGCGCGAGACTCGAGGATGAGGTGCGCGCGCAGGGCGTCGCGGCCGCCCACCAGCGCCTCGCGGCGATCGACCCGGCCGCCGCCGAGCGCATCCACGCCAACGACACGCGGCGCGTGGTGCGCGCCCTGGAGGTCCACGCCCAGACCGGCCGGCCGCTCTCGGAGTGGCAGCGCGAGTGGGGTCGGGGGGAGGAGGAGGGGGCGACCGGTCGTCCCCGTCGCCTGATCGGCGTGCGCGTCGAGGACGAGGAGCTCGAGGCGCGCATCGCCCGGCGAACCGACGCCATGCTCGACGCGGGCTGGGCGGAGGAGGCGGCCGCCCTGCGCGCCGCCGGCGGCCTGGGACCGACGGCCTCGGCCGCCCTGGGCTACGCAGACGTCCTCGACTGGCACGACGGCGTCTTCGACCGCGAGGAGTGCGTCGCGCGCATCGTCCTGCGCACGCGGCAGTTCGCCCGTCGCCAGCGCACCTGGTACCGCAAGTTCCCCGAGATCCGCTGGGTGGGGGCCGAGGCGTCCGACGAGGCCCTCGCTGCCTTCGGCTGGGCGGGCGACGCCTGAGCCCTCACGCGCCGATCGGCGCCGAAAACGAAGCGGGCGGGGTCCAGGCCGGGCCCGTGTCGATCGTCTCTAGCGCTCGCGCCAGGCCGCCTGAGCCTGGTCGGACTCGCAGCAGGCCACGTTCAAGAAGCTGACCGTCAGCTCGCGCAGGGGATCGAGGGTCGTCCCGATGCCGGCCACGAACTCCTCGGTCCCGCCGTCCTCCAGGGTGCCCAGGATCGAGTCGACCGGCAGGGCGATGAAGCCGGCGCCGGCAGCGTAGAAGATCCCGCCGAAGGCCAGGGCCTCGAGGTGGAAGTAGTGCAGGGGCATGGGGAACGGGCTGTGGTTGGGACGCTCGGCGTCCCAGTAGGGGTCCTCGTCCTGGAACGGGTTCTCCGGGTTCCAGTTCAGGAAGTAGCGCTTGGCGAGCTGGTTGATGTGCTTCTTCTGCTCCCACTGGTAGTCCCGGTAGCTGCCGTCCACATCCGGCTCGTAGCCGAGGAACACGCGGCTCATGCGCGGGGCGACGGATTCGGCGTTCCAGTGGTCCCAGTCGCGACTGGGACTCGTGGTGCAGGCGCCGAGCACGAGGCTCGCGAGGGCGGCGAGGAGGGGGAGCTGCTTCATGGGGGATGGATCGAGTCCTGGTCGGCGGTCCGGCCTGGCGGGGACCCGAGGCAGCGGGTGCCTCGGGAGAACATTGCGCAACAGTCTAGTGGGGGTACCCTCGGGTGGTCAATGGCGCCCGGAACCGACTTCAGAGCCGCTCGGGGGGCCGCCGGAGCCGGACACGTCCGCTCGCGGCGAGCCTCGGACCGGCGACCGGGATGCGGGCGCCGGTGGTCTCCGCACCCCGTCTCTACCCCCCCCGGGCGGCGAGTAACGGACGGATCGGCCCGGTGAGCGAGGGTGCGGGAGAGGGGGGCCTGCGGCGGCTCGGCCTGTTCGGCGGGTCCTTCGATCCGGTCCACGTGGGGCACCTGCACGCCGCGCGGGCCGCCCGCGACGCCTTCGGCCTCCAGCGCGTCCTGTTCGTCCCCGCCGCCCGCCCGCCCCACAAGCCGGGGAGGACCCTCGCTGCCGCACACCACCGCCGGGCGATGCTGGAGCTGGCCCTGGCCGAGGAACCGGCCTTCGTCGTCGACCCCCTCGAGCTCTCGCGCGCGGGCCCGTCCTACTCCATCGACACCGTCGCCGAGATCGAGGCCCGCGAGGGGGGGCCGGAGGCCGTGGAGCTCTTCTGGGTGTTGGGGAGCGACAACCTCGCCGGCCTCGAGTCCTGGCGCTCGGTGGAGGAGCTGCTCCAGCGCGTGCGCCCGGTCGTCGTGGGCCGCGGCAGTGACCTGCGCAGCCGGTTCGACCGCCTGCGCGCGAAGCTGGGATCGCGGCTCGTCTCGCGCTTGGAGGACGGCCTGCTCGACCTGCCGCCGGTGGACGCGGCGGCGACGGACCTGCGCGAGCGCCTCGCCTGCGGGGACGCTTCCGGCGGGCTCCTCGACCCGCGGGTGCTCGAGTACGCGCGCGCCCATGACCTGTACGCGGAGGCGCCGTGAGCCCGGCAGCCGCCGGCCTGGCGGGGGCGCTCGTCGCGGCGGTGGTCACGGCCGCGGGCGCTCCTCTGGCCCGCCTGCTTCCCCTCACCGACGTCCCCGACGATCGAACCCGCGCCCGCAAGCACCAGGCGACGGCGGTCCCCTGTGTGGGCGGCGCCGCCCTGCTCGTGGCCTGGATCGTCCAGACGAGCTGCTCGCAGGCGTCGTGGGCTCCCTCCCTGCCCGGCGTCGATCCGGCCTCGACCTCCCTCGCGGCTCGCTGGGGACCGTGGGCCGCCATGGTCGCCGCGTTCACCGTGGGTCTCGTCGACGACCTGCGCCCCGGCGGCCTGGGGGCCTTGCCCAAGCTCTGCGCCCAGCTCGCGGCGGGCGTCGTCCTGGCCGGGGCGCTGCTGGGTGCCGGCGCCGCCTCGGCGTGGAGCGCGGCCGTGTGGGTCCTCCTCGCCGTGGCGGCCATGAATCTGGTCAACACCTTCGACAACGCCGACGGGGCCGCCGCCGGCCTGGGGCTGGCGGGGCTTGCCGTCGCGACCCCGGCGGCCGCCGGAGCCCTCGCCGGCTTCCTGCCGTTCAACCTGTGGTTGCGCCGTCGCGGCGACGCCCGCGCCTACCTCGGCGATTCCGGCAGCCACCTGGTCGGGATGGTGCTCCTGCTGGAGCCCGCCGCCTGGCCCGTCCTCCTCCTGCCGGGTCTGGACCTGGCGCGCGTGTCCCTCGCGCGTCTGCGCGAGGGGCGGCCGGTCTGGAGCGCGGACCGCCTCCACCTCGCCCACCGCCTGCAGGCCGCCGGCCTCGCACCGACGCCGGTGGCCGCCCTGCTCGTCGGCATCGCCTTCCCCGCCCTGTGGCCGGCCGGTCTGGCGGGGGCGGCCCTGGTCGTGGCGCTGTTCGGCGTCGCGGTGGGGCTCTCGCCCGCCGGCGGAGGGGGAGGCGGCCTCGAGCCCGTGGGCGCTCGACCTTGCTCCCGCCGCGAAGCGGGAGGATAATCCTCGGCCCGAGTCGGCGGCGCGTGGCGCCCCCCATCCAGAGCTCGGCCCGCAGCGCGTGGACTATCCCCTGACCGCCCTCATCTCGGATCTGCACGGCAACGTGCCCGCCCTCGAGCTCGCGATCGAGGACGCGCGCGAGCGCGGTGCCCGGCGTTTCGTGTGTCTCGGCGACGTCGTGGGCTACGGCGCCCGACCGCGTGCCTGCCTGGACATCGTGATGGAGTTGTGCGTCCCCGGCGCGAAGGCTCCGGCGGGTGGCGGCGCCCTCGAGGACGGCGTGTGCCTGCGGGGCAACCACGAGGACGCCCTGCTCAACTCCGCCGAGGACTTCAACCCCAAGGCGCGCGCGGCGATCGAGTGGACCCGTGATGAGATCAACCGCGCCGAGCCGCGCGACCGCGCCTTCGCCTACTGGGACTTCCTGAGCGAGCTGATGGCGACGGAGTGCGACGAGGTCGCCATGTTCGCCCACGGCAGCCCACGCGAGCCGGTCCGCGAGTACATCCTGCCGCGGGACATGATGGACCGGGGGAAGATGCGCGCCAACTTCCAGGCGATGACGCGCGAGGTGTGCTTCATCGGCCACAGCCACGTCCCGGCGGTCTACTACGAGGACGAACGGCTCTACCAACCGACCCAGACCGAAGGGCCCTACGCCCTGGGGCTGGGCGAGGGGAAGAGGGCGATCGTCAACGTCGGCTCGGTGGGCCAGCCCCGGGACGCCGATCCGCGCCTGTCCTACGCCCTGTTCGACGGCAGGAGCCTGTGGTTCGTGCGGCTGGAGTACGATCACGAGTGCGCCGCGGACGAGATCCGCGCCGTCCCCGAGCTACCCGACTACCTGGCTGACCGCCTGGCGGTGGGGCGCTAGGCCCCTCGAGCGCGGCGCAGACCGAAGGCAGGAGACTCCGTGGAGAAGCGACTCCCCCTGGCGATGTTCCTCTCGTTCCTGGTCATCATGGCCTGGACCGTCTTCTTTGCGCCGCCGCCCAAGCCCCAGCCGGCTGGGGGCGGTGCGAACACCCCCGAGAGCGGAGCGGAGGTCGCTGGCGCGGGGGCGGCCCCGGTCCCGGCCCCCGAGCCGGTGGTCGGCGAACTCGTCGCGGAGGAGAGCGAGCGGGAGATCGTGCTCGCGCTCGGCAGGGACGGTGAACCCGGCCGCTTCCGGGCCGTCTTCACCAATCGTGGCGCGCGCCTCAAGCGCCTCTCCATGGGGGACTTCTACCGGAGCGAGGGCCTCGACGAGGTCCAGCGGCTCGACAGCGCGAACTGGGTCGACCTCGTGGTGCCGATCGAGACCCCCGAGGGGACGACCGGCTCCCTGGCCCTGGCCGCCAGCCAGTCCTCCGCCTCCCTGCTGCGCGGCACGCCGTTGACCGAGGCCCTGTGGGCCGCCGAGGTGCTCGAGGAGGAGGGCCGCCCGGTCGGCGCCCGCTTCAGCTACGCCCCCGGAAGCGGCGTGACCTTCACGAAGACCGTGCGCTGGATCGCGGGCACGCACGAGTTCGACGTGAGCCTCGCGCTCACCAATGACGCTCACGCCGCCTCGGGCGAGCGCCAGTTCACCTTCACCCCGGCCCTGTGCGTTCCGCCCGCGGGCGAGGAGCGTTTCTACCAGGAACCTAGGGCGGGCTCGGCCTGGAGCGATCGCAACGACGAGGCGGTCTGGAGCGACGTCCCGGCCAAGCCCGACGCGGGCCGGGACCGCGGCGGCTCCCTGCCCGGGAGCGGGCGCTTCTCCTTCGGGGGGGTCCACAACAAGTACTTCGCCATGCTCCTGCGGCCCCACCCCGAGGACGGCCTCTCGGCGGCCAGCATCCGCGGCTCGAGCTATCGCCGCATCCGCGACGCGGCCTTCGCCGCCGAGAACCCCGCCGAGGCGGCCGAGTCCTGGAAGTACCTCGCCTGCGACCTGGCCGTCGTGCTCACTCTGCCCGAGGTCGGCGGGACGACCACGCGCAGCTACCGGGTCTTCGCCGGTCCGAAGGAGCGCGCCGAACTGGTCGCGGTCTGGCCCGACCACGAGGCCCTGATCGAGGAGGAGCTGGGGTTCTTCAGCGGGATCGCCCGGGGCATCTTGGGCATCCTCGGTTTCTATCAGGGCCTGGTGGGCAACTGGGGGTGGGCGATCATCCTGATGACCTTCACCGTGCGCCTGCTCCTGTTCCCGATCAACCGGCGCTCCCAGACGGCCATGGCGCGCCACGCGACCAAGATGAAGCGCGTGCAGCCGCGCCTGAACGCGATCAAGGAGAAGCACGCCAAGAACCCCAAGCGCCTGCGCGAGGAGCAGGCAAAGGTCTTCCAGGAGGAGGGGCTCGTGCCCCCGTTGGGCGGCTGCCTGCCCATGTTCCTGCAGTTCCCGGTCTTCATCGGCCTGTTCCAGGCCCTGCGCGTCGACTTCCACCTGCGCCAGGCGCCGTTCATGGGTTGGATCGACGACCTCTCCAAGCCCGATCGCCTCCTGACCCTCGACCTGGACACGCACCTGCCGTTCATCGGCGTGATCGAGCACCTCAACGTGCTCCCGATCATGATGGTGGTGCTGATGATCTTCCAGTTCCGCAGCATGCCCACGCCGACCGACGAGCAGCAGGCGCGCATGCAGAAGATGATGCAGTGGATGCCGATCGTGTTCGGGTTCCTGCTCTACAACTACGCGGCGGGGCTGTCGCTCTACATGATCACG
Source organism: Planctomycetota bacterium (assembly GCA_030746555.1). Lineage (GTDB taxonomy): Bacteria > Planctomycetota > UBA1135 > UBA1135. The sequence continues at coordinate 325 of JASLMK010000052.1, read as the reverse complement.
AGCTCCACCCTCGGCCTCGTGGAGACCAAGGGCATCAAGAAGATCTGGCCCATCGACGACAGCGAGCTGCCGAAGAAGAAGAGCGGCTTCATGGCGCGGCTGGCCGAGATGCAAAAGGAACAGGCGCGCCAGCTCGAGCAGGCCCAGCGACGCAAGGCCGGCGGGGGCGGCGCCAAGGGCAAGCGCCGCTCGGGCGCGAAGAGGCGCTAGCCCGGATGATTCATGAACACGCACACCAGACTTCGCAACCGGCCGTCTTCGACGGCCTCTCGGCCCCTGGCGGCGCTTTTCGGAACCTGGCTTCCTCGACGACCCGTTCAGGGTC
>JASLMK010000051.1 GCA_030746555.1 Planctomycetota bacterium | reverse complement strand
CCAGACACAGCAACTCGGTTCCTGGTGGTGCTTTGCGGGTTCTGGCGACGCAGGCGACCCTGAACGGGTCGTCGAGGAAGCCGGGTTCCGAGAAGCGCCGCCAGGGGCCGAGAGGCCGTCGAAGACGGCCGGTTGCGAAGTCTGGTGTGCGTGTTCATGAATCACCCGGGCTAGGGGATCAGGACGGGGCGCGTGGTGATCTGGTGGTCGCGCACGCGCTCGAGGACGCTCTGCACCTCGGCGAGGGGAAAGGTCTCGACGAAGGGAGCGACGGCGACGCGGCCGTCGAGGACGAGCTGGAGCGCCTGGGGGTAGAGCTCCGGCAGGCAGCCCCAGTTGCCGCGCGCGGTGGCGTCGAAGGCCATCAGGTTCGCCAGGCGCAGCTCGATCGCGTTGCGGGTGAAGCCGATCACGGAGAGATGGGCGTCGGGACCGAGCAGGCTCCAGGCGGTGGATTGGCCGGCGGGGTGGCCGGAGCACTCGAAGATGCGCCAGCCGCTGGAGCCGAGGCCCTGCTCGGCGGCGAAGGCGCGCACGCGCTTGCGCAGGCTGCGGGCGTCCTCGGCGCCGGGGTCGATGGCCAGATCGAGGCCGTGGTCGGCGAGGCCCTCGCGGCGGGTGGCGTCGGGCTCGATGCCGACCACGACCGCACCCTCGGCGTGGGCGATCTGGGCGCAGTAGCCGCCGACCCCGCCGAGGCCGACGACGATGGCCAGGTCGCGCGCACCGACCTCGGCGCGGCGCACGGCCTGGTAGGGGGTCGTCACCGCGTCGGCGATCACGCTGAGCTCGGCCAGGGTGCAGCCCGAGCGGCCCAGGAGCGCGCCCTCGGCGGCCCCTTCTCCGGGCACCGGACAGAGGCCGCGGGCGGGGACCAGCAGGTGGCTGGCGAAGCCGCCCTGGACGTCATTGCCGGGCATGACCTGGGCCGGGCAGGTCGGCCCGCGCCCGGCACGGCACTCGGTGCACTCGCCGCAGGGCGTGACCGCGGGGACGATGACGGCCTGGCCGGCGGAAACGGGCGAGCCCTCGCCCACGGCCTCGACCACCCCGGACACCTCGTGACCGAGTGCCAGGGGGAGGGGATGGCGGGGGCGGACGCCGTCGAACAGGAACCCGAGGTCGGTGTGGCACACGCCGCAGCCGGCGACCCGCACGAGGGCCTGGCCGACCTCGGGCCGGGGGAGGTCGAACTCGGTGCGGACCAGGGGCGCGCCGGGGTCGGTCATCTCCCAGCGGAATCCGGTACTGTGGGCGGCGGTCATGATCGGGGGACGGGGAACGGCGGAAGAAAAGCCTATATGCCGATGCCAAGATACGGTATATGGCGTGCTTCTCGCCCGGTCCATGCGCACGATGGCGTAGGCGGGGGCGGGGAAGGACCCCCGGCGGAGGTTCCTGGCGGCGGGGAGCGACCTAGACCTGGGTCGACTCGCCCGCCGCCCCGTCCACGGCCTCGGGCGTAGGACCGGGGTAACCGCTCTCGGGCCGTTCCTCGCAGAAGCGCACCGTGTCCGCCAGGGTGGTGCGCGTGAGGCGTTGGACGAGGTGCTCGCTCGCGACCTTCCAGGTGTCGTGGATGGGGCAGGCCCGATCGTCGGAGCACTCTGCCTGGCCCAGGAAACAGCGCCGTGACCCGGTCAGGTTCTCCTGGGCGTCCACGACGTCGAGGAGGGTCAGGTGCTCGGGGGGTACGGCAAGCCTGAAGCCGCCTCCTCGCCCGCGCTGGCTCTCCAGGACTCCCTTCCCGACCAGGGGCCGCAGGAGCTTGGCGAGGTAGGGCGCCGGGATCCCCAACTCCGCGCCCATGTCTCGGGCCAGGAAGTAGCCCTTCCCATGGTGCTGGGCGAGGTAGGTGAGCGCCCGGATCAGGTGCTCGCTGGACTGGCTGATCGAATTCACGATATCCGACTCCAGAGTACCCTTTGAACCCACCGCGTGTCCAGGCACCGGCCCTGAAGGGAGGGGGCCGGCGTGGGGGATCGACCGCTGGGCTGGGTCGCGCGGCCGCCCGCGGTGCCCTAGCCCGGGCTAGACTTGCGCCGAGGGCGAGGTCTTCTACACCGAGGGCGGCGCTTGGCACTGGCTCTTCCACGCGCCGCACCGACTTCACCCTCGGCGGCACCCTCGAGTAGGAGCTGGCCTGCACGCCGGGCCCCTGAGGCTTGCGACACCGCCCCGGTAGCGAGGAGGACCGTCGCGAGCGGGGAGTGGCTCCCCGAGTAGGACTTGAACCTACAACCCTTCGGTTAACAGCCGAATGCTCTACCAATTGAGCTATCGGGGAACAGGGCCGGGAGAGAATACCCCCGGGGCAGGGGGATGCAAGGCCGCAGCACCTTTCGGCGGGGAGCGGGCCCCGGCTGGAGGGGAACCCGGCGGCGGGGACGATCAGGCGGGCGACCGGTCCCAGGCGGCGGGGTCGATCGAGACCGGGCCGGCGGGGAGGGCGGAGAGGTCGAAGACGCCGATGAGCTCGGCGGCCGCGAGGGGCTCGGGGCAAGGCAGGCCCGCCGAGCGCGCCGCCCAGGCGACGACCTCCCGGGGATCGACACCACCCGCCCGCAGGGCCGCCAGGGAGAGGTCGTCGGCGCGCTTGGCCAGGCGGGCCCCGTCGGGGCCGCAGACGAGAGGGACGTGGAACCAGCGCGGGGAAGGCAGGCCGAGGGCGCGCTGCAGGAGGAGCTGGCGGGCCGTGCTCCCGAGGAGATCGTCGGCCCGCAGCACCGTGTCGATCCCCGAGCGCGCGTCGTCGACGACCACCGCAAGCTGGTAGGCGACCAGGCCGTCGGGGCCCGCTACGGGGAAGTCGCCGACCTCGGCGGCGACGTCCATCGCCTGGGGACCGAGCACACCGTCGGTGAAGGGGACCGGCCCCGGTGCGACCCGCAGGCGCAGGGCCGCTCGACCGCCGGAGTGGGCGCGGGCCTGGTCGAGGGAGGCGAAGCGATCACGGCAGGTGCCGGGATAGGGGGCCGCCCCGCCCTCGTCGTGGGGGGCGCTGGCGGCCTCGCGAATCTCGCGCCGGGTGCACACGCAAGGGTAGAGCGCGCCCGCGGCCAGCAACGCATCGAGGGCCCCACGCAGGTGCGCGAGGCCCTCGCTCTGCACGACCACCGGCCCGTCCCAGTCCAGGCCCAACCACTCCAGGTCCCTCAGGCAGGCCTGGGCCATCCCCGGGCGCACTCGGGAGCGGTCGAGGTCCTCCAGGCGCAGGAGGCAGCGGCCCCCCGCGGCGCGCACCTGCCACCAGGCCAGCAGGAACGAGCGCGCGTGCCCCAGGTGCAAGAGCCCGGTGGGGCTGGGCGCCAGGCGGCCGGTGGGCGGGGCGGGCTCCGTCATCGAGCCGGCGCCGCCATCAATAGCGGTAGTGGTCCGGCTTGTAGGGACCCTCCTTGGGGATGCCGAGGTAGGCGGCCTGGTCGTCGGTCAGCTCGGTCAGCTCCACGCCGAGCTTGGCGAGGTGCAGGCGCGCCACGCGCTCGTCGAGGTGCTTGGGCAGGGTGTAGACCTTGTTCTCGTAGAGCGAGGCGTTCTCGAAGAGCTCGATCTGCGCCATGACCTGGTTCGTGAAGCTGTTGGACATCACGAAGCTGGGGTGGCCCGTCGCGCAACCCAGGTTCAACAGACGCCCCTCGGCCAGGAGGATCACCGCGTGGCCGTCGGGGAAGGTCCACTCGTCCACCTGGGGCTTGACGTTGGTGCGCTCGATGCCCTCGACGCGCGCCAGCCCGGCCATGTCGATCTCGTTGTCGAAGTGGCCGATGTTGCCCACGATGGCGTTGTGCTTCATGCGCGCCATGTGGTCGGCGGTGATGATGTCCTTGTTGCCCGTGGTCGTGACGAACAGGTCGGCCTCGGCCACGACGGCCTCGAGGGTCGTCACCTCGTAGCCCTCCATGGCCGCCTGCAGGGCGCAGATCGGGTCGATCTCGGTCACGATCACCCGCGCGCCCTGGCCGCGCAGGGACTGGGCGCAGCCCTTGCCGACGTCGCCGTAGCCGCAGACCACGCACACCTTGCCCGCCAGCATCACGTCGGTCGCCCGGCAGATGCCGTCCACCAGGGAGTGGCGGCAGCCGTAGAGGTTGTCGAACTTGCTCTTGGTGACCGAGTCGTTGACGTTCATCGCGGGGAACGGCAGCTCGCCGCGCTCGACCATCTGGTAGAGGCGGTGGACTCCGGTGGTGGTCTCCTCGCTCACGCCACGGATGCCCGCGGCGACGGCGGTCCACTTGCCGGGGGAGGCGGCGTGGATCGTCGCCAGGCGCCCGAGCAGCTCGCCCCAGTCCTCGCCGGCGTCCTCGGTGGGGGCCGGGACCGCTCCCGCGGCCTCGAACTCGGCACCCTTGAGCACCATCATCGTCGCGTCGCCGCCGTCGTCGAGGATCAGGTTCGGACCCTCGCCGTCGGACCAGTCCAGGGCGCGCTCGGTGCACCACCAGTACTCCGCCAGGGTCTCGCCCTTCCAGGCGAAGACCGGCACGCCGCGGGGCTCGGAGACGGTGCCCTCGGGACCGACCGCCACGGCCGCGGCGGCGTGGTCCTGGGTCGAGAAGATGTTGCACGAGGCCCAGCGCACGGCGGCGCCGAGCTCGGTGAGGGTCTCGATCAGGACGGCGGTCTGGATCGTCATGTGCAGGGAGCCGGTGATGCGCGCGCCCTCCAGGGGACGGCGCCCCGCGTACTCCTCGCGCAGGGCCATCAGGCCCGGCATCTCGTGCTCGGCCAGCTCGATCTCCTTGCGGCCGAATGCGGCCTGGTCGAGGTCGGCGACCTTGAAGTCGGTCAGGATCTGGGGGGTCGTGGTGCTCATGGTCACGTTCGGTTCGGGTGGGCCCGCGGCCGCGGGCGACGGTGGGAGACGGGACAGGAAAGGACGGAGGGGGTGCGCGGTCAAGCCCGGGGCTTGCGTCCGCGCACGGTGTAGAGGGGTAGGCCGCCCCCGGGCAGGGGCGGGAGCCCGGCGGGGGGCTGGGGACGGTAGCGGTCGTCGAGGGCCTCCATGCGCACGTCCACGAAGCCGGCGGCGGCGAAGGCCGCCCCGACCTGGCGCGCGTCGAGGCCGAGGTGGCGGTCGCCGAGCTCGGTCGAGAGCCAACCCTCGCCGTGGGGGACCAGGTCGACGACGACCGCCGTGGCGCCGGGGCGCAGGACGCGGAAGACCTCGGCCAGGCAGCCGTCGGGGGAGGGAAGGTGGTGGAGGACCATCGCGGCCACGGCGCCGTCGAGCTCGCCGTCGCCGATGGGCAGGGCGTCGAGCTCGCCCAGGCGCAGGTCGACCTCGGTGCCGCCGGGGTGCTCGGCGAGGCGGACGCGGGCCTGCTCGAGCATGCCGGCGGAGCTGTCTACGCACACGACGCGCTCGCACAGGCCGAGCATGGCGCGGGCGACGTAGCCCGTGCCGCAGCCGAGGTCGCCCCAGATCGCGCCCGCCGACACCAGGCTGGCGACGGCGCGCTGGCGCGCCTGGCCCGAGGCGAACTCGACGCCGATCGTGTCCCAGCGGCCGGCGACGCGGTCGAAGAACTCCGGCGAGACTTCGCGCCGCTCGGCGATCACCTGGCGCAGGCGCTCGGTGTCGCCGGGGTCGTCGGTGAGGTCGGCGGAGAGGGCCGCCCAGAGGCGGGCGGCGAGCCCGTCGGCGTCGGCGATCCCCAGGCGCAGGAAGGTGCTCGTCCCGGCCTGGCGCTCGGCGAGCAGGGCGTGCTCGCGCAGGACCCGCAGGTGGTTGCTGACGCGGCTCTGGGACAGGGCCAGGGCCCGGGAGAGCTCGCCCACCGACAACTCCTCTCGATCCAAGAGGCGCAGGATGCGCAGGCGGATCGGGTCGCCGAGGGCCTTCAGGAGCGTCGTGGGCAGGTCCTGGCCTGTTGCGGGTACTTTCAACACTACATCACAATAGGCTGATGCTCGGTGGGATGCCAGGGCAAGTCCGGGCTTTTCCGGGGCGGACAGGGCTCAGGGCAGCTCGCCGAGGTCCAAGCGCCACGGGAGGGCCACCTCGACCTCCAGCCAGGCCTCGCCGCCCCCTTCGACCCCCTCAGCGCGAGGGCCGGCGCGCCAGCCGCCCTCGCCGGGAGGCTCCTCGGGCTCGCCCACGACCGCACCCACGAAGCCGAAGCGGCAGACGTAGCGGTGCAGCCCATCCTCGCGGCGCCCGAGATGGCACAGCTCGCTCTCCCGGTCGGGATCGATTCCCAGGCCCTCGAGGTCGGCCCGCAGGCCCGTGTCGAGTGCCTCGCCCCGCTGGGCAACGTAGTTCTCGCAGGCGGGGCAGCCGCAGGCGTCCGCGGCCGCCGGGGCGGCCCCACCCAAGGCGCGCGTGGCCTCCGGGTCGCAGCGCAATCGCCAGCCGCCGAGGGTCCGCTCGTCCATCAGCGCGGCGCTCGCCTCACTGCACGTCGACGGGCTCGATCCCCAGCACCTCCAGGTCGAGGGCGCCGCCCGGCAGGTCGACCCGCGACTGATCGCCGCTCGACAAACCCAAGAGACCCTGGGCGAGAGGAGCCCGGTAGCTGACGATGTCCTCGCCCATGTCCGTGTCCCAGGGGCCGAGGATGACGATGCGGTGCTCGTCGCCGGCGCCGAGGTCCCGGTAGCGCACCGCCGTCCCGGGGCAGACCTTGTCCTCGGGGAGACTGGCGTCCTCGAGCAGGCGCGCCCGCAGGGCGTCCCCCTCCATCTCGGCCAGGCGCGTGGTCAGGTTGCGCTTCTCCTGCAGGGCCATCTCCCACTCGGCGTTCTCCGACAGATCGCCCAGGGCGGCGGCCGCGCCGATCGCATTCTCGTTGGCCGGGATCTTCTCGTCGCGCAACTCCCGCAGCTCGGCGTTGAAGCGCTCCAGACCGCCACGCGTCGTCCAGATCTCCTCGCCCTCCCAGAAGCCGCGGTCACGCGCGTCGGCGAGGTCGAGGTCGGAGTGGAAGATGACGGAGGTGATGATGTTGTCGATGGACTCGTCGATCCCTTGCTGGACCTGCAGCTGGATGCTCCGGAGGGTCTCGGGGCCGGCGTCGGCGAGCATGCCCTCCAAGCGCGGATTGTGGCCGGCCGTCAGGAACTCGACCAGGCGCCCGAGGCTGCGGGCGGAGTGCGGGTCGTCCCCGCGGTCCTTCCACAGGCGTGCCCCGAGGGAGACGAGGGACTGGGCGCGGCGCGCCGGCGGGGGCAGCTCTCCCTCGAGGCGCCCATCCTCGCCCAGGCGCGCCAGGGCCACCAGGAGGTGCGGTGCCCGCTGGGGGCGCGCGAGCAGCTCGGCGTAGACGGCGCCGAGCAGGCTCTGGGAGCCCGCCTCGAGCAGGCGCTCGACGAGCGGCCGCACCATACCCGGGGGCGCGTAGCGAAGTTGGGCGCCGACGGCCGCCAGCCAATCCTCGCCGAAGACCTCGGGCAGCAGGTCGAGGGCCGCCTCCTGGTCGCGGACGGTGGGCAGCGCGCCCAGGGATTCCCAGGCGCGGTGCGGCGCGTTCTCGGCCCCCGCGGGGGTCGACGCCCCTTCCCCCGCCTCGGCCTCGGCGAGGCGCTCGGCGAGGGCCGCGGGGGTCTCGCCGCGGGCGGAGCGGATCGAGAGCCAGGCGGCCATGCGCCACGGGAGGGGTTCATCGGGATCGGCGGCCGCGCCCTCCAGGGCCTCGAGGGCCAGCTCCATCAGGGCGGGCTCCCGGCCTCCGGCGAGCACGGTCCGACAGCGCTCGAGGATCTCCTCGAGGCTCCCCAGGGCCGAGAGCTGGCGCTGGAGCTGCTCGCAAGGATCGGCCGCCTCCAGGAGCAGGCGCAGCTCCATGCGCTGGCCGCTCCCAGAGAGTTTGAACCACTCGCTGTCCTCGGCCAGCTTCTTGACGCGCCGCCACCACGCGCTCCAGCCGCTGCCCTCCAGGCCGACCTGGGCCATGGCGTTCTTGACCGAGATCAGCGAGGCCCGGCCGTGGTAGCGCTCGAGGATCGCCCGCAGGACCTCGAGGGGCTCCTTCTTCATGCGCTTCTTGAGCGCGGCGGCATCGCGGAAGTGGAGGGTGCGCAGGTCACCCTCGGGCAGGACCTCGAAGATGTCCAGCGCGGCGGCCATCGGGAACCGATCGCTCATGCCCGTATGGAAGCGCACGGAGACCGTGCCCTCGCCGGCCTCGGTGACCTCTCCCGTGCCCCAGCCGCCGGCGTGGAAGACGACCGCTCCGGCCTCCAGGGCGCGCAGGCGGCCGAATGCCCTCCAGGCCCGGCGCGGATCCCCGCCGGGGGCGGTCAGGCCGGTCAGCTCGACGGCCTGCTCCCACCAAGGCTCCTCGCCCCACGCCGCCTGGGCCATCTCGTCCAGCTTGGCCGCGAACTCCGCGTGGGGAGCGCCGGCCGCCAGGGCCGTGCCCAACAGGGCCGCCGCGTCGGCGTGCCGCTCGCCGGCCTCGAGCAGCTCGGCATGCTGGCGCACCAGGGGAACGCAGCGTGCGATGCGCTTCTTCTCGCCGGCGACGGTCAGGGCGGGTAGGAGCTCGTCGAGCGCTCCCTCGGCGTTCATCAAGGCCAGCCAGGCCTCGTCGAAGACCTGCCAGTTTTCCTGAGCTACGAGGATCGGGAGGCTCATGGGACGGGTTCCAGGGGTGGAGCCCGCTCGCGGGACCGCGCTGGGGCGGGCCCGCGACCGAGCGAGGCGGGGCAGAATCGAGGGCAAGCAGGCGCCCCCGCGGAGACCTGGGGTCTCGGCGAGGGCGCGCTCCGGAGAGGATGCCCGATCGCGGGCACAGGTTCCAGGGCCTCGGTGGGATTCCGGGCGAGGTCGGCCCCTTCTCTCCCCACGGTCGGTATACGGCGTCTCCGGACGGGTATAACAGGCGGCCGACGGCCCCCGTCGCCCCGATGCTCACCCTGGCCCTGCTGCAGTTGCTGGCCCTCGAAGGCGCCACGGTCCACACGCTGGTCCCAGAAGAGGGGCCGCGCGTGGCGACGGTGATCGTGCGCGACGGGCGCATCGAGGCCGTGGGCGAGGACCTGGCCGTGCCGGCGGGGGCGGAGCGCGTCGACCTCGCCGGCCGGCACCTGGTTCCGGGGCTGATCGACGGCATGGTCCATCACGACCTCGAGCACGATCCGCTCTACATCCTCGCGGGAGTCACCTGCGTCCGCGACCTCGGCAACGACCTGGGCACGATCTTCGCCGCACGCTCACCGGCGGTGCGCGACCGCGGGCCCGGTCCGGCTCTGGTGGTCTGCGGTGCGGCCTTCGACGGCCCGCGCCCCAGCACGACCGAATCGGTCGTGGTCGGGGGGGCCGCGGACGTCGAGGACAAGCTGCCTCGCCTGCGGGAGCTCGGCATCGACTTCGTCGCCGTGCAGCAGGGCCTGGGCGTCGGCGCCTGGCGGCGCCTGGTCTTGCTGGCCCACGAACAGGGCCTGGCCGTCTGGGGCCCCTTGCCGGCCGGGGTCGATCTGGCCGACGCGGTCGCGGCGGGGGTGGACGGCCTGTGCACGCTGGAGGCCTTCCCGCCGTCTCCGGGAGCGTGGGACGAACTGGATGCCGAGGCTGTCGAGACGATCCTCTCCGGCCTCGGCTCCGCCCCGCCAGCCGTCACGCCGCTCCTGCGCGCCTACGCCCAGCGCGGGGAGGACCCCGGCCGCGAGCCGGCGGTCCTCGCGCGCCTGGCGCCCCACTACGAGGCCTGGTGGCGAGCCGAGCTCGCCGGCCGCCGCGACGCTCTCGATCCCCAGGGCCTGGCACGCCACGACGCCCTCCTCGGGCGCCAGCTGCACTTGGTGCGGCGCCTGTGGGAGGCCGGTGTGGACCTGTTCCCCGGCAGCGCCGCCCCCAACCCCTGGATCGCGCCCGGCGATGGCCTGCACGACGAGCTCGCCCTCTTCGTGCGCGCCGGAATCCCCCCGGCTGCGGTGCTGGAGCTGGCGACCGCGAGCGCGGCGCGCCTGGCGGGGCTGGAGGGAGAGCGCGGGACCATCCAGGCCGGCCGCGTGGCAGACCTGCTCGTCCTCGACGGCGATCCGCGGCGGGACCTGGCCTGCCTGCGCCGTCCGGCCCGGGTCGTCCTGCGCGGCGTGCTCCTCGACGAGCGCGACCTCGAACGCATGGAGGACGACGTGCTCGAGCGCCAGGCGGCCGCCCGGGAGCGGGCCGCCCGCCCCCTCGCCGTCCAGCCGCCCGACCTGCCAGAAGGCGGCCGGCTGCTCCTGACGGGCCGCGTCGACTCGGGCGCCCTGGGCCGCGAGGTCTCCGTCGAGCGCTACGCCGTCGTCGACCTCGGAGAGGGGCTCCTGGCCTACTGCACGCGCGCGGTCGACCGCGCCGGCGGCACCCGCACCTCGCTCAACCAGCGCATCCGTGCCGGGCGCCTGGAGGGGTTCGAGCTGGCTGTCGAGCGCGGCGGGGACGTGGTCACGATCGAGGGCATCTTGGTGGCCGATCAGTTGCGCATCCAGCGACGCTTCAACGGCACCCACATCGACGTGTCGGCGATCCACGAGCACCTGGCGCTCTTCGACGCGGGCTCGGTCTCGACCGCACTCGTGCTCGGCCAGCGTGATGAGGTCGGGGAGCTGACGGTGTTGACCCTCGAGGACATCGAGCCCGCCCTGGCCCGCTGGACCCTCGAGCGCACCCCCGAGGGCGTGCACTTCGCGCGCACCGGCGTGGGCGGCGTGGCCTGCACCTTCGGACCCCACGGCGAGGTGCTGCACATCGAGCGCACCCGCGGCTCGGGGACCATCAGGACGGCCGGTCGACAGGCCGACGCCCACGGAGGAGCGGGCCTTCCGGTCCGCGGTCGATGAGCGCCGTGAGCGCGTCCGCCGGCACCGCCGTCGCCGCGCCCGGCGAGTTCGCCCCCCTGCAGGTGGGGCCCCTGTCGATCTGGCCGCCGGTGGTCCTGGCGCCCATGGCGGGCGTCACCAACGTCCCCTTCAGGCGCCTGTGTCGCGACCTCGGCGCGGGCCTGGCGGTGACCGAGATGATCACCGCCCGCGGCTTCCGCGAGGGCAACCCCACGACCCTCGCCCTGGCCCGCGGGGGCCCCGGAGAGCACCCCCGGGCGGTCCAGATCTACGGCTCTGACCCGGCGGACGTCGCTGCGATGGTCGCGGCCTTGGTCGACGACGGGGTCGATCTGGTGGACATGAACTTCGGCTGCCCCGTGCCCAAGGTCACGCGCCAGGGCGGCGGCAGCGCGATCCCCGTGCGCCCGCGACTCTTGGCGCGCCTGGTGAGCGCCGCGGTCGAGGCCGCCGGTTCGGTGCCGGTGACGATCAAGGTCCGCAAGGGTATCGACGAGAGCCTGTCGACCTACCTCGATGCGGGGCGCGTGGCGGTCGAGGAGGGGGCGGCGGCCATCGGGCTGCACGGACGAACGGCGGCCCAGCTCTACAGCGGCCGGGCCGACCGCGAGGCCATCGCCCGCCTCGTGGAGGCCGTCCCCATCCCCGTGCTCGGCAACGGCGACATCTGGGAGTGGACCGACGGCCTGGCGATGATGCGCGAGACCGGCTGCGCGGGGATCATCATCGGCCGCGGCTGCCTGGGCCGGCCCTGGCTCTTCGGAGAGCTCGCCGCCGCCTTCGAGGGCCACGCGCCTCCGCCGCCGCCGACGATGGGGGAGATCGTTCCGATCCTCCTCGACCACGCGCGGGGTCTCGTCGAGTGTTTCGGGGTGGACACCGGCATGCGCCAGACGCGCAAGTGGTGCGCCTGGTACACCAAGGGCTTCCGCGGCGCCCGGGCCGTGCGCGCCGAGCTCCTGCGCGTCAGCACGCCGTCAGAGCTCGAGAGCCTGCTCGCGGGCCTCGACCCCGCCGAGCCCTTCCCGCGCTCCGCCCTGCGTGCGCAGCGCGCCAAGCGCGGGCGCACCCAGCGCGTGCGCCTGCCCGAGGGCTACCTCGACGACCGCGACGACGACCGGCCCCCCAGGAGCGCGCGGCTCGAGGCCAGCGAACGCGCCCTCTCCGGTGGTTGACCCAGGCCCGTCGCCGGACGAGGTCGCGGTAGAGGTCCTCGTCGTGGGGGCCGGTGCCGCGGGAACCTGGGCCGCGGCGCGGGCGGCGCGGGCGGGGGCGCGGGTGCTCCTGCTGGAGAAGACGCCGCGGATCGGGACGAAGGTGCTCGCCAGCGGCGGCACGCGCTGCAACCTGACGACGACCCTGGCGAGCGAGGCGGCCGGGCGCCTGTTCGGCCGCGAGGGGGGGCGTTTCCTGCGCCCGGCCTTCCGCGCCCTGAGCCCGGCGGCCCTGCGGGAGCGCTTCGGCTCCCTGGGCGTGGAGACCGTCGAGGCGCCCTTGGAGAAGGTCTTTCCCGCCAGCCAGCGGGCCCGCGACGTACGCGACGCCCTCGAGGCCGAGGCCCGGGCGGCGGGGGTGCTGCCGCGCTGTGGCGCGGCGGTGGCGGGGATCGAGTCCCTGGGCGCGGCGGGCGGCTGGCGGGCGCGCCTGGCCGGCGCCGGAGCCGTCCGCTGCCGGCGCCTGGTCCTGTGCACCGGCGGGGCGAGCGTCCCGCGCTCGGGCACGACCGGAGACGCCTACCCCTGGTTGCGAGAGCTGGGCCTGGAGGTCGTCGAGCCGCGCCCGGCCCTCGTCCCCTTGCGCAGCGGGGCGGACTGGGTACGCGAGCTGGCCGGCGTCGCCCTGCAGGAGGTCGAGGCGCGCCTGGTCGCGCCGACGGGGGAGACGGTCCGCCGCCGCCGCCCGGTGGTGTTCACCCACGAAGGCCTGTCGGGCCCCGCGGCTCTCGACCTCTCGCGCCACGTGACCGCCGATGGAGGCGCGCGCGAGATCCTGCTGGACCTCGGCGTGGGCACCGGCCGAGAGGAGCTGCGGCGGCGCCTGATCGAGGGCGCCGCCAGCCCGGGGGCCGGCAGCGTGGCGCGCGCCCTCGGCCTCGACGTCCCCCGGCGAGTGCTCGACGCCGCCTGCCGGCAGGCCGGGCTGGTCGACTCCCGCTCGGCGGTGAGCGAGCTGCCGCGGGCGCGGCGCCACGACCTCGTGGAGGCGCTCAAGGGCCTGGCCGTCCCCGTCGAGGGGAGCCTGGGCTTCGACCGGGCCGAGGTGACCGCCGGCGGCCTGGCGCTCGCGGCGGTCGACCCGGCGACCATGGCCGTGCGCGGCCACCCGGGGCTGTGGGTGTGCGGCGAGCTGCTCGACCTCGACGGGCCGATCGGCGGCCTCAACTTCCAGGCCGCCTTCGCCACGGCCGAGCTGGCCGGGCGCGCCGTCGCTTCTGAGGCCTGAGCCCGGGCTCAATCGAAGGCGCCGGTCTCGCGCAGGATCCGCAGGAGCGTGCGGCGCACCGCGGCCGCGTCGGCGACCAAGGTCGCCTGGCGGCGCCGGCCGGCCGCGAGGCGCTCGGGCTCGTCGTCCACGCGTTCGCCCCAAGCGGTCAGGAATCCCTCCCAGTCCGCCGCCGGCGGCAGGCGCTCGGCGAGGGTCGCCGGGTTGGAGCTCGCGTCCTCCCACAGGGCGTGGAAGGCCGCCAGGCTGGGCTGGTAGCCGTCGCGCAGGACCGCCTCGCCGGTCAGGTAGCTGCGCGCCAGGGCGTGGCGCAGGCCGCGATGGCGCCGCGCGTCGACGAAGAGGGCGCCGATCGTCGCGTACAGCTCGTCTTGTTTCCGGGTGGGCACCGGCGCCTTCCAGCTCGTCCAGTCGTCGAGGACCGTGTGCACGATGCCCAGGCAGTCGATGTCGGGCATCTCCATCTCGCCGCCCGACGCCCAGGCGTCGTAGAGGGTCAACCCCGGGAAGAGGGCACCCAGGCGGTCGGTGTAGGCGTGGCCGAATGCCGTCAGGACGAGCCGTTGCGCCCCGTCGTCGAGGGCCCGCTCGACGAGGGCCTCGGCCAGATCGAGGTCGGGCGGGAACCCGCGCAGGCCGTTGGCGAAGAGGCGGTCGGGATCGTCGGCGTCCACCTCCCGCACCAGCCCGCGGGTCTCGTAGGAGTAGGCCCAGCCGCTGCGCAGGCGCCGGGGCGGCACGCGGAAGAAGAAGCGCTCGGCCTGCTTCTTGACCCGCGCGCTGTCGGCCCCGAGTGGACGGCGCGGGGTCGGCTGGCGAGGCGCGTGGGTGGCGGGATCGAAGTGGGCCGCCGGCCGCCGCGCCGGCCAGAGGCCCGGGTCGCGCTCCTGGCCGTCGAGGACGAAGCGCAGCAGGGCGTTCTGGAAGGTGTCGTTCCAGGCGACCTCCAGGCGAAAGCGCTCGATGACCTCCGTGCGGGTGTCGGCGTCGAGGGTGCGCCAGGCGGCCTCGGCCCGGGCGTCGGTGGGCTCCTGCGCCGCAGACGCCGGTGCGGCCGAGCGGGCGGCGAGGACGCAGCAGGCGAGGGCAAGGGGGAGCGGAGCGAGGCGCGGCACGCCCTCCTGTACCACTCCGCGGCGCCGTGGGGAACGGACAAAACGCAGGGGCGGCCCCCTGCGGCCGCCCCTCCCGTGGAAAGAGAACCGGCCGGGAGGGGGAAGGGCCCTCGCCGGCCGGCGGTTCGGCCAGGAACTGGCGTCGAGACGAGTCCTTCCCCGCGCTGGAGCACTCAGGCACGCGCTCCCGACGGCATGACGTCCGCCGAGGTCACCGCAACCCATTCGGAACAGTGCCGGCCCCGGGGAGGGGCTGGGAGCCCGCCGGTGCGTCCGGAAGAGCCCGTCTCACATCGAACCAAGCAACTCTACCCCCGCTCGGCCGGGCGGGCGGAGAAAACGGCGCCCGGGTGGATCACCCCCCGCGCCGCCGTCGGCGACGCTCGCGGCGTCCGCCCCGCCGGCGGCCCTTGCGCCGCTCGGCTTCGACCTCCTCGGGAGGCATGGCGCGGGCTTCGCGGTAGCGCTCAGCCCAGCCCTCGTAGATGTCCCAGCCCCGTCCGAGGGCGGCGGCGCGCAGACGAAACAGCTCGAGGGCCTCGGGGAAGTCCTCCCCGAGGCAGAACAAGCGCGGGCGGAAGTGGCGGCTGGAGCCGCGCAGGAAGGTGTCCTGCTGGACCAGGATGCGCCGCGTGCGTCCGCTGTGGCGGCGGGACAGCCGGGCGCGCTCGCACAGAGCGTCGACGTGCTCGCCGGTGAGCCGGGCGAGCTCGGTCATCGAGTCGCCCACCCCCCGCTCGGCGACGTCGCGCTCGACGATGCCGTGGTAGAGCAGGGCGAGGCAGACGGGAGTGGTCGGTTCGTAGCCGCCGTGGACGTCGTTGTCGAGGGCTTCGAGCAGGCGCCGGAACTCCTCGGAGCGGTCGCGTTCGGCCTCGCTGGGGTGGTCGAGCGGACCGAGGTAGCTGTCGAGCTCGGGCAGGATCGCCTGCAGGGCGCCGCAGCGCCGCAGCTTGCGGAACGACCCCAGGGCCGTCCCCGAGCGCATCAGGCGCAGGATCTCCTCGAGCACCCGCGGCGGTGCGGAGCGCTCCAGCTCCGGGGCCGTGTCGCACATCGCATTCCACGTCTCGTCCTCGATGTGGAAGTCCAGGCGCGTGGCGAACTTGATCGCACGCAGGATGCGCACGGGGTCCTCCTGCATCCGCACGCGCGGCGGGCCGATGGTCCGCAACAGCCGCGCGTCGAGGTCCTCGAGGCCGCCGACGAAGTCGATGATACGCTCGGCGTTGGGGTCGAGGAACAGACCGTTGACCGTGAAGTCGCGCCGGCGCGCGTCCTCGGCCGCCGTGCCGAAGACGTTGTCCTCGACGATCAAGAGGTCCTCGTCGTCTCCCTCGCGGGGCTGCGGCTCGCGCCGGAAGGTGGCGGTCTCGATGATCGATTCGGCGCCGTAGCGCACGTGCACGAGGCGGAAGCGGCGCCCGATGATGTGGCTGTTGCGCGGGAACAGGCGCCGCACCTGCCGCGGCGTGGCGCTCGTGGCGACGTCGAAGTCCTTGGGACGGCGCCCCACGAGCAGGTCGCGCACGCAGCCCCCGACGAGGTAGGCCTCGTGGCCGTTGCGCGCCAGGCGCGAGATCACCCGCTCGGCGTTCTCGCTGCGCACGCGCCGCGCCAGGTCGGGTGCGTCGATGATGCGCGGTCGGTCGCCGGGCGGCTCGTCGGGAGGGGTTTTCAAGGCGCTGGCATGGCTGGGGGCGGACCGGGGCGGCACGCGGTGTCGGGAACGGTAACAAGTCGCCGGGCCGGCGGAGACGGCGAGTCCCACGCCGATCCCTCCCTTGCGAGGGCCCGGGGGCGCCGGTAGGCTTCGCCAACGGCCAGGGCAGTAGCTCCAATTGGTTAGAGCGACTGATTCCAAATCAGTAGGATCGGGGTTCGAGTCCCTGCTGCCCTGCCAGCCTCGATCGTCAAGCTCGCGGGCACCGACACGAGGGAGAAGAGCCCAGGGATGCCATGAGACGAGATGACGACAGGCCCACGCTCCCCGGCGGGGAGGACGACGACGAGGACGCGTGTCCCGAGCCCGCGGCGGCCGGCGGCGAGCGCGGCGGTGAGGGCGCCGCGGCGGACGGGGAGGCCCTGGCCGAGGAGCTGCTCGACGGGGCCGATGACCTAGGAGAGGGCGCGGAGGACGCAGAGGGCGAGGACGGGTCGAAGAAGGCCGAGGAGGATCCGCCGGGACCCGACGTTCCCGCACCCTCGGTCAAGGTGCTGCGCAAGGCGATGACCTGGGCCTTCGAGGGCGAGGTGATCGAGGAGTCGGTCCTGGATGCCTTCGCCGAGCACGCCCACCGGCTCCTGGACCACAACCGCAAGGTCAACCTGACCGCGATCCTCGACCCCAAGGAGGTCGCCGCCAAGCACTACCTCGACTCCTGGCGCCTGACCCAGTACCTCTCCTTCCTCGGCCGGCGCATCCTCGACCTGGGAAGCGGGGGCGGTTTCCCGGGCCTGCCCCTGGCCCTGGCCGAGCCCAACGCCAGCGTCTGTCTGGTCGAGTCGTCGAGCAAGAAGGCGGCCTTCCTCGCCGAATGCGTGGAGGCCATGGGGATCAAGAACTGCTCCGTCCACGACGGGCGCTGCGAGGACCTGTTGTTGACCGAGCGCTGCGACATGGTGCTCGTGCGGGCGGTCAGCTCCGTGCGCGAGAACGTACGCACCCTGCGCAAGGTGCGCCACTCCCTCAAGGAGTACGTCATGCTCAAGGGCGCCTCCTGGTCGCGCGAGGTGCGGGCCGGGGAGCGCGAGGCCGAGCGTTTGGGGTTCCGCCTCAACACCGTCTTCGAGCACGAGCTGCCCGGCGAGATGGGCAAGCGCGGGATCCTCGTCTACCGCGCGCCGGGCGGCCAGGGCCTGTAGCTCCCAGGGGCCGCCTCCCATCGGGCGCGGGCGAGCGTGGTGCCCGGGGGGGGAGTCGAACCCCCACTCCCTTAGCGGGAACATGGACCTGAACCATGCGCGTCTGCCAATTCCGCCACCCGGGCCGGGTGAGGCGGGGACGATACGGAGCACGGGATGCGAGGTCAACCCGCCGTCACCGACACGCCGTCGATCAGGGCGGCGGGCAGGCGCTCGGATCCCCGGCAGCGCTCGCTCTGCGAGCCGAGGGCTACGATGGCGCCCGCGAGCTCGAAGGCGTTGCCCGACACCAGGGTCTCGCGCACCGGGCGCGCGACGCGGCCGCCCTCGATCCACCGTGCGCCCTTGGCCACGCCGGAGAAGTCCCCCGAGATCGGGTCGACGGTCCCGGCGAAGCGGCGGATCCAAAGGCCCTTCCCCAGGGCGTCGAGGAGGTCCTCCTCCTCCCCGCCGTCGCCCGGATCGACGCAGATCCCGTGGCTGCCCAGGCCGGGCACCGAGCGCGGCCCGCCCACGGCGTGGCCGGTGGACGCGACCCCGTCCACCCGTGCGGCGTAGCCGTTGTAGAGCAGGGACTCCAGGCGCCCCGCGCCGACCAGGGTGCGCCGGACGGTCGGCTGGCCCTCGCGGTCGAAGCCGGCGGCGCCCGAGAGTTCCGGATCGGAGGGATCGTCGTGGATCGAGAGCCCCTCGTGCGCGATGCGCTCCCCCAGGCGTCCGGCCAGGGAGCTGCGGCCGCGCTGCACGGCGATCGCGCTGGCGGCGGAGACGATGGGGGAGACGACCGCTTCGAGGAACGCCGTGGGGGAGAAGAGCACCTGCCCGCGATAGGACTCGGCGCTGCCCGCACCCAGGTTGCCCAGGGCGACCTCGGTGAGCTCGTCGGCGCAGCGCTCGAGGGACGCCTCCAGGCCGGCGAGGTCCCGCACCAGCTCCCAGGCGCTGTGGAACCCCCCGACGTCGTCGCCGTCCACCGCCATCACCAGCGCGCCGAAGCTGGCCCAGGCGTCGCCGGCGCCGACCCGCGTGCCGAGGCTGTTGACGACGGCCGTGCTGGAGCGGCCGACGGTGAAGGTCGCCTCGTCGATCCGGATGCGCGGATCGCGGGAGCTCATGCGCTCCACGAAGCGCGCGCCCTGCTCCAGGGCCTCGTCGACCCCCAGGGCCGCCGTGTCCGCGCGCCACAGCTCGACCGGCGTCGGGTCACCGCCGCCCTCGGGGAGGCCGTTGGCGTCGTCGGGCGGGGTCAGGGCCGCCAGCTCCCGGGCGGCGTCGGCGGTGCGCTCCAGAGCGGCGCCGTCGGTCTGGTTGGTGTGGCCGAAGCCCAGGCGCCCGGCGTCGAAGACGCGCAAGCCCAAGGCGGTGGCGTCGCTGGCCTTGCCCAGGCGCAGCTCGCCCTTCTCGAAGCGTGCCGAGCGCGAGCGCGTGCGCTGGCCGCAGACCTCGGCCTGCTCGGCGCCCCCGGCCTGGCCCAGCTCGCACAGCCGGGCGCTGCGCTCCTCGACCTCGGCGAGCTCGGCCTCCGCGCGCTCGACCGCGATGGTGGCGGTGCTCACGCCTGCCGGCCTCCGACCAGGACCTCGCAGGAGAGCCACGGGCCGCCCGCGTCTACCTTGGCCGGCTGGCCCTTCCCGCAGTGCCCCGCGCCCAGGTCCCAGCGGAAGGCGTCGCCCACTCCGTCGACGGTCTTGAGCACATCGAAGGCGACGCCGGAGATGTTCGCCCCGCGCATCAGGGGGCCGAGCTGCCCGTTGCGGATCGGGTAGGCCTCGCGCGTGCCGAACATGAACTCGCCGTTGGCGTCCGCCTGACCGTTGGCGCAGCCGTCGAGCAGCAGGCCGTCGTCGGTGCGTGCGATCAGCTCCTCGAGGGTGTGCTGCCCCGGCTCGATGTAGGTGTTGCGCATGCGGATCAAGGGTGCGTCCCCGTACTCCCAGGCACGGGCGTTGCCGGTGGGCGCGGTCTCGTAGCGGGCGGCGGACGCGCGATCGTGCAGGTAGCTCACCAGGCGGCCCTGGTCGATGATCACGCAGCGGCCGGCCTCGACGCCCTCGTCGTCGACGTCGATCGTGCCGCCCGCGCCGTCCACCAGCTCCGAGCGGCCCGAGTCGCACAGGGTGACCAGCTCGGAGGCCACCCGCTCCCCGAGCATGCCGGCCGCGCAGGAGCCGGCGCTGACGAAGTCGGCCTCGACGGTGTGCCCGATGGCCTCGTGGGTCAGAAGGCCGACGAGGCTGGGGGAGAGCAGGACCTTCTTGCGGCCCCCCTCGGGGTGCGCGGCGGCGAGCAGGTCCACGGCGGTCTTGGCGGCGCGCTCGGCCAGGGCTTCGCCGGTGCGGCGCCGGAACAGGCACTCCCAGCCGCCGGTGGAACCGACCGCCTCGTAGCCGCGCTGCAGTTCGCCGTCGCGCGCGGCGACGGCGCCTACGGAGAGCTCGGGCCGGACGAGCCGCGTCCAGGCCCGCGCCCCGTCGCTGGTGACGACGCCCTTCTCCTCGAAGACCTCGTTGTAGGAGCAGTGCGCACTCTGGACCGAGGTGGATGCCTCGCTCGCGGCGCGCTCGAGGCCCAGGACGAGCTCGAGGGCCTCGTCGACGGGGCGCTCCAGGGTCTCCTCGACCCCCGGCGCGTCGAAGCGTCCGCGAGCCAGCTCGACCGGGGGCAGGTCGGGCTGGCGGGTGGCGGGCCGGGAGGCGCGGGCGACCCGCCGGGCTTGTTCGAGGGACTCGCGCACGGCGTCCGCCTCCAGGCGGTCGGTGGAGGCGAAGCCCCAGGCGCCGTCGACGAGGACGCGCACCCCGACGCCGGTGTGCTCGCTGGTGCGGGCGTTGTCGACCCGGCCCTTCTCGACCGCCAGGCCGCGGGTCCGCTTGCGGTGGCTGCGCAGCTCCACGAAGCCGTCCCCGGCTTGGTCGAGGACCTCCTGGAGCAGATCGGTCGGGTCGGGTTCGTCGATCATGGTGTGTACCTCGGGCTGCGGCGGAGCAAGGGCGAGGATAGGAACGGGGGGAACCCGTGACCAGCACCGGCCCTCGACGCTCGCTATCCTCTAGGTGGGGCGGCTCGCCCCGCTCTCGCGCCATGACCAAGGAATCAGAGCACCGCCGCGTCGTCGCCACGAACAAGCGCGCGCGCTTCGCCTACGAGCTCCAAGACGAGCTCGAATGCGGCATCGTGCTCAAGGGGACCGAGGTCAAGAGCCTGCGCGAGGGGCACTGCTCCATCGCCGAGGCCTACGCCCGCGTGCGCGGCGGAGAGCTGTTCCTGGTCGGCGCGACGATCCCCGAGTACCGCTGCGGAAACGTGTTCAATCACGAGCCCACCCGCGAACGCAAGCTGCTCGCCCATCGGCGCGAGATCGGCAAGTGGACCAAGCGGGTCAAGGAGCGCGGCATGACGATCGTCCCCATGGAGGTGGCCTTCGTGGGGAGCCGGGTGAAGGTGTTGCTCGGCCTGGGCAAGGGCAAGCGCCTGGTGGACAAGCGTCAGGCCGCGCGGGCCCGCTCGGATCGGCGCGACATCGATCGCGCCGCCGGCCGGAGGCGCTGAACGGGCTCCCGCGGGCAAGCTGGCCCGGCACGGAGGTCGTGTGCTACACTCTCGGCGGATGGGGGCGCACTGGTTTCGACCGGTTTCGATCACCTCCAGGTTGCGTGTCGGGGACCCCGAGTGACCCCGCAAACCTTCTCGGGACGGCATCAATTGCCAACAACATGCCTCTCGCTGCCTAGACAACGGGCAGCCGTCTCCCCGCGGAGCGCCCGCGGCCGCGGGGAGACGCAAACAGCGGGCTGGTCGACGAGCAGCGCCTCCCGGCGAGTCGACGAGAAAACAGGGGAAGCTGGCCAGAGGGCAGTCCGTCCACGGACGTCCCCGCGGCGAGAGCAAAGCGTGGACTACGCACGTAGACGCCTGTTGCGTGGGGACTCCGGGACGCGGGTTCGATTCCCGCCGCCTCCACCATCCACCCCCTCGCCGGGCTAGGCGAAGAGGAAGTCGCTCTCCGCCGACCAGGCGCCGTAGCGGTAGAGGGGTGCCAGGCGCACCAGCTCCGCGGTCAGGTGGGGAGCCGCGTCCGCCTCGAGCACCGGCCCCCGGTCGCCGGCGGGAGCCGGAAAGCGGCGCTCGACCGCCAAGGCGTGCTCCCCAGGCGTCCAGTGGGACAGGAAGTCCTCGAGGCGCTCGGGCGGCAGGCCGCCGCAGGGCCACTCGCCCTTCCAGTCGTGCAGGCGCAGGCGGAATCCGTCGAGCTCGCGCAGGATCTCCAGCAGCGGCCGCACCCCGTCGGCGGCGGTGCGCTTGGCGAGGTTCTGCCCGTCGTACCAGGCATCGGGGTGGATGCGCAGGGAGACCTCGAGGGCCTCGGGCTCGATGGCGACGCACAGGTAGGCGTTGCGGTAGGCCGAGTCGAGGTCCTTGGCGAGGTCGCGCCCCAGGACCCTACGCAGGCGCGTCTTGTCCGCCTTGGCCCGGGAGAGGTAGGCCCACAGGCGGCGAACGCGGCCGCCGTTGAAGGGCGAGGGATGGTGCAGGCTCGTGCGGCACTCCAGGCGCACGCCCGCCGCCGCGAGGGGCGCCAAGGCCCCCTTCCCCAGGGCCAGGAGCTTGCGCCGGGCCAGAAGGCGCCGATCGTCGTACTGGCGGTCACGGCAGAGCCCCTCGGAGAGGGCGTGGAAGTCGCCCTCCTCGAAGAGCACCGGGCCGGCGTGGGGGGCGGGGTCGGGAGTGCGGGTCGGCGTCATCGAGAGGTTCGGTCGGCGGGCTGGGCGAGGCGTGGCCCGCCTTGTGGGGGCGGGCCGCGCACCGTATACGATGGGCGCCGTGCGCGCCCGGGTTCCCCGGGGCGCGCCGGGACGATGGCCGACCTCCCCGACCCCCCGCAGAGCGCCGCGACCCGCGTCGTGGGCGCCCGGCCCGTGCGCCCCGACGGCGCCGCCAAGGCCGACGGCAGCGCGGCCTACGTCGACGACCTGGCCATCGAGGGCCTGTGGCACGGGGCGACCCTGCGGAGCGAGCGGCCCCGGGCGCGCTTCGCCGTGGACACCTCGGCCCTGGCGGGGAGCGGCGTCGTCTGCCTGACCGCCGCCGACGTCCCCGGCCGCAACCGCATCGCCCTGATCGCCGACGACTGGCCCGTCCTGGCCGACGGCGAGACCAACCACGTGGGGGAGGCCCTGGCGCTGGTCGCCGCTCCCAGCCGCGCGGCGGCCTTCGCCGCCCTGGGCGAGCTGCGCGTCACCTACGAGGACCTCCCCGCCGAGGTCGATCTCGACGCGGCCCTGGCGGGCTCCGCCCGCGAGTTGGCGGCCTGCGCCGTCGACCACGGCGACGTCGAAGCCGGCCTGAGCGCGGCCGCCCACGTCGTCGAGGCCACCTACGAGACGGCGCACCAGGAGCACGCCTACATCGAGCCCCAGGGAATGATCGCCCTGCCGGGTCCCGACAGCGCGGTCGAGGTCGTCGGCTCCTTGCAGTGTCCCTACTACGTCCACCACGCCCTCGTCTCCCTGCTCGGGTGCGAGCCCGACGCCGTGCGCGTGCGCCAGGCCGTGACCGGCGGCGGCTTCGGCGGGAAGGAGGACTACCCAGACCTGATCGCCGCCCACGCCGTGCTCCTGGCGGCGCGGGCCGGGCGCCCGGTCAAGCTCGTCTACGACCGCCGCGAGGACATGCTGGCGACCACCCGCCGCCACCCCTCGCGCGTGCGCCACCGGACCGGCGTCGACGCCGAGGGGAAGCTCGTCGCCGTGGACATCGACGTCCTGCTCGACGGCGGGGCCTACACGACCCTCTCGCCGGTCGTGCTCTCCCGCGCGGTGCTGCACGCCGCCGGACCCTACGCCTGCCCCAACGTCCGCATCCGGGGCCGTGTCCTGGCGACCCACACCGCCACCAACGGCGCCTTCCGCGGCTTCGGCGCGCCCCAGACCCAGTTCGCCGCCGAGCGGCAGATGGACCGGGTGGCGCGCGTGCTCGGGCTCGACCCGCTCGCGATCCGCGAGCGCAACGCCTACCGCCCCGGGGACGTCACGCCCACCGGTCAGGTGCTCGACGAGAGCGCCAGCGCCCTGCAGTGCCTGGCGGAGGCGGAGCGGCGCACCGGGTTCCGGGCTCGCTGGCAGGCCCTAGAGGCCGAGCGCTCCCGCGCCCTCGACGACGGGCGCCCGCGGGCGGGGATCGGCCTCTCCCTGTGCTGGCATGGGGTCGGCTTCACTGGCAACGGCGAGCGGCGGATGGAGTCTCCCGTCGCCGTGCGCCTGGAGCGCGGGGGGCGCCTGGCCGTGTTGGCGGCCTCGACCGACATCGGCCAGGGCACCGAGACCGTCCTGGCCCAGATCGCCGCCGAGGCCGCCGGAGTGCCCTTCGAGGCGGTCGAGGTCGCGCCGCCGGACACGGCGCTGGTCCCCGACTCGGGGCCGACCGTCGCCTCGCGCACGGTCATGGTCGTCGGGGGCATCCTCGAGCGCGCGGCGGGCGAGCTGGCGCGGCGGGTGCGCGAGGGCGCGCCCGGCCTGCCGTTCGCCGCCGCCGGCGACGCCTGGCTGGCGGAGCACGGGCCTCTCGAGGTCGTCGAACGCTACGCCGACGACGGCACCGAGTTCGACGAGGAGACCTACCGCGGCGTCGCCTACGCCGTCCACGGGTGGGGAGCGGACGTGGTCGAGGCGAGCGTCGATCCAGACACCCTGATCGCCCGCACCGAGAGGGCCACCCTGGTGTGCGACGTCGGCAAGGTCATCCACCCGCTGTTGTGCGCCGGTCAGGTCGAGGGCGGCAGCCTCCAGGCCTTCGGTTGGGGACACCTCGAAGCGGCGCGGGTGACCGGCGGGCGCCTGGAGCAAGGCAGCTTCTCGACCTACACGATCCCCACGACCCTGGACGCGCCGGCCATGGAGACCGTGCTCCTCGAACATCCCGGCGGGAGCGGCCCGCGCGGCGCGAAGGGCGTGGGGGAGATCCCCATGGACGGCGGCGCCCCGGCCCTGGCGGCCGCCATCGAGAACGCGGTCGGGATCGCCGCCACGCGCATCCCGGCCACCCCCGAGGTGCTCTTCGAGGCGCGCGAGGCGGGGGACGACGATGGGTGAACGCTCGACCTTCCTCCTCAACGGAGAGGAGGTCGTCCGCGAGGGCGACCCGATGGCGCGCCTGCTCGACGTCCTGCGCGAACAGCGGCGTCTGACCGGCACCAAGGAGGGGTGCGGCGAGGGCGAGTGCGGCTCGTGTACGGTCCTGCTCGACGGGGAGGTCGTCTGCTCCTGCCTCGTCCCGATCGTGCAGGTCGACGGGCGGGAGGTGCGCACCGTCGAGGGCCTGGCGGGTGACGAGGCCCACGCCGCACTCTCCTCGCTCCTGGTGCGCGAGGGCGGGGTGCAGTGCGGCGCCTGCACGCCGGGCGTGGTCGTCACCCTGCGCGCGCTCCTGGAGCGCGACCCGCGGCCTACCCGCGCCCGAGTGCGCGAGGCCCTGGCGGGGAACCTGTGCCGCTGCACGGGCTACGAGGGCATCCTGCGTGCCGTCGCCGCCCTGGTCGGTCGCAAGGAGCGCCCGTGACGCGCGCCTTTCGGCCGAGGAGCTTGGACGAGGCGTTGGCCCTCTTGGCCGACGGGGAGCTCGCGGCCCGCGCGATCGCGGGCTGCACCGACGTGCTCGCGTCCGACGCCGCCGCCGGCCGGGTGCCGCCGGCCGTGGTCGACCTCTCGCGCCTGGCCGAGCTGCGCGACATCCGGACCGCGGGCGAGGAGATCGACATCGGCGCCGCCGTGACCTTCGCCGAGCTGCGCGCCGACCGGCTCGTGCGCCGCCACCTCCCGGCCCTGGCCGAGGCCGCCGCCACGATCGGCGCCTGGCAGATCCAGAATCGCGCCACCCTGGGCGGGAACGCGGCCAACGCCTCGCCGGCGGGGGACTCGCTGCCCGTGCTCCTGGCCCTGGGGGCGCGCCTCGACCTCGCCTCCGCCGCCGGCGCACGGAGCCTGGCCTACGACGACTTCCACCTCGACTACCGCCGCACGGCCCTGGGCCCCGGCGAGCTGATCGTGCGCCTGCGCCTGCCCGTCCCTCCGCCCGGGAGCGTGCAACGCTTCGAGAAGGTCGGGACGCGCTCGGCCTCTGCGATCAGCAAGGTCGTCGTGGCCTTCGCCGCCCGGCGCCGCGGGGCGTGCATCGAGGGGGTGCGCCTGGCCGCCGGAAGCGTCGGGCCCGTCCCGCGACGCCTGGAGGCGGCGGAGGCCGTGCTCGAGGGCGCGACCCCCGCCACCGGCCTGGCCGAGGCCGCCGCGGCGGCGGCCGCCGCCGAGGTGCGGCCCATCGACGACGTGCGCTCGACCGCCGCCTACCGCCGTTGGGTCCTCGGCCGCCTCGTCCGCCGCTGGGTCCTCGACCTCACCGGGCCCGACGCCCTCTCCACGGACTAGACTCCGGCCTCATGGATCCGCTGCGCTTCACACTCAACGGCGACGAGGTCGAGGTCCGACCGCGGGAGGACGAGTCCCTCCTGGAGGTCTTGCGGGAGCGCCTGGGCGTCACCTCGGTCAAGGACGGCTGCCGGCCACAAGGCCAGTGCGGCTGCTGCCTGGCCCTGGTCGACGGTCGCCCCCGGGTGACCTGCGCCCTGCCTGCGGGACGCGTTGCCGGCAAGCGCGTCGAGACCCTCGAGGGGGCGGATCCGGTCGAGCTCGAGCGCCTGACGCGCGCCTTCGTCTCCTCGGCCGGTCTGCAGTGCGGCTTCTGCATCCCCGGCATCGCTGTGCGCACCCTGGCGTTGATGGACAAGCACCCCGAACCCTCGCGGGAGGAGATCGCCCGCGCCCTCGACGTGCACCTGTGTCGCTGCACCGGCTACGTCAAGATCCTCGACGCCGTCGAGGCCTACGCCGCCGCGCGGGCGGGGAAGGGGGAGCCGCCCGAGCCCTGCGGCGACGGGCGGGTGGGGCGCTCCCTCGCGCGCTACCAGGGGGCGGAGATGACCCTGGGGCGGCGGCCCTACGTCGGCGACCTCGTGCGCCCGGGGATGCTCCACGGCGCCGTGCGCCTCTCCGACCACCCCCGTGCCCGCGTCCTGAAGATCGACACGAGCCGGGCCGAGGCCCTGCCCGGGGTCGTGCGCGTCGCGACCGCCGCCGACGTCGGGGGGGAGCGCTGGTACGGCCTGCTGTGCGACGACTGGCCGGGGCTGGTGGCCGAGGGTGAGGAGGTGCGCTGCGTGGGGGACTTCCTGGCCGCCGTGGCCGCGGTCGACGAGCACACCGCCCGCGCCGCCGCGGCGCTCGTCGAGGTCACCTACGAGGTGCGCGAGCCGGTCTGCGATCCCCGGGCCGCCTTGGCCGACGGCGCCCCGCGCGTCAACCCCGCCCACCCCAACCGCCTCTCCCACACCACCGTGCGGCGCGGCGACGCCGAGGCCTCTCTGGCGGACTCCGCCCACGTCGTCGAGGGCGTCTGGGAGACCCAGCGCATCGAGCACCTCTTCCTCGAACCCGAGAGCGCCCTCGCCGAACCCCGCGAGGACGGCGGCCTGCACCTGTACAGCCAGGGACAGGGCGTCTTCGACGATCGCCGCCAGGTGGCGTCCTTCCTCGGTGTGGACGAGGAGCAGGTCTCCATCGAGCTCGTCCCCAACGGCGGGGCCTTCGGCGGCAAGGAGGACATGGCCGTGCAGCCGCACGCCGCCCTGCTGTGCCTCCTGACCGGCGCACCCGTGCGCTTGACCCTCGACCGCGAGCAGTCGGTGCGCGTGCACCCCAAGCGCCACCCGATCCGCATGCACTACCGCGTCGGCTGCGACGAGCGGGGCGGGCTGACGGCGGTCTGGGCGCGCATGGTGGGGGACACCGGCGCCTACGCGTCGGTGGGCGCCAAGGTCCTCGAGCGCGCCGCGGGGCACGGATGCGGGCCCTACTCGGTGGCGAACGTGGACATCGAGGCGGTCGCGGCCTGCACGAACAACCCGCCCTGCGGCGCGATGCGGGGCTTCGGCGCCAACCAGGCCCACTTCGCCATGGAGGGCTGCGTGGACCTGTTGGCGCGCGAGGTCGGCCTCGACGGTTGGGAGATCCGCTGGCGCAACGCGGTCGAGGTCGGCTCGGCCTTCTCCACGGGCCAGGTGTTCGAGAAGTCCGTGGGGCTCAAGCAGACCCTCGAGGCCGTGCGCGAGGAGTACGCCCGCGCCCGCGCCGCCGGCAAGGCCGTCGGCATCGCCTGCGGCCTGAAGAACTCGGGCATCGGCAACGGTGCCGTCGAGTGGGGCAAGGCGCGGCTGGTCGTCGAGGAGGACGGCACGATCTCGCTCTACAACGGCTACACCGAGATGGGCCAGGGGCTCTCGACGGTCCTGACCCAGTGCGCCGTCGAGGTCACCGGCCTCCCGGCGGCGCTCTTCCGGCCCAAGGTTGACTCCACCTTCGCCCTCGACTGCGGCCAGACGACCGGCTCGCGGGCGACCCTGTTCGGCGGGCGCGCCGTCGCGAGCGCCGCGGAGAAGCTGGCGGCGGCCTTGGCCGACGGCGCCGCGCTCGAGGACCTGCGCGGCCAGGTCTTCGCGGCGGACGTCGTCGTCGACGACACGACCGCGCCCGGGGCGGAGGCGGGGACGATCAAGACCCACACGTCCTTCGGATTCGCGACCCAAGTCTGCATCCTCGACGCCGAGGGGGCGCTCGAGCGGGTGATCGCCGCCCACGACGTCGGGCGCGCCATCAACCCGGCCCTGTGCGAGGGACAGATCGAGGGCGCGGTGCACATGGGCCTGGGCTTCGCCCTGACCGAGGACCTGCGTTGCCCGGGCGGGTGGCCGGAGACGGTCAAGCTGCGCGACCTCGGCGTCCTGCGCGCGCGGGACATGCCGCCGGTGGACGTGATCCTGATCGAGGATCCCGAGCCGGAGGGTCCCTTCGGAGCCAAGGGCGTGGGGGAGATCGGCCTGGTGCCGACGGCCGCCGCGGTGGCGGGCGCCCTCGAGGCCCACGACGGAGTCCGGCGAAGACGCCTGCCCATGGGCGATGCGCCGGCGGCGGCGGCCATGAGCGTGGGCCTGGCTCGAGGCCGCGGACGGCGGGCGGCGGAGAGCTCATGAGCGGCTCCGAGGCCGACTCCGTCCGCGCCGGTGGCTGGGTCAACGCCCACACGCACCTGTACTCGGCGCTCGTCCCCCTTGGGATGCCCGCGCCCTCTCCCTCGCCCCGGGGCCTGAGCGAGGTCCTGCGAGCGATTTGGTGGCGCCTCGACCGCGCCCTCGATCCCGACTGCCTGCGGGCGGCGGCGCGGCTGTACGTGGCGGAGTCCCTGCTGAGTGGCACGACCGCCCTCGTCGATCACCACGAGTCCCCCGAGTTCATCGAGGGTTCCCTCGACCTGCTCGCGGACGCCTGCGAGGATCTGGGGATGCGCGCCCTCCTGTGTTACGGCGCGACCGAACGCAACGGCGGTCGGACCGAGGCGCGCCGGGGGCTCGAGGAGTGCCGGCGCTTCCACGCGTCCAACCGGCGCACCCTGGTGCGCGGCGCGGTCGGCCTGCACGCCTCCTTCACGGTCTCCGACGAGACGATCCGCGAGGCCGGCGCCCTGGCCCGTGAGCTGGGGACGGTCGTCCACGTCCACGTCGCCGAGGGCGTCGAGGACGTCGACCACGCCCGGGAGCGCGGCCACGCCGATCCCCTCGCGCGCCTGCTGGCCTGCGAAGGCCTGCCGGAGGGCTCGATCCTCGCCCACGCGGTCCACCTGGATGAGAGCAGCCTGCGCCGGGCGGCCGAGCGCGGCCTGTGGATCGTGCAGAACCCGCGCTCCAACCGGGCCAACGAGGTCGGCTACCCCCGAGCCCTGTGGGCCGGCGGGCGCGTCGCCCTGGGGACCGACGGATTCCCTTCGGATCCCCTCGAGGAGGGCGAGGCGCTCCTGCGCGAGTCGGCGCTCCACGGCGAGGGCGGGCCGGCGGTCGCCGAACGCCTGCAGGCGGGGACCGCGCTCCTTGCCGGGCTGCCCGCGCCCCTACCCGCCGCCCGCGTGGAGCGCGGCCGTCTCCTCCAGGGGGAGCGCGAGGTCGTGCGCGACGGGGGGCTGGCCGCCTGCGACCTCGATCAGGTGCGCGCCGAGGCCTCCGAGCAGGCGCACCGTCTGTGGCGCCGCATGGAGGCCATCGCGTGAGCGGCGCCCTCGGCCTCGCCACGGAGGTCCTCGACGAGGCGGTCCTCCAGCGCGCCGTCGAGCACCTGGGGGCGCGGGGCATCGCCCTGCCGACCTTCGCAGAACTGGCGCGACCCGCGCTCCTGTCCGAGACCCTCGCCGCGCGGGTGGCCGCGACCGACCCCCAGGCGCCGGCGGCGGAGAACCTCTTCCGCGTGCACTGGTACAACGATGGCGCGAGCGGGCTGCTGGAGACCCCGGCGCACCTCGTGCTGACCGAGGAGTTGACCGGGGTCGCGGCCCCCATCCTGGTGGCCCTCGGCGAGCGCTTCCCGATGATCGGCGCCCACAAGGTGCTCGCGGCCTACGCGTGCCTGGTCCCGCGCCTGGTGACCGGGCGCTTCGATCCCCGGACTCGACGGGCGGTCTGGCCCTCGACGGGCAACTACTGCCGGGGCGGCGTGGCGATCTCGCGCATCCTCGGCTGCCGGGGCGTGGCGGTGCTCCCCGAAGGCATGAGCGCCGAGCGCTTCGCCTGGCTCGACGCCTGGGTGGAGGAACCCTCCGACGTCGTGCGCACTCCCGGGAGCGAGAGCAACGTCAAGGAGATCTACGACGCCTGCGCGCGCCTGGCGCGGGAGCCGGCCAACGAGATCCTCAACCAGTTCAGCGAGTTCGCCAACCACCTGGCCCACTACGCGGTGACCGCCCCGGCCCTGGAGAGTGTCTTCGAGGCGGCCGCCGCCGAGCGCCCCCGCCTGCGGGCGGCCGCCTTCGTCTCGGCCACCGGGTCGGCGGGGACGATCGGAGCCGGGGACCGCCTGAAGGAGCAGTTGGGTTGCTCGATCGCCGCCGTCGAGGCGCTGGAGTGCCCGACGATGCTCTACAACGGCTACGGCGAGCACAACATCCAGGGCATCGGGGACAAGCACGTCCCCCTGATCCACAACGTCACCAACAGCGACCACGTGGTGGCGGTCTCCGACCGCTCGACCGACCGCCTCCACGTCCTGTTCCAGAGCGAGGTCGGCCGGCGCTGGTTGGCGCGCGAGCGGGGCCTGGCCGACGAGGTCGTCGAGGCCCTCTCGAGCCTGGGGCTCTCGAGCATCTGCAACGTCCTCGCCTGCATCAAGCTGGCGCGCCACCTCGGCCTGGGCGCCGACGACGCGCTGCTGACCGTCGCCACCGACGGCGCGGCGATGTACGGCTCGGAGCTCTCCAAGGTCCTCGAGCGCGACTTCGACGGCTCCTTCGACGACGAGACCGCGGGCGCCGTCTGGAAGGAACACCTGGCGGGCGTAGACGGCGACCACGTCTTGGACCTCGGTCCCCGGGAGCGCGACCGGGTGTTCAACCTGGGCTACTTCACCTGGGTCGAACAGCAGGGCGTGGGCCTGGAGGACTTCGAGGCTCGCCGCGACCAGGGGTTCTGGGACGGCCTGCACGCTTCGGTCGGCGTCCTCGACGAGCGCATCGGGGCCTTCAACGCCGAGACGGGCGCGCGATGAACCTCGGCGGCCGGGTGGTGTGCGGCGGGTGCGGCACGCCGGCGCCCGACGGGGCGGACCTGCCGACGCGCTGCACGGCGGCCCGGGAGGCGGACGACGTCGACCATGTCCTGGTGCGCGAGCTGGACCTGGAGGGCACCCGCTTCCCCTTCGACGGGGACGGCTCGCCCTGGGTGCGCTACCGCGAGCTGCTCTACGCCTGGCGCGCGGCTCGGCGGGCGGGGGCGGCGGACGAGGCCTGGTGCGACGCCGCTGCGGAGCTCGACCGGCGCCTGGAGGCGACGGGCATCGGCGGCGCGTGGCCGACGCCCCTCGCACCGCGCCCGAAGCTGGCGGCGGCGCTGGGCCGCGGCGAGCTGTGGGTCAAGGACGAGACGACCGGCGTCGGCGGCACCCACAAGGCGCGCCACCTCGTGCCCCTGGCGTTGCACCGGCTGGCGCTCGCTCCTCCCAAGCCGCCGCGCCTGGCCGTCGCGAGCTGCGGCAACGCCGCCCTGGCCGCCGCCGGCCTGGCGCGCGCCTGCGGCTGGCCCCTGGAGGCCCACGTGCCGGCCGACATCGCGCCCTCCGTCGCTGCGCGCCTCGAGGACCTCGGCGCGCGCCTGGTTCGCTGTCCGAGGGACCCGACCCCCGGCGATCCCTGCCGGCGCTCGTTTCTGGCCGCCCTCGACGAGGGAGCCCTGCCCTTCTCGTGCCAGGGCGATGCCCACGGCCTGGCGATCGAGGGCGGGGCCAGCCTGGTCTGGGAGGTCGTCAGCGAGCGCGGCCTCGGCGCCCCGCCCCTCGACCACGTCGTCGTGCAGGTCGGTGGCGGAGCCCTGGCGAGCGCCGTCCTGACCGGGTTCCGCGACGCCCTGGCCCTGGGCGCGATCGGGCGCCTGCCGCGTGTGCACTGCGTGCAGGGAGCGGGCTGCGCGCCCCTGGCGGCGGCGTGGGAGCGGCTCCGCGAGAGCGGTGACCTCGATCCCGGTGGGATCGCCGCCGCGCGGCGGCGGCGCGGCGAGGTCATGGTGCCGTGGCCGACGACCCCCGCCGGTGCCGCCGGGGGCCTCCTGGACGACGAGACCTACGATTGGGCGGCCCTGGTGGCGGGCATGGCGGAGACCGGCGGCGCTCCCCTGGTCGTCTCCGACGACGAGCTCGTCGGGGCCTGCGAGGCCGCGGCCGCCCACGCCGGGGTGTCCGTCGACCCCAGCGGGGCCGCCGGGCTGGCCGGTTGGGCGCGCCTGTGCGCCGAGGGCGCGATCGGAGCGGCCGAGCGGAGCCTCGTCCTGTTCACGGGGGCGCCCCGATGAGCGAGCCCCTGCGCGCGGCCCTGACGGAGACGCGCAACGCCTTCGAGGGGATGCCCGCGGCCGTCGAGGGCCTCGGCGCCCTGGCCGGGCGCCTGGAACAGGTGCGGGCCGCCAACGTCGCCCACCACCAGGTCCTCGCCCGCCGAGCGGCGCGGGCGGGCGCGCGACTGGTCTGCTTCGGCGAGCTCTTCACCGGCCCCTACTTCGCCCTCGGCGCCGACGAGCTGTGGTTCGGTCTGGCCGAGGACGCGCGGGAGGGGCCGACCGTCGCGGCCTTGAGGGAGACGGCCGCGCACCTGGGTCTGGTGGTGGTCGCGCCGCTCTACGAGCGTGCCGGAGACGGGCGGCGCTTCAACACCGCCGTCGTGATCGACGCGGACGGCTCCTGGCTCGGCCGCTACCGCAAGGTGCACATCCCCGCCGGCCGCAACGAGCGGGCGGCCTTCTGCGAGACCTTCTACTACGAGGGCAGCGACGGCGCCCTCGACAACACGGCGGCGGACGTCTCCTCCAACCCGTTCTTCCCCGTCTTCGAGACCGCCGTCGGGCGCGTCGGCGTGGCGATCTGCTACGACCGCCACTTCGAGGGGGTCGTGCGCAGCCTGGCGCGAGCGGGAGCGGAGGTGGTGCTCTCTCCCGCGGTGACCTTCGGCGCCCACTCGCGGCGCCTGTGGGACCTGGAGTTCGCCGTGGACGCCGCGCGCCACGGCGTGTTCCTCGGCGGCTCCAACCGGCGCGGCGCCGAGCCTCCCTGGGGCGTCGAGTACTTCGGGGCCTCGGGGTTCTGGGGGCCCGACGGGCGCGTCGAGCCCCTGGGACCTTCCGCGGCGCCGGACGCGGGAGACGAGCTGGTCCTGGCCGACCTCGACCTCTCCTCCCTCTTTGGCGCGGGCGGCTCGGGCTGGGACCTCGAGCGGGACGCGCGCCCCGAGGCCTACTCGGACTGAGCGAGGAGCGCGGGGTAGGCGAGCCGATCGCCGCCGAGCAGGGCGTCCCGCACCCAACGCAGGAGGTGGAAGTAGGTCAAATCCACCGCTCCCTCGGCGCTCCCCTCCGGCGCGGCGAGGGGGTCGGCCTCGTCGAGGCGCAGGGCGAAGCCCTCCCCCGAAAAGAGCGAGCGGTCGCCGTCGGGCGCGAGGCACACCTCGACCCCCGCGAAGCGACCGTGCAGGGTCTCGCCCGCGAGATGGAAACCGTCGAGGTGGGCGAAGGCGCGCCAGTCGGCGAGGCTGCCGAAGAAGCGCGGCTTGACCAGGTAGGGGCCGCCGTCCTCGGGGCAGAAGGCGTCGCAGTTGCCGCACTCGTTGCAGAAGTCGGCGAAGCTGGCGTATTGCCTGGCCTTCTCGACGGCCAGGGTCCCGCCGGAGGTGACGACCCACGCGCCGTCCTCCCTCCGCAGGGTGGTCACCTCCACCTCGGTCGGAGCCAGCTCGAAGCGGAA
The DNA here is from genome assembly GCA_030746555.1 of Planctomycetota bacterium. GTDB lineage: Bacteria > Planctomycetota > UBA1135 > UBA1135. The sequence goes on along the minus strand of JASLMK010000051.1, from coordinate 22,358 downwards.
GTTCGCGTCGTTGGGGCAGACGGGCACGCACTTGTCGCAGGCCAGGCAGTCGAAGAGGTCGAGGTCGCTGCCGACCTTGCGCGGGGGCTTGTCGGTGGCGGCGTGGCGGTAGCGCGGGTCGCCGGCCAGACCGGCCAGGTAGTGCTCGGTGTTGCGCAGCGCGGCGGCCCCGCACAGGGCGGTCCGTAGGTGCTCGGGGAGGGCCGCGAGGTCGTCGTCGTCCCCGTCGATGGCGGCGGCGCACAGGCGGCGGTCGTCCTCGCCCAGCCGGAGGTCGCCCAGGGCTCGGTGGCCGAGGCCGTGGGCGCGCAGGACGAAGCCGTCTACGGTGCGAGCGCCCGCGGCGCGCATGCGCTCGGCGAGCAGGGCGAAGTAGCCGTGGGCCCGGGCGTACCCGCCGGGCTTGAGCAGGTCGCTGCAGGCGGTCACCGGGACCAGCCCCAGGGACACCGCGGCGGGGAAGTTGCGCCGGTCGATGCCGGCGGAGAAGGAGATCGGGAAGCGGTCGCCGAAGCGCCGGCGGAAGGCGCCTACCAGGTCCATGGCCAACACGTGCAGGGGTGCGCCGGAGAGGTAGACCTCCGAGGCGGCGGGGGAGAGGAAGTCGCCCTGGTTGGCGACGATGAGGGTGTTGGTGAACTTGACGCCGAATCCCCGCCCCAGGCCGGCCGCCGCCTCGCCGAGACGCTCCGTGAAGGCGCACATCTGCTCCCAGGTCGTGTCCCGCGCGAAGGCGCCGGGCGGAACGGACAGGTGGGTGTAGCCCAGAACCTCGTGGAGGAGCTCGGTCACCCGCTCGCGCCCCGCCAGAGTCGGGTTGAGCTTGACGATGCAATCCAGGTCGTGCTCCCGCAGGAGGTGGTCGACCATGGCCTCGATCTCCTGTGGCGGACAGCCGTGGAAGGTGCTCAGGGTGAGCGTGTCCGCCAGGCGCGTGGGGAACGCGACGTCACGCAGGCGAGCGTGCTCGGTCGGGATCTCCCGGCGCAGGCGATCGATCAGGGGGGCGCAGTCCGCCATGCCGTCGAGGAAGGCCGTGACCTTCTCGCTCTTCAGGCCCGCGAGGTCGTAGCCGACGCTCATGTCGAGCACGGTGCGGTCCATCCCGGGCTCGAGACCGATCCCGCCCGCCTCCCGCAGCAGCTCGATCAGCATCGCTCCCTTGACGTACTCCTCGAGGGACTGCTCCAGGGTCAGCTCCTGGGACCACTCGGCGTTGAAGCCGATCGTGCGCATGTCGATGCAGGGGCGGGGGACCTCGATCGCGTCGTCGACCTGGACCGTCTTCAGCTCGAGCACGCGGGCGCCCCCGAGCCAGGAGAGCACCAGGTTCTGGGCCAGCTGGGACTGGGGACCGGCGGCGGGTCCGAAGGGCGTCGAGGGACGATGGCCGTGGAAGCGGACGGAGACGTCGAGGCCGTCCGTGCCGGTGACGAAGCGGCGGCGGGGGAGGTGGAAGACGGCGTCGTCCCGCTCCAGCTCGGCGAACATGCGGCGCACGAGGACGCCGAAGGGGAGGGGGCGCAGCTCGGCCATCGGTGGTTCGTCCCTCGGGCTAGTCCGGATGATTCATGAAGACGTGCACGAGACACAGCAACTCGGTTCGGGGTGGTGCTCTGCGGGTTCTGGCGACGCAGGCGACCCTGAACGGGTCGTCGAGGAGGCCAGGGTCTCGAAAAGCGCCGCCAGGGGCCGGTTGCGAAGTCTGGTGTGCGTGTTCATGGATCATCCGGGCTAGAAGTGGAGCTGGAACTCGATCACCAGGGAGACCTCCGAGGTCTCGGCATCGTCGCCGATGGAGACGGGGCGGTCGTAGTCGCTGAAGACGAGGGCGTGGCGCACGACGGCGTGGTCGTTGGGGATCCAGTTCAGGCCCAGGGACAAGGTGCGCACCTGCCCGGGGCCGGCGCCCGAGACGGAGAGGTCGTCCCACTCCGGGCCCAAGTCCACTTGGGAGGCCCGGCAGGCGAGCACCCAGGCGCCGCGGCCCCCGCCAGTGCGGAAGTCGAAGGGCGCGGCCGGACGCACGCCGCCGAAGGTCTTGTCCTCCCCGGTCAGGACCCGCGACACGGTCAGGTAGGCGCCGTCGAGGGCGCGCTCGCCTGAGCCGCCGTCGCCGCTCATGCGCTGGGTGAGGTCGAGGGCCTCGGCCTGCACGAACCACGGCCCTTGGAACCAGGCCGCCTCGAGCCCCACGCGCCGGCGCTCGCCGGCCAGGGCCACGCCGTCTGCGAAGGTCAGCACCGGAAAGCCCAGGGCGTTCTCGACGGCCTCGCCGGCCACGGCTCCCTCCTGGTCCCCGATCGTCGCCGCCAGCCCCACTTGGAGGTGGCGCCAGGGCGACGAGTCCTCCCCGGCGAACGGGTGCCACATCAGGCGTCCGGCCAGGTCCTTGGCGGAGCCGGTATCCGAAGTGCCCGTCCCGTTCGTGAGGGACAGGCCGCTCTCCCACCGTCCCGACCGGCTCATGGCGTTCAGGAACAGGCCGTGGTCCTCGGCCGGGGCGAACTGGTTGAGGACCGAGAAGTGGGGGAAGTCGATGTGCCGGCGGCTGCGCACCTCCTCCAGGTTGAAGGGCACCTTCATGCGCCCGAGCATCAGCCGACCGTGCCCGCCCAGGACGTCGAGGCCGAGCCAGGCCTCCTCGAGTTCGACCTCGTGCTCGGTGAACTTCGGCTCGAGGCGGAAGCGCAGGGCGTCGAAGCGCCCGGCGAGCTCGGGGCGCACGCGCTTGAGGGCCACGTCGCTGCGCGGCCCACGCTCGGCGCCGTGGGCGCGCACGACGGTCTGCACGAGCCCCTCGAGCTCCAGCTCGCCGCGCCCGTCCTCGCTGCGCAGGGTGAAGACCTCGGGCGGGGCCGTCGCGGGGGCGCGCGTCGGGCCCGCGCAACCGGCGGCGAGAACGAGCGAGAGGGCGATCGGCTGGGGGGCGGGTCTCATGGCGCGCGTGGGTGGGGAGTCCGGCGGCGGCAGAGCAGACTAAGCGCCGATCGGTCGCCGGTCACACCCAATCCAGCCGCCCCGCGGGACGGGGACCCCATCGAGCGCGATGGAGCCGCGGCGGGGCCGGTCACTCGCCGTCGGCGCGCTCGCCGACGGTCTCTCGCGCATAGGCGAGCAGGGCGGCGTCGAGGCGGGCGAGCTGGACGTCGGTGAGCCGCCTACGGGTGGTGTCGAGGACGCCCACGAAATGGGCGCGCTCGCCGGCGGTCATCGGGCAGCCCACGTTGCCGTCGGGCCCGTCGGCCGTCGCGAGCAGGGCGGCGGGATCGACGCTCCAGCCTCCGTCGTCGTGCTCGCGCAGAAGGCCGCGGGCTGGGTCGATGATCGCGAACCACGGGATCCCACCGCCGGGTCCACCGCGCAGGGTGGTCGCCATGGCCTTGCCGCCGGGCATCGCGTCCTGGTCGATCTTGGCCGGCACGAAGTCGATCGCGAGGAGCTCGGCGACCTCGCTGCGCCCGAGGAACTCCTCGAGCTTGCCGCACCAGCCTCACCAGGGCGCGCCGATGTGAAGGAGGAGGCGCCGGTCGGTGCGCAGCGCGAAGGCGCGCCAGGCGTCGTAGACCTCTGCCGCCGGAGCGTCGGCCGCCGGCTCGGGAGGGGGCGCGGAATCGGCCGGCGGCCCGCTGGGCGCGAGGCAGGCGGCGAAGGTCAGGCAGACGAGGGGGAGGACGCTCTTCACGGCGGCAGTCTAACCCGCCGCCCTCGCCAGGGCTCGGGCTTTGGACCGTGCCTCCGGCCGATCTCGCCACCTGGTCTCCTGGCCGTTCTCGCCGACGCGCCCGCCGGCGCCTGCGCGCGCCGCGGACGCACGGGTCCGCCCGCTGCAGGGCCCACGAGCGACCTGCCCGCCGCCCCGCGAGGGATCCGACTGGACCTGCGCCGTCACCGGGGAGAGGAGATTCCCCCGAAGCTCGGCGCTATGCTGACCCCATGCGCTGGGCGGCCAATCCCGAGGAGCCGGCGTGACCGCGGGACACCCCCGACGCTGGCAGCGCCTGTCTTGGGGCGTGGGGATCGCCCTGGGCTCGGCGATCGTCCTCGTCGGCGGCGCGGAGTTGCTCTTGCGGGCCGCGGGCTACGGGCGCGGACCGGCGCGCTACTTCGATCCACAGATCGGTTTCCGCTTCCTCCCCGACCAGACACGCTCCATGGGGCGGCGCGACGGCACGCCCCTCGGGAGCGTGGCCTTCAACGAGCTCGGCCTGCGGGGGCCGGTGTGGGCCGCCGACCGGGCTCCGGGCGAGCGGCGCATCGCCTGCCTGGGGGATTCGTTCACCTTCGGGTGGGGGGAGGTGCACGACGGCGAGACGTGGCCCGCGCTGCTCCAGGAGCGGCTGCGTCGGAGGGAAGGGCCGGTGCGGTGGACGACCATGAACTTCGGCGTGCCCGGCTACAACCTCTGGAACAGCACGCGCATGTACCGGCGCGTCGCCCGCCCCTTCGAGCCCGACCTGGTCCTGGTCGGCTTCTTCGCCAACGACGTCGCCCCGCGGGACAAGGGGCCGCGCCATACCGAGAGCGGCCCGCTCTACTGGGCCGGCCGCACGGCCTTGGCCGAGGCCTTCCACAGGCTCCTGCGCAGGCGCATCTCCTACTTCGACAACCCCGACGACGACGCGACCGTCGACGCGCGTCGCACCTATCGCGCGCACCAGGCGGTGATCCTCACAAACCCCGGCGCCGAGGTCGCGGCGCCTTTTTGGGAGCGGGCGATGGGAGAGCTCGGCGAGTTGGTCACGAGCGTGCGGGCCGACGGAGGCCGGGTCGTGCTCTTGGGCTTCCCCCAGCGTTCCCAGGTCGCCCACGTCGAGCGCTCGGTGGCGAGCGGCAGGTGCTCCGCCGGCGAGGCCATGGCCGAGGTCAATGGGCCGCAGGAGCGCCTGGCCGCCGAGGCTCAGCGTCTGGGCGTGGTCTGGCTGGACCTGTTCGACGCGTTCTGCAGCGTCGGCCTGACCGCCTTTGGAGACCTCGACAGCGGGCATCCCGCGCCGGTGGGTTACAGCGCGGCGGCGGGGGCGATCTTCGGCCACCTCGAGGAGCTCGGGCTCCTGCGCGGGTCGTGACCCTCGCCGGCGGCCCTTGTTCGCCGATCCCCTTGGGCTAGACTCGCCGCGTGCCGCGCACCCCCTTCTCGCTGTTGCTGTTGTCCGTCCCCCTGGCCTCGTGTCGGGCGCTCAAGAACTTCGACCTGATCGAGATCGCCGACGCCAAGGCGCACAACCTCGAGCAGCTCCACCAGCGGGACGGGCGCCACGCCTACGTGGGCGCCCTGGTGGGAGACGTCGAGTACCTGCTGCGCACGGGGCTGCGCCTGGGAGAGGGCGGAGCCCTGACGTTGGAGCCCGCAGGGGTCGCCGTTCCGGAGAAGGAGTGCCTCGAAAACCTCGTGGCCCTGGCGCGCTTCGATCCCGCCGACGAGCGCGTCGCCTCCTTGCAGATCCTGTGGGCCTGCCGCGTCGCGACCGAGTGCCCCTGGGGCCTGTCGCGGGAGCGGGCCGTTCGGGTGCTGGGGGAGGCTGGGGAGCGCCTGGCGATCGGGCCGCCCGCGGGCCTGGCCCCCGACACCCCCGTCGCTGACGCCGCCGACGTCGGGCGTGTCCTCGGCCGGGTGCTGGCGGCACTGGTCGAGACCCCGACCGCCGTGGAGGGGTCGGTGGACCTGGGCGAAGCCTGCGAGGCCGTGGGCGCCCTGGTCCTCGACGTGGCCGGCGGGCGGCGGGTGCTCTTCGCCCTGGGGCGGCTGCTTTCCGACCCGCGCCGGACCGACCGGGAGCGCGCGTCCTTGGCCGAGACCCTGCGCGATGTCGAGGAGCGCTGCATCTCGCAGACCCTCGCGAGCGCCCTGGGCGACGAGGACCCGCGCGTGCGCTCGGCGGCGGTCGAGGCCGCCGTGCGCTCTGGCGGCCCGGGCGTCCTGGCGATCGTCCTCCCGCAGGTCGACCGCGAGCCGAACGACGAGGTGACCGCGACGGTCCTGCGCCTGGTCACGGCGGGCGGCCTCCCAGAGCGCGAGGAGGGCATCGACGCGGGGGACTACGCGCGGGCCCGCGAACGCTGGCTGGGCCAGCTCGTGCGCCATGCCGTCGAGCACCCCGCGGGCCTCGTGCGCGTGCAGGCCATGCGCGCCCTCTCGACCGTCGCCCCGGGCGGCCCCGGGAGCTTGCGCTCCGAGGATTGGGAGGCCTGGTGGTTCGCGCGCGCCGCTCCGGCCGTGGAGGCTGCGGCCACGACGGGGCCCGGGCGGTGAGCGACGGCGGTGAGCGGCCTGCGCGCCGCTTCTCCTGGGGTGCCGCGGCGCGCCTGATCCTGGCGTTGGCCCTGCTGGCTTGGGTCGCCTCGACCCTGCCCTGGGAGGACTCGATCACCTGGGAGGGGAACGAGGGAGGGCGGGCCACTGGCGAGTTGGTGGGCGACTGGCGCGCCGAGCGGGTTGGGTTCCGGCCCGCCGCCGAGCTCTCGGGGCGCGCGGACCTGAGCGCGGCCTTGCGCGAGGCCGCGCGCAACGGCGAGGTCATCGACCTCGCGCGCGGCGACTCGGGCTTCAGCTGGCGCCCCGGCATGCCCAAGGTGTTCATGACCGGACGGCCCGCTCCCTTGGCCGCGGCCCTGCTCCTGCTGGCGGCCGGCTTCGGCGCCGGCGTCACGCGCTGGTGGCGCATCCTGCTCCTGGCGCGCTGCCCGTGCAGCTGGAGTGGCGCCCTGCGCCTGACCGGACTTGGGATGTTCTTCAACCTGATCATGCCGGGGCTGACCGGAGGCGACCTGGTCAAGGCCGTGCTCGTGGTGCGCGAGCACCCCGAGCGCAGGGCCGACGCCCTGGCGACGGTCGTGCTCGATCGCCTGGTCGGACTGTGGGCCCTGGTCGCCCTGGCGACCCTGTCGGTCTGGTTGGGCGGCGCCGGCTTCGCGCCCTTGCGGCTGCCCGTCCTGGCCGCCCTCGGGGCGGCCACCGCCGGGGTGTCGGTGATCCTCTCCAGGCGCCTGCGGCGCGGCCTGCGCCTCGACGCGCTCGTGGAGCGTGTGCCCGGGAGAGCACGGCTGCAGCGCTTGGAGGAAGGGGCGCGCGTCTTCGCCGGTCGGCCGGGAGCCCTGGCCGTCGCCGTCGGCCTGTCGGGCGCCAACCACCTGGCGATCGGCGGCGCCGTGCTGGCGATCGTGCGCGCCTTCGGCGCCGACCTGGGGATCGTGCAGGCCGTGGGCATCTCGAGCATCGCGAACGCCGGCTCCGCGATCCCGATCTCGCCGAGCGGCTGGGGGGTGGGGGAGGCGCTCTACCGCTCCCTCTTCGAGCTCATCGGCGCCGAGGGTTCGGTGGGGGTGGCGACCAGCGTGACCTATCGACTGTGCCTGTTGGTGCTCGGCCTGGCGGGCGGGATCTTCCTGCTCCTGCCCGGCGGCGGGCGCCTGCGGGCCGAGGCGCGCCGGGCGGCCCGCGACCTCGACGCTTGACCCCACACCCACAGGGCGGTGGTATGCTGCGCCGCCTCGCGCCCTCCGCGCTCTCCCCCCCGCTGCCACCATGAGCCTCGTCGTCATCGGAACCCTGGCCTACGACACCATCGAGACCGTCCACGAGCGGCGCGAGGACGTCCTGGGAGGCTCGGCAACCCACTTCGCCGTCGCCGCCAGCCACCTCGTGCCCCCGCGCCTGGTGGCCGTGGTGGGGACGGATTTCCGCACCGAGCACATGGAGGCCCTGAGGGCTCGGGGAGTGGACACGGCCGGCGTCGAGGTGGCCGAGGGCGAGACGTTCCGCTGGTCGGGCCGCTACGAGGCGGACTGGAACACGCGCCACACCCTCGACACCCAGCTCAACGTCTACGAGCACTTCGACCCCAAGCTCCCCGAGGACTACCGCGACTCGGCCTTCGTCTTCCTGGCCAACGCCTCCCCCCGGGTCCAGATGAGAGGGCTGGCCCAGGTCACCGCCCCGACCTTCGTCGTCGCGGACACCATGAACCTGTGGATCGAGACTGCCCGCGCCGATCTCGACGAGCTGCTTCGGCGCGTCGACGCGATCGTCATGAACGACGAGGAGGCGCGCATGCTCTCGGGCGAGGGCAACCTGATCCGGGCGGCCCGGCGCGTGCTGGACATGGGGCCGCGCTATGTGATCCTCAAGAAGGGCGAGCACGGGGCCTTCGTGATGGGACCGGACGTGCACTTCTCCGTGCCCTCCTACCCGGTCGAGGACGTGGTCGACCCCACGGGAGCGGGGGACTCCTTCGCGGGCGGCTTCATGGGCTACCTGGCCCGCGAGGGCGACCACGGGCCCGCGAGCCTGCGGCGCGCCATGCTGCACGGAACGGTGACGGCCTCGTTCTGCGTCCAGGGCTTCGGGATCGACCCTCTCGTGGAGGCGGGCACGGCGGACCTCACCTCGCGCACCGCCGATCTGCTCTGCATCGTCACGGTCTGAGGCGGCGGCCGCCAAGATCGGCTCGCGGGTGCAACCAGCGCCGCTCCCGCCCGTCCGCAAGGGGCGGGGAGCGCGCTTGGTCCGTCCGATCGAGCGGGCTATGATCCGCCGGTCCCGATCCTCCTCATGCGGCCCAGGCGGGCCGTTGCCCCACGATGAAGAAATCCAGTCGCAGCAAGCCTTCCCGCCCGGCAGCCAGCAAGACGAGCAGGGGCGGTGGACCGTCCCGGGACAAGGCCCTGGCGGCCGCCATGGATGAGATCGAGCGCGCCTACGGCAAGGGCTCGATCATGCGCCTGGGCGATGAGAACGTCCTCGCCACGGAGACGCAGGGCATCTCCACGGGTTCGATCGCCCTCGACGGCGCCCTGGGAGGCAAGGGACTGCCCCGCGGCCGGGTGGTCGAGATCTATGGACCCGAGAGCTCGGGCAAGACGACCCTGACCCTGCACGTCGTGGGCAGCGCCCAGAAGGCGGGGGGGATCTGCGCCTTCGTCGACGCCGAGCACGCCCTCGACCCCTCCTACGCCCGCAAGCTCGGGGTCGACCTCGACGACCTGCTGGTCAGTCAGCCCGACACCGGCGAGCAGGCGCTCGAGATCGTCGAAACCCTGGTGCGCTCGAACGCCGTGGACGTGGTCGTCATCGACTCGGTGGCCGCCCTCGTCCCCCGCGCGGAGATCGAAGGCGAGATGGGCGACAGCTTCGTCGGCCTGCACGCGCGCCTGATGAGCCAGGCGCTGCGCAAGCTGACCTCCGCCATCGCCAAGTCCGACTGCTTGGTGATCTTCATCAACCAGATCCGCGAGAAGATCGGCGTCATGTTCGGCAGCCCCGAGACGACGACGGGGGGGCGGGCGCTCAAGTTCTACTCCTCGGTGCGCCTCGACATCCGGCGCATCGGCCAGCTGAAGGACGCCGACCTGGTGGTGGGGAACCGCACGAAGGTCACGGTGGTCAAGAACAAGATGGCGCCGCCCTTCCGCAAGGTCGAGTTCGACATCCTGTTCAACCGCGGCATCAGCCGCGAGGGCGAGCTCCTGGACATGGGCATGGCCGAGGGCGCCGTGCTGCGCTCGGGCACCTGGTACTCCCTCAAGCACCCGACCGAGGGGGAGATCCGTCTCGGCCAGGGCCAGGAGCGCGCGCGGCGCTTCCTGGTCGACAATCCCGACCTCGCGAACGAGCTCGAGGAGACCCTGCGGGCCGCGATGGCGCCCCCCGTCGAGGAGCAGCCGGCGGCCTCCGCCGGAGGAGCGACCGCCGCTCCGCCCGCCGAAACCGCTACCAAGGCCTGAGCGCGGGGGCGGCGCGGGCCGTATCCGTCGGACTCTCCAGCCCGCGAACAGGGGCCGCCGTGCAGGCGAGCCGCAGGCCACCATGACCAACGATCCCCGAGACGCAGCGAGCGAGGCGACCCTGGAGAGCGAGCGCTTCGGGGCCGCCCGAGTGCGCGCCGACTTCATCGCCTACTTCGCCGAACGGGGGCACCGCCACGTCCCCTCGTCCCCCGTTTTTCCCGCGGACGATCCGACCCTGCTGTTCACGAACGCGGGGATGAACCAGTTCAAGGACGTGTTCCTCGGGACCGGCGAGCGCGCCTACAGCCGGGCGGTGAACAGCCAGAAGTGCCTGCGGGTTTCGGGCAAGCACAACGACCTCGAGGAGGTGGGCCGGGACACCTACCACCACACCTTCTTCGAGATGCTCGGGAACTGGTCGTTCGGGGACTACTTCAAGGAGGAGGCGATCCCCTGGGCCTGGGAGCTGTTGACGGAGGTCTGGGGGCTGGATCCCCGGCGCCTGTGGGTGACGGTCTTCGAGGGCGACGAGGCCGACGGCCTCGGCCCTGACGAGGAGAGCGAGCGTATCTGGTGCGAGATGACCGGCATCGACCCGGCTCGCGTCCTGCGCTTCGATCGCAGCGACAACTTCTGGGAGATGGGGGAGACCGGCCCCTGCGGCCCATGCACCGAGATCCACATCGACCGCGGCGGCCCTGAGTCGGATCCGGCCGATGGAGCGGACCGCGCCATCGGCGTCAATGCGGGCAACGAGCGCTTCATGGAGCTGTGGAACCTCGTGTTCATGCAGTTCAACCGCCGGGACGACGGGAGCCTGGTCGAGCTGCCGGCGCGGCACGTGGACACGGGCCTGGGCTTCGAACGCATCCTGGCAGTCCTGCAGGGCAAGGGCTCCAACTACGACACGGACCTCTTCGCGCCCCTGTTCGAGAGCATCGGCGCCCGGGTGGGGCGCTCCTACCCGACGGGGGACGAGGAGACCGACGTGGCGTTCCGTGTGCTCGCAGACCACGCCCGGGCGGTCTCCGCGGCCCTGGCGGACGGCGTCCTGCCCTCGAACACCGGTCGCGGCTACGTCCTGCGGCGTTTGATCCGACGCGCGGCGCGCTTCGCGCGCCAGACCCTGGAGCTCGAGGAGCCGATCCTGTGCGAGGTCAGCTCGGCGGTGGGCGTGGTCCTGGGGGACGCCTTCGGCGAGATCCGCTCCCGCTCGGAGCACCTGGCCCTGGTGATCCGCGAGGAGGAGGAGGCCTTCGGCCGCACCCTCGGTCGCGGGCTCGTGCGCTTCGCCCAGCTGGCCGAGCGGGTGGCGGAGACGGGAGAGCGCACCCTGCCGGGCGCGGACGCCTTCGACCTCTACTCCACCTACGGGTTCCCGCGCGACCTCGTGGAGCTGATGGCGCGCGAGCGCGAGTTGGAGTTGGACGCGGAGGGGTGGGAGGCGGCCCACCAGACCCACCGAGCGGCGAGCCGGGCCGAGGGGACCTTCCGCCAGTTGCTCTCGGCGGAGGAGCTGGAGACCCTGCCGGCCACCCACTCGACCGTGCACCCCGATGAGGCCGACGCCGAGGCCGACGCAGAGAGCGGCGGCGTCGAGTCGGAGACGCGCCTGGTGGCCCTCCTCCGGGGCGGGGAGGGGCGGCGGGACCGGCTGGTCCTGGAGGGGAGTCCGTTCTACGCGGAGGCGGGAGGCCAGGTCGGCGACCGCGGCGTCGTCTGCGACGTCGAGGGAGGCTTCGAGTTCACGGTCGAGGACACGCAGAAGATCGGAGGCGTGGTCGTCCATCTCGGCTCCGCCGTGGGAGAGGCGGGCCCAGGCGCGGCGCTGCGAGCCCGGGTCGACGGGGAGCGCCGCGCCCGAATCCGGCGCAACCACACGGCCACGCACCTGCTTCACGGTGCGCTCCAGCGCGTCCTGGGGGATCACGTCACCCAGCAGGGCTCCCACGTCGGGCCCGACGGGCTGCGCTTCGACTTCTCCAATCCGGGCGGCCTCGAGCCCGAGGAGATCGAGCGGGTCGAGGCACTGGTCAACGAACGAGTGTGCGAGAACGATCCGGTGGACACGACCGTCGAGGATCTCGAGGCGGCCAAGGCCCGCGGAGTCGTGGCCCTGTTCGGCGAGAAGTACGACGACCGAGTCCGCGTGGTGGACGTCGGCGGCTGGTCTACGGAGCTGTGCGGCGGCACCCACGTGGGCGCGGCCGGAGAGATCGGCCCCTTCGTGATCCTCACCGAGCGCGCAATCCAGGCCGGCGTGCGGCGCATCGAGGCCGTGACCGGTTCCGCGGCGGTCGAACAGATGCAGCGCCAGCGGCGGCTCCTTGCCGACTGCGCGCGCAAGGTGAAGGTCGCGCCCGAGGAGCTCGGCGCCCGGATCGAGGCCATGCAGGAGAAGCTCAAGCAGGCGCGCATGCAGCGCAAGGCCAGCAGCGGCGACGAGTTGCGCACCGCCTTCGAGCATCTCGAGGGCGTGCTCGGAGGCCGGCTCGACGGCGGGGGGATCGCCAGCGGCGCGTTCGACCTGCCGGCCCTGGACGGGCGCGGGCTCTCGGACCTGGCCGACCGGCTCGGCGGGCGCTTCGACGAGCTGGCCCTGGTCCTGGCCGGGCGCGACGGCGAGCGCGTGCCCTTCCTCGTCACCTGCTCCCCGGCTGCCCTGGAGGCGGGGTTGGCGGCCGGAGATCTGGCCCGGGAGCTCGGCGGGCGCCTGGGAGGGGGCGGCGGCGGCCGCCCGGAGCGCGCCCAAGGGCAGGGGAATCAGGCCGCGGCCCTGCCCGAGGCCCTGGAGTGGGCCCGCGAGGCCATCGAGAGCGGCCTGCGGGGCTGAGCACCCCCCGCCCGGGCTCTGGGGGAGCCGGGGGATGGGGCACGCCCTTTCGTGCCGCGGGGCGCGTTGACACCCCCCGCGGGGGGAGCTAGTCTCTCGCGCTTGTTCGCTCCGCGCCCCGCAGGGAGCGACAGCCCTCCTAGCCTATGGCACACCCCAAGCGACGCACGTCAAAGCAACGCAAGCGCATCCGGCGCTCGCACCTGGCCCTGGAGACGGGCTCGGTTCCCCACTGCCCGCGCTGTGGGGCCGCCACCCGCGCCCACCGGGTCTGCGACCAGTGCGGCCACTACGGGTTCGAGAAGGGCGGACTGAAGGGCCAGGAAGTCCTCGAGAAGGACGAGTTCTAGGCACTCCGGCGCACAGGGGGACGCGGCGCTGCTCCCCAACGGATGGACAGCACCCAGATCGCCCTGGACGTGATGGGCGGGGATTCGGCCCCGCACAGCACCCTCGTCGGCGCCCTGCAGGCGTGTGAGGGTGAGGGTGCGCGAAGGCTGCCCCCCGAGCGCCTGCTGCTCGTCGGTGACGAGCCGCGCATCCGCGAGGAGCTGGAACGGATCGGCGCGACCCGCGAGGGCCCCGTCCCCGACCTGGCCGTTCGCCATGCCAGCCAGGCGGTCGCGATGGACGAGTCGCCCTCTTCGGCCCTGCGCTCCAAGCCGGACTCCTCCATCGCCGTGTGCGTGGGGGCCGTCAAGAGCGGCGAGGCGGCGGCCATGGTGAGCATGGGCAACACCGGAGCGGTGGTCGGCTCGGCGACCCTCGGCCTGCGGACCCTGACCGGCGTCCGCCGACCGGGCATCGCCGTCACCCTCGGCTTCACCGGCCGCCGAGTGACCCTGCTCGACATGGGAGCGAACATCGACCCCAAGCCCGAGCACCTCCTGCAGTACGGCCTGATGGGCGCTGTCTTCGCCCGCGAGTGCCTGGACGTCCTCGCGCCACGGATCGGCCTGCTGAACATCGGGGAGGAGGCCTCCAAGGGCACCTCCCTCTTGAAGTCCGCCCACGGCCTGCTCGAGGCGTCCCGCCTGGACTTCGTCGGCAACGTCGAGGGCGGCGACCTCTTCGGTGGCATCGCCGACGTCGTGGTCACCGACGGGTTCACGGGCAATGTGGTCCTCAAGCTGCTGGAGAGCACCTCGGCCCTGATGATCGACCTGGTCCTGGGGGAGCTGAGGGCCAACGGCGTGGATCCCGATCCCGCCGCGCTGCAGAGCCTCGAGCGAAAAGTCGACTACTCCGAGGTCGGCGGCGCCCTGCTCCTGGGCGTGGCGGGGGTCGTCGTGATCGGCCACGGGCGTTCCGACGCCAATGCCGTGGCGAACGCCCTGTGCCTCGCCGGGCGCGCGCTGGACGCGGGAGTGAACACGAGCATCGAGGAGGGCGTCGAGCGCGCCGCCCGCGAGGGGGTCGCCTGAGCGGGGCCGGCGCGGGCTCGCCCGGGGCCGAAACCATCGCGGCGAGGCCCCCACGGCGGCTATCATGAGCGCGGCCCAAAAGACCAGACCATGAGTTCCATCATCCCTGTCGGCATCGCGGGAGTGGGGTCCTACGCCCCCGAGCGGGTCGTGCCCAACGCCTGGTTCGAGGAATTCCTCGACACGAGCAACGAGTGGATCGTGCAACGCACGGGCATCGAGGAACGACGCTTCGTGGCCGAGGGCGAGAACACCTCGCAGATGTGCCTGGCCGCCGCCCGGCGAGCCATGGACGCGGCGGGGACCACCGGCGAGGAGCTGGACATGATCATCGTGGGGACCGTGTCCCCCGACCAGCAGCTGCCCGCGGTCGCCAACCTGGTGCAGGTCGGCCTGGGGGCGAAGAACGCCGCCTGCTTCGACCTGAACGCCGCATGTACTGGCTTCCTGACGGCCATGGTCACCGCTGAGGCCTACATCGCCGCCGGACGGGCGCGGCGCATCCTCGTCCTGGGCGCCGAGACCCTCTCGCGCTTCATCGACTTCACAGACCGCGGGTCTTGCATCCTGTTCGGGGACGGCGCCGGCGCGGCGGTCCTGATGCCCCATGCCGACTGCGGGCAGGGAGAGATCCTGCGCACGACCCTGGGCAGCGACGGCGAGGGCTACTCGGTCATCGAGATGCCCGCCGGCGGTTCCCAGCGCCCTGCCACCCACGAGACGGTGGAGGCCCGCGACCACTTCCTGAAGGTGCGCGGTCGCGACGTCTACCGCTTCGCCGTGGCCAAGATCGCGTCCCTGGTGCGGGAGATGCTGGAGGGGCACACGCTCGACGACCTGTGCGCGGTCGTCCCGCACCAGGTCAACCGCCGGATCATCGACTCGGCGGTCGAGAAGCTCGACATCCCTCCGGACAAGGTGGTCGTGAACATCGACCGCTACGGGAACACGTCCGCGGCCAGCGTCCCCCTGGCGCTCGACGAGGCCCTGACCTCGGGGCGGGTGGAGAAGGACAAGCTCGTGATCATGGCGGCCTTCGGCGCCGGCCTCAGCTGGGGCGGCGCCCTCGTCCGCTGGTAGGCGCCGTGTCGCAAGCAATCCTGTTCCCCGGGCAGGGGGCCCAGTTCGAGGGCATGGGGCGCGACTGGTGCGAGGCCGACGAGGCGGCGCGCGAGACCTTCGCCGAGGCGGACCGGATCCTGGGCTTCTCGCTCTCGGCGGCGTGCTGGGAGTCGGGCGCCGACGTCCACCGCACCGACATCGCCCAGCCGGGCATCTTCGTCACCAGCGCGGCGGCCGTGCGCGCCCTCGAGGCGCGCGGCCTGGAGCGTTCCGCCGCCGCGGCCACCTGCGGACTGAGCCTGGGGGAGTACACCGCCCTGTGGTGCGCGGGTTCGCTGGAGTTCGCCGACGGGCTGCGCCTCGTGCGCCTGCGTGGCGAGGCCATGCAGGCCGCGAGCGAGCGAACACCCTCGGGCATGGTGTCGCTGATGGGCGCCGACGAGGCGACGGCCACCGCCCTGGCGGAGGTGGGCTCCGAGGGCGGCGTCTGCTCCGTCGCCAACCTCAACGCCCCCGGTCAGATCATCGTCTCGGGGGAGCTCGCCGCCCTCGACCGCCTGGAGGCCGCGGCCTCCGAGCACGGCGTGCGCCGCACCCGGCGCCTGGTCGTGGCCGGCGGATTCCACTCCGAGTGCATGCGCCCGGCCGCGGATCGCCTCGCCGCCGCCCTGTTGGACGTGGACCTGCGGCCCCCGACGGTTCCCTTCTACAGCAACGTGAACGCGGAGCCGACGGACGATCCGGGCCGCATCGCCGAGCAGCTCGCGGCACAGGTCTGCTCACCCGTGCTCTGGCAGCGCACGATGGAGGCGCTGGTCACCTCAGGAGTGAGCGAGTTCCTCGAACCGGCTCCCGGGCGCGTGCTGGCGGGCCTGATGAAGAAGATCGCCCCCTCGGCGCGGGTCGAGTCGGCCGCCTCGCCCGACGCCACGGTGCCCTGAGGGCCGCTCGGCGGCCGCGGGACGGGCGCCGCCCGAGCCGTTGCAAAGGCCGCAGACCCCCCGTACAGTCCCGCCCTCGATCCCCCCGGCGCCCCGCGCCCGCGACTCCATGTCCGCATCCTCCCAGTCCGCCCACCGCCCGCTCGAAGGTCGCGCCGCCCTCGTGACCGGCGCCTCGCGCGGGATCGGCCGCGCGATCGCCGAACGCCTCGCCGGGGCGGGAGCGCGGGTGGCCTGTGTGGCGACCGACGCTGCGAACTGCGAGGAGGTCGTGGACGCCTGCGCGGCCCGCACCGACGGTGCCCTGGCCTACGGAGTGGACGTCGGCGACACGGACGCGGTGGCGAGCCTGGTGGGGCAGATCACCAAGGAGTTCGGCGGCCTCGACATCCTGGTCAACAACGCCGGCGTCACGCGCGACCAGCTCCTCCTGCGCATGAGCGAGGAGGACTTCGACCGAGTGATCGAGGTCAACCTCAAGGGCGCGTGGAACTTCCTCAAGGCCGCCGCCCGGCCGCTGATGAAGGCGCGGGGCAAGATCGTCAACATCTCCTCGGTCGTCGGCCTGACGGGGAACGCGGGCCAGGTGAACTACGCGGCCAGCAAGGCCGGGATCCACGGCATGACCCGCTCGTTGGCCAAGGAGCTGGCCGGACGCGCGGTGTGTGTGAATGCGGTAGCCCCGGGCTTCGTGGCGACCGACATGACCGCGGACCTCGCAGAGGGGGCAGCCAAGGAACTTGAAGACTCCATCCCGCTGGGGCGCGTCGGCACGCCGGACGAGGTGGCCGCGGCGGTGGAGTTTCTGATCGGGCCCGGAGGAGACTATATTACCGGGCAGGTCGTCGTCATCGATGGAGGCCTCAGCCTCTAGGAGCCCGGCAAGAACCCGAAGGGAAGAAGCACCGTGAGCGATACTTCGATCGAGAAAACCGTCATCCGCATCGTCTGCGATCAGATGGGCGCCACCCCCGACAAGGTCACGACCGAGACGTCGTTCATCAACGACCTCGGCGCGGACTCGCTGGACACCGTCGAACTAGTGATGGAGTTCGAGGACGCATTCGAGATCTCCATCCCCGACGAGGACGCCGAGAAGATCCAGACCGTGGGGGCGGCCGTCTCCTACATCCAGGAGAAGTCCTGAGCCGGGGGCGCGAGCCCCGACCTCGAGAACACCATGCGCCGCGTGGCCATCACCGGATTGGGGACCGTCAATCCCCTCGGGATCGGCGTGCCCGACACCTGGTCGGCCATGCTGGGGGGGGAGAACGGCGTGGGGGTGAATCCCCTCTTCGACGCGAGCGACTACTCGGTGCGGATCGGCGCGTTCGTCGACTGGGAGCCCGAGCAGCACTTCTCGCGGCCGGACACGCGCAAGCTCGACCCGTTCACGATGTGGGCCCTCATGTCGGCCGACGAGGCCCTGGCGGACGCCGGCCTGCAGGGCCTGGCGGACGAGGACGAGGAGAGCCGCAGCCGCTACGGCGCGATCATCGGCACCGGAATCGGAGGCATCACGGGCATCGAGGAGCAGCACCACGTGCTGCTCGCCAAGGGTCCGCGCCGCGTCTCGCCGCACTTCATCCCGCGCATCATGGCCAACGCCGTGGCCGGGCAGGTCTCGATCCACCAAGGCCTGATGGGGACCTCCTTCACGACCTCCAGCGCCTGCGCCTCCTCGGGCCACGCGATGGGCATGGCCTGGCAGTCGATCCGCTACGGGGAATCGGACCTGGTGCTGACCGGAGGAGCGGAATCCGCCACCACGACCCTGGGGCTGGCGGGGTTCTGTTCGGCGAAGGCCCTCTCGACCCGCAACGACGATCCCGGCGCGGCTTCGCGTCCCTTCGACAAGGAGCGCGACGGCTTCGTGATGGGGGAGGGCGCCGCGATCCTGGTCTTCGAGGAGTGGGAGCGCGCCCGCGCCCGGGACGCGCAGATCTATGCCGAGGTCGTCGGCTTCGGCTCGACCGACGACGCACACCACATCACCGCTCCGCGGGAAGACGGCAAGGGGCCGGCGCGGGCGATGCGCCTGGCCATGGCCGCGGGGGGCGTGGACCCCGAGACGGTCGACTACGTCAACGCCCACGGCACGAGCACGTTGTACAACGACAAGATCGAATCCCGTGCGATCCGGACGGTCTTCGGGGGGCACGCCGACTCCCTGGCCGTCTCCTCGACCAAGTCGATGCTGGGACACCTCCTGGGGGCCTCCTCCGCGGTCGAGCTCCTGGCGACGGCCCTGTCGGTGCGCGAAGGTCGGGTCCACCCGACCCGCAACTACACGACGCCCGACCCCGAGTGCGACCTCGACTACGTCCCCGGGATGGCCCGAGAGATGACCGTGCGCCATGCCCTCTCGAACTCGCTCGGGTTCGGTGGGCACAACGTCTCGCTCTGCCTGCGGCGCGTCGACTGAGGCCGTCGCGGCCGGCGAGGGAGCATGCTACCATGCGCCACGGCGTGTCCGAGACTAGGCTCGGCGCGCCGAACTCCCTGACGCCCCCCTGCGATCGAGGTCGACCATTGCTGACGAAGTTCCACGAGCTGCTGCACGCCTACAAGAAGGAAGTGTTCCACGCCGAACACGACAAGCAGAGCATCGACGACATCACCGCCGAGTGCCTGCACGTCACCGAGGATGTGTTGCGGAACAACTTCCACTACCACTTCCACAAGCTCCCGGACGCGGATCGGGCGGAGATCATCAACATGGTCAACAACTACACGCGCGAGGCGATCCTGCCGCCGGTGGTGGAGAAGCTCGTGTACCGCCAGGTGGTCCTCGAGAAGCGCCTCGAAGCCCTGTTGCACCTGATGGAGCACCTCCTCGAGATGGTCTCAGCGGACTCCACCGCGAGCGAGCAACCGAGTTGAGCCGACCCGGCGGGGGCGCCGCCGGGCCGGAGCGAACCCTGTCGGACGGCCCGCCGCCGGTGCGGCCGATACCGCACTTCGGGACGGGTCCGCTCGACGCGAATCCGCACGGACGCCCCCCCGGTTCGCCGGGCTCGGGGTAGGCTGGTGAGCGGCGCTTGGCGCCCCGTGCAGCGCGCCCCCCGCTCCTGGAAGCCGATCGCGCTGCGCGGTAGTTTCTCAGTCCAGGAGGAGAGCCTCAGCGTCCCATCCCAGGCCATGTCGACCGAAATACCTCAGAGGCAGCACTCCGAGGAGGAGCTGCGCAGCGCTTGCGAACGATACGACCAGGAGCACCTGCTTCGTCACTGGGACGACTTGGACGAGGACGGCCGCTCCCAGCTCGCCGACCAGATCCGCGCCGTCGACCTGGACCACGTCCAGGCCCTGGGCCGGATCCTCGAGCGCAACGGCCAGGCGGAGGGCGGGCACTTCGAGCCTCCCGAGGTCTTCCCGCTGGAGCGCGACCGGGCGCAGCAGGAGCGCGCCCGGGAGGCCGTCGCCGCCGGTGAGGAGATCCTCGCCCGAGGCGCCGTTGGGTTCCTCTTGGTGGCCGGCGGGCAGGCCTCCCGCTTGGGCTACGACGGGCCCAAGGGCGCCTTCCCCGTGGGGCCAGTCAGCGGGCGCTCCCTCTTCGAGTTCCATGCCCGCAGGCTCCTGGCGACCGCGCGGCGCTACGGCACCAGGACGCCGTTCTACGTGATGACCTCGCCCACGAACGACGGGGCGACGCGCCGCTTCTTCGAGCAGAACGAACACTTCGGGCTCCCCGCGGAGGACGTGTTCTTCTTCACGCAGTCCATGCTCCCCGCCCTCGACGAGACCGGGCGGGTGATGATGTCGGCCCCCGACGCGCTCTTCTTGGCCCCCGACGGCCACGGCGGCGTCCTCCCCGCCCTGCGCGACTCCGGCTGGTTGGCGGACGCCCTCGAGCGCGGATTGGAGCACCTGTCCTACTTCCAGGTCGACAACCCGCTCGTGCGACCCACCGACCCCCTCTTCATCGGCCTGCACGCCCTGGCGGGGGCGGGCATGTCCTCCAAGGTCGTCTCCAAGAGCGACCCCGACGAGAAGGTCGGCGTGCTGGGCAAGGTGGACGGGCGCCTGGGCTGCATCGAGTACTCCGACCTCCCCGCCGACCTGCGCGACGCACGGGACGAGAACGGCTCCCTGCTCTTCCGGGCCGGCAACGTCGCTGTCCATGTTCTGCGCACCGAGTTCGTGGACGAGATCACGCGCGACGGGCTCAAGCTGCCCTGGCACGTGGCGCGCAAGAAGATCCGCACCATCGACGAGGGCGGGCGCGAGACCGAGTGCACCGGGTTCAAGTTCGAGGCCTTCGTCTTCGACGCCTTGGGCTTCTCGACGGACTGCGTCACGCTCGAGGTGGCGAGAGAGAGGGAGTTCAGCCCGGTCAAGAACGCCGATGGGGGCGACTCGCCCGAGACCGCGCGCCGCAGCCTCTGCGACCTGCACGCGAGCTGGGCTCGGGCCGCCGGTCTCGAGCTACCGCCGGCCGGCGAGGACGGGGTCGTCTGCGTCGAGGTCGATCCGCTCCTGGCGGACACGGCCGATGACCTTGCCGCGGCTGAGCCGCGTCTGATCCGAAACGAGAACGGGCTCCTCTACGAATGAACGCGTCGGCGAGCCGCCCCGTCGTGGTGTTGATGGGGGGGCGCTCCGCCGAACGCGAGGTCTCGTTGGGCTCGGGCGCGGCGGTCGTCGAGGCCCTGAGCGCTTCTGGCGGACGAGAGGTCCTCGGTGTCGATATCGGAACCGACGGGCGCTGGCGCTGGGAGGCCGAGGAGGCCGGACCGGCAGAGGCCCTGTCCGCGCTCCCTAGCCGCGCCGTCTACTTCCTGGCCCTGCACGGAGGCGAGGGCGAGGACGGGACGCTGCAAGGTCTGCTGAGCGCCTGCGGTCGCGCCCACACCGGCTCGGGCGTCGGCGCCTCGGCCCTGTGCATGGACAAGGCGGCCGCCCGCGCCGTCCTGAACGCGGCGGGCCTGACGGTCGCTGGGGGGGTCGCGATCGACGGGCCGGACTGGCGCAACGACCGCCCGGCGATCCTCGATCGGCTGCTGTCCCTCCCGGGCGGGAGCTGGTTCGTCAAGCCCAACGCCGGCGGCTCCTCCGTCGGCGTGCGCCTCGTGGGCGACCCCGATGCCCTCGGCGCCGGCGTCGACGCGCTCGTCGCCACGGGCGAGCGGGTGCTCGTCGAGGCGCGGGTCGAGGGCCGTGAGGCCTCCTGTCCGGTCCTGGGCAACCCGAGGACCTCGCCGCGCTCCCTGTGCCCGGTCGAGATCGTCCCCCGGAGCGGAGGCTTCTTCGACTACGCGGAGAAGTACGACGAGGTGGGCGGCGCGCGGGAGATCGTCCCTCCCACGGGCCTCTCCCCGGCCACCTGTCAGCGCCTCGAGGAACACGCGCGGCGTGCCCACGTGGCCACCGGTTGCGCGGGCGCCTCGCGCACCGACTTCATCGTGCCCCCCGACGGCGAGCCGGTCGTCCTGGAGGTCAACACCCTGCCCGGCCTGACGCCGCGTTCGCTCCTGCCCCAGTCCGCCGCCGTCGCCGGAATCGACTTCCCCGCCCTGTGCGAGGAGCTCGTGTCCCTGGCCCTCGCCGCGGAGGCGGCGCGGTGAACGAGCCGCTGCGGGTCGGGGTGGTCGGAGCCGCCGGGCGCATGGGCACGCTGGCCCGGGAGCGCATCAGCGCTGCGGACGATCTGGAACTGGTCGCCGAGATCGGCAGCACGGACGAGTTGCGCCAGGCCCTGCGGGACACGGCGACCGAAGTGGCCCTCGACGTGACCGCCGCCGGCCTGGGCGCCGCCCACGGACTGGAGATGCTGGAGGCCGGCGTGCGGCCGGTCATCGGTACGAGTGGGGTCACCCTGGAGGAGAACGAGGCCCTCGACGCCGCGGCCCGAGAAGTCAGGCTGGGCGGCCTCGTGGTGCCCAACTTCAGCCTGGGCATCTGGTTGCTCCTGCGCGCCGCGGAGGAGGCCGCGCGCCACTTCCCGCGCTTCGAGGTGGTCGAGATGCACCACCTGGCCAAGCTCGACGCTCCCTCGGGAACGGCCATCCAGACCGCTGAGCGCCTGGCCGCGGTCCACGGCCGGGACCCGGCGGACGTCCCGATCCACTCGATCCGCCTACCCGGCCTGCTCTCGAATCAGGAGGTGATGTTGGGCGGCGACGGCGAGGTCCTGCGCCTGCGGCACGAGACCTACGGCCTGTCCTGCTTCGGTCCCGGCATCCTGGCGGCCCTGCGGTACGCGCGCGCGGCCGAGGGTGTCGGCCGAGGGATCGAGCACGCCTTCGAGGCCGCGGGCGACTGACCCGTGGCGGGGGGGCGCTGACCGCGCCCGGGATCGGACTTGCCTTGGGGCGCGCCCTGACCGATCCTCTGGGCGACCGGAGGGCCAAGGTGGCGGAATTGGTAGAC
>JASLMK010000050.1 GCA_030746555.1 Planctomycetota bacterium | reverse complement strand
AACCTGGCTTCCTCGACGACCCGTTCAGGGTCGCCTGCGTCGCCAGAACCCGCAAAGCACCACCCCGAACCGAGTTGCTGTGTCTGGTGCACGTCTTCATGAATAACCCGGGCTAGGGCCTGGCGCCCCGCCCCGGGGCTGCCTCGGGGGCGGGAGCCGAGCGACCTACGCCGCCACCGGCCCGCGGGCCGGTGGCGGCTCTCTGAGCTACCCGGCGGTCAGCCCGGCAGGCCGCGGGTCAGGGTCGACTCGACGGCCTCGCAGAGACGGTCCACCTCCTCAGGCGTCGAGTACACGCTGGGGGAGACGAGGACTTCTGGCGCACGGTCGGCGGCCCCCCGCCCGGCATCTCCACGGGTGGTGGGGTGTGCGAGGACCGGGCGCCGCTCCGCCGGGAGCAGGCGGGGCACGGCGGCTGCCAGCCCGGGGAGGAGCAGGCTGCCGAGGAAGCGGCGGCGATCCACTGCGGGGGCCACGAGGCCATCTTGGAGCCCGGGCTGCCCGCGGTCGAGTCCCGTTTGCGGGCCTGGGCGGCGGTCGGCGGGGAGCGCCCGCAAACAAGCTCCCCGACGGGCGCGGAATGGGCGAGGATGGACCCACGGCGTCGGCTCGCTCCGGACGGACGGGGGAGCTCCGGCGGCTCGGCGTGAGGACGAGACGGATGCAGCACCCGGGGAGCTCCGAGGGGAGTTGGGCCGCGCGGTCGGCGGCGGCGCTGAGCGCCATCGTGCTGTGGGCGGCCCAGCCCGCGGCCGCCGGGGACGGGACGCGTTTCGTGCCCAACGGCGGTCAATGGCCGCCCGAGGCGCGCTTCTCCCTCGTGCGCGGCGGGCTGGTCGCCTGGGTGTTGTCGGACGGCTTCTTGATCGACCGCGCCGACCTCGTCGCCGGGCGCGCCTGCGCCGTGCGCTTCACCTTCGAGGGCGCGGGAGCATCGCCCCCCGCGGGCGAGGCGCCCCTGGTCGAGCGGCGCAGCTACCTGCGCGGCCCGGACCCCGACCGCTGGCCCGTGGGCCTGCCGGTGTACGCGCGCGTCCGCTTCGAGGAGTTGCTGGCGGGCTGCGACCTCGTCCTGCGCGAGGGGACCGGTCTGTTCGAGTACGACATCGAGCTCGAGCGCGCGGCCGATCTGGTCGGCGTCGTCGTGCGCTGCGAGGGAGGGGAGGGTCTGGAGGTGGACGAGAGCGGTGAGCTCGTCGTGCACACCGCCCTGGGCGAGTTGCGCCAGAGCGCGCCGCGGGCCTTCGCGGTCACCGCCGGCGGCGGACGGATGCGCGTCGACTGCGCCTTCAGACTGTTGGGCGCCGACCGCTTCGGCTTCGAGGCGCGCGGGGCCGACGGTTCCCTACCGTTGACCGTCGATCCGGGGATCGTCTGGTCGACCTTCCTGGGAGAGGCGGAGGAGGACACGGCCAACGCCGTGCGCCTCGACTGGGCCGGGCGCACCCTGGTCGCAGGTGCGACCTCGAGCCCGCTCTTTCCGACCACCGTCGGCGCCTACGATGCCACCCACGCGCGTCCGGTCGACGCCTTCGTGACCTGTCTCGGCCCCGGTGCGTCCATGGCCCTGTGGTCGACCTTCCTGGGCGGCGACGACAGCGACGCGGCCTACGGCCTGGCCCTGGGGCCGCGCGGCGCCGTCTACCTCACCGGCGAGACCGACTCGACCGACTTCCCGACCACTCCGGGGGCCTTCGACTCGACCCACAACGGCGGGCGCGACGCCTTCGTGAGCGTCCTCTCCCCCGACGGCGGGACCCTGGTGGCCTCGACCTTCCTGGGTGGCGCCGGCGACGAACGCGGTGTCGACCTGGAGCTCTCCAGCGCCGGCGATCCGCCCGACGAGGTGCGGCCCTTCGTGGGCGGCACGACGACGTCGGGGAACTTCCCGATCACACCGGGCGCCTTCGATCCGGGCTACGGCGGGGGGAGCTTCGGCGGCGGAGACGGCTTCGTGACGCGCCTGGCTCCCGACCTGGGCTCGCTGGACTGGTCCACCTTCCTGGGAGGAGCGGGAAACGACGCCGTGTTGGACCTCGCCGTGGACCCGACGGGACTCGTGAGCGCGGTGGGCTCGACCGGCTCGGTCGACTTCCCTGTCACCGCCGGCGCCTTCGACCCGACCGCCAACGGCGTCGGGAGCTTCTCCGACGCCTTCGCCACGCGCCTGGCGGCCGACGGCGCGTCCTTGGTCTGGTCGACCTTCCTGGGTGGGTCGATGGGGGACCAGGCGCGCGGCGTCGCCCTGGGCGGGGGGGGCGAGCCGGTGGTCGTCGGTCGGACGGAATCGGCTGACTTCCCCGTCAGCCCCGGGGCGCCGGGAGCGGTCCACGCCGGGGCCGGGGACGCCTTCGCCACGCGCCTCGACGCCGGCGCGAGCGCGATCGTCTGGTCCACGCTCCTGGGAGGTGCCGGCGACGACGGCGCGCGGGCCGTGGCGCCGGCGTCCCCGGCCCTGGCGGACGAGGTCGTCGTGGTCGGCGGCACACGCTCGGAGGACTTCCCCGCGACCCCCTGGGCCTTCGACGCCGAGGACAACAACCCGTCCCTGTCGACCGTGGCCGACGCCTTCGTCGCCCGCCTCGGCGCCGGGGGAGAGCTGCGCTACGCCTCCTACCTCGGCGGCGTGGACGAGGACGAGGCTCACGCCGTCGCGCCCACCTCCGACGGCGGGGCGATCGTCGCCGGGCGCACGGTCTCCTCGAACTTCCCGGCCACCGCCGGGGCCTTCGACCGCACCCACGGCGGGGCGCAGCTCGCTGACGGGTTCGTGACCCGCCTCGACTTCCTGCGCCATCCCTTCGTCTACGGCGACGGCAAGCAGACCTCCCAGGGGATCGTCCCCATCGTCGGGACGGGAGGCTTCCCGAGCCTGGCGGAAGACGATCTCCTGCTCTACATCGACCTGGCGATCCCCTTCCAGCCCGGCTGGTGCTTCCACGGCTCCAGCGCCGCGGACCTGCCCTTCATGGGCGGCTCCCTGCTCGTCGCGCCGCCCCTGACGCGCTACCGGACCATCCAGACCGACCTCTTCGGAGCCGACACCGTGCCGGTGCCGATCCGACCCTGGATGGTGGGGCAGACCCTGCGCTTCCAGTTCTGGTTCGTCGATCCCGGCGACGCCTTCGGGATCGGCCTCTCCCCGGGGATCGAAGTGCTGTTCTACCCCTGACGGGACGCCAGCAGGGCGCGCGCTCCCAGCAGGCCGCAGGCGCCGCTGGCCGGTCCACCGGGGTGGCTGCCGCTGCCGCACAGGAACAGGCCCGCGACCGGCGTCGCGTAGCGGCCGCAGTCGGCGTCGGGGCGCAGGAAGAGAGCCTGGTCGATACTGCGCTCGGCCTGGTGGAGGTGGCCGCCGTCGAGGCGATGGCGCCGGGCGAGCTGGTCGGGTGTCGTGCAGCGCGTGGCGACGACGCGCTCGGCCAGGGTCGGCGCGTGGACGCCGAGGCCATCGAGGGCGCGCGTGGCGAGCTCCGCGCGGCGCGCCTCGTCCCAGCCGCCCTCGACCTCGGCCGGCGCGTTGTGGACCAGGATCGAGAGCACGTGGTGTCCGGGCGGTGCGAGGGAGGGGTCGGCGTGGCTGGGGACGCGCACATCGAGCCAGGGGCGCTCGGCGGGGCGCCGGTACTTGAGGGCGTCGAAGGCTCGTTCGAGGGTGTCGAGGCTCTCGGCGGTGCAAAGGCGTTCGACCGGGGGACCGTCGGCGCCGGCGAGCTCGAGGGGACCGGCCAAGGCGACGTCGAGCTTGGCGATCCCCGCGCGGCAGCGGATCGAGGCGGCGGCGTCGGCTTCCTCTGGGGAGAGGGCGGTGGGGGGCAGGAGGTCGAGCAGGGCACGGCGCGGCCCGCAGGCGGCGGCGACCGCCTCACAGGCGATGTTCGCGCCGTCGGCGAGCTCGACGCCGCGCACGGCGCCGCCGTCCACCTCGACGCGGCGCACCTCGGCGTCGGTGCAGAGAAAGACACCCGCCGAGCGGGCGGCGGAGAGGAGCGCCCGCGCCACGGCGGCGGGTCCGCCGACGGCCTCGGGGCCGCGGGAGAGCTCGTGGGCGAACCAGGTGAAGACGCTGCCCGCCGAGCGCGGCCCCATCCACGTGCCCTCGAGGCCGCTCGCCCCCAGCCCGGCGGCCAGGAGGTCGGTCTGGAACCACTCGCCGAGCCAGTCGAAGAGGCTCATGGGCAGGATGCGCAGGAGCTCGGTCATGTCCCGGCTCCCCAGAAGGCGCAAGGAGAGGCCCGTGCGGGCCAGCGCCCCCCACTCCGACGGCGAGGCGTCGAAGGGGTCGGAGGGGGCCGCGTCGAGCAGGCGCTCGACCAGCGGCCGGTAGCGGTCGAGGCTCCGCCGCCAGGCCCCGTAGCGCTCGGCGTCCGCCTTGGAGTGGGCGGCGATTCCCTCCCGGGTGCGGTCCACGTCGGCGTGCAGGACGAGGCGCGCGCCCCCCTCGCCGGCGAGCACCGTGGGCGCCGGATTCGGGCGCAGCGAGAGGCCGTGGTGCTCGAGGTCGAGGGCGCGGGTGACGATCGGCCGCAGGAGCGCGGCGTCGTGGTGGACGCCCACGGTGCGATAGCCTGGGTGGAACTCTTCGGCGGCCGCCGTGCCGCCGAGGCGCTCGCCGGCCTCGCACACCAGGACGCGCCGCTCGGCGCGGGCGAGGACCGTGGCGGCCGCGAGACCGTTGATCCCCGAGCCGATCACCACGCAGTCGAAGCGCTCTCGCGCGGAGCCGCTCACAGCGAGCCCTCCGCCAGCATGGCGCGGGCAGCCAGGGCGCCGGGGGCGCCCATCAACCCGCCGCCGGGGTGGGTGCCCGAGGCGCACATCCACAGGCCGGCGAGGGGCGTGCGGTAGTGGGCCCAGCCGGGCGCGGGGCGCAGGAAGGCGAGCTGGTCGAGGGACAGCTCGCCGTGGAAGATGTTGCCCTCGGAGAGGCCGAACTCCTGCTCGAGGTCCCAGGGCGTGAGGACCTGTCGGTGGAGGACGGCGGCGGTCAGGCCGGGCATGTGCTCCTCGAGGGTCTCGAGCACCGTGTCCCCGAACGCCTCCCGTCGCTCGGGCCAGGTCTGGGGGCCGCCGTTCACGTGGTAGGGCGCGTACTGCACGAAGCACGACATGACGTGCTTGCCCGGGGGCGCGACGGTCGGATCGGAGAGCGAGGGGATGACCATGTTGATGTACGGCCGGCGCGAGGGCTCGCCGTACTTGGCATCGTCGAAGGCGCGCTCGAGGTAGTCGATGGAGGGCGCGATGGCCACGTCGCCCCGCATGTGCGGCCCGATGCCCGGCCGCGAGGTGAACTCGGGCAGGTGGTCGAGGGCGAGGTTGACCTTGCCGGAGCTCCCGCGCAGCTTGAACCGGCGCATCCGGCTGCAGAGGTCGTCGGGCAGGTGCTCGGCGCCGACGAGCCCGAGGAAGGTCAAGCGCGGGTCGACGCCGGAGACGACCGCGCGCGCGTGCAGCTCCTCGCCGTCGCTGAGCACGACGCCGCGCGCCGTGCCGCCGCGCACGACCACGCGCTCGACGGCAGCCTCGGTGCGGATCTCGCACCCCGCCTCCCGCGCCGCGGCGGCGATGGCCAGGCTGACCGCGCCCGTGCCGCCCTGGGCGAAGCCCCAGGCGCGGAAGGCGCCGTCGATCTCGCCCATGTAGTGGTGCAGGAGGACGTAGGCCGTCCCCGGCGAGCGCACTCCCTGGTAGGTGCCGATGATGCCCGAGACGCTCATGGGCGCCTTGAGGACGTCCGACTCGAACCACAGGTCGAGGAAGTCGGCCGCGCTCATGGTCATCATCTGCAAGAAGCGCGTCCGCAGGTGTCGCGGCAGGGCATTCAGGCGCCGCCCGTGGCCGAGGATCTCCAGGAGGTGCGCGGGGTGCAGGGAGGTCGGGCGCGGCGCTTCTGCATCGATCAGCGGCTTCACCATGCGCCCCATCTGCATCATCGTGCGCCCGTACTCGGGGTACACCTCGGCGTCGGCGGGGCTGAAGGCGGCGATCTCGCGCCGCGTGCGCTCCGGGTCGCCCCAGCGCGCCAGGGAACGGCCGTCGGGCAGGGGCGAGAAGGAGCAGTCCAGGGGGAGTATGCGCAGGCCGTGGCGCGACAGTTCGAGGTCGCGGAGGATCCAGGGGCGCAGGAGGCTGACGACGTAGGAGCAGACCGAGAACGTGAAGCCGGGGAACACCTCTTCGCTGACCGCGGCGCCGCCGAGCACGGCGCGGCGCTCGAGCACGAGCACGCGCCTTCCCGCGCGCGCGAGGTAGGCGGCGCACACCAGGCCGTTGTGCCCGCCGCCGACAACGATCGCGTCGTAGGGTGAGGCCATCAGCTGCCCTCGCCTTCGTCCGCGCCCGCCCGGCCCTTCTTGCGCGGCGGGTCGAAGAAGGGGCGCTCGACCACCGTCACGGGCACCGTGTGGCGCTCGAAGGCCACGGTCGCCTCGAGCTCCAGGCGCGTGCCGACGGCGGCGCGCGCGGTGTCGACCGTGGCCAGGGCCAGGTTCTGCTTGAGGGTCGGCGACCAGGTACCGCTGGTGGCGCGGCCGACCTGTCGCCCGTCCGCGTAGACCGGCACCGGCTCGCGCCAGGCCTGGGTCGGCAGGCTCGGAGGCAGGCCGTAGCGCTCGTGGACCTCCTCGATCGCCTCCCAGTCGGCGACCAGGCCGACGAGGGTCTCGGGCGAGCCCTCGCGTGCCTCGCGCACCAGGGCGTCGCGCCCGACGAAGGGGCCGCGCTCGAGGTGGACCGCCCATCCGAGGTCGAGCTCGAAGGGGGAGGACGTCAGGGACGGGATGAGGGCGTCGCGTGCGCCGACGTAGTCGACCCCGGCGAGGAGGAAGCCCGCCTCGATGCGCGTGATGTCGAGGGCATCGAGGCCGGCCGGCACCAGGCCGTGGTCGCGGCCCGCGGCGACCACCGCGTCCCACAGCTCGACCGCGCGGTCCGCGGAGATCCACAGCTCATAGCCGAGGTCCCCGGTGTAGCCGGTGCGCGTCACCTCGAGCTCCAGGGAACCGCTGCGGGCGTGGGCGGCGCGGAAGAAGCCGAGGCCGGCGGTCTCTTCGCCGCACAGCTCCGTCAGGACGGCGCGCGAGCTGGGCCCCTGTAGGGCGAGGGCGGCGACGCTCGCGCTCTCGTCGGTGACCTCGGCGTCGAATCCGCGGGCCTGGCGGGCGAGCCATCTGAAGGTGGGCTCGGCAGCCGTCATGCGGTAGCGGTCGGGCCCGAGGCGACAGACCGTGCCGTCGTCGACGACCTTGCCCCGCTCGTCGCACCAACAGCCGTAGGCGACGCTCCCCTCAGCCAGACGGGTCACGTCCCGGGTCCAGACCCACGAGAGCAGGGCGGCGGCGTCGGGGCCGCGGATCTCGTACTTGAACAGGGGCGAGACGTCGAGCAGGCCGCAGGCGTGACGTAGGGCGAGGTACTCGCTCTCGGCGCTGGTCTGGTAGGAGCACACAGCGTACCGGCCCGCCCACTCCTTCCAGCGGTAGCTGGTGCACAAGGGCGCGGTGCGCGAGTGGAGGGGGCTCTCGACGGGCATCGGGGCGCTGGGGGCCGAAGCCCGCAGGACTCTAGCAAGCGATCTGAGGACTCCCCAGTAGCTTTTGCCGCGCGCGGTCTGGGCGCGCCGCCGCTCACCAGTCGAGCACGTCGGGCAGGAAGGCGGAGGCGAGGTCCTCGTAGCGCGGCCTCAGGCCCTCGATGTCGGGGAGCCGCGCGCCCTTGGAGTAGAGGTCGAAGGTGCTGAACTCGCGCACGCGTGGCATCCAGCGCCGGTCGCGCTCGTCGAACAGCTCGCCGTAGGCGCCGTGGCTGTGGCCGGCGTAGAAGGAGTGCAGGCGCAGGATGTAGGCGGCCTCCTCACCGAGGTGCGGTCCGAGAACCCCGGCGATGTACTCGTCGTGGCCCCAGCAAAAGTGCACGGCGCCCAGGCCGCAGCCGGCCTCGTAGATGCCCGACGCCGTCGACAGCAAGGGGTCGGCGCGGTCGGGGTTGCGCTCGAAGGCGGCGCTCTCGACGATCGCGTCGGAGAAGGCGCAGCCGACCGGAAACGTGTCGCCGACGACCGCCCACTGGGGCTCGCCGAACAGACACAACAGCTTCCCCATGTCGTGCACCAGCCCGACGAGGACCAACCAGTCGGGCTTGCCGGCCTTCCTCAGGGCCTCGGCCGTTTGGAAGGCGTGGACGATCTGGGGCAGGTCCGTGTCCGGATCGCTCTCGTCTACGACCGTCTCGAGGCGCTCCATCACCCCCCACAAGCCGGCGCGCAGGCGGCGCGGGGGGAGGAACTCCGCCTCCTTCTCCTGCGTGAAGGCCAGAGTGAGGCGTGCGTTGTGCTCCGCGTAGAACGCCCGCGCCCTCGCCGCCGACTCGGCCTCGTAGTCGCGGAAGGTGTCCTTGGCGCGGCCCACGACGGGCTAGCGGAACCCGTGGCGGCGCACGGCCTCGACGGGGACCGTGCCGGGAGCGACCGCCGTGGAGCGTGGAGGAGCCGCGCTCGGCGCTCCCGGTTCCGTCAGACGCTCGGCCACCAGGGAGGGCTCCTTCGCGCGCTCCCGCTCCTCGATGCGCTCCGACTCGGCCGGGCCGGGGAGGGGTCCGAAGACGCCGCCGTCGTCGCGCAGGGCGCGGTTGAGCTCCTCCCAGACGGCCTTGACGAAGGGCACCCACAAGGGCGCCGTGAGGGCCAGGAGCAGGTACCTGGCGAGGTCGCGGGAGAGGAAGTCGAGGTCCATCGGTCCGTGGGCGGTTCTATCGGTCGTGGCGGGCGGCGCCCATGAGCCCTCGAGGAGGCCGCCTCCTCAACGGCCGCCCGAGACCGCCTGGGTCGGGGAGCCGCCGGGCCGATTGGGCGCGGCCCACTCTGCCCGCTGTCCGCAGCGCACACAGGAGCGCTCGAACGAGGGCTCCCGATCCGGCGCGGAGGGGTGCAGCTGGGAGAGGGTCTTCTCGTCGGTGTGCCAGCGGATCGTCTGGCGCTCGGTGGCGTGTACCCAGGTGTGTCCGAAGAGGCGGCAGAAGAAGTTCATGGCGTCGTCTCGGCGGGCGGCGCGGCCGTCCGCGGTCCAGCGATCAGGGGCAGAAGGTCACGGAGAGTCCGTCGGAGAAGTTGAAGCCGGCGAGACCGGCGGCGGGGTCGCGGTACCAGCACTGGAAGTGGGCCAGCTCACCGGCCTCCAGATCGCCGCCAGCCGGTAGGGCGGTGTGGTCGAGGGAGAAGGAGAGCTGCCCGTCGCCGGTGGGGCGCGGGGGCAGGCGCAGGACCGAGCCGCCGACGCAGCGCACGCCGTTCCCGAAGGGCTGGGCGATCTGGTCGGGGCCGTAGTAGAAGATCGCGAACTGCCCCGGGGGCAGGTCGGTGCACTCCAGGGTGAGCTCGTTGGCGGCGATGGACGTAGACCCGCTGCTCCCGATCAGGGCGCCCGCCCCGACCGAGTTCGGGGAGGTCTCACAGTACACCGCCGGGGTCGCGCAGGCGTGGTCGGCGGCCACCTCGCCGAGCAGGAAGAGCTCGATGTGCAGGCCGGTCCCGGGGTCGGTGAGGGAGACGTCGATGTCGATGGGGAGCGAGAAGCGCAGGCTCCCGCCGTTCTCGACGATCGAGCCGCTGACGTCCCCGGCGCCGAACGTGAGGCCCGTCAGGTCGAACACCAGGGGCGTTCCGCCGGCGAGGGAGAGGGTCAGGGTGCCGGCCGTCGTGGTCACTTGGATCCCGGTGGCCAGGAAGTTCCCCGCGGCATCGACGTCGAACGGGTCGCTGCCGAACACGTAGTGGACGCCGGCCACGTCGAAGGAGAGCCAGGGCGGCAGGGGCGCGGGCGCGGCGACCTCGGCGTGCAGGTCGGGGATGACCGCCGCGTCGCCGCCGCTGGTGAGCCGTCCCGAGCCGACCGGGTCGCCCCCGGTGGCGAGTTCGAGCTCGATCGTGCCCTGGAGGTGGAAGGTCGACGGCGTGGTCACCAACGGCCCCAGGTTCGTGTCGCCTCCCCAGTCGAAGGCGGCGTCATCGAAGTCGATGTCGAAGACGAAGTCTCCCGCTGCGGCGGCGGGTGCGAGGGCGCTGAACAGGATCGTGAGGGTCAGGCTGCATCGATGGGAACGTCTCATGGTGCGCGCTCGGAGCGGGGGTTGGGTACGGGCTCATTCTGGCCGACCGGCGAGACCTCCGCCAGAGCTCGGCGGGCATCCTCCCGGGCCGTCGCCGGGCGGACTGGCGCTCAGGGCTCCAGGAGCCACTCGGCCAGGCGCAGGCGCTCGGCCTTGCCCAACTCGGCGAAGGCTCGCATGTTGGCCGTGTAGTGCTGGCTCATGGCGCCCAGGCGCTCGTCGGAGGCCAAGAACGGAGCCGGGTCGCGCAGGTAATCGGCCAGGCTCTGCGCCTCCCAGTGCCGCGCGAGTCCCGCCAGCGGCGGCGCCAGGAAGGTCCCCTCCCGGGCGCCTCCGTGGCAACTGTCGCAGCGCACGAGAGCGTACAGCTGGGCGCCGCTGGCGGTTTGGGGATCGACGGGTCCGTCCCGCTCCCCACAGGCGAGCAGGAAGGCGCCGCAGAGCAGGACGGCGAGGAGGGTGCGCGGGGGGATCATCCCCTCATCGTCGCGCCGCCGCCTCGGCCCCGGCCAGCAGGCGTCGCGGGCCATCGTCGCGCGGATCGAGGGCGAGAGCGCGGCGCAAGGCGCGGGCGGCCGCTTCGTGCCTGCCCAGGAACGAGAGCGCCTGTCCCTCGCCGCGCCAGGCGGCGGCGAGCCCTGCCGCCAGCTCCCGCGCCCGCTCGTAGTGAGCCAGGGCCTCCTCCGCCCGGCCCGCCCGCAACAGGCAGGACCCCAGGTTGACCCGCACCACCGGGTTGCGCGGCCCTTCGGCGAGGGCCCGGCGCAACAGGCGCTCGGCTTCGCCCAGCTCGCCCTCGGCGAGGAGCGCGCGGCCCAGGTTCGACCAGGGCCGGCTGTAGCGCGGATCGGCTTCGGTGGCGCGCCGCCAGGCCGCGCGGGCGCCGGCCAGGTCCCCACGCTCCTCGCGCACCAGGCCGAGGGCGTTCCACGAGGGAGCGTCGTCGGGGTGGTGGCGCAGCATCTCCTCCCGCCAGGCGGCGCGGTCCGCATAGAGGACGGAGCGTTGGGTCGCTGCGACCGAGGCCGCGACCAGGGCGGCGGCCGCGATCCAGGCCCGGCCCGGCAGGCGCGCGAGGAGGGCGTCGGCGAGGGGCGCACCGAACAGGAGCGGCAGGTAGAGGAAGCGCGGGGCGAAGACCTCGCCGAGGGGCGCGAGTTGGAGGACCGGCAGCCAGGCGCAGGCGGCCAGGAGCGCGGCGGCCCCCGCCAGGGTGCGGCGTCGGGCTGCCCCGGCCGCGACCAGCGTCGCCCACAGGAGCCAGCCTGCTCCCGCGGCGGTGGTGGAGCCGAGGGGGGCGAACCGCGCCAGCAGGAACTCGGCCCGGTACAGGGGCGGGTAGTCCGCCGGCAGGACGGCCAGGCGCAGGCCCTCCAGCAGTTCGCAACCGCCGACGACCAGGCGCTCGGCGAGGGGCGCGGCGCCCAGGACTGGATGGGCCGCCGCGGGAAGGAAGTGCCCCAGGGCCAGGCCGCGGGCGGTCAGGTACACCGCCAGTCCAGCCGTCGCGCCGAGGGCGGCGGCGTGTGCGGCCCGGCGGTGGGGGGCGGCTAGGACATACAGCAGGGCGAAGCAGACCCCGTCCTCCTTCCCCATGGCGGCCAGGCAGACGCCGGCGCCGGCGGCGAGGGCGACGAGCGCCGCCGCACCCGCCGCAGACGAACCCGCCATCCTCCTGCCCGCCCACCCGCAGGCGAGGGCGCCCGCCAGGCCCGCGGCGGCGCTGACCATGGCCGTACGCCCGCTGATCCAGGCCACGGCGTCCGCCAGGGCCGGGTGGACCGCGAACAGGGCCAGACCGAACCAGGGCCACGCGCTCCCGCCGCCGGGCCGGCGCCGCAGGAGCGCCGCCGCCAGGGCGCAGACCAGCGCGTGTAGGAGGACGTTGCCGAGGTGGTAGCCGTGGGTCCACTCGCCCCACAGAGCGCGCTCCAGCCGCAGAGACAGGGTTGCCAGCGGCCGCCACTGCCCCGCATCGCCCACGTGGTGGAAGTAGTCGCGGTCGAAGGCCGCGGAGAGCGGCAGGGAGCCGTCGACCACCGGGTTGGCGAACAGCAGCTCCCGGTCGTCCATCACCGTCCCCCCGCGCACGGCGCCGGGCATCCAGGCGGCGAGGGCGAGCAGGACGATCCAGATCGGCCGCGGCATGAGGGAGAGGCTAGCGGGCGCGGGCGTGGCGAGCACTTCGGCTCTCCCCGGTCCAGCCGATTCCGCCCTCCCTTCTGGTTCCTCGCGCTCGGAAACGGCCGGTCTCCCGCTCTCCCTACCTGGAGGGAGTGCATCGCTCGCGTGCGGGCCCGAGCCCGCCGAACGCCCTTTGCCCGACAGCCAGCGCCTGATCGCTGCTGGGTGGGCCCTGTCCTGCGACCCGCCGCCCCTCCAGCAGGATCCGCGGGAGGACGGCCTGCGATTCCACTTCGCCATGGGGCTGGTCGCCGGCGGCGTCGAACCGCCCACAGCGGACGCCGAGGCCGATGAGGGCGCCGAGGGACTGCCCTACCCTCCACTCGGGGACGTCGGGGATAGGGAGACGCCCCGGCCCCGCAGGCCCCGCCGGGCGCGGTGAGCCTAGGGCGCTGAGGAAAAGGAACGAGGGCCGCCTTTTCGGCGGCCCCCGTCCGAGCGGGTCGGGGGGTTTCCCTCCGGCCCGTTTTCCCTCGGCGTCAGTCTGCGGTCACCTTGGGGACCTGCATGGCGACGTGGTCGCGCTCCTCGGTCTGGGTCCAGGCCCAGTTGCTCTGGGAGACGCGGTGGTGGAACCGCTTGCGCCGTCCCCGGATCTCGAACAGGTCGCCGATCAGCTCGGGGTGGGTGATCAGGGCCCACAGACGCTCCAGCTTGCGCAGCATCCGACCGCCGATCTCGCGCGTCTTGGCGTGCACCTTGAGGACGCGCTCACGCTCGGCGTGCAGCTCCTCGTGCGTGAAGGTGGGGTGCTTGAAGCTCTCGGTCGAGTGCCAGTAGTGGAAGTCCATCTCGGCCACGTCCTTGGTGAGCAGGGGCTTGAGCTGCTCGTAGACCTCGGTGCCGGGGATCGGCTGGAGGATCGCGCAACAGACCGCGTCGGGCCGGGTGGCCTGGATCAGCTCTTCGGTCAGGCGGTGGTCCTCGACGGTGTCCTCGGGGAAGCCGTAGAGCAGGAAGAACTTGAAGTACATCCCGATCTGGCGGTTCAGCTTCGCCCCGTGCCGCACCTTCTCGGGCGTGACGCCCTTCTTCATGGTGGTCAGCATGTTGGGGGAGCCCGACTCGAGGCCGTAGTAGATCTTCACGCAGCCGGCCTTCCGCAGCCAGCGCAGCATCTCGAAGTCCATCGTGTCGACCCGCGACTCGCAGACCCACTCGAAGAACAGGTCGCGGCGCACGATCTCCTTGCAGATGGCGATCACGCGCTTGCGCTGGATCGTGAAGAGGTCGTCGAACAGGACCAGCTGGGGCGGGTTGTAGGTCTTGAGGAGGAACTCCATCAAGTCGACCGTCTGCTCCGGGCCCATCGCGCGGTACTTGCGCGGCGTCATCTCCGCGTCGCAGAAAGTACAGGCGTAGGGACACCCGCGGCTGGTGATCATCGTCACCCCGGGGTTGATCATGAGCTTCATGTAGCGCTCGATGTCCCAGAGGTGGTAGGCGGGGCGCGGGAGGTCGTCCATCTCCGCGATCAGCGGTCGTCTCTCGGTCGCCACCTGCTCGCCGTCGCGCAGGAAGGTGATCCCGCGCACCTCTCCCCAGCGCTCGGGCTCGAAGATCACCTCGAGCAGCTCGGGCAGGGTCTCGTCGCCCTCGCCCTGGACGCAGACGTCCGCGGCGCCGGCGTCGAGGAAGAACTCGGGGTTGGTCGTGGGGTGGGGGCCGCCCATGACGATCGGCTTGCCGAACTCCTCCTTGCAGAGCTTGCCGAGCTCACGCGCCCGGCGCGCGTTGGGCGTCAGGCTGGAGATCCCGATCACGTCGGCCCACTCCATGTCGGCGCGCAGGACGTCGATGTCGTCGATCGAGTCGTCCTTCAGGCGCACCTCGTGGCCGCCGCGCTCGAGCCAGCCGGCGAGGATGCTGATGCCCAAGGGCGGGTAGACCTCGTCGCGGGCCAGCTCGCCCTTGGTGACGCCCTCGTCGGCGAAGACCGTCGCGGCCTTCTCTTTGATGTTCTGGGCCTTGGCGTAGATCAGGGCGACATTCATGGTGGCTGGGGGGCGGTGCCTGGGCGGTGGGGGGAGGGGCGGGCCGCCAGCCTGTACCGGACGCTCTCGCGAGGGTTAGGATTGTGACGCCCGGCCCCGGCGGGACCCTGGTGGTTCCTAGCACCTATCGGATTCTATCCCGCTCCTGGATTACCGCAACATCGGCCCGTCCGGCGCTCCCGGCCGCGAGTCCCAGAATGCGGAGGCGCGGGGCCCTCTTGGGGCTAACCCGGGTTCTTCATGAACACGCACACCAGACTTCGCAACCGGCCGTCTTCGACGGCCTCTCGGCCCCTGGCGGCGCTTTTCGAAAACCTGGCTTCCTCGACGACCCGTTCAGGGTCGCCTGCGTCGCCAGAACCCGCAAAGCACCACCAGGAACCGAGCTGCTGTGTCTGGCGCACGTCTTCATGAATGATCCGGGCTAGCACGCCCCGAGGATCGCTGCCGGGCGGCCGGCGCCGCAGAGCCGGGCCCGGCTCTGCGCCTCAGGAGCCGAGCTCGCGGATCCGGATGCTGCGCACCCAGACTTCGTCGTGGTGGTCCTGGATGCCGATGTGGCCCCGCTCTCGGAGACCGAAACCCTGTGTCTTGCGAAACTTGCTGTCCGCGACAGCGGCCTCCCACGACTCTCCCCCGCGCTCGACATCCACGGTGAGGACGCCGTTCAGCCAGTGCTGGATGCGGTCGGCGCGGACGACGATGCGCGAGTGGTTGAAGGCCCCGGTGGGGCGGAGCGGGGCCGTCGCCGCCGGGAACACGTCGTAGAGCGAGCCCGCCGCGTGCTCCCGGTCGGCCCCGTCGCCGTGGCGAGAGTCGTCGAGGAGCTGGTACTCGCAGCCCAGCATGGCCGAGGGGCGCGAGACGGGCTGGACGAGGTACTTCACGCCGCTGTTCGCGCCGGCGGCGACCTTCCACTCGAAGGCGAGCTCGAAGAGGCCGAACTGCTCGTCGGTGACGATGTCACCCCCGCCGCCCCCCGCGCGGTGCACCAGGCACCCGTCGATCACCGACCAGCCTCGCTCGGAGAACGCCTCATCACCGTGGCGGTGCCAACCCCGGGTCGTCTTCCCGTCGAAGAGCAGGCGCCAGCCCGCTTCTCGCTCGGCCTCGGTCAGGCTGTTGGGCGCCTCGAGGCCGTCTGTGACCCGACCTGTCGCGGCCCACTCGGTGCCGCGCACGACGAGGTTTTGGAACTGGTCGTCTCGATGGGACGCGCGTGAGGCCTCGTTGTTGCGCCACACGTGACCCAGCGGAGTGTGGAACACGCGCCCCTTGCCGTACTCCTTGACGATGATCATCGGCTCGTCCGCTCCCGTCCCGCCGGTCTCCTTCGCGCTGTGGGCGACGCCGATCACGTGGTTGGCAACCGAGTGCATCGGCACGAGCTTGTGGTACAGCTCGTCGGGGTGGGCGCGCAGGTCGGGCAGCGTGCGCGTGATCGGGTGGTCGCGGTCGGTGATGCGCACATCGAAGGGGTGGAAGCGCCCGTGCCCCGTCCCCTTGCGCCACATCAAGCCGACGAGCTTCTCGTACTCGACCCAGCCGGGGAAGGAGTTGTTCGCGGCGTGGATGACCGAGACTCCGACCCCGCCGCTCACGGCGGCGAGGAAGCGCTCTTCGGCTACCTCGCCCCAGCGTCCGCCGTTGTAGTCGAGGACGAAGGCGCGAAAGCGAGTCAGGTCCTCGTCCTCGGCCAGCGTGGTCGAGGGATCCTCGGTGACCGTCACGGCGAACAGCCCGCTGGCGGTGAGCATCCGGGCCAGCGACGGCGTGGTCCATTCGCAGTCGTGGTTGTTGGCGCCGCCGATCACGAGGACGGGGATCTTCTCTACGGCGGCGGGCGGCGCGGGTGCGAGGAGCGAGGCGACGAGGCCGGCGGCCAGGAGCGTGCTGTTCATGGGCGCATGATAGCGGCGTTCGCGGGGGCGCCGGGGGTGAATCGAACGCCGATCCGCTAAGCTCTGGACGCCGCGATCCCGTCTCTTGCCGTCCGCCCGAAATGCGTCACACCGCCCGCCTGAGGATTCTCGTTCCGGCCCTGTTCGGCTTCGCCGGGGCGATTCCGGCCGCTGCCGATGTGACCCTGGCCGGCGTGTTCACCGACCACATGGTCCTGCAAGCCGGAGCGCCCTGTCCGGTATGGGGGACGGCCACGCCCGGCGAGCACCTCGCGGTGCACTGTGCGGGCGAGAGGGTCGAGACGGTCGCCGACGGGAGCGGCCATTGGCGCGTGGACCTGCCCGCCCTGGAGGTGAGCGACGAGCCGCGTGAGCTCGTCGTCGAGGGCAGTAGCAGGCTCGTCGTGAGCGACGTGCTCGTCGGGGAGGTCTGGCTGTGCTCGGGCCAGTCCAACATGGTCTGGCGCAACGAGTCGTGCGCGCGCGCCGAAGAGGAGGTGGCCGCGGCCGACTTCCCCCGGCTGCGCATGTTCACCTTCCCCCGCACCCAGGCGGACGAGCCGTCGACGGAGTGCAAGGGCGAGTGGGTGGTCTGCTCGCCGCAGACCGCCGCGAAGTTCTCCGCGGTCGCCTACCACTTCGGGCGTGAGCTGCTCGAGGACCTCGACCGCCCCGTCGGGCTCGTCGTCAGCGCCTGGGGCGGCACCGTCTGCGAGGCCTGGACGCGCCGCGGCGCTCTCGAAGGGGTCGACGAGCTCGCCTACATGGTCCACGAAGGAAACGGCCGCAAGGCCCAGAATCGTCCTTCGGTGCTCTACAACGGCATGATCCGGCCCCTGATCCCGTTCTCGTTCGCCGGCGCCATCTGGTACCAGGGCGAGGCGAACGTCTCGCGAGCCTGGGAGTACCGAACCCTGTTCCCGACGATGATCGAGAGCTGGCGAACGGACTGGGGGTCGGAGCTGCCGTTCTACTTCGTTCAGCTCGCGCCCTTCCGCTACCACGCTCGGGGTCGCCTCGCGCCCGAGGCCTGCGCCGAGCTGCGCGAGGCCCAGGCCTTGGCCCAGGCCCTGCCGCGCACCGGCATGGCGGTCACGATGGACATCGGCAACCCCGACGACATCCACCCGCGCAACAAGCGCGACGTCGGGCGCCGGCTGGCCCTGTGGGCCCTCGCGCGTGACTACGGGCGTGACGTGGAGTGCTCCGGGCCCGTGTTCCGCTCCCTGGCGGTGACCGATGACTCGATCCGGCTGTCCTTCGCCCACGCCGAGGGCCTGCGGACGCGCGACGGCGAGGCCCCGGGCGTGTTCGAGGTGGCGGGCATGGATCGCCTGTTCCACGCGGCGCGGGCGCGCATCGAGGGCGGGGAGGTCGTCGTGCGCAGCGCCAAGGTCGCCCTGCCGGTGGCCGTGCGCTACGGCTGGCGCGACGACGCCCAGCCCAACCTGGAGAACGGCGCGGGCCTGCCCGCCGTACCGTTCAGGACCGACGACTGGCCGGGCGTGACCTGGCCGGCGTCGCAGGGCGGCGGGGAGGGGGAATGAGCGCCGCCCTCGCTGTGTGCGCCCTGCCGCTGGCGCTCTACCAGGACGCGGCGCCGCCCGCCGAGCCGGCCGAAGTCGTCGAGGTCGTCGAGGCAGGTGAGGCCCAGTGGATCTGGGCCAGCTCGCGTCCGGGTGAGGAGGAGACCGCCTGGGTCCACAGGACCTTCGAGCTGCCCGACGAGGCGCAGAGCGCCACCCTGTGGGGTGCCTGCGACAACCTCCTGGCCGTCTACCTCAACGGCCGCCACGTGGCCGAGGGCAGGGACTGGAATCGCCCCATCCTGGTGGACGTCGCCGGAGTCCTTCGCGCGGGGACGAACACCGTGACGGCCCTGTGCCGCAACAGCGGCGGGCCGGCCGCCGTGGTGATGCGCATCGAAGCGAGTGCGGGCGGCGCGGAGTTCGAGCTCGTCACCGACGAGAGCTGGCTCGCTTCGACCGAGGAGGTGACCGGCTGGACCACCGCGGACTTCCGTCCCACCGACTGGGGAGGCGCCTACGTCTTCGGGCCGGTGGGCATGGCGCCCTGGGGCGATCTGCCCGGCGGCGAGGGGGGCGAACCGCAGCGGGCGTTGGCTGCCGAGGAGCTCACCCTTCTGCCCGGCTTCGAGGCCGAGTTGCTCTACTCGGTCCCGCGCGCGCTCCAAGACTCCTGGGTGAGCATGACCGTCGACGCAGAGGGGCACTTGATCGTCTCCGCCCAGTACGGCGCGCTCTACCGAGTCGTCCCCCCTCCCGCGGGGTGCACGGATCCGCCCGTGGTGAGCGAGATTCCCGTCCAGCTCGGCCACGCCCAGGGGCTCCTGTGCGCCTTCGGCAGTCTGTACGCCGTGGTCAGCCACTCCGACACCTTCACCGGCGGCCTGTATCGGGTGCGCGACACCGACGGCGACGACGAGTACGACACGGTCGAGCTGCTGCGGGCCCTCGACGGTGGGGGAGAGCACGGCCCCCACGCGGTGCGTCTGGGGCCCGACGGCGAGTCGCTGTACGTCATCGCGGGCAACCACACGGCTCTGCCGGAGGTGGACGAGAGCCGCGTCCCGCGCGTCTGGGGAGAAGACCAGCTGCTCCCGCGCAAGCCCGACCCCAACGGTCACGCGGTGGGCGTGCTCGCTCCCGGCGGCTGGGTCTGCCGCACCGATCCCGACGGGAAGTCCTGGGAGCTGGTGGCCTGCGGCATGCGCAACGCCTACGACATGGACTTCGACGCCGAGGGGGAGCTGTTGACCTTCGACTCGGACATGGAGTGGGACATCGGCCTGCCCTGGTACCGACCGACGCGCGTCCTCCACCTCGTTTCCGGCGCGGAGTTCGGCTGGCGCCACGGCTCGGGGAAGTGGCCGGTCCACTACCCCGACAGCCTCCCCGGCGCGGTGGACATCGGGCTCTCCTCGCCCACGGGCGTCGTGTTCGGCACGCGCTCCGCCTTCCCGCCCCGCTACCAGCGCGCGCTGTTCGTGGCGGACTGGGCCTACGGGACGATGTACGCCGTGCACCTCGCGCCCCGCGGTTCGAGCTTCACCGGCACCGCGGAGGCCTTCGTGACGGGCAAGCCCCTGCCCCTGTGCGACATGGAGTTCGGCGCCGACGGCGCCCTGTACTTCATCGTCGGCGGCCGGCGCACACAGTCGGGCCTGTATCGGGTGCGCTGGACCGGCGGCGAGGTGGCGGGAGCCGACGCCGTCGAGGCCGGCGCCGCCGTGCGCGCGGGCGCCGAGGCGCGCGCGGAGCGGCGGTCCGTGGAGGCCTGCTTCTCCTTCGGGGAGGCGCGCGCCTTCGAGGGAGTCTGGAACGCCCTCGCTTCGCCGGACCCGTTCCTGCGCCACGCGGCCCGGGTCGGACTGGAACACCGCGATCCCTCCGAGTGGGCGGAGCGCGTGCTCGCCGAGGAGCGCCCGCGCGTCGTGATCCAGGGCATCGTGGCCCTCGCTCGGACACAGGGCGCCGACGCCGCCGCCCTGCTGGCCGCCCTGGAGCGGCTCGAGGTCGCCGAGCTCTCGCGCGAGGACCTCCTCGACGCCCTGCGCGCCTGGTCCCTGGTCTTCATCCGCTCCGGAGCCCCGCCCGACGGGCGCCGCCGCGCTCTCGTGCACAAGCTGGAGGGGCTCTTCCCCGCCGGCGACATCGGCCTCGACCGCGAGCTCTGTCGCGTCCTGGTCTACCTCGGCTCCCAGGCGGTCATCCCCCGCACGTTGGAGTTGATCGAGGCGAGCGCGAGCGAGGCCGACCAGCTCCACTACGCCTTCCTCCTGCGCGGCGTGGCGGACGGCTGGACGCCTCGCGACCGCCAGCGTTACTTCGCCTGGATCGGCCGCGCCGTGTCGGCCATGACCGGGGGCGTCTCGTTCGAGAAGTACGTCCGCGGCCTGCGGGACGAAGCCCTCGCCCTGCTCGACGAGGAAGAGCGCGCGGCGGTCACGCCGCTTTTGGCCGCGCCCCCCTCTCCCCAGGCGAGTGACGGGCAGCAGCCGCCGGAGGCCGGCGCCCCGGCGCCCATCGTCCATCGCTGGACCCTCGACGAGCTCGCGGGCGAGCTCGGCTCCCTCGCGCGGGGGCGCGACTTTCCTGCGGGCGAGGCGGCCTACCGCCGGGCGACCTGCCACGTCTGCCATCGCATGGCCGGCGAGGGAGGCTCGACCGGCTCCGACTTGACCGGAGCCGGGAGCCGCTTCTCCCCCCGCGATCTGCTCGAGGCGATCTTGACGCCCTCGGCGGCCATCTCCGACCAGTACCAGGACACCGAGGTCTGGACGACCGACGACGAGCTGTTCGTGGGTCGGATCGAGGACGAGACCGAGGAGCACCTCGTGATCCGCACGGCGCCTCCCCGCGAGGAGGTCTGGGAGATCCCCGTCGGCCAGGTCGCCCTGCGCCGGCTGCATCCGATCTCGCGCATGCCCGAGGGGCTGCTGGACACCCTCGACCTCGAGCAGGTGCTCGATCTTCTGGCATACGTCCTATCCGGCGCCGACCCGGCCGCCCCCGCCTTCGGCGACGGCGAACGCTGAGGCGCCCGGCCGGGCTCAGGAGGCGTCGTTGCGCCAGGGCGGCGTGTGCCGCAGCCCGAGGTTGAGGATGCGCTGGACGAGGCGCGGGTACTCGATGCCCGCCGCGGCGGCGGACGTCGCGAAGTCCTCCTCCCGGGAGAGGTCGGGGTTTGGGTTGGCCTCGAGGACGAAGGCGCGGCCCTCGGCGTCGAGGCGCAGGTCGATGCGCGCGTAGCCCGAGAGCCCCAGGGCGCGGTAGACCCGGCGCGCGATGCGAGCCAGGCGCGCGGCCTGTTCCCCGTCGAGGTCGACGGCCGGGCCGCACGCGACGCCCAGCTTCTCCTGGTACTCGCGGTTCCACTTCACCCGCGACGTAGCGATCGGCTCGGTGCCCCGCGGGAGGTTGGCGAAGGTCATCTCCCAGGCGGGGAAGGCCGTCAGACGCTGGTTCCCCAGGACGCCGACGGTGATCTCCCGCCCCTCGATGTAGCGCTCCGCGATGGCGTCGGTCCCGATCCGGCGGTGGATGAACTCGACCCTCTCGGCGAGGGCGTCGGCGTCGTTCACGATGGAGGCCTGGGAGATGCCCTGGGATGCGTGCTCCACGGTCGACTTCACGAACAGCGGGAACTCGAGCCTGCGCGGCGCGCGAACCCGCGAGCCGCGGCGGAAGACGGCGAAGGCCGGGACCCGCACGCGGTGCCAGGCCATCACCTTCTTGGAGAGCGCCTTGTCGCTGGCGATCAGGAGCCCGCGCGGGTTGCAGCCGGTGTAGGGCACGTGCAGGAGCTCGAGGTAGCTCATCACGTGCGCGTCG
Organism: Planctomycetota bacterium; assembly: GCA_030746555.1. Taxonomy (GTDB): domain Bacteria; phylum Planctomycetota; class UBA1135; order UBA1135. The sequence continues at coordinate 38,390 of JASLMK010000050.1, read as the reverse complement.
TAGATCCCGACCTCCTGGAAGTGCAGCAAGAGGTTGAGGGCGATGTCGGGCTTCCACTCCTCGACCGCGTCGCGCAGAGGGAGGATCTCGTGGCCGAGGGCCAGCCGGCGCACGTCGTGACCGAGCTCCTCGAGGGCGCACAGGACGTCGTATTCGGCCTGGAACGTCAACATCTCGTCCGAGCTCAGCCCGGCGACGGAGTCGGGGGGGATCGTGTCCTCGTGCAGGAGGGCGAGGATGCGCAGGCGCTTCATCGTCGGTACCGCTGGGTGCCGCCGTGGAGGAGGTTGGAGGTCAGGAACGTGACCAGTACCGCCGCGTCGGCGCGCGTCCCGCGCTCCAGACCGACGACCCGCAGACCCAGCTCCCGCGAGCGGGCGATCATCTCGTTGAGGACCTGGTCGGCGAGGTAGGCGTGCTTGCCGGTCAGGTTGGAGACCCTGCGTCGCAGGCTCCGGCGGTTGCGACGCAGGAAGCTCGCCGCCGTCTCGCGCCGACCGTAGGCGGCGTCGGCGGAGAAGACGCGCTCGAGGTAGTGGTCGTAGATCGACGGGTCCTTGTCGAGATAGGCGCTTTGCTTCTCCGCGTAGTACTCGCGCAGGGTGATGCGCAAGGACGGCAGGGTGTCCGTTCGCCTGCGCGTGCGGACGCGGGCGGGCAGGGAGGCGATCTCGGTCAGCATCCCGTCCAGCCGCTCGAGCTTCTCCAGCGCCGGCCAACCCTCATAGCGCTCGCGCCAGCGGGAGTTGGGGTCGAGCCAGACCGCGAAGGTCTCCGCGTAGTCCTCCGCCGGGTGGCTCTGGGAGTACCAGAAGTCGAGGTTCACGACATGGCGGCGGCTGTCGGGGCGCGGCGTGTAGGTGTTGCGGTAGGGATCGGAGAATCGTCCGAAGGTCTCCCGCCACGCCTTGCGCCAGTGCAGGCGGTAGGCGTTGTCGAGCGCGTGTCCGGCCTCGTGACGCAAGAGCTTCATGCAGCTCTCGTGCGTGCCGCCTTCGACCTCGAGCATCTGCGCGCGCTCGAGGCGCGCCAGCCGGCGGTGGGCCAGGTAGAACGGGACGGCGAAGCCGGTGGAGCCGTCGGGTGTGAACCAGTCGGTCGAGAGCCACACGTAGGGGCGAAAGCGCAGGCCGGCGCGTGCGAGCTCCTCGTGGAGCTGGGCCACGCGCTCTTGTAGCGCGCCGTCCAGCGAGAGGCCGAGGTCGCACATCCGCACGTCGAGCAGCTGCTCGTCGGCGAGCGGAACCCACCCCGGATCGCGGGTGCGCCTGCGCTGCGTCCTCGCGCCGGCCATCGTCAGCGTCCTCCGGCGATCGACGCCAAGCGCTGGTTCGCCAGGTCGGGGTCCTCGAGGCAGCCGGCGGCCGCGGCCAGACGCGCGGCCTCGAACAGGTGCTCGCGGTCCCTGCCGCGCTCCTCGCAGGCGAACAGACGCGGGTTGTCCTGCAGGCCGTTCAGCCACGAGAGGAAGGCCAGCCCCGCCTTGTAGTGCATGGTCGGCGCGCGGAACAACCAACGCCCCAGCTCCTCGCAAGGGCGCATGAGCTCCTCGTAGCGCCGCTCGTCACCGCGAGCCAGGAAGCGCAGGGCGAGGGACGCGGGGCCGGCGATGGCGTCGAAGACCCCCAGGAGGGCGTGGCTGAAGGGACCGATCGAGAGCTCGCGGCCGCCGACGTCCACCGTTCGCTCCGCCGGCCCCTCGCCGCGAATCAGGTCGCAGAAATGCAGGTCGTCCCCTGTGAACACGACCTGGTCGTTCGCGGCCAGCGCGCGCCGCAGCGTGCGCTCCCGCTCCGCGTCGAGGAGCGAGAGCTTGGTGCCCCGCACCTTCTCGGGGGCGAGGGCCATCACGCGCTCGAAGCTCGCTCCCGGGAAGTTCCCGGCCAGCTCGGGGAGGAACATCTCTCCCAGCCAGTGGACGTACAGCGGACCCTCTAGTGCCTCGAAGATCGCCGCGTAGGTCTCGACGAAGGCCTCCTCGTCGGCCCCCTGCCGGGTGAGCCAGGGCACCGACAGGATCATCGCCTCCCCGCCGGCGGCCTGGATGATCCGGGCCTGCTCGACGACGGCCGCCACGACCTCGTCGCGGTCGGCGACGGTGTCGAGCTGGTCGTACCCCGCGCCGGCGATGAAGCCGCAGCCCAGGTCGAGGGCTCCGGTGGTCTCGATCAGACGGCGGGCCGCGGGCCAGCCGATCCTGAAGCGCTGGGCGGTGTCCATCGCCTCGGCGATCGCGAAGCCCAAACGGTCCGCCCGCCGCCGCAGGGCCGCCGTTGCATCCCAGTCGATCGCCTCGACGGCCGAGAGCTCCCCGCCTTCGCCCGCGTCGTCTCGAACGACCACGCGCAGGGCGGCGGCGGCGCGGCGCACGGGCGCCGGAGACTCGCGGTCTTCCAGCTCCTCCCGGAAGGCGTCGAGCCGGCGGAACTCCATCTCAACCGACCTTCTCGAACCAGCTCGGGAGGTTGTTGATCGAGAACCAGATCAGAAACGCGGTCACGACCCCGGTGCTGCAGAGCATGCCGACCGTCCAGAGCCGTCCCAGCGGCCCGCGCGGCAGGTCGTCGCCCAGGTAGGCGCGCTTGTGCTGGAGGATCAGGAATCCCACGTAGGCCAGGGGCAGGAGGAAGCCGCAGATGACGTTGGTCGGCACCGCGAGCCACAGGCTGATGTCGCTCCAGAACACCGAGCCCAGGACACCGACGGCGGGCAGGAGCATGCCGATCCGGTAGACCCGGCCCTCGGCGGGCGCCCCGCACAGCTCGCTGAGGGCGAAACCCGAGCACATCATCTGCATCGTGATCGAGGAGAGGGCCATGGCGACGACGCCCAGTCCGAAGATCCACATCCCCGCCACGGGCCCGAGGCGCTCGGGGGAGGAGAGGACTTCGGCGGCGACCCAGGGGGCGATCTTCTTGCCGGTGAAGAGCTCGGGATCGCCGTAGTAGAAGACGCTGGCCGAGGCGATCAGCATCAGGCTGGCGGCGATGGCGTAGGGGACGAACATGCCGAAGCCCAGGTCGATGCGCGCCAGCCTGCGGTGCGCCCGACCCCAGCCGCGCCTGCGCAGGGTGTAGGGGTAGACGAAGACCATGTTGGCGCCGACCGCCGCCGCGAGGCCGGAGACGACGAGGGTCATGCCCTCCACGCCCTGGTTCTCCCCGGGGATGCGGAAGGGCACGGCACCGGCGAGGAGCTCGGCGGGCTGGGGGATGCCGGTGCGGAACACGACGAACCCGAAGCAGGCGATGATGAACCACACCATGCCCTTGATGATGTTCTCGTACAGCCGGATCGCGCGCGGCTTGGACTCGTACAGAAGCGCCACGGTCACGCACCAGGCGAGCGCGACTAGGCCCATCGCCCAGTTGGGCGCCTCGATCCCGTACTGGCGGACGATGGCGACCATCATCGAGCTCGCCAGGGCGTACTGGGCGAACTGCCAGATGATCGAGGAGAGGATGCCGCTGAAGGCCCAGCCGTAGGCGAACACCGGACCGGCGTGGCGCTTCATCGCCTGGAAGGGGTTCTCACCGGTGGACAGCGTCTGGTGCGCGATCGCCGAGAGCATGATGATCCCGAGCAACATGGCAACCGGCGCCACCCAGAGCAGCTGGTAGCCGAAGGCCGCGCCGGCGAAGATCGACGCGAAGGCCGTCCCGCCGCCCAGGGTCATGGCGGATTGCATGTAGCCCGGCCCCATGTGGCGCAGGTAGCCGAGCGTGCGTCTGACGAAGGGCCTCTCGTCGAGGGCGGCGAAGTGTTCGATCTCGGCGCGGTCGGTCAAGGGTTCGTCCTCTCGGTGGACTTCAGCTGCTTGAGTCGGGCGGCTTCCGGCAGGTCCTTGTAGTAGGCGTCGAGCGGGAAGCAGCCGCTGACGATCCCGTTGCGGGGAGCCGTCGTGCAGTCGCTGAAGGTGCGGCAGAGCCGCTTGCGGTCGATGGGTTTTCCCGCGAGCACGTCGCGGGGCAGCTCAGGGTACGAAAGCACGCCCCGCCCGATGCCGACGAAATCCACACCGCCGGTGGCGAGCTCGTGCTCGGCAACGTGCGGCAGCCACTCCTGGAGGTAGCTGTAGCCCGTGCCGACGACGGCGATGTCGTCGAAGCGCCCCTTGAGGCGCCGCGCGGCGCGCAGGTGCACGGCCACGGCGGCCAGGGGATCGTCGGGCGGCAAGTAGCCGTCGCTGGGCGGGTAGGTCGCCGGGCGCTGCAGGTGCGGGCAGGTGTAGGGCGAGCCCAGGGACACGTTCCAAAGGCGCACGCCCAGGTCGCGGGCGAGGGCGACGAAGGCGAGCGGATCGTCGAAGTCAGGTCGTCGCGGGTCTTCGCGGTCGATGCCGAAGCCGTGCTCGAACGGTGACTTCTCCCCCCAGGCGGCGGGGATGCCGACGCCGGTGTCGGGGTGGGGGGCGTAGGGCAGGATGTCGCCTAGCGAGACCCGCGCCCCGATGATGAGACCGGGCCACTCGGTCTGGATGTCCGCCACGATGCGGCTGAACAGGCGGGAGCGATTGGCGAGCGAACCTCCATAGGGACCCTCGCGGCCGTGCGCGCCCAGCAGCTCGTGCATCAGGTAGCCGTGGCAGCACTTCACGTCTACGAAGTCGAAGCCCGCCTCGCACGCCAGGCGGGCGGCGGCGACGTAGGCCTCGCCGATGCTCTCGAGCTCGCCGTCGGTCAGCACGCTGGTCTCGTCGGCGCCGACGCGCCCGTCGAGGATCGGGTGGGCGTAGGCCGTGCGCGGGGCCGCCGCGCCGTCGGGCCGCGCGAAGCGCCCCGAGTGGGTGAGCTGCAAGCCGACGAAGAGGCGCTCGGGGTCCTCGCCGATGGCGCGGCAACCGCTCCGCAGGCGCTCCAGAAGGGCGGCGAGCCCCCCTGCCGTGTCCGCCGCGGGGTTGTGGAACAGCTGGTTGGGGTTGGCGCGACCGTCCTCGCGCACGGCGAACGCCTCGCCTCCCCAGATCAGCTGGGCTCCGCTGCGACCGAATCGCTCCCAGCGCCGCAGGGTGTGCTCGGTGGGCAGGCCGTCGCGCGTGCCGTCCCAGCCCTCCATGGGGTGGACGGCGAAGCGATTGTCGAGGGTCCGCCCCGCGAGCTCGAACGGCTCGCCGAGGGGGCCGTCGGCGCCCCGCGGCTCCAGGGCGCAGTCGAGATCGTCCGCCACCGCCCTGAGGTGCTCGCGGAACGCCGCCGCCGTGCGCAGGCGTCCGGGAGCGGGGAAGCGCCGTGCCCGCGGGGCCGCCTCGCCGCAATCGGCGAGCAGGCGCTCGAGGGTTGCGGCGCTCTCCCCAGCGGCCCGCTCGGGAGAGGCCGGGGAGTCGAAGATCTCGACCGAGAGCCACCCGTCGTAACCGGCCTCGCGCAGGGCGCGCACCATCGGCCCCAGGTCGAGCTCGCCCGAACCGGGGCCGCCTCCTCCCGGGTCGTTGGCGTGGACGTGCGCGAGCAGGTGCGCGTGGTCGGCGACGATGCGCTCGGCGGGCTGCGCCTCGGCTGCCATCGCCCCCGCGTCGAGGTGCAGGCGGCAGGCGGGGTGGTCGACCGCTTCGATCAGCCGGGCCACCTCCGCGGCGCTGGTGAGGAAGTTCGTCACCGCCGGTGCGAGCGGTTCGATCGCCAAGCGCACGCCCAGGGGGCCGGCCGTCTCGCACACCCCGCGGCAGACCTCCACGGCGCGGGCGAAGGCGTCGGCGGGGCGCTCGCCGGGCTGGACGTCGCGCTGACGGGGGCTGCCGAGGACGAGCAGGTCGCCTCCCATCGCCGCGCACAACCGCGCGAGGTGGCGCAGGAACTCCTTCGTGCGCTCGCGCACCCCCTCGTCGGCGCAGCTCAGGTGCATCCCCTCGGGGCGCGCGAGGAGCCAATGGAGTCCGACGACACTCAGGCCGGCGTCGCGCACTTGGTCCCCCAGCCGCCGCGCGTCCTGCTCGGTGAGGCTCCGAGGGTCGTCGGCGAGGGTGTAGGGGGCGATTTCGAGCCCCGCGAAGCCGGCCCGCACGGCCGCCTCGCAGGCCTGCGCGAGGTCCCCCGTGGCGAAGAGCTCGTTGCACACCGCCAGCTTCATCGGCGAGAGCCTACCGCACTGGTAGGATCGGCGGCGAGCGCGGTGACGCGCATCCGATGGTGGAGAGTGAGCACGAAGCGGCGCCGCCCGAGGTCATCGAGACGGTGGAGGACCTCGAGGAGTGTCTCTCCCGTCCCACGGCGGCGGTGGTCGAAGACCTCGGCACACTCGACGGCGATTTGGTCGTGCTGGGGGCGGGCGGGAAGATGGGCCCGAGCCTGGCCCGCATGGCTCGCCGGGCTCTCGACGCGAGCGGGTCCTCGCGCGGAGTGATCGCCGTCTCGCGCTTCTCCGACGGAAGCGTGCGCGCACGCTTGGAGGCGGCGGGCGTCAGGACGCACGTCGCGGACCTGTTGGACCCGGCGGCCGTCGGCTCCCTCCCGCCGGCGGGAGCCCTGCTGTTCCTGGTGGGCGCCAAATTCGGCACGACCGCGGACGCCGCCCGCACCTGGGCCGTGAACGAGGCTCTCCCCCGAACCGTCGCCGCCCGCTACGCCGGGACCCCGACCGTCGTCTTCTCCAGCGGCAACGTCTATCCCTTCGTTTCCGCCGATGGGCGCGGCGCCGACGAGCGGACGCCGCCCGCCCCGGTCGGGGAGTACGCCCGCTCGGTCCTGGCCCGCGAACGCGCCTTCGCCGATGCATCGGCCGCGCGCGGGACGCCCGTGCTCCTCTACCGCCTGAACTACGCCGTGGAGCTGCGTTACGGCGTGCTCGTGGACGTGGCGCGGCGTGTCCTCGCCGGCGAGCCCGTCGAGCTCTCGATGGGCCGGTTGAACGCGATCTGGCAGGGGGACGCCTGCGCGGTCGCCCTGCGCTGCTTGGCCCGGTGCGCCAGTCCGCCGGCGATCCTCAACGTCACCGGGCCCGAGAGCCTGTCGGTACGCGAGCTCGCGGAGCGCTTCGGCGCGCACTTCGGCCGCGAGCCGCTCTTTGCCGGCGAGGAGCAGCCCACCGCGCTCCTGAGCGACGCGAGCGAGGCGGTCGCGCGTTTGGGCCCTCCCCGCGTCGGGATCGAGCGAGTGATCGACTGGACCGCCGCCTGGCTCTCGGCCGGAGCGGAGACTTGGGAGAAGCCCACGGGCTTCGAGCGTCGGGACGGTGCCTTCTGAGCGCGGCGGAACTCGACCCGGCCGTCGCCACCGCCCTGCGCTCGGGCCTGTTCATCCCGGCCCATCCGCTGGCGCTGACCGCCGAGAGGCTCCTCGACGAGGAGCGTCAGTGCGGCCTGACCCGCTACTACCTCGACGCCGGTGTCGGCGGGTTGGCGGTCGGCGTCCACACCACCCAGTTCGCGATCCGCGAACACGGCATGTTCGAACGCGTCTTGGAGCTGGCCGCGCGCACCGCGCGCGAGCACGTCGCGTCGGGCTGCCGCAGGCCGGTACTCGTGGCCGGGGTGACCGGCGAGCGCGAGCAGGCCCTCGAAGAGGCGCGTATCGCGCGCGCCGTCGGCTTCGACCTGGCCTTGGTCAGCCTGGCGGCCCTGGCGCGGGCGAGCGATGACGAGCGCATCGCCCACTGCGAAGCCGTGGGCGAGGTGCTGCCGGTCTTCGGGTTCTACCTGCAGGTCGCCGTCGGGGGATTCGTCCTCGGATCCGGGTTCTGGCGCCGCCTGGCCGAGCTGCCGTGCACGGCTGCGATCAAGGTCGCGCCCTTCGACAGGCGGCTGACCCTCGACGTGGTCGAGGGCGTCGCCGCGTCGAGCCGCGCCGACGAGGTCGCCCTCTACACGGGAAACGACGACCACATCGTGCGCGACCTGTTGGCAACCCACGAGCCGCGCTTCGTCGGCGGCCTGCTCGGCCACTGGGCGGTGTGGACCGAGAGCGCGCTCGCGCTCTTCGAGGAAGCGCGCCTCGTCGCCCGCTCGGGCGAGCCCCCCACGGCGGACCTGCTGGCGCGTGCCGACGCTGTCACCGAGTGCAACGCGGCGCTCTTCGACCGCGAGAACGCCTACGCCGGGTGCATCGCCGGCGTCAACGAGGTCCTCCGGCGCGGGGGGCTCCTGGGCGGAGCGTGGTGTCTCGATCCCGACGAGGCCCTCTCCCCGGGGCAGGCTTCCGAGATCGACCGCGTCTGCGCCGCGTACCCCGGCCTCACTCGCTGATTCTCCCGGCGGCATCACCCCGAGCTCGGCGATGAGCGAGGCTGCCCGCCGCGCGCGTGACCGAGCTGGGGCGGCTCGTTAGATTGGCACCATCGTGTACAGACCCTCTCAGTTGGCCGTGGGCGTACTCCTCGTCGTTTCGACCGCCCTCGCAGGCAACCGCGCCGCGCGCGAGACCTTCGCCGAGGCGTGGGGCGTCTTCACGTCCGCGGCGGGAGACTGAGTGAGGCTGGCAGTGGACGACGCGTGCACGGTGAACCGCGCCCGGCCGCCGGGGGAGAGCTGATGGACAGCTGCCGCTGCCTGTTCGTCGTCTCCGCGGAGCGTGGGGAGCTGGCCCTGGCGACCACCTTCCTGCGCGGCCAGTCCATTGCCGCCGCGGCGCGGCTGCTCGTCCCCGAGGCGCTCGTAGGCGAGGTGGACGCCAGCCTGTCGGCCGCCACGGCGCCCCACGGCTCCTTCGACGACCTCCTGGCTGCCGCCGAGGAACACCGACCCGACCTCGTCTTCCTCTGCTGCGGCTACCTGCTCGTCCACGAGGGACTGCTCTCACAGAGCGAGCTCGCCCGCTTCGTCGAGGAGATGCAGGCGCGGGGCTGCCGCGTGGTGACCACCGATCCCTTCCTGGGGCTCTCGCGCACGACGACGTTCGCGGACACCGACCTGCAGTGGGCCCTGCCCTGGAAGCTGGGCTGGATGCGCGAGCTCCACGGCTGGCTGGCTCGCAAGCTCGGCGGCACACGGCGCCCCCTGGAGCTCCCGTGCATCGAGAACGTGCCGCACCTCTACCCGACCCTGATCCCCGACCTCGGCGCAGAGGACGCGGTCGAGCGGTTCTCCTTCTTCGATCCCGACACGATCCGCCCCGACGCAGCGCCGGGCGCCGCGAGCGAGGAGGTTTCGCCCACCTGGATCTTCGTCCTCTCGCCCTTCGACTACGAGTGCCAGAAGATGCTCATCGGCCGCAGCCGCGTCGCGCGCCGCATCGCCTTCCTGCTGGCGGCGGCCCAGGAGGCCGAGCGCGTTCCCGTACTCGTGGCGCCGCCCGACGTGATCGGGATCATGGAGGACCTCGAGGGCGAGCGGGAGCTGATTCCCTACTGCCCCTACGGGGAGCTCGAGCCCAAACTCCTCGCGGCCGAGTACGCCTTCTACTGGAGCACCTTCTCCTTCTCCATGCTCGTGCGAGTGGCGAACGAGAAGCCGGTCTTCTCCTTCGATCGAGGCCGCCTCGCGCGCACGGTCCCCAGGCTCTTCTCCGCCGGCCAGGCCACCCACTTCGGGGGCTGGACCCCACCGCGTGTCGATTCCAAGCGCCTGCCGCTTCCCAAGGAGCTGGAGTTCCTCGCCGGCAAGCAGGAGCTCGCCCTGCGCGTCATCAGCGAGCGCCTGCGGGCGTCTCCGACGCCCGCCGGAGTCGTCGAGGGTCTGACCGCGCCGCCGGCGAGCCCGGAGGAGCTCGCCTCGGGCAGCGAGGCCTCAGAGTAGGCGTGCCGCCGTCCGGGCGGCGAGGGCGGCGACCAGGGCGAAGCCGACCCACGCCAGGGCGCGCGTCCACACGGGCGGACGCGCCTCGCGCGGTCCGCTGTGGGCGAGCCACAAGAGGACCCCGGCCAGGAGCGGATTGCCGAGGACGGTCAGGGCCTGGGCGAAGAGCACCAGGCGCACCGGCGATTGCCCCGTGCGCTGGACGAGGAGCGCCACGCCCATCCCGATCACCAGGGCGACGATCGTGAAGCGCCGGGTCCAGACCCCGTCGACCTCGCCTCCCAGGCCCAGGCCATCGGCGAGCACCGTGCCGCCGATCAAGACGTTGCCCAGGAACGAGCTGAAGGCCGCGGCCAGCAGGCCGAGCGAGAACAGAAACACGGCCCCGGCACCGAACAGCGGCTCGAGCATGCGCGCCACGTCCGCCGCTGTCGTGAGCTCGTCGCCTGCGATCCGGCCGTGCAGGCTCGTGGCGGCGGTGGCGAGGACGACCATCGAGAGGGCGCCGAGGACGCCGATCCCGACGACGGAATCGACGGTCCGCTCTCGCGCGTGCTCGCGCCCCCAACCCTTGGCGCGCACGAGGTAGGCGGCGTAGAAGGCGCCGGCCACAGAGAAGGTCGTGCCGATCATGCCGGTGACCGGCATGAGGGAGTCGCGCAGGCCGCCGTCGGGGAGCGAGGGCACGAGCCCGGCGAGGAAGGCGGCGGGCGACGGTCGGGCCAGGGCGAAGTTCCCCAAGAAGGCGAGGGCCATGAGGCCCACGAGGAGCTTCATCAGCCGCTCCAGGGGGCGGTAGAGCTCGCGGAAGCCGAGCAGGGCGGCGGCGACGAGGGCGTTGAGGGCCACGAGCGTCCCGACGGTCGCGCCGCCGGCGGGGATCCCGAGGGGTTCGAGCCCCGCCAGGACGCCCATGTTGTTGCTGAACTGGAAGCAGGCGACGACGCCGAAGAGCACCAGGCCGACGAGTGCGGCGACCGGCCGCCCCGCCCGGCGCGCGAGGACCTCGCAGGGCGTTCCCTCCCCGGTGGCGCCCAGGTGCGCGGCGAGGGTGGTCATGGCCGCCATCAGGACGGCGGCCGCCGCGACGACCCAGAGCAGCTCGAACCCGAAATCGCAGCCGACCCGCGAGGCGGTCAGGAGGCTTCCGGGGCCGAGCACGACCGACCCGACGATCACCGCCGGTCCGACACGCCGCAGGAAGCCCGCGCTCATTCCAGCGCCTCGCGCGCGTCCCAGTCGGGGGTGAAGTCCGCGCCGAAGGCGTGCCGGCAGAGCTGGGTCGCGTCGATCGAACCGCCCTCGATGCGCAGGGCCGGCGTGCCGTCCGCCAGTGGGCGGTAGAGCGCCGGCAGCGCCTTCAACGCCCAAGTGCGTTCGGGCGCGGACAGATGGGCCGCGCCGCGCACGTAGTGGTGGCCGTTGCGCTCGAGGTGGGCGATGCCGAGGGAGGCGGCTACGCAGGAGTCCTGGTGCAGGCCCAGGAGCGGCACACAGGTCAGGTCCTCGCCGGCGAGGACCGCCGGCCGCCGCCCCGATGCATTCCACTCGCCGATGACGCGCTGTGCGCGCAGGACGCGCAGGATGCCCTTGCAGGTCTTGGCCGATGAGCCGGAGTAGCCGAGCTCGAGAGCGCGCTCGAGGGCGTCGTCGGTCGCGTCGGCTTCGTCGATCACCACCGGCTTGTCGGCCGCGATCGCCGCCAGGGGCTCGGCGATCGCGGGATCGAAGGTCTCGTCGCGCCCCATGGGCTGCTCGATCCACAGCGTCCTCGCCCAGGCATCCGCGAGAGCCGGCGTGGACTTCGACAGGGCGACGAAGGCGGCCAGCGTGTCGACTTCCCCGAACTGCTCGTTGCCGTCGACGGTCAGGCGATAGTCGACCGACGCGGCGTCGAGCACCTCGGCCACCTGCGCCATGCGCGCCACCGCGGCCTCGGGATCTCCGGGGATCTTGAGTTTGAAGTAGCGCCCGCCGGTCTCGCGCAAGACCTCCTCGAGGGTCTGGGGCAGGCCGTCGTCGAGGGGGTCGGTGACGTCGGCGCCGCCGGTCAGGGGGTCGCCCATGCCGACGGTGTGCCGCACGGCAATGCGCTCGGGGGGGCGCTCCGGCAGGTGGGCGGCGAAGGCCGGGCCCAGGCCGAGCAGGTCCTCGCGCAGGGCGACGTGAAGGGTCGTGTCCTGCGCCCGACAGAGCGCGTCCACCAGGGCCATCTCGACCAGGGCCACGCCGAAGCTCGCGACGAGCTCGTGGGCACCCGCCGCGCGCGCCCCCTCGGCGACGGCGCCGGCCGCTTCGCGGTGCAGCTCGACCAACGACGCCGCGTCCTGCTCGCGCATCGCGTCCGCCGCCCGCCGCACCGAGGCCAACAGCTCGGCGCGCCGCCTCGCGAGGGGCTTGGTGGGGTCCTTGTCGAACCACAGGGGAGCGAGGACGGACTCGGAGGCGCCCTGGGTCACTCCGCAGCCGGCGACATCGACCTGTACGCGCAGGGAGACGAGCTCCAGCTCGGTCAGGACGGCGTTTCCGAAGTGGAACGGGATCCGCAGGGGCGCGCGCCGCAAGTAGAGGTCGGCGGCGAGCAACCGGACTCGCGTGGGTGCGTCGGCCATGCTGGGGAACGGGATCGGGTTCACGCTGGGGATCGAGCCTTCGGCGGAGCTCGAGAGGCGGGTGAGCGATCGGATCGTCCCGCGAGATCGTACGGCCGCGATCGACAGAGAGGATGTCCGAGCTCACAATCCGAGTGACGGTTGCAGGGGGACTCCTCCTCCCTCGAGGTGCAAAGCGCGGCGGGGCGCGCGCTGGAGGTCGTCTCGGGTTCGAGGGGTCCGTCGCCGACCGGTCAGCGGCCTGTGGCGTCCCGGTCGGATCCTCGATTCGTCTCGGAGGCAAGGAGCAGGGCGCCCCCGACGGGGGTGCGGGCGGGGACGGCCCAGCGCGCGCTCGGGCAGCGGCGGCGGACCTCCTCACGCAAGGGGTTGAGCAGGGGTGCGCCCGCCTCTGCGAGGCCTCCGACCACCGCCCAGGGGACCTCGTCCTCGCCGTCGGCCGCCTGGACGCGCGCGACCGCGTGGGCGACGAGTCCGGCCAGCTCGCCCACGGCGCGCCCGAGGATCTCGGCGGCGAGGACATCGCGGTTCGCCGCCAGCTCGATCACCAGGGGGGCCAGGGCGGCGACGCGGCGGCGGTCCCCGTCCGGGCCGACCAAGCGCAGCATCCCCCGCGGCGCCTCGATCTCCAGGGCGGCGAGGACCCGCGCGCACAGCTCCGTCGTGGGTCCCCGCCCGTCGCCGGAGCGGATGACCGCGCGCATGGCCTGCAGCCCGAGGAAGTGGCCGCCCCCATCGTCTCCCAGGTGGGGGCCCCAGCCTCCGCAGCATGCGGCGGCCCCCGTGCCGTCGACCCCGATGCAGGCCGCGCCCGTGCCGGCGACCAGGACCACGCCCCGCCGCGGCGGAGCGACGTCGGCGAGGGCTCCGGCGTGGGCGATGCGAAGATCGGAGCCGACCGCGATCCTCGCTCTGCGACGGTGCTCGATGCGCCGCGCCAGGCGCTGGGCGACCTCGTGGTCGGCGGCGGTCGCGACCCCGGCGAGCCCCAGGAAGATCGAGTCTGCGGCCCGCGGAGCCTCCCCCGCCGCCCGCCAGGCGTCCTCCACGGCATCGAGTACCTGGACCGCTGCCTCTTCCTCGCCGACGTCACCCCACCTGGAGACGCCGGCGTGACCCACGCCGAGGACTGCATCGCCGCCGTGGCCGATGGCCGCCCGCGTCCCGCTGCCGCCGCCGTCGATCCCGATCAAGACGGCGCGGTCCGAAGCTCCCGGCTCCCGGTGCGGCCGGGGGCCTCGGTCAACGGCGGGCCGGCCCTCGCCGCTCGCTTCTTGTTGCGCAGTCACTCCTCGAGCAGCCGGATCAGGTCGGCGGCGATGTCGGCGGGGCGGGAGCGAAAGTCGTGCTCGACCCGCATCCTCCCCTCCGCGTCGATCAACAGCGTGCGCGTGGTGTGGTCGACCACGTAGCCCATGCCCGCCTCGTCGGCGTCGATCGGCACGCGCTCGCGCCGGACGGAGTAGGCGTCGAAGACCTTGGCGAGCTCCGCTTCGGTGCCGGAGAGACCGAGGAAGCCCTCGCCGAAGACCGCCAGGTGGCGCGCGAGGCGCTCGGGCGTGTCGCGCTGCGGGTCGACGGTGACGAACGCGAAGCTCACCCGCCCGACCCGCTCGCCCAGGGACTGCTGGACGCTGCCCCAACTCGACAGGGTCGCCGGGCAGGCGTCGGGACAGTGGACGAAGCCGAAGAAGAGCAGCACGACCGAACCCCGGTGGTCAGCGAGGCGGAACCTCCGCCCGTGCTGGTCGCTCAAGGTGAACTCCGGTGCCGCAGGCGCGTCGAACAGCTCCCGCCCACGGAACGCGCCGGCCCGGGCGGGGGCGTCCGCATCGACGTGGGCGCCGGCGCCGGCCGGCTCGCCGCCGCAGGCCCCGGCGGCCGACAGGATCCAGGCTGCGAGCGCGATCGGCAGGGCGCGCTTCATCGCTCCTCCTCGGCTTCGTTCCCGGCCTGCGATCTCGCGGGGAGCCGAACGAGCGTCCGCATGTGGTCCAAGACGGCGATCATCGTTCGTTCCTCGAGCCCTTCCTGCCAGCCGGTCATGGGCGTGTCGGGGCTGCCCTCGGCCACGATCGAGAGCTTGGCCCGCTCGGAGAAGAACCCGGCGCGCGCCGGGTCGGCGAGATCGCCGGGCTCGACGGGCAGGGCGCGCGCCAGGCGCGTCCCCCCGCGCCCCGACCGCCCGTGGCAGCCGGCGCAGAGCCGCTCGTAGACACGTGCGCCCTTGGCGCGCTCGTGGGAATCCACTCTCGGCAGGGGCTCGTCGTAGCTCCTCCCGAGGGTGCGCGCGAGCCTGTCGCGCAAGGCGTCGCGGCGCGCCGCCTGTGCCCGCGCGTGCTCGGCGGCCGAGGGGCTCTCGACGCCGTCCCCCCCAGGCACGTTGCCGCCGCACGCCAACAGGAGCACGGCCAGTCCGAAGCTCGTCCATCCGCGAAGCATCACACCTAGAGTGTCGCACACACTCCGTCACTTCACCGACACGGAAACACCGCACGACACGTCGCCTCCTCCAGGGCTCGTGGCCGAGAGGCCGGTGGCGGGGGAACTGAGGGAAAACGACTGACGCGCATTCCCGTAGCAAGTAGCTTCTCGGCATGCGGGGGACGGGGCGAAACGGCGCGTCGATCGGCGTCCTCCTGGCGCTCGCCGGCCTCACCGCCTGCGGCAGCGACACCCGCGCCGCCCAGGCCCGCTTCCTCTTCGTGGACGTGGCCGCCGAGGCGGGGATCGACGTGGTCAACCGCTGCGGTGATCCCCGTCGTTGGTACATCCCAGAGAGCAACGGCTGCGGGGCGGCTTGGTTGGACGCGGACGGGGACGGGGACCTCGACCTGTTCGTGGGCAACGGCTCGGGGATGCGCTACGTGGACGACGGCGCGCGGCTGGAGGTGCTGCGAGACGCCACGAGCCGCCTCTACCGCAACGACGGGGACCTCACTTTTGCCGATGTCTCCCAGGAGAGCGGTGCGGCTCTCTCCTCCTGGGTCAACGCCGTCTCCGTGGGCGACGTCGACGGCGACGGCGACCCCGACCTGTACCTGGCCTGCTTCGGTCCCGACGTGCTCCTGGTGAACGAGGGCGGCGTCTTCACCGACGGCACGGCCGCGGCGGGTTTGGGCTGCGAGCTGTGGGGCGCGGGGGCGAGCTTCGCCGACGCCGACGGCGACGGCAACCTCGACCTGTACGTGGCCAACTACGTCGTCTTCGATCCCGAGAACCCGCCCGACGGCGGCCGCCGCCAGATGATCGCCGGCGTCGAGGTCGGCTACGGCCCCGAAGAGGAGAACGGGAAGGGGTTCAACAAGGGCGCTCCCGACGTCTTCTACCGCGGCGACGGGCGCGGGCACTTCACCGAGGCGACGGCCGAGGCCGGTCTCGTGCTGGAGAAGGACCTGTGCTCCTACGCAGCGGTCTTCAGCGACGTCGACGATGACGGCGACGCCGACCTGCTCGTCGCCAACGACCTGCAACCGACCAACTTGTTCGTGAACCAGGGCCAGGGGACCTTCACCGAGGAGGGCGTCGAGCGCGGCTTCGCCTTCGGGGCCGAGGGCGCCCCGACCGCCGCCATGGGGCTGTTCGTCGCCGACGTCGACGGGGACGGCGACCAAGACGTCCTGCGGACGAACTTCGACATGGAGCCGAACTCCCTGCACATCAATGACGGACGCGGGTTCTTCCGCGACCGAGCCGCGGAGTTCGGCCTGGCGGCGCCGAGCTTCGACAAGCTCGGCTGGGGCGGGGGCTTCTTCGACGCGGAGTGCGACGGCGACCTGGACCTTGTCGTCGCCAACGGCCACGTGATGCCCAACGCCGAGGAGTTGGGCCTGCACGCCTGGGCGCAAGCGACACAGCTCTTCGAGGCGATCACCGAGGACGGGAAACGACCGCGCTACAGGGACGTGACGGCCGAGGCCGGGCCGGGACTGGCGCCCTTGCGCTCGGCGCGCGGCGTGGCCCTGGCCGATGCCGACGACGACGGCGACATGGACGTGCTGATCGTCGACCTCGACCACGCCCCGCGCCTGCTGGAGAACCAAAGCCCGCGGCGAGGACGCTGGCTCGCCGTGCGCCTGGAGGGCCGGGGAGCCAATACGGCGGCCTTGGGTGCCCGCGTCCGCGTGAGCGCCGGGGAGCGCAGCTGGACCCGCGAGATGCGCACCGTCGCGGGCCTCTACTCCTCCCACGACCCGCGCCTTCACTTCGGACTCGGCGCGGGGGACGCGCCCGTCAGCGTGGAGGTGCGGTGGCCCGACGGCCTGCTCCAGGTCATCGAAGGCGTCGCCTGCGATCAGCTCCTGACCATCGAGCAACCCGAGAAACCGACACGATGAAGGTCGCCCTCGTCTTTCCGCCCCAGGGGCACTTCACCCAGCCCTACCTCAGCCTGCCGTCCCTGGCCGCCTACCTGCGGGCAAACGACGTGGGGGAGGTGACGCAGGTCGACGCGAACATCGAGGCCTACGACTACTTCCTGACCGCGGAGCGCGTGAACCGCTCCCTGGCGCGCATCGACGCCGGTGCGGGTGTGGCGGCGCTGGACGGCGCCGGGGGCCTGGGTTTCTCGCAGATGGAGCGCTACCAGGTGCTGACGGAGATCGAGCTCGTCGGCGCCGAGGTCGCCGCGCGCGTCGAGGAGGCGAAGGAGGTGCTGCGCACGCCCGAGCTCTTCTACGACCACGAGCGCTACCTGTGGGCCGGGCGCACCATCGAGCGGGCCCTGCGGATCCTCTCGGCGGAGTACTGGCCGACGCGCCTGACCGCCCACAACTTCGTGATGCGCCACCGCATCGAGAGCTCGGCGGAGATCGTGGCCGCCGTCGCCGACGAGGCCGAGAACCCCTACGTCGAGTACTTCCGCGAGCTCACCCTCCCCAGGCTGCGCGCTCTCGATCCCGACCTCGTCGGCATATCGGTCACCTTCGGCGCGCAGGCGATCCCGGCCCTCACCCTCGCGCACCAGATCAAGGAGTGGAAGCCCGACTGCCACATCACCATCGGAGGCGGCCTGTTGGCGTACGTCGGCAAGAAGCTCTCGCGATGCCCCGATACTTGGGATCTGATCGACAGCATGGTGATGCTGGAGGGCGAGCGGCCGTTGCTGGAGATCTGCCGTGCCGTGAGCGAGGGCCGCGGCGTCGCGGGGATCGAGAACGTCATCCACCAGAGCCCCTGCGGCGAGGTGATCGTCGAGCCCGAGGCGTCGCCGCTCGACATCCAGCAACTGCCCACGCCCGACTTCGACGGTCTCCCGCTGGAGAAGTACCTCTCTCCCGAGCTCGTCCTGCCCCTCGCCTGCACGCGCGGCTGCTACTGGGGCAAGTGCGTGTTCTGCACCCTGCACACGGTCATCGGGCCGGGATACCGCGGGCGCGGGATCGACCAGACGGTCGACGATCTCAGGAAGCTCTCGGAAAAGTACGGCACCAAGCACTTCTACTTGGCCATCGAGGATCTGCCGCCCAACATGGCCCGCGCCCTGCCGCGCAAGATCATCGAGGCGGGCCTCGATATCGACTGGTGGTGCGACGCGCGCTTGGAGCACGACGTGTTCGACCAGCAGGTCTGCGACGACCTGGCGGCCTCGGGCTGCAAGCGCATCGCCTTCGGCTACGAGAGCTCGTCGCAGCGCGTCTTGGACAGGATGTGCAAGGGGATCGATCCCCAGGCGAGCCTGGAGCTCATGCAGCGCGTCCACGACGCGGGCATCTCCATCACCCTCTACGTGATGATCGGGTTTCCCACCGAGACCCTCGAGGAGGCCCGCGAGACCCTGGCGACCATCCTGCGCCACCGCGACATCATCCAGGAGGTGAGCGCACGCGTCTTCTACCTCGACGAGTCGTCGGAGGTCTACAAGCGCAGGGAGGAGTTCGACATCGTCGAGGTCTTCCCCGATCCGACGGCGGACCTGCAGGTCTACTACGACTTCCGGGCCACCAGTGGGATGTCGCGCCGGGAGGCGCGGGACCTGTACTTGGAGTTCACGCGCACGCTGCGCTCGCACTTCCCCGTGTTCCAGAACACGAACATGCTCTACCACGAGCTGAAGAGTCACTACTTCCTCTACCTGACGCACTTCGGTTCCTGGGAGGCGCTGCTCGAGAACGTGCTCTGCGCCGCGCCCCAGCCCGCGGAGCGCCCTCTGCGCGCGGCGCACACCCTCGAGCGCGAGCTGCGGTTCGACAGGGCGGCGATCGACGAGCTCTTGACCTCGATCGACTCGCAGACCCTCAGGCCGCGCTACCAGTCGGACTTGATCGAGGATGCCGATCGCGAGCGGCTCGACGCCGAGCTCGCTCCCATCGCTCCCTTCCCCTCGCGCCTGGTCTACAGCGTGCGCTCCGGCGAGCTGCACTGCCTCTCCCCGGGCGCGGCCGACTTGTTGGGGCGCTGTGACGGAGAGCGCACGCCCGAGGAGATCGTCGAGCGGATCCCATCTGACAAGAGGGCTGTGGCCCTGGCTTGCGTCGAGGAGTTGGCGCGCCTGGGGCTGGCCGCGGCGGCTCCCGACCCAGAGCGAACCACGAAAACCGAGGAGGTGATGTCGTGACCGAGAAGGAGAACCCGGCGGAGAAGAGGGAGGGGGAGACGCGAGCGGACGCGGCCAACCCCAACGACGACCAGAAGGCGGAGGCCGAGGAGCAGGCCCCGGCGGAGAAGGCCAAGTACGTCTTCAAGATCGCCCCGGCGAACCCACGCAACGCCTTCGACTTCGAGGACGTCGCCGACAAGTGACCCGAGCCCGCACGCTGTCGGCCTGAGCGCGGCGAGGATCGCGTCAGTCTCCGACCCCGATGTAGCCCAGGTTCCGCAGCTCCTCCAGGGCGGCCTGATCGAGGTCGGCGGTGTCGATGCCGGACTGGGGCGCGTAGCGCTGCCAGTACTCCCGCACCCGGCGGGCCCACTCCTCGCCGTCCTCCTCGTCCAGCAGGTTCCGAGTCTCGTGGGGATCGAGGCTCAGGTCGAACAGCGCCGGGCCCTGGTGGACGTCGTGGTGGCGCTGCTGGGGAGGGTAGTCGATGTACTTCAAGTCCCCCGAGCGCAGGGCGCTGGCGGGCTGCCCGCGCCAGGCGTCGTTCGTGAAGAAGGTCAGCATCGGGACGAACAGGGGCCGGTCGTCGCCCGAGGCCTCGAGGCTGAGCGGGGCTCCTTCCCAGGAAGCCGGCCGCGGGGCGTCCGCCGCCAGGGCGATCGTCGGCGCCAGGTCTAGGAGATGGACCGGATGTTCGGCGACGTGACCGCCCTCGAAGCGACCGGCCTGATAGACGATCAAGGGAACGGCGAGCTGCTCCTCGTAGAGGCTCATGCCGTGGGAGACCGAGCCGTGCTCGAAGAACTCCTCGCCGTGGTCGGAGGTGATCACGAAGAGTGTCTTCCGGCCGTAACCTCTCTCCTCGAGGTGGCTCAGGAACTCGCCGAGCTGGGCGTCGAGGTAGGAGACCTCGGCGTCGTAGAGGTCCGAGATGTAGCGCACGTCCTCCGGCGAGGGCGGGGCGGTCCCCGAGGTCCAGCCGTAGTCGGTCACCTCCAATCGCTCGGGCAGCTCGCCCGAGTAGGGCCGGACGAGCCGCTCGCGGAAGGGCTGGGGCGGATCGTAGGGGCTGTGGACCTGGTAGGTCTGGACGAAGGCGAAGAAGGGCTCGCGCGTGTCGTCGATCCACCTGCGGGCCAGCTCGAAGGTCTCCGAGCAGTCGCGCATCTGGGAGTCGAAACCGTCGAAGCCGCGGGCGAAGCCGTAGGCTGACGTGACGAACCCGCTCTCGGCGAAGGCCGCCGTGTGGTAGCCGCGGTCGGAGAGCACCTCCGCGATGGTCACCGCATCTTCCGAGAGGCGTTGGTCCTTCCACAAGCCGTGCTGGGAGGGGTAGGTCGACGTGAACATCGACGCGTGGGAGGGCAGCGTCCAGGTGGCGACGCTGGAGGCGTCGGCGAAGCGCACACCGCGCCCGGCGAGGGCGTCGAGGTTGGGCGTCTGCGCCCGCTCGTGGCCGTAGCAGCCGAGTCGGTCGGCGCGCAGGGTGTCCAGGACGACGAGGACGACGTTGGGCAGGTCGGGGCGGACCTCGCTCGTGATGATCGGCTCGCCCCACACCGCCAGGGCCCGCCAGGCGCCGGGGCCGCTCTCCTCCTCGGGCTGGTTCGTGCGCATGCGCAGCCTGACGACTTCGCCGGCGAACTCGTCCAGGGAGACCGTGACCGGCAGGTAGCGCTCCGCGTCCTTTGGCAGGAGCTCCTTCTCCCACACGAGCGCCGGGTCGGCGCCCTCGCTCTCGACGAAGACCTGGAAGGTGTGGGCCGTCTCCACGATCCGGTGGCGCAGCGCGTCGCCCTCGGCACGCAGCTGGATGCGCAGCATGGCGACGTCGACCTTGAGGAGCGCTCCGGGGGGGACGTGGACCTCATAGGAGATGTCCAGCGGCGTCGGCGCGACCACCGCCCTGCGCGTGATCGAGCGCAGGCGCCTCTCGCGGTACACGAGCGCACCCCAGGGGTCGATGGTGGAGAGCATCTCGGCGATCTGGCTGCTCGCGGTCGGGTAGTCGACCGTGAGGTGCTCCGGCGGCCTCCTACTGGCGGGGAACTGCATGCGCAGGTCCCGGTGGCGAATCAAGAGCTCCTCGTCGGTCGGCAGGGCGCGCTCGTCGGTGCCCCGCTCCCGTCCCGCCCCCCTCTTCGGTGAGTTGCCCGCGTCGTAGAACAGATCGGGCTCGACGGCCGGGAACAACAGGCGGGCCACGAGGAGCTCGCGGGGGTTGTCGCCCCACTCGTCGCGGGCCACGCGCCACGCCTGGGGTCCGAGGGACTCCTTGAGGATCCACACGCGCTCACCCGCCAGGGCCTGGTGGACGTCGGCGGGCCAGGGACTCACCTCGCCGACGAGGACGGCGGGCGCGTCGAAGACGCGTGCCGTGAGGGGAGCGCCCGCGACGGAGTCCCCCCCACAGCCGTGCGCCAGAAGGGGCAGGCATGCGGCCAGGAGGGCCCCGCACGGTGTACGGTGTGATCGGGAGGCCATCGAGCCAACCAAATCTACACCGGGATGGGCGGGCGGTCAGGTCTTTCGGCGCCTCCGTGAGGCCCTCTACGCCCCCTTGCGGAGGTCGAGCAGCCCCAGCTCCTCCAGCTGGCGCTCGGCCTGCTCGGCCCAACCCCGGTTGGCGATCGGGCTGGCCGGGCTGGGGTGGAGGATCGTGCCCAGAGCCACGCCGCGCCCAGCCAGGACCCGTGCGGCCTGGTCGGAGGCGAATCGCCCGATTCCGACCACGATCCGTGGGCGCAGGTGGGTCACGATGCGCCCCAGAGCCCGGTCGCAGGCGGCGAACAGCGGCGTGCGTTCGGCCGCGGGAAGCTTGTCGGGGGTGCGGTTGCGCCCGCTCTCCTCGAGGAACGCGAGAGGGCAGAAGTTCCAGATGAAGAAGCGCTCGAAGAAGGCCTCGGGGGTGGCGAAGCGCGAGCGCGCCCAACCCCACAGGCGAGCGCCGCTGACCTCGCTCCGCCGGCAGTCCAGGCCCTCGACCGGCCGGGCGGGGTGCTCGGGATCGGGGCGTCCGACCGGAGCCTGAATCTCCAACCAGTCGCGCACGCTGGCAACCTCGCCGAAGGGCACGCCGGTCTGGGCCATGCCCCACGGGCCGGGGTTCATGCCCAACAACAGCGCCTCGCAACCCGGCCGGGCGAAGCGTGCGAGGTACTCCTCATGGCTCGCCCGCGCGTAGGAGAGCGGGTTGTAGACGTGGGTCACCGGCTGGGCGAACTGGAGTGCACCCACGGCCCGCGAGAGGGCGCGGCTGGTGCGCACGGCCTCGCAGACGGGAGCGCGGGAGGGCACGGCGGCGCGGCCTTCAGACTCGGATGCGCTCGAAGGCCAACAGCCGCGGCCCGCGCGTGTAGGCGACCCCCGTCACGCCTGCCGTGAGCGGCTCGTGCGAAGCGCCGCGGCCGGGGAAGGCGAACTCCCCCTCCGTCCCGTCGGCGAACTCGATCTGGAAGAAGTACGTCGTCTCCCCCCGGTTGCGGTGGACCGTCGTCTCACTGCGCCGCCCGGCGATGCGCGCGGCCCGGCGGATGAGCTCGCCGCGAGCCAGCTCGGCGCGGGCCCGGCGGACGGCCAGGAGGTCGGTGAGCCCCCAGGCGACCAGGGCCAAGGGCAGGACGACGAGCGGAGTCGAAAGCCACACCCGCGGCCCTTCACTCCATACGGACCCGCCCAAAAAGACCAAGCCCGCGACGACGAGCAGGCTGTTCCCTCGCCGCCCGCGTCGCAGCGCCCGAGGCGGCGCCGGTCCCGGCGGCGGCGTCCACTGCATCGCCAGGGCGAACTCCTCCTTCTCCTGCATGCGGCCGAGCCGCTCGCGCGTCGCCTCGGCCACTCCGGTCGCGGCCTCGGGCGCCTGCGTGGGCGTCACGCAGTAGGGGCAGATGGAGACGGTGCGCGGGATCTTCGCCCCGCACCCCGCGCACAGGACCGTGTTCTCTGTCGTCGTCGCCATCGTCAGCCTGCGTGCAGAGCGCAGGCGCGAATCCTACCCGGCCCCCGGTTCGGACTCACGCCCCGCGCACGACACGACCCACCGCCGCGTTCAAGACAGGCGCACGTCGCGGCCGCTCTCCAGCAGCTCGCTCCAGGTCGAGATGGCGCCGCGGCAGCCGTCGAGGCGCTTCCCCGGTCCCTCGCTCCACTCCGAGAGGGCGCGCTGCACGCCCTGGTCGGCGGGGTCCGCCGCCCTCAGGGTGACCTTGGAGAGCACCTCCTGGCGCAAGACGAGGTCCAGCGCTCCCCAGGAGTCCAGGTCCAGCTCCGCGAGGCGCTCGAGGCAGGCCTTCAGGGAGCGGGCCTGTCGCAGAGAGAAGCGCGCGCCGCGTTCACCGGCCGCGTCGCCCAGGGCCCAGAGCGCGTCGAGCTGTTCGGGCTCGAGCTCCACGCCGCTGCGCTCCAGGGCGGTCCGCGGATCGATGGCCAAGTGGATGACGGCGGCACGATCGAGCAGGCGCGGTGAGAGCCCGCCGCCGGGGAGGCCGGCTTCGAGCGTAGCCACGAAGCGGACGGCCGGCGAGAGGAAGAGGCTGCTGCCGGCCTTGCGGTCGCGGCCGCGGACCGCCTGTCCTCCGAGATCGATCGTGCGGTCGGCGCGCTGGTCCGGCGCGAACTCCGCGCGCGTGAGCAGCTCGTTCAGCCAGTGCCCCGGCGCACCGAGGTCGAGGGCCTCCAACAGCACCACGAAGGGCCGCGGGTCGCCACGGTCCCAGGCCTCCTGCGCGCGGTAGAGGAAGCGGGTGAGGGCCGTCGGCTCGAAGAGGTCGCCCGCGGCGTTCGGCCGACCCAACAGATCCTCGCGGCCGCGCCAGGTGGGGGAGACGGGGACGATCAGCGTGCGCTCGCGGCGCGGATCTTCGATCAGGCTGAGGGCCAGCCGGCCCTTGTCGCCGCCTTCGGCGCCGGTCAGGACCACGAGGGAGTGGGTCAACGAACCCGCCTCCAAGGCCGTCAGCGTCTCCGAACCGTAGGTCGCGGCGACCGACTCCCGGCAAGGGCCTTCCACGAGGGGGTCGGGGCGGGCGGGCGGCTCGGCCGGAGGAGTCTGGGTGCGCACGAAGCGCTGCTGGACCCCCCGTTCGTTGGACTTTTTCGTCTTGCCGCGAACGGGCGGACCCGACTCGGCCCGCAGCTTCTCCAGGC
This sequence comes from Planctomycetota bacterium, assembly GCA_030746555.1. GTDB lineage: Bacteria > Planctomycetota > UBA1135 > UBA1135. Next base: position 14,431 of record JASLMK010000050.1, on the reverse strand, counting down.
GCTCACCAGCGACAGTGAGCCACTCGTCGAGGTGTCCGGCGAAGTTCTCGAGCCGCTCGCGGTCCTCCGCGTCCCAGTAGTCCTCCTCGATCTCCTCCTCGCGTGCGGCGTCGAAGACGCGGTCGATCGACTGGCGGTCGATCTGCTTGATGTAGGGGCCGTCGAGGTGGATGAAGCGCGGCGAGGGAATGGCGAGCGGCCCCATGCAGGTCCAGCTGTCGGGGTAGGGGTGGATGCGCCACTCGGCGTGGTTGCGATGCTCCACGCGCTCGACCTCGCCGACACGGTAGGCGCCGGCCATGACCGAGACCGGGTTCTTCCCCCCTTGCATGCCTCCCGGCTCCTCCGCCTCGGGAGCCCAGATCAACAGGATCTGATCGTCGAGAGCGTGGGGGTTGCGGCGCAGGATCCAGCCCACGCCGCTGTCGGGGATCACCAGGCAGGGCGCCTGGGGATCGAAGATGTGCAGATGGAAGCAGCGGGCCGTGCCGTTGGCGCAGTACCGCTCTCGAAACTCCTGATCGATGCCGCACTTCCAGGAGGTGGCGTCGTCGCAGATGTTTCCATCCCACCCATGGCGATGGGCGTTCGTCCGGCAGCCCAGGGCGTTGCCGGGAGTCGCATCGAAGAACATAGTTCCGCTTTCTGGGCCGGCGGCGTGCGGAGGAGATTCACCCCGGGTTATTCATGAACACGCACACCAGACTTCGCAACCGGCCGTCTTCGACGGCCTCTCGGCCCCTGGCGGCGCTTTTCGGAACCAGGCTTCCTCGACGACCCGTTCAGGGTCGCCTGCGTCGCCAGAACCCGCAAAGCACCACCAGGAACCGAGTTGCTGTGTCTGGTGCACGTCTTCATGAATAATCCGGGTTCACGGTGCGAGGAGACCCACCGCGGCGGACGGTGGATTCGTCACCTTGCGGTCCGATTGTAGCGGGGGAGCGAGCGGTGGGAACCGGGGCCGTCGCGTTCCTTCTCGGTGACCGGGTCTGGGAGAGCCCGAAGAGCGCGCGGCGCGCCCCCCCAGGCCGGTCGACCGCATGGTCACCGCAATGCCGAATCGACCGCAACAAGGCGGGATTCGCGGCGTCCCGTGCCGTGTCGTGGTCCGGATCGGCGTCCCCGCCAGAGGGGGCGCGGGCCCCTCCAGGTTTCGACCCGCGACGGCTTTGTGTGGTTCCATGCCCACGGGTCGTCGCCCATGAGGGAGACTCGGAGAACCTGAATCGCCGGGATGAGGGGAACCGCCCGCTCCCCTACCCCATCCAACCATCGGCTTCCGGCAACATCGGTCATCGGCAACCTGCTACCCACGAGCGAACCCACAACCAAACCCCATGGCACGATCGCACGCAGCCTCGACCCTCACCCCCCTCTGCCTCGCGGCTCTGATGAGCGCCGCCGCCTCCGCCCAGGGCCCCGTCGACGGCGCGCTGCCCGCCGGCCTGTCGGATCTCGATCCGGCCCTCCTCGCCGACGTGGAGGTCCACCCCGGCGAGCGCCTCGACCCCGCGACCCACGGCGAGGGGGTGATCGAGTCCATGGAGGAGGCGATCGCCCGCGACCTCGCCCGTCCTGCGGACGCGCCCACCGACCCCAAGGCGCGCAAGGGGATGCCCGGCGTCTGGTCGGTGCCGACGCGCGGAGCGACGACGGCGCCACGCTCGGGCTCGAAGAACATCGTCAACAAGTGGGGTGACCTGCGCATGGGGATCGAGTTCCGCGTTCCGGTCGACTTGCACGGTGTCTGGGTCGGCGGCCAGATCGACGAGGGAGTCTGGCCCCCGGCGCTGCGCGTCATCGGCTACCGCGACGGGGTCGAGACCGGCGTGACGGAGTGGTTCACCGAGATCGGGCGCGCCCCCGCCTGGATGCCGATCGACCTCCTGCGGGTCGATCGCATCGTCTTCGAGGCGCGCGCGGCCTTGAAGGACGCGGCCTTCTACACCCTCGACGACCTGGCGTTCACCCGGACCACCGACGGGAAGCGGGAGCTGGTGGTGATCGACTTCGAGGACCTCGCCTACCGCGCGAAGCTCACCGGTTCGGGCTATCAGGGGCTCGTCTGGGAAGAAGGGGACGGGCCCTACGAGCGTGGCGTGCACGCGCCCGTCCAGCAGCGGCGGGACGAAGCGCAAGAACAGGCGAGCGACGCCCCGGGCGCCGGCGGCGGGTGGCTCGGAGGCTCCGGAACCCTCCCGGGCCTCCTGTCCGACTTCGTGGGCATCCGGCGCAACGAGCACGGCTCGACCACCTACCCGCCCGACACCTGCGGCGCCGTCGGCCCCGACCACTTCGTCGAGGTCATCAACCGCGTCTTCGCCGTGTACGACAAGTCCACCGGATCAAAGCTCACGGGGATGTACCTGGGCTCCTTCCTGCCGGGCTCCAACGGCGATCCGCGCGTGCACTACGACGAGGATTCCGGCCGCTGGATCGTCATGGTGACCGACTTCGACGACCAGATCTTCCTGGCGGTCTCCCTCTCGAGCAACGCGATGGGGTCGTGGTTCAAGACGAGCTTCACGATCTCGAGCAGCTGCTGGCCGGACTACCCGACCCTGGGCGTGGACGAGAACGGCATCTACGTCGCCGCCTACATGGTCGGTTGCTCGAACATGACCCTTTGGGCCGTGGACAAGGCGCCGCTGATCGCTCCCAGCCCGAGCCTGGGGACGGTGACGGCCTTCAACGGCCTCTCCTTCGAAGGTGCGGCCCAGCCCTGTTTGACCTACGGATCCGCTCCCGGCGCGTACATCGTGTCGACCAACTCCTCCAACCGCATCCGCGTGCGACGGGTGAACCCGCCGCTGACCGGCCCGAGCCTGGTGACCCTGGGTTACGTCAACGTGGGCAACCACAGCGATCCGCCCAACGCGCCGGCCCTGGGGAGCTCCACGCCGCTCAACACGGTGGACGACCGGCTGATGAACGCGGTCTACCGCGACGGATCGATCTGGACCGCCCACACGGTCAACCAGTCGGGCCGGGCCGCCTGCCGCTGGTATGAGATCTCGCCCACCAGCCTGTCCTTGGTCCAGAGCGGCACGGTGAGCGACGGGACCTACCACTACTTCTTCCCCGGCATCGCGGTGAACGCATCGGGCGAGGTCGTGCTCGGCTGCTCGGGCTCCCACGCGGGCGTCTACGCCGGGGCGTTCTACACCGGACGCGTCCCCGGCGATCCTTCGGGAGAGATGGCGGTCCCGGTGGAGTTCCGGGCCGGCCAGGCCGCGCAGAACAACATCGACAGCTACGGTCGCAATCGCTGGGGCGACTACAGCCTCTCCTCGGCGGATCCCGACGGCTCGCGCCTGTGGACGATCCAGGAGTACGCCCACGGCACGAACATCTGGGGCACGCACGTCGCGGAAGTGAGCTTCGGCAGCCCGGGAGGACCCTGTACTCCGACCAACGTCTGCTCGACCTCGCCCAACTCCGCCGGTGGCGGCATGACCCTGACCTACAGCGGCTCCCCCAGCGTCGGCGGAGCGGACTTCACGCTGATGGGCTTCGGCGGTCCCGCCAACCAGTTGGGGATCTTCTACTACGGACCCGAACAGGTCTCGATCCCCTTCGGCAACGGTGTGCGCTGCATCGGGGCCGGCTTCCTGGGGATCTACCGCCTGCCCGTCGTCTCGCTGGACGTGTTCGGGGACGTCGAGTACCAGCTCGACTGGGACGTTCCGCCGATCGGCGGCTCCGGCAACGGCCAGTGGATCGACGGCGACACCTGGTATGTCCAGTTCTGGTACCGGGATCCCGCGGCGGGGGGCGCCAACTTCAACTTCTCCGACGCCTTGGAGGTCGAGGTCTGTCCCTGAGTCCCGACGCCCTACGCAGGGCGCGCAGGGCGAGCTACGATGGCGCCGCCATGGTGCCGCCCGGTCCCGACCGCGATCCGTCTCCCGCCTATCGCGTGGAGACCGAGCGCCTGACCTTGCGCTGCTATCAGCCCGAGGACGCCGAGCGACTGCACTCCGCCGTCGCCCAGAGCCGGGAGCATCTCCTGCCCTGGATGCCCTGGGCGGCCGACGAACCCCAGGACATCTCTCAGAAGGTGCAGCTCATCCGCGGGTTCCGCGGGCGCTTCGACCTCGGTGAAGACTTCGTCTACGGGTTGTTCGAACGCTCCTCGGAGGAGCTCGTCGGCGGCTGCGGCCTGCACCCGCGCTGCGGCCCGGGCGGCCTGGAGATGGGCTACTGGGTGCGTGTGGACCGGATCGGGGAGGGGTTCGCGACCGAGGCCGCGGCGGCGATGACGCGCGTGGCGATCGAGCTCGAGCGGGTCGAGTTCGTCGAGATCAGCTGCGACCCCGCCAACGAGCGCAGTGCGGCGGTGCCCCGCAAGCTCGGGTTCACCTCCGAGGGCGTGCTGCGCGCGCGCCTGCCCTGGCCGGGCGGTGTCCGCAAGGACAAGCAGACCTGGTCGCTCCTGGCCGAGGACTACGCTGCGAGCCCGTGCGCCTCGGCGGTGCTCGATGCCTTCGACGTCATCGGCGGGCGCCTGATCTGAGGCGGCGCCGGACTCCTCGTGCTCGCCGTCGACCCCCACCCGCTGCTGCACCTGGGCGCGTTCGTGACGGACTTCGGCGTCTCCCTCGCCGAGTGCCCCACGCCCGAGTGGTTGAACGGTTTGCTGGGGGCCGAGGCCGATGCACCCCTGGAGCGCAGCGAGGACTGCCGCAAGGCGGTGCGGGACCTGTTGCGCCACGGCGGCTACAAGCCGACCGGCCGCGGCAAGCCTGCGTCGGAGTACCTGGTGCGGGCGGCGGGGGAAGGGGTGCTGGACTCGATCAACCTCGCCGTGGACGCCTGCAACGTCGTCAGCCTCCACAGCGGCCTGCCGATCAGCGTCGTGGACCTCGACCGCGTGGAGCCGCCCTTGCGCGTCGCGATCGCGGCACCCGACAGCGCCTTCGTCTTCAACGCCTCGGGGCAGCAGATCCGGCTCGGCGGCCTGCTCTGCCTGCACGACACGCTCGGCCCCTGCGCCAACGCCGTGAAGGACTCCCAGCGCACGAAGACCGGGCCGGCCACCTCACGGACCCTGAGCTTGGTCTGGGGCCCGAGCTCGCAATCCGAGCGCGTCGACCGCGCCGTCGAATGGTATCGCTCCCTGCTCGCCCGCGCGGGCGCGCAGTGCGACGCCGCCCAGCTCACGGGGTGAACGTGACCTCGTAGCCGTGGCTCAGGTTGAAGTTCGACCCGCAGGGGCTGCCGTTGGGGTCGCGGTACCAGCACTGGAAGCGTCGCACGTCGCCCGGGCCCCACTCGCCCAGCGGCGCGAGACCGGGTCCCCAGCTCGCGTCGCCCGCCGAGTCGGGGACGCGCACGCCCAGGCGCTTGACGGTGCCGCCCGCGCAGCGCAGGCCGTCACCGAAGGCCACGCCCTGGCCGTTGTTGACCGCGTTCATTCCCGAGAAGAGGAGCGCCGGTTGGCCGGGCAGGAGTCCCGAGGCGTCGAACTCGATGTTGTCCGCCGAGACCGAGGTCGAGCCGCCGGCAACCAGTCCCGCGCCGCCGCCGGTGGAGTTGCCGCAGCCGACGCCGGGCGGGCCGTTGTTGCCGCAGGGGCAGGCCGTCGCGCTCCCGTCTCCGAAGCAATACGCCGTGCCCAAGAGGCTGATGCTCGAGAAGACCGTGGCCTCGCCCGTGGCGTTCTGGGTCAGGTGCGCGCCCACGATGAACTCACCCAGGCCGTCGTTGTTGACGTCCATGCCTCCTGCCAGGGCGGCGCCGAACTCCGCTCCGGCGACGGTGCCGCCGGCGCTTCCGATCTGCGAGCCGTCAGCGCCGGAGTAGAGGAGGACCTCTCCGCTGGCTCCCCCTCCGGGTGCACCGACTGCGTAGTCGCCGATGCCGTCTCCGTTGTAGTCGCCGATACCGGCCACCGATTGCCCGAACTCCTCGTCGGCGTTCTGGCCGAAGTGCTGGCGGATCACCGAGCCGTCGATGCCCGAGAACACGGTGACGCTGCCGGCGTGGTGGCCGATCAGGGCATCGTGCCACTCCCCGACGATGAAGTCCGCGTGGGCGTCGCCGTTCACGTCGCCGAGGGCGGCCATGCTCTTGCCGAACTGGTGGTCGGCCCCGTTTCCGTTGAACGCGTACAGCACCGAGCCGTCGATCCCCGACCAGACCTGGGCGCTGCCGGAGTTGTTGCCGTTGTTGTCGTCTAGGGGAGCGCCGCCGCCGTAGTCGGGGACGCCGTCGTTGTTGACGTCGCCCAGGCCCGCCACGCATGAGCCCATCTGGTCGCCGATGCCGTCGCCGCTGTGCATGTAGATCAGCGCGCCGTCGATCCCGCCGTAGACGTACACCAGCCCCGAGTCGGAGCCGTTGCCGTCGTCGTTGGAGGCGCCCACGATGAACTCGTCGAAACCGTCGTTGTCCAAGTCGCCGGCGCCGTCGACCGCGCCGCCGAAGAACGAGAAGGTGTTGGGCCCCTCGATCTGATAGAGGACCGAGCCGTCGGCGCCGGAGATGACCGAGATCGTGCCCTGGATCGGGCCGATGCCCAGGTGCCAGGGGCCGCCCGCGATGACGTCCGCGAAGCCGTCGTTGTTCACGTCGCCCGCCCCGCCAACCGCCGTGCCGAGCTGGTCGGTGCCTCCGCCGTCGATCATGTAGAGCACGGACCCGTCAGCACCGGAGTGGATGCGCACGCTGCCGGCGCTGTTGCCGGTGTTGTCGTCCTTGGGAGCGCCGATGACGAAGTCCTCGAAGCCGTCGCTGTTGACGTCTCCGGCGTCACCCACGGCGTAGCCGTGGAAGTCGCCCACGTCGTCACCGCTGAGCGTGAAGGCGGGGAACTGGGCGGCGGCGGGGACCGCCGAGATGGAGAGGGCAAGAACGAGAGAAACGGGGAATCGGGCCATGAGGTCCTCCGGGGTCAGGGGTCTGCCTCATCGTACCCTCCCGGCCCGCGAGCGGGGGGAGGCCGCCGTTCGCGGCCGCTCCCGGACGCACCGATCAGCCCACCAGCGGGACGAAGCGCACGTCGGTGAGCTCCTCCTCGCGGTAGTCCGTCCCCTCGCGGGTCACCAGGACGAGCTTCTGGTCGCCGTGGGGGTCACCCAGCGGCAGGACCATGCGGCCGGCGGGAGCGAGGTGCTCGAGCAGGGCCGCGGGCACCGATCCGGTGGCGGCGGCGATGCTGATCGCGTCGAACTGCGTCTCGCCCGGCCAGCCGCACGCGCCGTCGCCGCTCCGGATGCGGACGTTGTCGTGGCGCAGCCTGTCCAGGGTTGACCGCGCCCGGGCCGCGAGCAGCTCGTTGCGCTCGACCGACCAGACCTCAGCCGCGACCATGCTCTTGACCGCGGCCGCGTACCCCGATCCGGTGCCGATCTCGAGCACGCGGTGGTCCCCGGACAGCTCGAGGGCCTCGACCATCAGGGCGACCACGTAGGGCTGGGAGATCGTCTGGCCGAACCCGATCGGCAGGGGCTCGTCATCGTAGGCCCGCGCCCGCAACGCGGAGGGCACGAACAGCTCCCGCTCGACGCTGCCCATGGCAGCCAGGACGCCGGGGTCCTCGATGCCGCGGGCGCGGAGCTGGAACTCCACCATCGCGTGGCGGCGCTCCGTGGCGGGGCAGGCGTGGAGGAGGGTCATCGGGGAGCAGAAGGTAGACCTCCGACGAGGCCGTTTCCTCCCCCCACGACGGGATTCGAACGCTTCTCTCTCCGGCCACCAACCGCCCGGTTTTCTGGGGTTTTCCCGCCAGGGGGAACGGCGGAGGGCGATTCAGAGCCCTGCCAGCACGGTGGCCAGCTCAGCGGCCACGCGCTCGGCCTCGGCGGGCCCGAACGCCAGGGGCGGCTTGATCTTGATCACGTTGTGCCCGGGTCCGTCGGTGCTGAGGAGGACGCCCCGGTCCTTCATGGCCTCGACCACCCTCGTCGCCTCCGCCGCCGCGGGCTCCAGGGTCGTGCGGTCGAGCACGAGCTCGACGCCGATGAACAGCCCGAGGCCTCGCACGTCGCCGATCAGGGGCGCCGTCGCCTCCAGGCCGCCCAGGCGCTCCAGGAGCAACGCGCCCACCTCGGACGCCCGCCGCTGCAGGCCCTCGCTCTCGATCACGTCCAGGACCGCCGACCCGACGGCGCAGGAGACGGGATTCCCGCCGAAGGTATTGAAGTACTCCATCCCGTTGGCGAAGGCCGCGGCGACGGCCGGTGTCGTGACCACCGCCGCCAGGGGATGGCCGTTTCCCATCGGCTTGCCCAGGGTGACGATGTCGGGCACGGCCCGTTGGGTCTCGAAGCCCCAGAAGTGGCTGCCGACGCGGCCGAAGCCCACCTGGACCTCGTCGGCCACGCAAAGCGCGCCGGCGGCGCGGGCGTGCTCGAAGGCAGCCGCGAGGTAGGCGGGGGGGAGCACGACTTGGCCCGCGCACCCCAGGAGGGACTCGCAGAACAGCGCGGCCAGGCCTCCGTTGGGCTCGGCCTCGCGGGCGGCGTCGGTGACCCGCTGCGGGTCGCAGGCGAAGGCCGCTCCGAGAGGGTGCACCCGGGAGCGAAAGGGATCGGGCGTGGGGACGACGTGCACGTGGTCGGCACGACCCCGCCCGCCCCGACCGTTGAACTTGTAGGGGCTGAGCTCGATCAGGGAGCTGGTGTTGCCGTGGTAGGCGCCGTCGACGACCGCCACGTCGTGCCTCCCGGTGGCCGTGCGCGCCAGGCGCAGGGCGAGCTCGTTGGCCTCGCTCCCCGAGCAGACGAAGAAGCAAACGCTCAGGGGGTCGGGGAGGAGCCCGCAGAGGCGCTCAGCGAGGCGCACGGCGTTCTCGTGGAGGTAGCGCGTGTTCGTGTTCAACACGGCCATCTGTTCGGCCGCGGCGGCGACGACCGTCGGGTGGCAGTGGCCGACGTGGCAGACGTTGTTCACGCAGTCGAGGTAGGCGTCGCCCTTGGCGTCGTAGAGCCAAGCGCCCTCGCCGCGCACGATCTCCAGGGGATCGGCGTAGGAGAGCCCCAAGGACGGGGCAAGGTGGCGTGCGCGCCGCGCGGCGAGGTCGCCGGAGGTCATCGATCTCCCGCTTCGTGAGCCTCGTGGATCGCGAGGAAGTCCTCGGCGGCGCGCGCGACGTGATCGTTCTCCAGGCGGTCGAGGGCGCCCCAGGCCTGGGGCTCGCTGATGCGGATGTACTCGTTGGTCGGATCGAGCCGCGAGCCTCGTGCCGAGGAGACGACGCTCGTGCACAGGCGCGCGATCGCCAGCAACGGCAGGAGGGCGACCTCCCGCGCTTCGAGGGCGAAGCGCGGGAGGTACCCGCGCAGGACACAGCGCGCCGGTGCGAAGACGTCGGCGTCGCTCGCGAGCACGTAGGCCATGGCGATGGCGAGGTCGCTCACGACGGCGGTCTTCAACAGGTCGCCGAAGTCGATGATCCCCGTCACCCGCGGCACCGCGGGATCCTCGACCAGCAGGTTGTGCCCGTTGGGATCGTTGTGGACCGCGCCGCGCCTCATGCCCGCCAGCGGGCCCAGGGCCTCGTTCTCGATGCGCTCCATCCAGTCGGCGACGCGCTCGCGACGGCGATCGTCGGCCACCGCGGCCAGGTGCGCCCGCATCCTCGGGGCGTGGGCGAGCTCCCAGTCGAAGTCGCGTTCCAGTCCGGGATGGTCGAAGCTCGCCAGGGCGCGGTCGAGATCACCCACGAAGCGTCCGAGGTCGGTGAGCAGGGCGGGCGGGCGCGGCAGGTCCGCGAGTCGGTCGCCGCGGACCCAACTCAGCAGGCGCGCGCAGACGGCGCGGCCGTCGGCGTCGCTGACCTCGACGAGCGTGCGACCGTCTTCGGTCGCCACGACGCGCGGCGCCGGGACTCGTGCCGAGGCGAGGTGAGCCAGGCAGGCGTTCTGGGCTTCGAGGAGCTCGCGCCGCTCCCCGGGCCTGGTGACCTTCAGCACGAACCGCGCTCCCGTCTCCTCGGTCAGGACGAAGTTGCGATCGTCGTAGCTCTCGATCTCCGACGCGCGGGCGGCCTTGCCGAACACGCCTTCGGCCAGCCGCTCGGCGTCGGCGGCGCTGAAGCGAGCCCGCGGCGAGGTCGGCGTCTCCATCGCCGGATCATACGGCGGGACGGAGGCGCCCCCGCCGCTCATCAGGGCTCGGGCCAGTCGACACCGTGCGTGGACTCCTCCATGTCCACGGTCCGGCGCGCGACGACCGTGTACAGCTCCACGCCGCGCCCTTGGTGGGAGTGCTGCGCCCGGCTCACGCTCGAGTCCTCGAAGCCGAGCACGGCCAGCATGCGCTGCACGAGCTCGGGAGACAGGCGCCACCAGGTGTCGAAGGGCTCGCAGATCGTCGGGTCGGGGAGGAACCGCGCGTGGGCGCTCCCCGCCGGCCCGTCCTCGGGCGCGAGGTCGGTCACCACGACGGTCTCGCGTGTGTGGCGCAGGGCACGCTGCAGTGCGCGGAAGGGGTCGCGCAGGTGCAGGAGCACCGACCCGAAGGTCGTCAGGTCGACGGGGCCGATCTCCAGGGGGAGCTCGTAGACGCTGCTCGTCACCACCCTGGCCTTGGAGGCGTTGGCCCCGTGGGCCAGCCAGAAGCCGTTGTTGATCACGCGGATGCCCCACTGGCGGAACTTCAGCCACTCCTTCCAGTCCCGGCAGGGATCGGGCTCGCCGTCGGCCTGCGTGGTCGGCGCCTTGCGCCGGGCGTAGGGCACCGCGTCCCAGTCGTCGGTGCTGGAGAGGTCGTGGGCGATGACCGTTCCACCGCGCCCCTCCATGTGGAACGTCAGGAACCCGCTCGCCTTGCCGATCTCCAGCACGCGCTTCCCCGCGACGTCCACGCCGCCGAGGTAGGCGTCAACCGTCTTCCGCAGATCCCAGGCGCCCTCGACGTTCCCGTAGCCGGGGATGTCCATCGAGTGGTAGAAGAGGCAGTCGTCCACCTTCGTCACGGTGCGCGGTTGTTCGTAGATGGACATGGACGCCCGCGGGCTCGCTCCCGCTAGCGAGGATCCTAGCCCGGATGATTCACGAACACGCACACCAGACTTCGCAACCGGCCGTCTTCGACGGCCTCTCGGCCCCTGGCGGCGCTTTGCGGAACCCGGCTTCCTCGACGACCCGTTCAGGGTCGCCTGCGTCGCCAGAACCCGCAAAGCACCACCAGGAACCGAGTTGCTGTGTCTGGTGCACGTCTTCATGAATCACCCGGACTAGCCCGGATGATTCACGAACACGCACACCAGACTTCGCAACCGGCCGTCTTCGACGGCCTCTAGCAGGCCCGCCTCCACCCCGCGCCGCGTCTTCACGACCGCGGGGGATTCGCTATCCTCCCTGCCGATGCCCGAATCCGCGGTCTCCGACGGCGGCGCCCTCCTGGCGCGCGCGCTCGCCGCCCACGGAGTCCGCACCCTGTTCACGCTCTGCGGCGGACACACGGCTCCGGTGCTCATCGGCGCGCGGCGCGCGGGCCTGCGGGTCATCGACGTGCGCCACGAGGCCAGCGCGGTCTTCGCCGCGGACGCCCTCGCGCGGCTGGAGGGGACGCCGGGCGTGGCGGTGGTCACCGCCGGGCCGGGGGTGACCAACACCGTGACGGCGGTGAAGAACGCCCAGCAGGCCCAGTCGCCGGTGGTCGTGATCGGCGGCGCGGCGCCCACGGTGCTCCAGGGCCGGGGCGCGCTGCAGGACATCGACCAGCGCGCCCTGATGGCGCCGCACGTCAAGGCCGTCCTGCGCGTCACGCGGCGGCGCGACCTGGTGCGCCTGACCGACGAGGCCCTGCGGCGCGCGGCGGAGCCGATGGCGGGGCCCGTATTCCTGGAGTGTCCGCTCGACGTGCTCTACCCCGAGGCGTTGGTGCGCGAGTGGTACTTGAAGGGCGCGGAGAAGCGCACGAGCCTGCGCGGGCGCGTCGAGACGATGTGGCTGCGCCGCCACCTCGCGCGCTTGTTCGCTCCCGAATCTTCCGGCGCCCCGCCGCGGCGGGCGGGGTTGCCGGAGGTCGTCGCGAACGGCCCCCTGGCCCGGGCCGCCGGCCTCCTCGCCGCCGCCGAGCGCCCGCTCCTGCTCTTGGGGAGCCAGGTCCTCCAGCGGCCCGCCCAGGCCGTCGAGCTCGCAAGCGCCCTCGGCTCGCTCGGCGTGCCGGTCTACCTCTCGGGCCTCGCCCGCGGCCTGCTGGGGGCCGATCATCCGCTCCAGGTGCGCCACGGTCGCCGGCGCGCTCTGGGCGAGGCCGATCTCGTGCTCCTGGCCGGCTCCCCGACGGACTTCCGCCTGGACTACGGCCGGGTCATCCCGCGCCGCTGCGCGCTGGTCAAGGTCAACCTCGACCGCGGCGAGCTGCGGCGCAACCGGCGCGGCATCCTGGGGGTCCACGCGGATCCGGCGCGCTTCTTGATCGCCCTCGCCGAGCGCGCGCCGAGGGCGCCCGCGGCCGGCGCGGCGGGCTGGCTCTCCGCTCTGCGCGAGCGGGACGCCGAGCGGGACGAGCAGATCGTCGCCTCGGGCGAACCGGAAGGGGACGAGACCGGAGTCCACCCCGTGCGCCTGTTCCAGGCCATCGGCGAGGTGATGGACGAGGACGCGACCTTGATCGGTGACGGAGGGGACTTCGTCGCCACCGCCGCCTACGTCCTGCGGCCGGGTGGGCCTCTGCGCTGGCTCGACCCCGGCGTCTTCGGGACCCTGGGCATCGGCGGCGGCTTCGCGGTGGCGGCGGCCGCGGCGCGCGGTTCTCAGGTCTGGCTGTTGTGGGGCGACGGCTCCTGCGGATTCAGCATCGCGGAGCTCGACACGATGGCCCGCCACGGCCTGGGCGTGATCGCGGTCGTCGGCAACGATGCATCCTGGGCGCAGATCGCCAGAGACCAGGTGCGCCTGCTCGGTGATGACGTGGGCACGGTCCTCGCGCCGACGGCCTACGAGCGCGTCGCCGAGGGGTTCGGCGGACGCGGGATTGCGGTCCGCGGGCCCGACGAGTTGCCCAAAGCCCTCGAGCAGGCGATCGAGATCGCCGCGAGCGGGGTGCCGGTGCTGCTCAACGTCCTCCTGTGCGCCTCGCGCTTTCGCGAGGGGTCCCTGTCGATGTAGCTCCGGGAGGGGGCGCTGCCGGTCACGGGGCGAGCCCGGGTGCGGGTGGACCCCGGTGGCGCCCTTGGGAAGCGGTAGGCGGGAAATCCGGCCCCAAGAGGTCTATTGCGGAGAAGGCGAGCCGATTATCTACTGATAGTCCCCCCCCCCGACCACCCGACCACCCGACCACCGCACCCCCCGACCGAGATGGCCGAGTCCCCCCTGCGCCTGTCGCTCCTCGTTCCCGCCGCGCTCGCCGCGCTCAGCGCGAGCGCGCCCGCCCTCCAAGAGGCCTGCTGGGGCCCGCGGGCGGCCGAGCACCTCCTCACCCGGGCCGGCTTCGCCCCGACCGTCACCGAGATCGAGGCCGCGGCGGCGGGAAGTCCCGCCGAGATCGTCGAGCGCCTCATGGAGGAGCGGCGCGCCTGGAAGAAGGTCCCGCCGCTCTTGGTGAAGTACAGCGAGTTCGGCCTCGATCCTCGCCAGCGCCCGCTGAACGAGAAGCTGCCCGAAGGCGAGGAGCTCGAGCAGTTGATCGCCCGGCGCCGCTTCCTGCGCGACCAGGACCGCACGCAGTTCCTCGACTACTTCGACCGCTGGGTGCGCTCGATGATCCGCGGTGACGCGCCCCTGCGCGACCGCATGACGCTGTTCTGGCACGGCTTCTTCACGACCTCCTTCCAGGTCGTGCGGCGCAAGTACGAGATGATCAACCAGCACGAGCTGCTGCGCGAGCACGCCCTGGGCAGCTTCGCGGACCTGCTGCGCGGGATCACCCACGATCCGGCGATGCTGATCTACCTCGACAACAACACCAACGTCGAGGGTCACCCCAACGAGAACTTCGCGCGCGAGCTGATGGAGCTCTACAGCCTGGGCGAGGGCAACTACACCGAGGTGGACGTGCGCGAGGCCGCGCGCGCCCTGACGGGAGCCTGGGCGGGGCCCTACGGCGAGTACGAGTTCCACCCCGAAGTGCACGACTCCGGCGAGAAGACGATCCTGGGCAGGACGGGGAACTTCGGCCCCGACGAGCTGCTCGACATCCTCCTCGAGCAGCCCGCCTGCGCCCGCTGGGTCGCCACGAAGCTGCTGCGCTACTTCGAGGGCGTCGAGCCCGCCGCGGAGAGGGTGGAGGAGTACGCCGCGGCCTTGCGCGAGGCGGACTACGAGGTCGCGCCCGTCTTGCGGAAGCTCTTCACCGATCCGCGCTTCTACCGCGACGAGATCCTCGGCGCCCGCATCCAGGGTCCGATCGAGTACATGGTCGGGATCTGCCGCAAGCTCGACCTGGATCCCCCTGACTACTACCTGTTCAGCGCCACCGCGGAGCTCGGACAGTGCTTCTACGATCCGCCGACGGTCAAGGGCTGGGACGGCGGGCC
>JASLMK010000049.1 GCA_030746555.1 Planctomycetota bacterium | reverse complement strand
TTGCGGGTTCTGGCGACGCAGGCGACCCTGAACGGGTCGTCGAGGAAGCCAGGTTTTCGAAAAGCGCCGCCAGGGGCCGAGAGGCCGTCGAAGACGGCCGGTTGCGAAGTCTGGTGTGCGTGTTCATGAATAATCCGGGCTCAGTCCCGCCGCGATCCCGGCGCCGTGAGCGCCATCGCTACGTGGCCGAACAGGCCGAGGACGGCCACGTTGAACAGCTGCACGACGTGGACGCCGAGGCCGCTGGAGAGGGCCAGCTCGCGCGGGACGCCCAGGGTCGCGAAACCCACGACCCAGCCCGCCTCCTGGGTCCCAAAGCCCGCGAAACCGTTGATCGGCAGGAGGTTGGCCAGCACGGCCAGGGAGGAGCCGAAGGTCGCCTCGGCCAGCCCGATCTCCGGCGCCATGCCCAGCTCGCGGGCCAGGATTGCGTAGAAGCCGAACACCCCCAGCCAGATCGGGCCAGTCAACGCCGCGGCGACCGACAGGCCTCCTCCCCCGCCCGCGGCGGAGAGGGCGGCGCCCACGGTCACGGCGCGGCCCAGGATCCTTCGCCCCAGGGCGGTGCGTTCCAGGCCGGTCAGGCGCGCGAGGCTCGTGCAGGCGCGCACGAGCCGCTCCCCGCGGGTCGCCAGCCAGCCGATCACCACGGTCGCCAGCGCCAGGACGAGGCCCAGGGACGTCCACCCGCTCCCCGCGCCGGCGGAGCCGCCGACGGCCAGGCAGGCCAGACACAAGGCGCCGCACAAGGCGGCGACGTCGAGCATGCGGCTGACCAACAGGGACGCGAGGCCCTCGGCCGCGGGGACGCCGCACGCACCGCGCAGGTAGATCACCAAGGACGCCTCGCCGGTCTTGGCCGGCAGGACGTAGGAGGCGAGGTTGTGGGCGGCGCTGACCCCGAGGAGGTCCCGGAAGCGGGGCCGGTGCGGGCGCGGGATCAGGGCCCGGAAGCGGGCCGCGCGCGCCAGGTAGACGGTCGAGTGGATCGCCAGGACCGTGAGGTAGGTGGACGGCGAGAGCCGCCGCCAGACCTCCCAGAGCTCGTCGGGGCTGACGCCGCCCCAGATCAGCAGGGCGGCGAGCAGGAGGCCGGCGAGGGCGAGGGAGAGGGCTAGGCGCAGGGGCGTCCTCATGAGCACAGCCGGCGGCGACCGTCTTGGTCGGGGGGGATCGGGGTCACCGGAAGCTCACGTGCTCCCCGCCGGAATCCTCCGCCAGCCACTGCAGGACCTGCAGGTTGCCGCCACAGGCGACGGTGTTGATGACGATGCCGCGGTTCTCGTTCCACTCCGCCACATGCTCGCGGATGACGTGCGGGTCGGTCTGGTCGCCGGCGGTCGGCTCGCCGTCGGAGAGGATGAAGATCGTGTCCACGTCGGGGTCCTCGAAGGCGAAGCGCACCGAGTCGTAGAGGTTGGTCGCCCCCATCGCGCCCAGGCGGCCGACCCACTCCTTGGCCTCCTCGCGGGTCTTCTCCGTGGACCCGCCGATGCCGGTGTCCAGCCAACTGCTGACGTCGGAGGAGAAGGTGATGATGTTGAACAGCGCACCACGCTCCAGGCTTTCGATGCAGGTCGCCAGCTGGCGCTGGGCGACGGTCAGGCGCGTCGTGTTGGCGTTCTCGCCCGCCACGCGCGCGCGCATCGTCTCGTTCATCGACCCCGAGACGTCCACGATGAAGATCACGCGATGGGAGATGATGCGGATCCCGAAGAACTTCACGTTGGTGATCTGCTTGAGACGGCGGTCTTCTTCCTCTACGCGCCGCTTGGCGAGTTCGTCCTCGTCGATCGGCTCGAAGCCCTCGCCCTCCTGTTCCCACCACGCCTTCCAGTTCCCCGCCGCCGTGCGGAACGGCTGGCCGGTCAGCCGGAACAGGGCGTCGGCGAACTCGTGCGCCATGCGGCCCTGCTCCTCGCTCAACCGCTCGATCAGCAGGGGGACGGCGGCCGGCTCCCGCAGGCGCTCCAGGCCCAAGAGAGCGGCGTAGCGCGTGGACCAGTCGGCGTGCCCCAGGGCCTGGGCCAACAGGTCGAAGTGCGCCGTGCGCCCCTCCGCGCCCAGCTGGGTGAGCGCGGCGTTGCGGATGCTGCTCTCCTCGTGGGAGGCGTAGGCGACCAGCTCCTCCTCCCACTCGGGGTCGCCGGCGCGCAGCACTCCCATCGCCGCGATCGCCGCGGCGACCGAGTCGACGCCCTTGGTCTTGTCGATCATCTTCTGCAGGGCCTTCACGGCCTCGGTGTCCTTGCGCTCGGCGAGCACGCGCGCGGCCGCGACGCGCACGCTCTCGTCACGGTCGCCCAGGCAGCGCTGGATCGACTTGGAGAGTTTGGGAACGGAGCTCTTCCGCACGGCGCGCAGCACCCAGAGCTTGTTGAAGGGCTTCTTGCCCTTGCCCACCTTGCGGGCCAGGGTCTTCTCGACCTTCCCGTCCTCCATCTCTGCCAGGAGATCCGCAAGCGCGAAGCGCAGGCGCTGGGGCGTGATGAACTTGTCGGCCGTCTCGATGAAGTCGTCGGCGGCCCGCGCGCCGTGCTCGGCGGCGATGATGCGCGCGGCCGCTATCCTCAGGTCGGCGTGCGCCTCGTTGGAGGCGAAGACCTCCTCGGCACGCGCCAGCGCCTTGCGCCCGTCGCGGCCGTGGAGCGCCTCGAGGGCCAGGCGACGAATCCCGCGCCAGGGATCCTCGAGGGCCTCGGCGAGCTCCGCGTCCTCGAGAGAGCCCGCGACCGCCTCGAAGGCCATCTCGCGCACCGAGGGCAGGCCGTGGACGATCAGGCTCCCCGCCTCCTCCTTCTCCCGCCGCCGGCGGTCGGCCTTCTTCTCGCGTGCGGCGCCCTTCTCGAGCTCGAACAGCCGCCGGTACCAGGCGTGGTCCGCCTTCGAGGAGCGGCGCACGTGCAGGCGCATGGCGTGCTCACGCACCTCGTCCTCGGCGGGCGAGTCGACGATGCGCTCGAGGAAGGTCTTCCCCAGGTGCGACGCCGAGCCGAGAGCCTCGAGAGCCGCCTCCCGCAGCTCGGGCTCCGACGAGTCGGTCGCCACGCTCGTGACGTGCTCCAGCGCGAGCTCCTCCGCATCGTCGACACCGTCCAGGGTGGCGAGGGCGCGCACGATCTCGCGCTTCATGTACACGCTGCTCATCTTGTCGTAGAGGCCGATCAGGCCCTCGCAGGCGGCGCGGCTGCGCTTGCCGGCGAGCTTCAGGAGCAGGTCGGGCTCGGCGTTGTCCCGCGAACGCGCGAGCTCCGCAATGAGCTCGTCGGTCTCGTCGGCGGCGGACGCCCCCGACGAGACGGGCCCCGCGGAGGCGGCGAGGGCCAGGAGGGAGGCGAGGGCGGTCGCTGTGGCGCGTGTCAACAGGCTCTGCATGGGGTGTCCTCCTTGATCGTGAGGTTCCGGTCTCGGAGATGACACGGGCACGCGGCGCAAGTGTCAACTTCGGCCGACGAGCGGTCGAAAGACACGACCCCTACCCGCTCTGAGCGGGTCGGTATCCGACCTGGAGTGCCGTGATGATCCGTTCCGACAGAGCCCTCACCGACGGCCAGGCGCGCGTGCTCCTGCGCGGCCTGCGCGACCTCAACCTGTGCTCGGGCCACATCGACCTCGGCGCCTCGCGCGCGGTCGCCGTCCAGGGCTGCGCCTCCTCCGACGCCCCGGTCGAGCAGGGGGTGCGCTACCGCTTGCGCGACCCCCAAGGCGAGCCCGAAATGGTGACCATGGCCTGGACCGACGGGCGCCTCACCTTCGAGCTCAGCGCCGGCTGGCAACCCGACGCGCCGGTGACCCGCTCCCTGGCGGTCGAGGTGCGACGGGGAGTCGACGGGCGCCTGGTGGCGCCGGCACTCGGCGCACGGTTGAACCTCACCAGGCTCGACGCCTGCGAGCTCGAGCACCTCATGCGCCGCATCGTGCGTGTGGTCTGCGCCGACTCCTGAGGGCCGTCGTCGCGCGCTACAGGCGCGCCTTCTTCTCGATCAGGTCCGCGAGCAGACCCACCGAGAGGATCTGGACGACGGCCACGAACAGGACGACCGTCGAGTCGCCGAGGTTGGGCGGATCGCTCAAGACCAGGTCGTGGTAGAGCAGCGCCGCGAGCAAGACGGTCATCACGCCGGCGAGCGGGTAGAAGACCTTCAGCGGATTGAAGTACAGGACCGTGCGCAGGATCAGCGCCAAGAAGCCCAGCGTGTCGCGCACGGGCCTGATCTTGGAGCGTCCCTCGCGCGCGGCGTAGTTGATTCGGATGTAGTCCACGACGTGGCCGTTGGTCAAGGCGGCCAGGGTGATCGTCGTCGTAAAGCTGAACCCCTGGGGCAGGATCGGCCGGTAGGCGAGGACGAAGTCGCGGCGGAAGGCCCGCAAGCCGGAGTTGAGATCGGGGATCGGAGTGCCGGCCAGGAACGACGCCATCCAGCGCAAGAAGGCCTTGGCGGGGCGCCGGATGAGGGGGATGTGGACGTCGCTTCCCGTGCGCGAGCCCACGGCCATGTCCGCCCCGTCATCGATGCGCTCGAGCAGCTCGGCGATGCTCGACTCGGGGTAGGTGCCGTCGGCGTCGGTAATGACGACGACGTCGTGGCGCGCGCGGGCGAAGCCGGTCTTGAGGGCGGCCCCGTAGCCGGAGTTCTCGCGGTGGCGCACGACCGTCAGGGAGTCGAAGCGCTCGTCGAGCACGTCGAGCGCGGCCGGCGTGCCGTCGCTGGAGCCGTCGTCCACGACGAGCAGCTCGGTTGGCACGCCGAGCTCGAGAGCGCACAACCGCTCGACGACTCCGCCGATCGCACCCTCCTCGTTGTAGGCGGGGACGACGATCGTCACGCCCGAAGCCGAAGGCCGCAGGGCCCCCTCGGCCCGCTCCGTGCGAGCGCCCGGCGGCGCGCTCGCTCGTTCCTCCGTCTGGGTACTCATCGCGTCAGCTCCCACCGAGCATATCGACCGGGGCGGCCCGATGCGGTCCCTAACGCTCCAGGAAACCGCCGCCGAGCACCTTGCGCGTCATGCCCGTCAGCCCCGCCGCGGAGACCTCGGCGCGCCGCAACCAGCGCAGGCCGTCGGGGGCCCGCTGGAAGAGGGACCGGCCCCGGCGCACGCGCGCCCGGATGCGGTGGTGGGTGATCGCGTGGCGAATCGTCGCGAGGTGCTCGCCCGCCTGGAGCAGGCCGGGGGGGAGGCGGAAGAGACCGCTGGGCGCGCCGCCGGGCGGGGGGCGTTCCAACGTGGGGAACTGCAGCATGCCGGCCATGGCGCCTCTTGGCCCACGGCGCTCGAAGAGCCACCGCCCGGCGCGGGAGACGAGCAGGAGGTCCACCTCCACGGCCTTCGCGGGGCGCGGGAGGGCGAGCTGGGGGAGCTCGGCGGTGCGCCCCTCGCGGCGGGCGGCGCATCCGGGGGCGATCGGACAGGACGGGCAGGCGGGGGCGCGGGCCGTGCACACGCGCGCGCCCAGCTCCATGAGGGCCTGGTTCCAGTCGCCGGCGTCGCCGTCGGCCTCCCCCACCAGGGAGCGGGCTCGACGGGTGAGCTCGGCCTTGAGCGGGTTGCGGGCCGGGTCGCCATCGAGGCCGAAGAAGCGGCAGAACACGCGCGTGACGTTCCCGTCCACGAGGGCCTCGGGCAGGTCATAGGCGATCGAGAGTACCGCGCCCGCGGTGTAGGCGCCCACTCCCGGCAGGGCCTCCGCCGCGGCGCGAGTGGTGGGGAAGCGGCCGGAGTGCTCCCGCGCGACGACGCGCGCCGCGGCGAGCAGGCGGCGCGCCCGCGAGTAGTAGCCCAGGCCGCTCCACAGAGCGAGCACCTCCTCCTCCTCGGCCGCGGCCAGGGACTCGACGGTCGGGAAGCGCTCGAGGAAGCGCGTCCAGAATCCGCGCACCGTCTCGACGCGCGTCTGCTGCAGCATCGCCTCGGAGACCCAGATCGCGTAGGGATCGCGGGTACGCCGCCAGGGCAGATCCCGGCGCGCGCTCCGGTACCAGGCGAGCAGCTTCGTGCGCACGGAGGAGAGGTCGGCGACCGGGAGCGGGGACACGGCGCGATGGTACCTGTAGGATCGCCGCCCCATGCGAGCACTGCTGATCGGATTCCTGGCCGGGGTGACCCTGATCGGCCTGCGCGCGCCCTTGGGGTTGGAACTCGTCGGCGTGCCCGCCACTCCCGCCGCCGCCGCCCACGCCTTCCGCGCCGCCGCCCTCATGACGGTCGCCCTGGGGCTCATCCTCGCTGGCCGGCGCCTGTTCGAGCGCCCCTTCGCCGGCCGCCTGCTGGCGGGAGCCGCGGCGGGCATCGCCTACCGCGGCCTGCTCTTCGAGGGCGACGGGCGCGGCCTGTTGGTCACGGTGGCGGCGTGCGCCCTGCTCTCGCTCGCGCTCCATCGCCGCCGCGCGCCGCTGTGGCTGACCGCCGCCGGGGGGATCGGCGCCGGCCTGCTGGTCTGGCTGGTGTGCCGCACGGCCCAGCCCGAGAGCCACGCGCGGATCGTGGTCTTCGCTCTGACCGCGCTCGGCGCCATGACGGCGGCGGGGCGGTTGGGCTTCCTGTTCCCCGACGCTGCGCCCGAGCAGGAGGCGCTGGGCGACGGCGCTGAGGCGAGCGCTGCCGACGACGCCGAATCCACGAGCGAGGCCGCCGCCGAAGCGGCCGAGGCCGAGGCTGAGGAGCTCGTCCCGCCCGTGCGCGGCGAGCTGACCGGCCTGGCGCTCGCCGGCTGCGGTGCGACCCTGGCGATCACCGGCGTGCTGCGCCTGTTGCGCCTGCTCGGCGGCGGCCAGCCGGTCGACGACGTCGTCTTCTCCCTCTCCCTGGCGGTCTTCGCCACCCTGGGCGCGGGAGCGTTCAGCGGCCTGTTCGGCGAGCGGGGCACCCGCCGCTTCGGCCGCCCCCTGTGCCTGGTGGCCGCCGCCGGCGCCGGCCTCGCGTCCCTGCGCGCCCTGGGGAACCTCTCCGGTCCGCGCGGCCTCGATCAGTTCCTGGGGACCTTCGGCCTCGACGGCTCCCAGAACGGAACCCTGGTCTACGACCTGGCCGTCGCCGGGCCGGTCCTGGCAGGCACGGGCCTGTTCCTGGGCGCGGGCCTCAAGGCCTGCCGCCAGCCGGTGCAGGTCGCCGCCCTGGCCCTGGGCGCGGCGGTGGGAACGGTCCTCGTCCCGCGTCTGTTGGCCGTCTCGATCGGCCTCGACGAGGGAGGGGAGCTGGCGGCCCTGGCCGTCGGCTACAGCGGGCGGCTGGTGGGGCAGGGCACCGCCCTGGCGGCCCTGGGCGCCGTGATCGCCCTCGCCTCCTCGGGCCGCGGCCTGCGCCATCTCGGCGGCGCGACGGCGGCGGCGGCGGCGATGGTGGCGGGCGGGGTGGCCTGGGCCCGGCCGGTGGACGCGGTCCACGCGGTCTCGCCCTGGCTCCAGCGCCCGCCGTCGCCCGAGCTCGTCCTGGAGCTCCCCGAGGGTCTGCTGACCGTCGAGCCCTCCGCGGAGGGGATCGACGTCGTGACCCTCGACCGCAAGCCCCTCACCCCTCCCCTCGCCGGGGCCCGCGCCGACCGCCTGCAGCTCGAGCACGCCTGGAGCATGCTCGGCGAGCTCCCGGCCGACGCGCCCGCGCCGCGGGTCCTCCTGGTCGGCCAGCTGACCCCCGGCCGCGCCCTGACCCTGGGTGAGCTGGGCGCGGGGAAGATCGACCGCACCGGCGCCTGGTGCGCCGCGATGCCCCTGATCGAGCGACACCTGTTCGAAGACGAGGAGCTCCCTCCCGGCGAGGTGCTCACGACCGCGACTGCGCGCTCGAGGATCGGCGAGGGCCAGTACGACCTGATCCTCGTCCCGCCGGTCCCCGGCACGTCACCCTCGACGCGCAACCTTGCCTCCCCCGAGGAGACGACGGTGGTGCTGTGGCTCGACGCACGCGGCTGGGTCGCCCAGCGCGATCTGGGCGAGCGCGTGCTCCCCTGCACCGCCGACCTGCTCGACTACGCCGTGGCCGTCGTCCACGGCCCACGGGCTCCCGCCGGTGTCGGGAGCGAGGTGTTCCAGCCCCGATTGGTGAACGCGGGCGCGCCGCTGGCCGCGCCCGACCCCCTCGATCTGCTGGCGATGACCGCTCCTCAGCGCGAACGCGACGCACGGCGCGCCCTCGCCCGGCGCCTGGCGGGCGGCTCCGAGGGGAGCTCTTCGGCCCTCCTGCTCGGCGCTCTGGCGGTGTACTTCGACGCCCAGAGGGCGAGTTCGCAGTTCGAACGCCGCGCCCAACAGGTCGAGCTTCCCGACGAGACCATTGGACGCATCGGAGTCGCCGCGACGCGCGGCATCCCCGACGCCTTCACGCGCCAGGTGACCGAGGGGCTGGCCGCCATCCTGCGCGGCAAGCGCTGGGTCGACCGGATCACCGGACACCTCGAGGCTCCGGCGGCGGAGCACTTCCCCTGGCCCGCCCTCGAGGAGGCACTGGCCTACGCGGACCTCGAGCTGCTCGAGCCCGGTCTGTGCGCCGAGCGGCTGACGCGTCTGTTGGCTGCGACCGAAGGGACCGCCGAGCAGTGGGTCCTGCTGGCGGAGGCCCGGGCCCAGAGCGGGCAGAGCGACGAGTCGGCGCAGGCCTGGTGGAGGGCCCTCGAGCTCGCCGGAGAGAGCCGCTGGATCCGACGTGGCCTCGCCATGCAGCTCGTGCGCAACGGGGACCCGGAAGGAGCGGAGATGATCCGGGATCTGCTCCTGGAGGATCCCGACGACGAGCCCCTGCACGCCTACCTCGGCACCGGCCCCTTCCCGGCTCCCTCGAGCGGCGTCCACCTGCCCCAGCCCGCCCATGAGGGGCACTGAGGAACCCGATCTCCCAGAACAAGCCGGGATCGCGAGCTTGTCAGAGGGATGATCCTCGCGCATACTGAAGGGCGTGGAGTCCTTTCCCGAGGGCCGCAACATTTCGTAAACGACGCCTCACCAGAGGCTTAGGAAGTCTCCGAGCCAGATCATCCACCCCGTCGGGTCCGCTCCCATCTCGCCCCTAGTGGCGGCAGGAGTGCGCAAACCCACAATGCGCATTCGTAAATCACAAGATCCCCAAGGCCGGGCGACGGCCCCCGCCGCCCCGGCCCGGAAAGGACCGGCGTGAAGCTGCGCCGGCTCCTACTCCCCGGCCTGGCCCTGGCCGGCGGCGCCGCCCTGAGCCTCACGGCGCCCGATGCCGCGGGCTACACCCTGCTGGGGTTCTCCCTCGACCTCGACCAGCGGGACTTTCGGGTCCACAACAACTTCTCCGACCCCTCGGCGAACAACAACGAGGACCTCGACGAGTGCTTCCCGGGGTATCGCGGGGCGATCATGGCCATCTGGAAGGCCCACGTGGAGTGGCAGAGCTCCGTCCACGGGACCGGAGACGGGGATCCGACCCAGCCCGGCGGGATCGGCTCGGGAGGCGCGAACTTCGACCCCTCGTTCCAGGGCGAAGCCCCGGGCCCCGGCGGGATCGACGACAACATCCACTCCGAGCTCTCCGGCTGCGCCGGCGGCCTGTACGCCTTCACCGAGCAGCCTGACTCCGGCGGCTGGCGCGCGCGCTACTACGGGTGCGTGGCCTGGGCCGACGGGCCCGGCGGACAGCTCGACCCCAACGAGATCGACCTGCAGGGAGTGGCCTGCCACCAGGCCGGCCACGCGGCGGGGCTCGGCCACAGCACCGACCACGACGCCTCGATGTACGCGGTCGTCACCGGGACGGGAGTCAGCCTGCGCTCGATCGAGACGGACGACGCGAGCGGGATCAAGGCCATCTACGGCTCCGCCGGCGCCAACAAGCCGCGCATCGACCAAGTGGTCGTCGTCGGGGACACGCTCACGGTGCACGGCGATCACTTCTCGCCGTCCGACAACCAGATCTGGTTCACGCGCGGCGGACCCGGCGGTGACGGCTACCCAGTGAAGGCCACCGGCCTCGCCTCCAACGGGACGGAGCTCTCCTGCATCATCCCGCCCGAAGCGGGCCAGGGCGACCTGCTCGTCCGGCGCGGGGCGACGGCCCATCAGGACCTGTCCGCGGCGTTCCCGACACTCTTGGCGGAGACCTGCTTCCAGCCGACGAGCTACTGCACGACCACGCCCAACTCGGTCGGTCCCGGCGCGATCATCAGCTCGCGCAACATGCCCAGCGCGACCGAGCAGCTGTTCACCCTCGAGGTCGACGGCGGTCCGCCGAATGCATTCGGGATCTTCTACTACGGCAGCGACCAGATCGCGACGCCCTACGGCGACGGCGTGCGCTGCGTGGGCGGCGGGAACCTCGGCGTGTTCCGCCTGCCGGTCTTGAACTTCGACCCCTTCGGCATGGTCGGCCTGATGGTGGACTGGAACGTGAGCCCGGCGGGAGAGGGGCCGGGCGAGTGGCTGATCGGGGACACCTGGAACGTGCAGTTCTGGTACCGCGACCCGCTTGGCGGCCCCGCGGGCTTCAACTTCTCCGACGCCCTCTCGTTCACCGTCTGCTACTGAGCCGCCCTGCTGGAAGGGTTGGTGTAGGATGGTCTCCGCGCCCGCCGCCAAGGGCGGAGCGCAGAGCCATGCTCCTCGCCAAGCGAGTCCTGCCCTGGGCGTCCGCAACCCTCGCCGTCGCGCTCTCGCTCTCGACCGATCCGGCGCGCGGGTTCAGCCTGCTGGGCTTCAGCCTGCCGCTGGAGCAGCGCGACTTCCGCATCCACAACAACTTCACCGGGCCGCACGCCAACGACAACGCGACCGCGCATGCCAGCTTCCCCGGGCACGTGGGGGCGGTGATGGCGATCTGGAAGGCGAGCGTGGAGTGGCAGAGCCGCCTGCACGGAGACGGGGACGGCGACCCCCACCAGAGCGGCGATCTGGGCTCGGGCGGCGCGAACTTCGACCCGACCTTCCAGGCGGAGGCGACCAGCCCCGGCGACCTGAACGCCAACACCCACTCGCAGATCTCCGGGTGCGCGGGCGGCGTGTTCGCCTTCTGCGAGGGTCCGAGTGCGGACGGCTGGCGCATCCGCTACTACGCCTGCGTCGACTGGGACGACGGGCCGGGGACCGTGATCGCCGGGATCGACATGCAGGGGGTCGCGACCCACGAGTACGGCCACGCACTCGGCCTGGGGCACTCGAGCGTCTCGGGGGCGACGATGTACCCCAGCCTCAGCGGCGGCGGCGTGGAGCAGCGTTCGATCGAGGCCGACGACAGCGCCGGGATCCAGGCCGTCTACGGAGTCCACTCCCACGCCAAGCCGGTGATCTCAGACGGGAGCGTGGCGGGCAACCAGGTCACGCTCACCGGGAGCGGCTTCGACCCCATCGCTGCCCGGGTGTGGTTCACCCAGGCGCGAGGCGGCGGCACCGGAGAGCCGGTCGAGGTCGCCGCCGGGCCGACCGGCGGCGGGCTGATCGTGGTCTTCGCGCCCACCTCCGCCGGCCCCGGCGACGTGTTGGTACGCAACCCCGGCCCCGCCCACGACGCCCTGTCCAACGCCTGGCCCGTCGACCTCCCGCGCTGTCCCGACCCCGCGCCCTACTGCGTCACCTCCCCCAACTCCGTTGGCTCGGGGATGCTGATCGGCCATGCCGGCTCCACCGGCGTGGGCGCCACCGACCTCGCCCTGCGGGCGGAGCGCGGCCCCCCCGGCCAGCCGGGGATCTTCTTCTACGGCCCGGAGAAGATCGCCGTCCCCTTCGGCGACGGCGTGCGCTGCGTCGGCGCCGGCGCGCTCGGCACCTATCGGCTGCCGGTGGAGACGATCGACGCCGGGGGCTCGGTCCACCACGCGCTCGACTGGTCCGCGCCCCCGGTCGGCTCCGGTCCCGGAGCGATCACCGCCGGCGACACCTGGATGTTCCAGTTCTGGTACCGCGATCCGGCGGCGGGCGGCAGCGGCTACAACCTCTCCGACGCCCTCGAAATCCTGTTCTGCCCTTGAGGGGCGTCCGTCAGGGAGCGAACCGGAACGCGTAGAGGTCCGCGTCGCGCATGCGGACCCATAGGCGCACGGGCTCGCCCGCCAGCTCCCCCAAGTCGGTGCCCCTCCCCTTCCAGGAGACTCGACGCGCCAGCTCGTTGCCGATCTGCTCGACGGCGTCCTCGTGGGTGAGGCCCGGGATCGGTGCGCCCGCGCCGTCGAGGAGCGCGACCGAGATGCCGCCGCGGGCCGAGGTCGAGAAGTTGATCTCCAGGGCCTCGCCCTCGAAGAGCAGGGGAACGCTCGTCCACTCGCCGCCTCCCGCGCCAGCGGCGATCGAGGCCAGACCGTCCAGGCGCATCGAGTAGCGTCGCAGGTGGGCCGTGGGCTGGGCGTAGTCCTGGTTGACGTACAGCGACATCTCGGTCGGCGAGGTCTGCACGATGTTGAGCGCGGGGTAGTTCGAGCGCGACACCCAGTTGCGCAGGCCGATCCCAGGCCGGATGAAGGACTCCATGAAGGTCCTCTCGTAGCGCGTCCCGCCGCGCGAGGTCAAGAGCACCGCATCCGAGCAGTCGCGGAAGTAGCTCGGATCGACGCCCAGGCGCCGGGCGTCGGCATCGGTGAGGACCTGGCGACCGGGCATGAAGCGGGCGGCGACCGCGATGTACAGGTGCGGATTGCGGAAGTAGGGATGGGTCTGGTTGGTGTAGAGGTGCTCCATCGGCGCGGAGCCGAAGGTCATCGGCTCCGGCTCCGTCCAGTGCATGAAGTCCACCGAAGTCGAGCGGCTGACCGTCCGAAACCCGCTGTACCCGCCGCCCGACCAGGTCCGCAAGTAGCAGCAGTAACGCTGCTCCAGCTCCGACCAGAAAGCGACGTTCTGGGAGTCGAACATCCCCTCCGTGATGGCCGGCTCCTCGCGCAGACGCCGCCAGCGCAACCCATCGGGGGAAACGTAGGCGATCAGGCCGGAGGACTCCGTGCCGCCGAGGGCCTTGAAGCGCTCACTGGGCTCTACGTCGGGGCGCGCGTCGAGGAAGGGGCTGAAGTTGTGCGTGACGGGCGCGGCGTCGGCCAGGACGACGTTGTTGACCTCGGCCCCGTCGACCTCGAATAGGCTGAGCTCGGGCCGCGTCCAGCGAATGCCGTCGGACGAGATCGCGACGCAGGTCACCTCGCGGGCCGACCCGTCGGCCCCCGCTTCGGGCAGGCCGCGATAGTAGGCGAGGTAGCGGTCGTCGTCGTGGATGATGGTCGCGTACCCACAGAATCGCCCTTCCCAGGGACGGTCGAAGCGCAGCACGACCCCCTCGTCGCGGGGCCTTGCGAGCGCCAGCCGGACACCCCGCCTGGAATCGATCAGGCCTTCGTCGACGCACAGCTGGAGGCGCGCGCCAATCTCCGTGGGCGGCGTCGGCGGCGAGTCCTGGGAACCGACCGCCGTGATGAGTAGCAATCCAGTAGAGAGAGGGATCACGGTTTGCGTGAGGTCACGGCCGACCCGGCGAGGAGAGTGAGCACGCCCACTACCGGGGAGCGGTAGCGTGTCGTGTCTGCGTGGGTCAGGCAGTAGGCGATAGGGAAACACAAGAGGAAGAGGACAACCAGCCAACCCTCACGGCTGCGCCGTAGCCATCGCCAGCCTCCCAGGGCGGCAAGCGCCAGCAGAAGCACCCGACCTGTGTTGTAGACCCGCGGGGCGAGGGAGGTCAGCGGCCCGAGAGGGAGCAGCTCCCAGTCGGTCAGGAAGGGCGCGCTCCAGAAGATCCAGACTCGCCGGGCCGTCAGGGCGAGGAACTCGGTGGGATGATCGACGATCCACCGCATCGACCAGTTCCCGAGGAACCGTGCCCGACCGACTTCATCGAGACTTGTCAGGCGCTCATACTCCGCCGCACCGAGCACCTCGCGCGCGACTCCTCCCACGCGGACGTATCCACCGGTCGCCAGCGGGTTGTTGCCGATGAACAGCTCGTTCCCCGCGTTCGACTTGATGAAGAAGAACGCGTCGAAGGCGAGCACGTTGCGGATCATCCAGGGAGCGATCGTCAGCGTCGCCACGGTGGCCATGACGGCTACGCAGCGCACACCGCGCTGCCGGCAAGTGAGCCATGCGCCCGCCGCGCCGATGAAGGCCGCGGGGACGGGTGAAGTCAGCAGCACGGTGCCGATCACGAGCCCGGTGACCACCAAGGACAGTGGTCGAGTCTCTCCCCGAGCATGGCCGACCAGGCGCAGGAGGAGCAGGACGCACAGAAGCCCCAGGAGCGGAGTGTTCCAGAGGATGCGGGTGGAGATGTTGATCGCCGCCGGAGAGAAGGCGAAGAGCGACGCACCGATCAGGCCTCCGCGCGCACACCCCAGGGCCATGCCGAGCCGCCCGATCACCCAGGTAGTCGCCGCATCGAAGAGGCTCTGCAGGAGCAGGACCACGATCAGGGCGGGGACCGTGAAGCTCCCCAGGTAGGTGAACACCTTCCCGACCAAGGCGGGGTACAGCGGTGCAAGCCACGCCGTGGGGAGCGGGTCGCCTTCGGGGCCGACCGCACCCAGGGAGAACCCCAGGCCGCGTGCCAGGTGATCGGCGATCCTGCCCGTCTCCCAGCCCGCGGCCCAGTGCTGATTGGCGGGGCTGAACTCCCATGTCTCCAGGGCGACCATCGCGACGACGCGCACGGCGAACGCGAGGACGCAGATGACTGCCAGGGCCCGGCGAGGCCTGGCTGCGGCGGATGTGAGCATGGTCGTGCTCTCGAGAAGGTAGCGTAACTCGCTCACCATCACTCGCCCCAGACTCTCCACGGGCGAGCGGCTGCGCGCGGACGGGTCCCCGCGCGGGACCGGGGCGCTCGGGGCGTGCTCCGCGTGCGCCGGCTCGCACCCAAGGTGTAGGGCTCCGCGGCCAGGCCCTGTCGTCGCCGCGCCGCGGACCTCCTCCACCTCGCTTGGATCCGGGCGTTGCCAAGGAGGACTTGCGGGTATGATGGACGCCTAGTGAGGGACGACGCGATGACGGGCGGCAATAGAACGAGGCTTGCGACGACGATCCCGCCCACCGCGGCCCTCGCGTTGGCGGCGTGTGCAGTGCTGTTCACGGGACCGGCGCGGGGCTACTTCCTCCTCGGGTTCGGCCTGCCCGTCGGACAGCGCGACTTCCGGGTCTTCAACAACTTCACCAGCCACAACGCCAACGGCAACCAGACACCCGATGCGAGCTTTCCCGGCCACCAGGGCGCGGTGATGGCGATATGGAAGGGCTGCGTGGAATGGCAGAGCCGGCTGCACGGGACCGGCGACGGCGATCCGCACCAGCCCGGCGGCATCGGATCGGGCGGCGCGAACTTCGACCCCAGCTTCCAGGGCGAGGCGGTCGAGATCGGCGGGCTGAACGACAACACCCACTCTCAGATTTCCGGCTGCAGCGGGGGAGTGCTCGCGTTCTGCGAGGGCCCCGGAGAGAACGGCTGGCGCATCCGCTACTACGAGTGCTGGGAGTGGGACGACGGCCCCGGCCCTTCGGCCCAGTCCTGGGACCTGCAGGGGATCTCGGCCCACGAGTACGGGCACGCCCTCGGCCTGGGACACAGCGGATTCCCCGCCGCGACGATGTGGCCCAGCATCGGACCGGGCAGCGTGTCGGAGCGCTCCATCCACGAGGACGACATCGCAGGAGTCCAGGCCGCCTACGGCGTGCACTCAGCGACCAAGCCGATCATCAGCGGCGTCACGGTCTCGGGCACCCAGCTCACGATCGACGGTTCGGGCTTCCACCCCCTCGACGCGCGCGTCTGGTTCACCCAGGCCTCCGCGGGCGGGGACGGCTCGCCGATCAAGGCCGCAGCAGGAGCGACGAACGGCAACCAGATCACGGTGGACGCGCCGCTCAACGCCGGGCCTGGAGACGTGCTGGTGGTGAACCCCGGATCGGGCCACGACGTGGTCTCCAACGCCTGGCCCGTCGACGTCCTCGGCCCCCAGTGCCCGCCGCCGGCCTCCTACTGCACGACCTCGCCCAACTCCGCCGGCAGCGGGATGCTGATCGGCCACCAGGGCTCGACGAGCGTCGCCGCCGGGAGCCTGGCCCTGACCGCCCACGACGGACCGCCGCTCCAGCCGGGGATCTTCTACTACGGCCCGGAGCAGATCGTGCTGCCCTTCGGGGACGGCGTGCGCTGCGTGGGAGCGGGCTCGGTGGGGACGTTCCGCCTCCCGGTCGTGTACCTCGGCCCCCTCGGCGCGGTCGTCCACCCCCTCGACTGGACCTCGCCGCCGGTTTCCTCCGGTCCGGGGGCGATCGGCGCGGGAGACGAGTGGAACTTCCAGTTCTGGTACCGCGATCCCGTCGGAGGGCCCGCGGGCTTCAACTTCTCCGACGCCCTCCAGATCCGGTTCTGCCCCTGACCCGGGGGCGAGGGGTCACCCGCTTCCTGACGATGGGCGTGCGACACCGTACGTCAAGTCGGCGTCCCGCCACCCGCCGAGCCCGCGGGTCCGTTCGGCGCCCGCCGCGGGCGAGCCTGCCCCCCCGGCGCTCCCCGACGAGCGAACCACCCA
>JASLMK010000048.1 GCA_030746555.1 Planctomycetota bacterium | reverse complement strand
GGCCGCTACCGGTGGAGCGCGGGCCTGCGGGCCCCGGGCCCCTACCGCGCGCGGTTGGAGCGCGCCGGCTTCAGCGAGCTCCTGGAGCTCGGTGTGGAGTCCGCCCCCCACCACCTGGTCGTGGGCGAGCCGGCGAGCGTCACGGTCCAGGTGCGGAGCCGTGGCCGAGCGACGGCGCCGGACAGCCTGTTCCTGCGTTGGAGGACGCCCACGGGGGAAGGGCCGGCGCGCCGCGTCGACCTCTCCGGCTGGGAGGCCCGCTTCCTCGCTCCCGTCGGTCCCCTCGAGATCGAGCTCGTCGAACTCGGGTCCCTGCGCCCACTGGCCCGGAAGACCCTCACCTCGTGTCGGGGTCCGGTCACCGCCGTGCTCGAGCTCGCTGCCCTGTGCGAGCTGCGCCTGGACCTGCGAGACGCCGAAGGCCCGCTGGCCTGGGACGAGGCCCGCTGGCGCCTCCGGGTCACCGACCTCACGACGGGACGGGTGATCGAGGGGGCGGCGGATCGCCTGCTCCTCCCGGCGGGGCACGCCTTCGAGGTCCACGTCCTCGGATCCCCCGACCATCTGCCCGTGGCGCCGATCACGGTGGACCTGCCCCCCGACGATGTCTACGAGCTGGGAGTCCACCTCGAGCGCCGTCGCGATCCGTGAAGTCCGGAGCCGCCCCGGCGCAGCCGTCCCAGCCTAGAATGCAGCCATGCACGACAACGCTCCCGACGCCGCGCCGCCGCCTCCGGCCGAATCGAGGTCCTCGTTCCTGCTCCGTGCCTACCAGGCCGGCGACTCCGAGGCCCTCGACCGCCTTCTCTCGCGCGTGCACCCGCGCGTGGAGCGCATCGCCCGCGCCCGGCTCGGGCACACGCTGCGGGGGAAGGTCGATGCCCTCGACGTGACCCAGGAGGCGCTCCTGCGTGCTTCCCAGCACCTCGCGGACTTCGAGGAGCGCGAGGACGCGAGCCTGATCGACTGGCTGGCGAAGATCGTCGAGAACGAGGTCCTGCGCCAGGCGGAGCACTTCGCCGCCCAGAAGCGCGACCTGCGCCGCGAGGAGCGGCTCGATCGCTATGCCGACCCTCACTGGGACTCGGAGCTCCCCGACGAGCTGGCCGACGAGACGGCGGGCCCGCATACCCGGGTCTCGCGCGGGGAGATGGCCCGCTTGGTGGACGAGTGCCTGGCCGAGCTGCGCGAGGAGCACCGCGAGGTGATCCTGTTGCGCGACTACGCCGGAGGCTCGTGGAGCTTCGTCGCCGACAGCCTCGGCCGTCCGTCGGCCGACGCGGCGATGCAGCTCTACCGTCGCGCCCGCATCGAGCTCGCGGACAAGGTGCGGCGTCGCACCTGAGCCGCGCGGAATGAACCTGGCCGGAGTCCGGCTCCCGGCTTCGCGTGGGCCCCCTGTCCATGGGCTCCAGGCCGGCCCTGCGCGGCCGAGGCGCGCGAAGCCGGACGCGAGTCCCGGCCTGACGGCGCCGGGGTCGTCCGGGAGCGGAGGGAGGAGTGCCGAGACGAGCCGGAGGGTCGGTCGGGAGCGCCTGGGCTTGGTGAGGATGCGGGCTAGCCCCCGCCACCCCGCGAGGTCGCGAGGCCGGCCTCGGCCTCGGCCAGGTGCTGCCGGGCGCGCACCGTGCTGGGATGGTCGTGCCCCACGGTTCGGCCGAGCCCGTCGCAGGCTCGCTCCAGGACCACTCGGGCTTCCTCCCACTCGCCCAGCCGCGAGAGCAGCCCGCCCAGGACGGTCAGGGACCCCAGGGTCTCGAGGTGCTCCGGCCCCAGGCTCGCGCGGCGGATCTCGAGCGCCTCGCGGTGGAGAGGCTCGGCGCCCGAGAGGTCCCCGCGTTGCTCCAGCAGACGCCCGAGCCACGACAACGGCACCAGGAGGTCGGGGTGCCGCGGCGGGAGGGTGCCGCGGGCGCCGTCCAGCCAGGCCCGCATGGCGCGCTCGGCGTCGGCCAGGCGGCCCAGGTTCTGGTAGCAGATGCCCAGGCTCCCCTGCATCGCCAACGTCCGAGGGTGGTCCTCGCCGAGGGAGCGGCGCGAAGCCTCGAGGCCGCGCACGAACAGGGGCTCGGCCTCGGCGTGGCGGCCCGCGGTGCTCAGGAGGGCGGCCAGGTTGTTCATGAGCGCCTGGGTGCCCCAGTGCGCCTCGCCGAGGGTGCGGCGGCTGGCGTCCAGCCCCTCGCGGAACAGCCTCTCCGCCTCCTCCATCCGGCCGAGGTCCTTCAGCAAGTCGGCGAGGTTGTTGATCGAGTTCAGGGTCGTGGGGTGGTCGTCCCCCAGGAGCCTGCGCTGGCCCGCCACGACCTCGTTCAACAGCGGCAGGGCCTCGTCGAGCTCGCCGCGGGCGACCAGCAAGCTGGCGAGGTTGTTGAGGGAGCTCAGGGTGTCCCCCCCATGGTCGCCGGACACGCGGCGCGAGATCTCGAGGGCCTCGCGGTAGAGCGGCTCGGCCGCGTCGAGCCGATCCCCCTCGTGGTGCAGGATGCCGAGGTTGTTGATCGCGTTCAGGGTGGTCACGTGCTCCGCGCCGAGGGTCCGCCGGCCGACTTCCTCCACCTCCCCGAAGAGGGCCTCGGCGGCGTCGAGCTCTCCGGTCATGTGCAAGACCCCGCCCAGGGCGTTGAGCGTGATCAAGGTCGCCAGGTGTTCGTCGCCCAGCACACGCCGCTCGGTCTCCAGCAGCTCGCGGAGCACACCCTCCGCGTGTTCGAAGCGCCCCATGGCGGAGAGGAGGGTCCCCAGGGTCTTGGTGGACTCCAGGGTGTCGATGTGCTCCTCCCCCAACAGCTCCCGGCGGATCTCCAACGCCCGTTCCTGAGGCTCCAGCGCCCCCGCCAGGAGCCCGAGGTCCTTCATCGTCGCCGCGACGCTCTGCAGGAGCACGGCCTGCACGAGGGGCTGGTTCTCGAAGCCCTCGAGCTCGCGCAGGGCCTCCCCGAAGACCTCCGCCTCCAGCACCGCGAGGGCCAGGCCGGTGAAGTCCGCGCCGGCGAGGAGCTCCTTGAGGACGGCCCGCTCCTCATCCAGGTCGACCTCGCCGCGCCCGGCCCGCTCCCCGGCGGAGCGCGCCTCGGCGAGCACCCGCGCGCGGATCGCCAGGCCCATCTCGACCGAGTCCACGCCGCCGAGCTGCCCCGCCTGGAAGGCGGTGACCTGCCCGAGCTCCTCGGCCCGCCTGCGCGCCTTGTCCCGCTCCGAAGCGGCCTCCACCCGAGCGTCCTCCGCTTC
>JASLMK010000047.1 GCA_030746555.1 Planctomycetota bacterium | reverse complement strand
GCCTCTCGGCACCTGGCGGCGCTTTTCGGAACCTGGCTTCCTCGACGACCCGTTCAGGGTCGCCTGCGTCGCCAGAACCCGCAAAGCACCACCAGGAACCGAGTTGCTGTGTCTCGTGCACGTCTTCATGAATAATCCGGGCTAGAGGGAGACCGATTCTCCTCCCCAGACCTGGAACTCTCGGTGCCCGTTCACCTCGGCGAGGGCGAGCTCGTGCTTGGACGCGACCCGCAGGACGTGATCGAAGATCCGTCCGCCCGCCTCGTCGAGGGTCTCGGTGCCGTCGAGCACGCTCCCCGCGGAGAGGTCGAGATCGCCGCTCATGCGCTCGAAGACCGTGGTGTTCGAGGCCAGCTTGACGACCGGGCAGATGGCGTTGCCGATCGTCGTGCCGCGGCCGGTCGTGAAGACCACGACGTTGGCGCCGGCGCCGACCAGGCCGGGCGTGGACTCCTGGTCGTAGCCCGGTCCCTCCATGAGGTGCAGGCCGCGCCCGCTCGGCGCGCGGGAGTAGTCGCACACGCCTTCCACGCGCGTGCGTCCGGCCTTGGCCATGGCGCCCAGGGACTTGATCGTGATGTTCAGCAAGCCGCCGGCGACGTTGCCGGGGCTGGGGTTGTCCCCCAGGGTGCCGCCGAAGGTCGCAGCGTGCTCTCGGTACCAGTCCACCAGGGCGAGGACTTCGCGCGCGACGGTCGCGTCGCGTGCGCGCAGGGCGAAGAGGTGCTCGGCGCCGGAGAACTCGGGGACCTCGGTGATCAAGACCGTCCCCCTCGAACGCACGATCCGATCCGACGCCCGCCCCAAGGCCGGATTGGCGGAGATGCCCGAGAAGCCGTCGGAGCCGCCGCACTTGACTCCCAAGACCAGCTCGCTCGCAGACACGCTCGAGCGGCGCGCCTCCCCGACGCTCGGCAGCATGGCCTCGATGGCGGCGACGCCGCGCTCAATCGCCGGTTGTGTGCCGCCCGCCTCCTGGATGCCGATCCACTCGACGGGCTTGTCCCAGCCGAAGCCTCCGCGGCTCGCGATCGAGTGCCGCAGCTTCGCCATGCTCGCCATCTCGCAACCCAGGTCGATGAAGACGACGCCGCCGACGTTGGGATGGTCGGCGTAGGCGGCGAGGGTGCGCAGCAGCAGCTCCTGGCCCGCCTGCCCGGCGGACCCGCAGCCCTTGTTGTGGGGGATGGCGACGACGCCGTCGACGTGAGGGTGATCGGTCGCGTTCCAGCGGGTCAGCTCGGCGGTGAGCGCCATGCGCTGGGCCTCGTGGCTGGCGCACATGCTCGTCGGCACGACGAGCACGAAGTTGCGCGTCCCGACGCGCCCGTCGGGACGCCGAAAGCCCTCGAAGGAGGCGACCTGCTCGGGCGGGAGGTACTCGGGAGGCTCGTTGGTGAGATCGTCGGGCACCTCGCGCACCAGGGGCACGTCGTTCGACAGGTTCTCGGCCGTCACCGGCTCCCCCGCGGCGATCCCGCGCGAAGTGCCGATGGGCTCGCCGTACTGGCGAACGAGCTCGCCCGCGGCGAGGGTTCCCAGGGCGAAGCGGTGGCCCGCGGCCACCGGGCCGAGGAGCGTGAGCACCCTGGCGTCGTCAAGCTCGATGCGCTCTCCCTCGTCGAGGGGAACGCGCGCGACGGCCACGCTGTCGGACTCCTCCACCACGACGGCTCGGCTGGCGATGGGGACGGCCTGCTCCATCGTCATGCCTCGAGGTCTCGCGCGTCGAGGAGCCCCCGCTCCCGGAGGTTTCGAAAGCGCTCCATCGTCTCGCGCACGCCGGCCTCCAGCGGTGTGTCGACCAGGTCGCCGACCAGGCGCTGGATCGCGCCGTCGTCCATGTGCGAGGCGACGGGCAGGGGCGGTCCGTCGATCGTGACGCGGCAGCGCTCCTCGCCCTCGAGGTTGGCCGTGATCAACTCGACAAAGCGCGTCACCTCGACGCAGTCCCCGTGCAGGTTGAACACGTGGGCGCCCTCGGGCGCGCGGTCGGCGCAGGCGATGAAGGCGGCGGCGGCGTCGGCGGCGTAGAGGGCGTCGGTCGCCCCGCCGAAGCGGATCGTGAAGGGCCGGTCGAGGACGCAGGCCTTGGCGGCACGCGTGAGGTCGCTGGTCATGCCCTGGTCGCGGGCCACGCCGTAGACGGTCAGGGGCCGCAGACCTGCGCTGGAGATGCCGGTGTCGGCGTGGTAGACGCGCGCATTCTCCTCGTTGGCCCGCTTGTAGACCCCGTAGTGCGTGGTCGGGTGGGCGGCCTCGTCCTCGCCTAGGGCGCCGCGCCCCTCGTCGGGACCGTAGACGGCGGCGGAGCTGGCGTAGACGACCCGCTCGATGCCCGCGGCCAGGGCGGCCTCGAAGACGTTCATCGTGCCCACGACGTTGACGCGCGCACCCTTGGGCGGGTCGGCGGCGCAGAAGGGCACCTGGAGGCCGGCGAGGTGGATGATGCGCCGGGCGCCGCAGTCGTCCAGGGCGCGGCGCAGGGCGTCGAGATCGGTGACGTCGCCGGTGACGAAGCGCACCGCGGTGAGCTGCTCGTCGTCGATGACCAGGCGCAGGCGGCGCGCGTCGTCGGAGAGGTCGAAGACCACCGGGACGTCGCCGCGCTCGACGAGCGCCTTGACGGTCCACGCTCCGATGCAGCCCTGGGCGCCGGTGACGAAGTAGGTTTGGCCCATCGCTCAGCCCTCCGTGATGGGAGGGACCACCTGGCGCCGCTTCGCGGGCGGATCGAGCCCGTAGAGGTGGGCCGCATTCCCGCCGAGGAAGGCGGCCTTCTCCTCGTCGGACAGTCCGTCGGCGGCGTGCACGAAGTCGAGGCTCTGGCGGTAGGTGAAGTCGCACATCGTGCGCGGCCAGTCCGATCCCCACAT
The DNA here is from genome assembly GCA_030746555.1 of Planctomycetota bacterium. Classification (GTDB taxonomy): domain Bacteria; phylum Planctomycetota; class UBA1135; order UBA1135. The sequence continues at coordinate 16,061 of JASLMK010000047.1, read as the reverse complement.
CAGCTTGTGCGCCCCGACCTCGTCGATGGCGCGGCGGATCGCTTCGACGGCGCCGGGGAAGGGGTAGCCCTCGTCGCGGTAGAGCCAGACGAGTCCGCCGCCTTCGAGGTAGACGTGCTCGTGGCGCGCGAGCCGCAGCTGGCCGGGCCACCCGCCGCGGGTGGGCAGTCCGAAGTGACCGACGGCGACCCGCAGGGATGGGAAGCGCTCGAGGATCCGCTCGAGCTCGACCACCTGACCTTCACCCTCCGCGAGGTCGGCGGCGAGCACGAGGCCCTCGTGTTCCATGCGCTCGTAGATCGCGAGCAGGCGCGGATCGTCGAGGAGCACCCTCCCCGCGACGTGCCCGGCGGAGAGCTTCAGCCCCCGAAAACCCCTCTCGAACAGGCCGAACGCCTCGGCGGCGGCCTCGTCGAGAGCGAAGAGGTCGGGGAGCGCGTGGGCGAAGAAGCGACCGGGGAAGCGCTCGAGCACCTCGAGCAGGTAGTCGTTCTGCTCGCCGTCCATGTACTCCTGGACGACGACGCCGGCGTCCACCCCCGCGGCGTCGAACTCGGCGACGATGTACTCCGCCAGGGCATTGCAGTCGGCCATGTAGGCGGGCATGCCGAGGCGCTCCTCGTCGCCGACGCGCACGCGGCCGTCACGCACCGCCGTCAGAGCGACTTCGCCACCGATCCGCCCGTGCAGGCGATCCCAGACGTGCATGTGGGCGTCGACGATCATGGCGGCGGCCCCAAGATAGCGGATCCCGCCCGGCTCAAACGTCGCAGAGTTCGACCGCCTGGGTGAGGGCGGCGACCTTGTCGCCCTCGGGGATGAACTCCTGGGCGACGAAGCCCGCAAAGCCCGACTCGGCGATGGCGCGCATGATGGCGGGGTAGTTCAGCTCCTGGTTCTCGTCGAGGTTGCGGCGGCCCGGCACCCCGGCGGTGTGGTAGTGGCCGAAGTGCTCGTGGTGCTCGCGGATGGTGGCGATGACATCGCCCTCCATGATCTGGGCGTGGTAGATGTCGTAGAGGATCTTGAAGGCGTCCGAGCCGACCTTCTGGACGAGGTCGACGCCCCAGCGGCTGCGATCGCACATGTAGCCCTTGTGGTCGCGCTTGGAGTTCAGGAGCTCCATCTGGATCACCTGCCCCTTCTCCTCGGCGTAGCCCACGATCTGGCGCAGCGCCGCGGCGCAGTTCTCCAGGCCCTCGGCGTCGCTCAGGTCGTCGGAGCGGTTGCCGGAGAAGACGAGGATGTTGTCGAAGCCCGCCTCGGCGTTGCGGTCGATCCGCTCGCGGATGACCTCGAGGTGGCCCTCGTGGTGCTCGGGGCGGTTGAGGCCGCGGCCGATGCCGTAGCCGCGCTCCATCGTGGGGGTGATCGTGCAGACCAGGCCGTGCTTCTCCAGGACGGGCCACTGGTCGGGGTGGACGAGGTCGATGCCCGACATGCCGAGCCTGGCGCAGAGGGCCGCGAGCTCCTCCAGCGGCCCGCCGTAGCACCAGTGCACGCCGGCCTGCTTCAGCCGACCGTTCGTGATGCCGGCGGGGCGGGGAGCCGAGGCCGTGTCGCCCTGGGCGGCCACCGTCGTCGAGGCGGCGAGCCCGGCACCGGCGGCGAGGGGAACGCGAAGGAACGAACGGCGCGTGAGGGCGGAGGTCTGCATGAGGCTCCTGGCGGTGGGTGGTCGTCGATGGGGCTTGGAGGGCTCCTCGCGAGCCGCCAATATGCCGCACTCCGCATTCGCGCGCACGGGCCCACCCGCCCGGCGCGCTCGCTTTGGGGGGAAGGGGGGGGCGGTGCAACGGCCCGCTGAGCGGCCGCTCAGCCCCCGAACTCGTAGCCGAAAAACGCCTTGTCGCGCTCTTCCGCCTCGCGTCGGTGGGCGTCGAGGTCCAGCTCTATGGGCGGGTGGTGGAGCGGGAACGGCATGGGCTCGCAGGGACGGTCCCCGAAGGGGTTGGGCGTCGTCGTCAGCGTCGCGCTTGGGTTGTAGCCGGTGTTGGTGACCAGGTTCCTCAAGGGAGAAGCCACGAGGGAATCGCCCCGGACGATGTGGAAGGTGAGGGCCCCCAGCCACGATCCGGAGGTCAACTGGGTGTCCACGAGCTTCATCCAGCGGGAGGTCAGTTGCCCGCAGCGCTCCACGCGGGCGCGCAGCTGGGGATCCTCGTCGACTTCCGGCCACGGCTCGCGCACCAGTCTGGAGAGTTGGGCCAGTCTCGAGAGCGGCTTGCGCCGCAGGGCCTCGGCCCGCTCTGAGTCGTAGAAGGAGTGGTCGAACTCGCGCCAGACCCGCCGCCACGAGCCCCACCCGGTTGCCGAGGCGAGCTGGGTGAAGGTGTAGGAGCGCTCCTGCTCCGGCGCGTGCGTGAAGCAGGTGCCCTTGATCTGGGCCACGCGCGGCTCGTCGCGGTAGCGCTCCAGCAACTCCTCGCAGTAGGGGAAGAAGGAAGGATCGGGGAGCGAGTCGTCTTCGAAGACGATCACCTCCTCGAACTGGTCGAAGGCGGCATCCAGGCCGCTACACATACGGCGGGGGACCCCGAGGTTCTCCTCGGCGAAGTCACGGATGAGCTCGGTCTTCCACGGCAGGCGCTCGAAGAGCGCTTTGGTGGCCTCGATCTGCTCGCGATCGCCATCGTTGCGGGGTCCGTCGACCAGGGCGAACAGGATCGGCGGCTGCACGACGGCGAGGGCTTCCAGCACGCGGGCGGTGTACGTGGGGCGGTTGAAGGAGGTCAGGACGACGGGCGTACGCCTCGCGAGGGTCCTCTCCCGGCGGGGCTCGGGCCGGCTCCCAAGCGTACCCTGCGATGACCACACCGAGACCCGACCCCCCGTCCGAATCGGTCCGGGCGGGTTGGCGTTGCGACGGCGCTCCGCCGCGGGCATCCTCACCCCTCGGGCGCCAACGCCGGCGCGGTGGTCGCCGTAGGCATGGCGAGGGCTCCGCGAGCTGCGCCCGAGCCTCCTCCCTCCCCCAGTCCACCTTCCGCCGACGAGCCATGATCGCGCGCCTCTGCTTCCTCCTCGCCTGTGTCTCCGGCCCGGCCGCTGCCCAGGAGATCACCGAGCCCTCGCCGCCTGTGGGATTCGAGAGCCTGTTCACGGGCCGGGACCTCTACGGTTGGCTCGGATGGGCCGCGGCCCCCGGGGAGCAGGCAGAGGCGCACCGCTCGGTCGGCGAGCACTGGCGCGCTGAGGGCGGCGAGCTCGTGGCAGTGGGAGGCGTCGTGGGCCTTCAGAGCGAGCGGTCCTACCGCTGCTTCGAGCTCCTGGTCGACTGGCGCGCCGCCGAGGGAGTCGGGATCGCCCTCGGCCTGCGCGGGACGACGGCGGTCGCGCTCGGCGCGACCTCGGACGGCGCCGGCACCGTCACGGGCCTTCCCCCGCTCGTGCGTGCCGAGGCGCCGGCAGGCGCCTGGAACAACGCACGTGTGCGCGTCACGCCGCGCCACGTCTCGGTCTGGGTAAACGGCGCGCCGACCGTGTGGCATCACGAGTTGGCAGCCTCGAGTGCGGGGGCCTCGCCCGCCTTCGCCGCGCCGCTCACGCTGGCGGTCGAGGGGGGGGAGGTCCGCTTCCGCGACCTGTTCCTGCGCGTCTTGCCCGAGGAGGCGATGGCGGGCGAGGGTCCCCGGGCCCGCGCCGAGCGCGCAGGGTGGTGGTCCGCCGCACGCTTGGGCGTGGCGATCGACTGGGGGCTGTACTCGGTCTGCGAGGGCGAGTGGGACGGCGAGGCTGTCCCCGGACCGCGGGAGAGGCTGATGGACTCCGCCCGCATCCCCGTCGAGGAGTACGCGCAGCTGACCGGCCGATTGGAGGGTGGCGGCTTCGACGCTGCGGGCTGGGCGAGGACAGCGCAGGGCGCGGGGGCGGGGTACCTCGTCGTGACGAGCAAGCATCCCGACGGATTCGCGATGTTCGACAGCGAGCACACCGAGTTCGACATCGGCGCCACACCGTTCGGGCGTGACGTGATGGCGGAGGTGGCCGAGGCCGCCCGGGCCGCGGGGTTGCGCCTGGGTTGGCGGCACTCGATCGCCGATTGGCACCATGACGACTACCTCCCGCGCCGTCCTTGGGACACGCGCGGGAGGGAGGGAGCTCGGCCCGAGCGCTACCACGCAGAGGTCGAGGGCCAGGTCGTCGAGTTGCTCACACGCTACGGCGACGTGGACCTTCTGTGGTTCGACGCCGAGGACGAGGGCGGTTGGACGCGGGGCATGGGTCAATCCCTGTTCGCGCGCGCGCGCGCCGTGCGGCCCCGGCTGCTGGTCAATGACCGCGCCGAGGCAGGCCGCCTCGATCCCGACGGCGAACGGGACCCCGCGCTCCTCGCCGACTTCGCCACGCCGCTCGAGCTTCCCAGCCGACCCGCGGGGCTGTGGGAGCTGGCTCTCGACCTCGACGACGCGGTCGGAGAGGAGATCGACGCCGAGGGGTTGATCCGGACCTTGTGCGAGACGGCCGGAGCGGGTGGGAACCTGCTCCTGGGCGTCTCCGCCGGTTCCGACGGCGCGCTCGCTCCCGCAACCCTCGACCGCCTCGGCGCGCTGGGAGGCTGGCTCGACGTCCACGGCGCGAGCATCCGTGAGACGACGGCCGGGCCCTTTCCCGATCCGGCCTGGGGCGCCTGCACGGGCAAGGGGACGCTCCTCTACCTGCACGTCTTCGAGTGGCCCGAGGAGGAGTCCTTGGTCGTGGGCGGCTTGGAGAACGGCATCGACAAGGCCTGGATGCTCTCGGATCCCCAGGAGACCTTCCTGCCCCTCCAGCGCGTCGAGGGAGATCCGGTGATCGACCTCTCGGCGGCGCAGGCGGACGAGACCGTGTCGGTGATCGTCCTGGCCATCGACGGCGAGCCGGACGTCCGCTAGCCCGGAGGCGGAGCCGCCGAGAGCGCGCTCACCGCGCGCGGCTGGTGCGAACACCCCGCCCAGGGCACACTGTGTTCCATGGCCGAAGTCGCACAGCGGGCCGGGGCGGTCTCGGAGGCGGTCGGTGAGCTCTGTCGCGGGAGGGAGGCTCTGGCGAGCAGCTCCCTCGACGAGCGCATTCGCCTGATCGACCGGCTGACGACGGACACCGCCGCCGCGGCGTGTGAGTGGGTCGCCGTCTCCTGCGCCGCCAAGGGCATCGACCCCAACTCGCCGACGGCGAGCGAGGAGTGGCTGGCCGGGCCGGTGTCGGTGCTGCGCAACCTGCGCCTCTTGCGCCGCTCCCTGGCCCACATCGCCCGCCATCGCCGCCCGCTGCTGGCCGATCGGGAGGTCTTCCTGCGAGGGGACACGACCGTCGCCCGCGTGTTCCCCGAGGTGTTCTCCGACCGCTTGGTGCTGACCGGCTTCACGGCCGAGATCCGGATGGAGCCGGGGGTCACGCCGGAGAACCTGCGCGACACGATGGCGCGGCCCTACCTCGATCCCGCGGGGATCGAGCCGGGGATCTCCGCGGTGCTGGGCGCTGGCAACGTCTCCTCCATCGGCCCCCAGGACGTGCTGCAGAAGCTGTTCGCCGAGAACCGCGTCTGCGCCCTGAAGATGAACCCGGTCAACGATTACCTCGCGCCCGTCTTCGAGCGAGCCTTCGCGGCGGTCGTGGAGGCGGGCTTCCTGCGCATCCTGGATGGCGGAGCAGAGGTCGGTGCGGAGCTGGTCCACCACGACGAGGTCTGCGACGTGCACATGACCGGCTCCCAGGTCGTGCACGACGCGATCGTGTGGGGAACCGGCGACGAGGGAGAGGCGAACCGCAGCGCGGGGACGCCGGTGCTCGACAAGCCGATCACCAGCGAGCTCGGTTGCGTGACGCCCTTCATCCTCGTTCCGGGGGTGTGGACCAAGCGCGAGATCGCGTTCCAGGCCGCCAACGTGGCGACCATGCTGACCAACAACGCCTCCTTCAACTGCAACGCGGCGAAGGTGCTGGTCACCGCCGAGGGCTGGGCGCAGCGGGAGCAGTTCCTCGCTGAGCTCGGGCGCGCCCTGGAGCGCATCCAGCCGAGGCTGGCCTACTACCCCGGCGCCGAACAGCGGCACGAGCGATTCATCTCCGACCACCCCGGCGCACGCTCCTACGGGGAGCGCGGCGAGGACCGGCTACCCTGGGCAGTGGCCCCGGGCGTCGACCCCGCCGCCGACGACCCCACGGCGTTCGGGATCGAGGCTTGGTGCGGGGTGCTCGCGGAGACGGCCTTGCCCGCCAACGACGCGGCCGAGTTCCTCCCGGCGGCCGTGCGATTCTGCAACGAGCGCCTGTACGGGACGCTGTCTTGCGGGATCGCAGCCGATCCGCGCACCCGCGCCGAGGTCGCCGGCGCCTTCGATCTGGCCCTGGAGGAGCTGCGCTACGGCAGCATCGGCGTCAACCACTGGCCGGCGCTGAGCTACGCCATGGGCGTGACGACTTGGGGCGCGGCTCCGGGTCACACGATCGAGGACGTGCAGAGCGGGATCGGGTTCGTGCACAACACACGCCTGTTCGGCCGACCCCACAAGAGCGTGGTCGAGGGGCCGTTCTGCGCGCCGATCCTGCCCCTGTGGTTCGCAGGGCACCGGCGCGCGCTGCCGGCTTCGGAGGCCTTGGCGCGCTACGAGGCCAATCCAGGACCGGGACGTCTGTTGGCCGTGGCGCGCCACGCCTTGAGGCCCTGAGCCGTTGCCTGGCCCCCCCAGGGGGGGTGGGCGTTGGCCGAGGGCGGCGTCCCCACGGATTGTGTGCGAGGCGCTACTATCAGGGTTCCATCCCTGCCAACCCGGAGGATCTCCATGCTGCGTCTCCTGGCCGTCTTGTGCGCCGTCGCGCTCTCTCCCGTTTCTCTGGCCCAATCCCAGCGGGTGGCGCCCGTGAAGCCCGCGCCCGCGAGCAAGGCCCACCTGGCTGCCAAGAAGGCTACCGCCGCGGCGCCGTTCGCCGTGCCGGCCAACCCCGGCGGCTACCTCGGCGGGACCGACGCCTGCACCACGCCCATGCCGATCTCCGGCCAAGGCGCGTTCCCCTTCGACCAGACCGCCGCGACGACCGGGCCCGAGGGGCAGAGCGAGTCGATCTGCTTGGCCTTCGGCACCTCCGCCATCGACTTCGACGTCTGGTTCGCCTGGACCGCCGACGCGACCGGCGCGGCGACGGTGACGACCTGCAACGGCGCCAGCCACGACACGAAGCTCGCGGCCTACCCGGGCGCGGGCTGCCCGACGGCGGGCTCGGCTCTAGCTTGCAACGACGACGCCTGCGGCTTGCAGTCCAGCATCTGCTTCGGCGTCGTGAACAGCTGGACCTACACCCTGCAGGTTGGGACCTTCCCGGGCGCGGCAGCGGGGGCGGGCCTGTTCACGACCTCGATCGGCACGGGCGTGAACGGCAGCGACGACTGCGCCACGGCGACGGCGATCTCCGGTCAGGGGACGTTCTTCTACGACCTGACCAGCGCGACGACAGGCACCGAGGGCCAGAGCGAGTCGCTCTGCTGCTCGGTGGCGACCTGCATGATCGACGGTGACGTCTGGTACAACTGGACCGCAGACGCGACGGGCCAAGCCTTGCTCACGACCTGCGGATTGAGCGTCGACGACACCAAGATCGCGGTCTACCCGGGCACGAACTGTCCGACGACCGGATCCTCTCTCGCCTGCAACGACGACGCCTGCGGGCTGCAGACGACCCTGTGCTTCCCGGTGACCGCCGGGACCGACTACACGCTGCAACTGGGCACCTATCCCGGGAAGGTCGGCTGCACCGGCGAGTTCTCGATCACGATCGGCAACTCCGGAGGCGGTGCGGACGACTGCGCCATGCCCGACCCCATCGCGGGCCAGGGGAGCTTCAACTTCGACACGACCTGCGCGACGACGGGCACCGAGGGCCAGAGCGAGTCGCTCTGCTTCGCCTTCGGCACCTCGGGGATCAACTTCGATGTCTGGTTCGCCTGGACCGCGGACTGCTCGGGTCCGACTGAAGTCTCAACCTGTGCCGGGGCCAGCCACGACACGAAGATCGCGGCCTACCAGGGGAACGGGTGTCCGACGAGCGGGTTGGCGCTCGCCTGCAACGATGACACCTGCGGCCTGCAGTCGACCATCAACTTCCAGGCCCAGCAGGGCTCGACCTACACCCTGCAGATCGGTTCCTTCCCCGGAGCGACGGCCGGATCCGGGTCGTTCTCGGTGCTCACCTCGCCCTGCGACGGAGGCGGGCCTGGGACCGCGGACTGCTTCGGTGACGGGGCTGGGACCACCTGCCCGTGCGGCAACGCCGGCGGAGCCGGCGAGGGCTGCGGCAACTCCACCGGGGCCGGCTGCACCCTGACGGGGACCGGTTCGGCGAGCATCGGCGCCGCCGACCTCGTCCTGGCCGCGACCGGCGCCCTTCCGGGGCAGCCGGGGCTGTTCTTCCAGGGCAACAACTTCATCAACGGGGGCAACGGCGTCGTCTTCGGTGACGGCATCCGTTGCTGCGGCAGCGGCGTCGTGCGCCTGCAGATCGTCGTGCCCGACTCGACCGGCGCCGCTTCGACCTCAGTGGACATCGCCGGCACCGGAGGCGCGGCGGTGGGAGACACCAAGTGCTACCAGTACTGGTATCGAGATCCGCTCGGCAGTCCCTGCGGCACCAACTTCAACCTCTCCAACTCCTACGGCGTGACCTGGGCGCCCTGAGCGACCAGAGCGCTTGACCGCCGGGCATGGCCCGGGCATCTTGGGGAGAGATTGGTAATACCAATCTCTCCCCTTGTCCGTCCTAGACCCGCCCCAGGCCTCTTCGGCGAGCGCTCGAGCGCGCGTGGCGGACGGTCTGCGGGAGCGGATCCTGGCCGGTGAGTGGGCCAGAGAGGGGCGCTTGCCCGCGGAGAGGGCCCTGGCCGAGGCGCTGGGCGTCAGCCGCCTGACCCTGCGCGCCGCCTTGGTGCAGCTCTCCGCCGAGGGGTTGGTGCGCTCGCGGCACGGCTCGGGGATCGAGGTCCTCGACCCCCGGCGCAGTGCCTCCCTCGATCTGTTCGGCTGGCTGCTGGGCTCGGCGGAGAACGAGGGAGAGCAGACCTTCGAGCTCTTCGCGGAGATCGTACGCCTGCGCCGGTTGGTCGCGGTGGACACGGTTCTGCGGGCCGCCGAGCGCGCCGACGAGGAGCACCTGGTCGAGCTCGAGGCCTTGGCCGCGGCCCAGGCGCGCCGGTTCGACGACGCCGATGCCTACCTGGCGGGGGACGAGGAGATCCAGCGGCGGGTCATCCGCATCGCAGGAGGCACCGCCGTGGAGCTGCTGTTCAACAGCCTGCAGCGGGTTCTCGCCGAGCACCGTGAGCTGACCCTGTGCTTCATGGGGCCGTTGGCGGAGCACCACGAGACCTACGCGGCGCTGCACGCCGTGCTGCGCCACCCGCGGCCCGACGAGCTGCGCGCCTTGGCCGAGACCGCTCAGGACATGATCGAGACCCAGGGCCTGGAGCGCGTCCACGCCCTGTGCCTGGAGCGGAGCGGAGCCTGAGGCGTGGGTTGGTGGCGACGGATCTGCGTGCGCGTGATGTGCGCCGTCCTGCCCGCCGGGAAGGAGACGCCGGGCGTCGATCCCCAGTGCTGCGACGAGCTCTGCGAGCGCATCCGCCGCGAAGCGCCCCTGCTGTTGAGGATGACGATGCACGCCAGCGTGGCGTTGTTCGTCGTCTGCCCCCTCGTCACCGTCGGGAGGCCCTGCCCCGCCCTGTGGCTCTCGGCGGAGAACCTGGACCGGCACGCCGCCGGCATGGCCCGGCACCCCTCGTACCTGTTGCGCCAGGCGATGATGATGCTGAAGACCGTCGCGGGCATGTCCTGGGGCACCGACCCTGGGGTGCGCCGCTCTCTGGGGATGGAGCCCTACGCGGCCGATCCCCGAGGCTGGAGGCGGTCGTGATCGCGCCGGGCACCCACCTGGCCTTCCAGACCGGAGCGCCGGTCGAGCTCGAGGCCGACTACGTGGTCGTCGGCAGCGGCGCGGGCGGCGCGGCCGCCGCCGCCACGCTCGTGCGCGCCGGGCGCTCGGTGTGCGTGGTCGAGCGGGGTCCCTGGCGCGATCCCCAGCACTACCCGCTGAGCGTCTACGGTGCGATGCGCGACTTGTGGTCGGACTGGGGGACGCTGTTCGCGCGCGGGCGCTCGATGATCCCGATCCTGCAGGCGAGCTGCGTGGGCGGGACGACCGTGATCAACAGCGCCATCGTCGTCCGCACGCCGCCGGCCGTGCTCGCGGAGTGGGCCGAGCTGGGTCTGGGCGAGGTCTTCAGCGAGGCGGCCGTGGGGGCCGAGCAGGAGGCGCTGGAGCGAGAGCTGGGCGTGACCCGCATGCACGGGAGACAGCTCATGGAGCACAGCGAGGCCTTGCTTCGGGCCTTGCGCTCGCGTGGGCTCGAGGGGCACGCGCTGGACCGCAGCGCGCGCGACTGCATCGGGAGCGGGCAGTGTCTCCAGGGCTGCCGCGAGGGAGCGAAGACATCGACCAACCTGTGCTGGGTGCCCGAGGTCATCACGCGCGGGGGAACCGTGCTCTCGTGCGCTCCGGTCGGGCGCGTGACGATCGAGCGCGGTCGCGCGGTGGGGGTCAGCGGCCGCTTCGTCCATCCCGCTCCCCGCCGCGGCGAGCGCCGTCGGGGGGCGCGCTTCTCCGTGCGCGCGCGCCGGGGTGTGCTCCTGGCCGCCTCCGCCACCGGCTCGGCTCCGCTGTTGGAGCGCAGCGGCGTGCGATCGGCGGCCTTGGGACGGGGTTGGCGCGGCCAGCCCGGAGCGGCGATGATCGGCGTCTACCCGCACGAGGTCCGCATGGAGCGGGGGACGACCCAGGGCGCGGCCTCGCTCGCCTACCGCTCCGAGGGCTTCAAGCTGGAGAGCCTCTCCCTGCCCCTGGAGCTGTTGGCGGCTCGCGTCGGGGGAGCGGGTCACCGCTACGCGCGGGCCCTCGAGGAGGCGCCGCGCATGGCCATGTGGGTCGCCGCGGTGCGTGCCCAGGCACAGGGAGTGGTGCGCGCCGGGCGCTTCGGCCAGCCGGTCGTGCGCTACGCACCCTCGCGAGCGGACACCGAGCGCCTGCGCGCCGGCCTGGGGCGGCTCGCCCGCCTGCACTTCGATGCCGGCGCGGAGAAGGTCCTGCCCGGCATCCACGGCGTCGCCCCCGAGCTCGGCCCCGACGAGTTGGGTGCGCTGGAGAGCGCACCCCTCGACAACCGCTGCTACACCTGGGTGTTGAGCCATCTGTTCGGCGGCTGTGTGATGGGGAAGGACCCGCGCCGCTCCGTCGTCGCGCCGGACCTGCACGTGCGCGGCGTCCGCGGCCTGCACGTCGTCGACGCCGCCTGCCTGCCGACCACCCTGGGAGTGAACCCCCAACACACGATCATGGCCGTGGCGCGCATCATCGCCGCGCGCGTGGTGAACGAGGAGAACGTCGCGTGAATGAGCTGGAACGCAAGATCGAGGGCGGAGCGGAACCGGGGGAGTTGGCGCGTCACTTGGACCCGCTGGAGCCTCTCGCCCGCCTCGCGCAGGTGCGGGGCTTGTCGGGTCGGGCCGTAGGGGCGCTGTTTCGGCGCTGCGCCGCAGAGCCCTTGTCGCTCGAGCACCTCGTCCCGGCCGGGGTGGCCGAGGGCGTCGAGGTGCGGCACTGCGGGATCAACTCCATGCCCCTGTTCCGGTGCTTCGAGAAGCGCTTCCTCCGTGCGCCCGCGGGAGCGGGGCCGCCCGGTCGGCTGTGGGGCTACAATCACCAGGCGCTGGGGGCGCTCACCGGCCCCGGGTATTTCGTCGTGGACGAGCCCGCGGATGCCTCGGAGCTGGTCATCGACTACTACGAGGTGCCGCCGAACCGTCCTCGTGCGGACTGGCCGGCCGTACGTGGCAACGAGGGCTTCCCTTCCCGCCTGGTCTACGGCTTCATGCGCGACGGTATGCGGCGGGTGAGTGCCGAGGTTTGCGTCGGCCGGGCGTGCCGGCGCGGGAAGCAGATGAACACGTACTTCGCTCTGGTGAGGCAGGCATGAAACCGCAAGTCGTCCGACTGATGCACGAGTACGCCGAGTGCCACCGCCACCCGGTGAACCTGACGATCCACAAGCTGGCGATCCCGCTGATCGTGTTCCACGTGATCGCCATGCTGGACTGGGTTTCCCTGGGCGGCTGGACCACGGCGGGGGGACTCGAGGTCACCCTCGCCTGGCCCCTCGTGGGCCTGTCCGGCCTCTGGTACCTGTGGGGTGCTCCGCGCCTGGCTCCCTACGCGATCGCCCACGCCCTCTCATGCCTGGTCCTCGCACAGCTCACTCCGGTCTGGCTCGTGATCGCCGTGGCCGTGGCTGCCTGGACCGTGCAGCTTCTGGGACACGCCGTCTGGGAGGGGCGCTCGCCGGCCTTCCTGCGCAACCTCGTCCAGCTCCTCGTCGGCCCGCTGTTCGTCGTCGCGCACCTGACCGGGAACTGGCCGCCGGCCGAGGAGACCCCTAGCCCGGGTTCTTCATGAACACGCACACCAGACCTTCTAACCGGCCGTCTAGCGACCCGCGCTCACGATGCGCCGGAACTCGCTGTCGGCGCGCAGGCTGACGAAGTCCGCGTCGCTTTGCGCCATGGCGCGGTAGCGCGGCACCAGGCGCGCCGCGCGCTCGAGGAAGTCGAGGGCGATGGCGCGCTCTCCGCTCAGGGCGGCTGCGCAGGCGAGGTTGTAGGCCAGGGGGGCGCGCACCACGTGGCCGAGCTCGAGGGCGATCTCGTAGCCGCCGCGGTAGTGTTCGAGCGCCTCGGTGAGCCGGCCGGCCTTGGCGAGGGTCAGGCCCAGGCCGTCCTCGCCCACCGCCGTGGCGAATCGTTCGGCGGGAGTGGGCGCTTCGAGCGCCGCCAGGGAGGACAACGCGTGTTCGTAGGCGGTGCGCGTGGGTTCGAAGCCGCCACCGGAGGTCTCCAAGATCTCCGCGAGGACGAACGGCGCGGTGTAGTCGTCGGGGACCGCAGCCGCCCGCGCGCGCAGCCAGTCACGTGCCGCCGGTCCCCGCGAGGCGGCCTCGTTCATCCTCGCGAGGACCGCGGCCGGGTAGTCGGACCGCCAGCCGCGACGCAAGAGCGCCACCCGAAACGTGTCGATGAGTTCGACGAAGGCCTCCCTGGAGAGGCGCTCCCGTTCCTCGCTCGCCCAGCGCACGCGCACGTCGAAGCAGTAGCCCGCCGCCAGGGGGAAGGCGCGGAACTCGACCTGCTCTTCCCCGCCGATCGTCTCGCGCGTTTCCTGGCACGAGAAGCTCCCGACCGTGAAGAACCCCTCCTCGTGCTCGCACAACCTCGAGCGCCAGCTGGCGCTCGTCGCCGTCGGATCCGGGCTCGGCTCGGCGATGATCGCCAGGCTGGCTCGGCCGCCGAGGAAGGTCCCGAACAGAACCGCGCGGTCACCCAGCCCGGCCTCGGCCCGGCGCGCGAGCTCCCGATCCTCCTCGAAGCCCTCCAACTCGAGGGAGACGACCAGGTAGGTGGCCCTCACCCGCGCCTCGACCTCGACCGGCTCGGCGCCCGAGACCAAGACCGCGAGGGCACACAGGGCGATTCTCGACATGGAGGAACGGGCTGGGCTCAGCGGGGGCGCAAGGCTCCGGCATCGGTGGCGACGGCGAAGAGCTCATCGCCCTCTTGGTCGAGGAAGCGGGCCGTGAGGGTGGCGGGCCGGGCGGTGGTGTCCGCCGTCAAGAGCAGGAACGTCTGCTGCACGCCGGCGTCGTGCAGCAGGTGCTCGCTGGGCGCGTTGGCCGCCGCGATGACCGTGTTGGCCATGGGCGAGGTGATGAACTCGTACAACTCGTAGCCGGCGCTCTCGGTCGTGGGGTAGCGCAGGGCGCGGGTGCGGTGGATGTCGCCGCCGACGAGCACGACCCCGGGGATCGAGAGCCTCCCGATCATCTCGAAGATCGCCTGCCGTTCACGCGGGTAGGTGCCCCAGTGGTCGCGCTTGCCCGGGCGCGTGGCGCCGTTCCAGATCATCCCGGAGGCGAGGACCTTGAACGTCGCGCTTGAAGCCGCGAGCTCGCGCTCGAGCCACTCCCACTGGGAGGCGCCGAGCAGGCCCTTTCGTCCCTCGTCGAAGGGCGAGTCCTCCGTGCCCGCGAACCAGCGGGTGTCGAGCAGGAAGATCTCGATCGCCCCGCGCCGGAAGCTCGTGAAGATGCCCTCGCCTCCCTGCCCGTGGGTCGGGTTGGCGTGGTAGGCGACGAAGGCGCGTCGGGAGTTCTCCTTGCCCGGGAGGTTCCCGGTGGTGTCGTTGCGCCCGAAGTCGTGGTCGTCCCAGGTCGCGTAGAACGGCGTCCCGCGCAGCAAGGCCTGCATCTCGGGCAGGGCGCCGTAGAACTCGCGATAGCGGCGGCGCTGGACCTCGAGATCGGTCGAGTCGATGTAGGGCGTGTCGCCCAGCAGCACCATCACCTCGGCCTGCACGAGCTCGATGCGCTTCCAGATCGGCTGGATGGGGAAGCGACCCTCGTGAGAGCAAGAGCCGAAGGCGATGCGCGTGACGCGCGGCGCGTCGTGGGCCGGCGGCGTGCGCAGGGTGAACGATTCGCCGATGCCCTCGGCGGTCTCTCCCGCGCCGATCGTGCAGGTGTACGCCGAGTCGGGCTCGAGCCCGGTGACATCCCAGCGCAGGCAGAGGTCGTTCACCTCCGACGCCGTGGCCGCCAGCGACTTGGAGGCGCCCTTTGCGTCGGCGACCGAGAGGCGGAACTCGCCCGGGGCCGAGGCGCGCGCCCAGACCGTACCGCGATCGATGTCGGTGTGGCCGAGGAACGGGCCGTGGCTCAGGGCGGGAGGGGGACCCTGAAGACCGGCGAGAGTCAGCAGGGAAGCGGCGAGAAGGTGAAGCATGGGTGTGGAGGAGGCTAGGCTTGGGGCGGAGGGATTGTCCCCCGCCGACCCTGCGATGACCAACCGGCTTCTACCGCTCTTCTCGATCACCTTGGCCGGTTGCCTCTCCGGGCAGGTCGACGAGACTCCAACGACCGGCCGCCTCCCGCGAGCGGAGCTCGTCGACTCGCGCCGAATCTGGGACGCCGCGCCCCACAACGCGTTCACCACTCTCGTTCGCCACGAGGGCAAGACGAGCATCTACCTCGCGCGCGTGACTAGAGCCGGCGCACCCAGATGTTGCGGTAGCGAACCGGGTTCCCGTGGTCCTGCAGGGAGATCGGGCCCTCGTCGGCGTGCGGCGCGTACTTCGCCACCGCGCGGTGCGTCGTGGCGCCGATGAGGGGCTCGGCGTCCTGGACGAGCACGCCGTTGTGGAACACGGTGGCGCGGGCGGGGCTGACCAGCTCGCCATCGGCGAAGCGCGGGGCACGAAAGACGACGTCGTAGGTCTGCCAGACTCCGGGCGGGCGGCAGGCGTTCACCAGGGGCGGTCGCTGGCCGTAGAGCGCGGCCGCCTGCCCGTCGGCGTAGGTGCGGTTCTCGAACGAATCGAGGACCTGGATCTCGTAGCGGCCCATCAGGAACAGGCCGCTGTTCCCGCGGCCCTGAGAGTCGCCCTTGACCTCGGCCGGCGTCGCCCACTCCAGGTGGACCTGGCAGTCTCCAAAGGCCTCACGCGTCTGGATCGAGCCCGAGCCGTTCACCTCCATCGCGCCGTCATCGAGCTTCCAACGGGCGGCGCTTCCGTTTCCCGCGGACCACTGCTCCAGGCCGCTCCCGTCGAACAGGACGACGGCGTCCGAAGGCGCGGCGCTCGGCGTGGCCCCCGGAGTGACGACCGGCGGGACCGGGCGCGCGATGTCGTGCACGCGCCACTCTCCCCCGGGCAGGTGGGGCGTGTCGCTGTAGCCGACCGGCGCGTCTTGTGCGCAGAACCAGGCGATGGGGAGCAGCAGGGCGGAGGCGAGAGACTTGCAGTGGATCATCGGCTTCTTCCGTTGCGGGTCGTGGGAGGCGCATCCTATCCGGAGGAGATCCGCCGGGAGGCTCCCGATCCCCTAGCCCGGATTATTCATGAACACGCACACCAGACTTCGCAACCGGCCGTCTTCGACGGCCTCTCGGCCCCTGGCGGCGCTTTGCGGAACCTGGCTTCCTCGACGACCC
>JASLMK010000046.1 GCA_030746555.1 Planctomycetota bacterium | reverse complement strand
TAGGGCTGCTCCGTTCCCGGCCTGACCCGGTTCGAACCCGATCCATCGCTCGGGGCCGAGCCCACCGGCGCACTCGCCGTCTGGGTCCCGGGGTGTGAGGATACCGATACCGCGGGCGGTCCGCGAGAGCGGACCGCCCGTGGGCCTGTCGATCCGGGATGATGGCGGAGAGGGCGGGATTCGAACCCGCGAAGCCGTTGCCGACTTACACGCTTTCCAAGCGTGCTCCTTCAGCCACTCGGACACCTCTCCTGTTCGGTTTGCCGCGCTCCTCGCCGCTGGTCGGGCGCCGTGGTCGACGGTGGGCGCGCCCGCCCGGGCGACGCCCCGGGGCGGGGCACTCGGGCTGGCGGAGAGGGAGGGATTTGAACCCCCGGTGCTGCAAAACAACACGCTGGTTTTCGAAACCAGTCCGTTCAGCCACTCCGGCACCTCTCCGTGCGACTTCGCGTCCCCTCGGGGGCCCGCAAAGCCGTTTGCGATTCATCTCTTGCTGCGAAAGAACGCCTGCAGGAGCGCGCGCGCCTCGTCGGCGCAGACGCCCTCGGCGACCTCGGCGGTGTGGTTGAGGCGCGGGTCGGTGAGCACGGCCCCCAAGGAGGCGCAGCCGCCGAACTTGGGATCGCGGACTCCCCAGACGACGCGCGCCACCCGTGCGTGGGACAGGGCGCCGGCGCACATGAAGCAGGGCTCCAGGGTCGTGAAGACGACCGCGCCGGGGATGCGCATCGCGCCCATCGCGCTCGTCGCCTCGCGCAGGGCGAGCAATTCGGCATGGGCGGTGGGGTCGCGCCGCTCGCGGGTCCGGTTGCTCCCGCGGCCGATCACCTCTCCGTCGAGGACGACGACGGCCCCGACGGGGACCTCATCGCGCTCCTCGGCGGCGCGCGCCTCGGCGAGGGCGAGGGCCATGAACCGCTCGTCGCCGTCTCGCACCGATTCTCCTCGAGTACTCACAGAGCGCTGACCACCGCTGGCGATTCCCGCCCGACCGGCGGGACCTGGCTGGTACACCCCAGAGGATTCGAACCTCTAACCTCCTGATCCGTAGTCAGGTGCTCTATCCAGTTGAGCTAGGGGTGCGCGAAGGGGGGAAGGTTGTAGCCGGGGCCCCGGGCGCTGTCAAGCGACCCCGCCCGGCCCTCGGCACCCCCCGGCGGGAGGCGCGGTCAGCCCTGGAAACCCGTGCCGCAGCGGGTATTCTGGCCCCATGGTCGAGAGCACGCGACAACGTCATCTGATCAGCCTGCAGGACCTCGGAGACGACGAGCTCTCGACCCTGATCGAGGCCTCCCTGGTCATGAAGGCCGCGGCGACCCGCGGCGGCCTGGAGGGGCGCACCGCCGGGATGCTCTTCTTCCGCGGCTCCTTGCGCACGCGAACCTCCTTCGAGGCCGCCGTTCACCAACTCGGTGGTCACGGCCTCAACCTCAACGCCGCGACCGACTTCTGGGATCTCGAGGCGCGCAGCGGGTCGGTGATGGACGGCCGCGCGCCCGAGCACATCCGGGACGCGGCGGAGGTCCTCTCACGGTACCTCGACGTGCTCGCCATCCGCCCAGCCCTCGAGGGTCGGGACTGGGAGTCCGACCGGCGCGACGCGAGCATCCGCGCCTGGGCCGAGCACGCCCGGGTCCCGCTCATCAACATGGAGAGCGCCCTCTGGCACCCTCTGCAGGCACTGGCCGACATGATGACCGTCCACGAGGCCCTCGGCGCGATCCGCGGTCACAGGCTCGCGATCGTCTGGACCCACTCCCCCACGCCCGCCAGCTCGGCGGTCGTCCACTCCCTGCTCACTTCCTCCGTGCGGTTGGGGCTCGACGTGTCGGTCGCCCACCCCAGCGGCTACGACCTCGACGGAGAGGTCCTCGGCTGCGCCCGGGACATCGCCGAGCGCAGCGGGTCCTCGATAGAGATCGGCCACTCCCGCGAGGAGGCCGCCACCGGCGCGCACATCGTCTACGCCCGCTCCTGGCAGTCGCTGGAGGACCACGGAAACCCCACCCTGGCCGCCAGCCGCCGCGCCCGGACGGGGGAGTGGATCATCGACGAGGCCCTGCTCGCCCGAGGCTCCGACGCCCGGTTGATGCACGCGGGCCCGGTGCGCCGCAACCTCGAGGCCACCGACGAGGTGCTCGACGGCCCGCGTAGCATGATCTACGAGCAGGCGGAGAACCGCCTGCACTCCCAGAAGGCGCTGCTCGCGAAACTTCTGGGCGCCTGAGCTCCCTCCGCCGCGTCTTCTCGGGGCGTCCCGGTGCCCGCGCCGGGTGCGCCCTTCCCCACCCAGGACCGACACCACCCGATGGCCGACCCGGACTTCGTCCACCTGCACGTCCACTCCGAGTACAGCCTGCTCGACGGGGCCAACCGCATCCCGGCGCTCGTGGACGCATGCGTGGCTGACGGCCAGAGCGCCGTGGCCTTGACCGACCACGGGAACATGTTCGGCGCGGTCCAGCTCTACCGCGAGGCGACGCGAGCGGGCATCAAGCCCCTGTTGGGCTGCGAGGTGTACATCGCCCGCCAGTCCCGCCACCTGCCGCACAGCAAGGCCAAGGGCAACGGCTACAACCACCTGACCCTCCTGGCCCGCAACGAAGAGGGCTTCTCGAACCTCAAACGACTGGCGACCGCGGCGTACCTGGAAGGGCTGCACTTCCGGCCGCGCATCGATCGCGAGCTCCTCGCCGAGCACACCGCCGGCATCACCTGCTTGTCGGGGTGTCTCTCGAGCGAGTTCAGCCAGTTGTGCGGGATGGACAAGGAGGCGGAGGCCGAGGAGCTGGCCACGACCCTGCGCGACATGTTCGGACCCGAGCACTTCTGGCTCGAGCTGCAGCGCAACGGCATCGAGCTGCAGGACAGAGTCAATGAGGCCATGGTCCGCATCCACGGCCGCACGGGGATCCCGATGGTCGCCACCAACGACGTCCACTACCTGCGGCAGGAGGACTGCGAGGCCCAGGACGTCCTCCTGTGCATCAACACCCAGGCCAAACGCGACGAGCCGGGGCGCTTCAAGTTCGACGCGAACTCCCTGTTCCTCACCTCGCGGGCCGAGATGGCGGACATGTTCCGCGACCTGCCGGAGACGCTGCGGGCCACGGTCGACGTAGCCGACCAGGTGGAGCTCGAGATGAAGTTCGGCGAGTACCACCTGCCCGTGTTCGTCCCCGACGACGGACAGACGGCCGACTCGCTGTTCGACGAGCTCCTCGAGGAGGGCCTGAGACGCATCTACGGCCGCGATCACGCCAAGGCGCGAGAGCGCCTCGACTACGAGAAGCGCGTGATCGCCGAGCTGGGTTTCGTCTCCTATTTCCTGATCGTCTGGGACCTGATCCGCTGGGCCCGGGAGCACTCCATCCCCGTCGGCCCCGGGCGGGGCTCAGCGGCGGGCTCCATCGTCGCCTACCTGCTCGACATCACGCGCGTCTGCCCCCTGCGCTACGGGCTCCTGTTCGAGCGGTTCCTCAACAGCGCGCGCGTGTCGATGCCCGACATCGACATCGACTTCTGCAAGGCTGGCCGCGAGCGTGTGCTGCAGTACACCCGCGAACGCTACGGCGAGGAGAACGTGGCCCAGATCGTGACGTTTGGGACGATGAAGTCCCGCACGGTCGTGCGGGACGTCGGGCGGGTCCTCGAGGTGCCCCTCAAGGACGTCGATCGCATGGCGAAGAAGATCCCGCAGGGTCCGGGCGCCCCCAGCCTCGCCGAGGCGCTCGAGACCGACCCGGAGCTGAAGGAGCTGCACGGCCAGCCGGAGCTCACCGAGCTCTTCGACCTCTCGGTCACCCTCGAGGGCATCACACGCCACGTCTCCACCCACGCGGCAGGCGTCGTGATCGCCGATCGCCCGATCGCGGAGTACGTGCCGCTGGCCAAGAACGGCGACGACGTGACGACCCAGTGGCAGGCGCCCGAGCTCGAGGACCTCGGCCTGTTGAAGATGGACTACCTGGGTCTGCGGACCCTGACGATCCTCGACGGGACCCTCGAGAACATCGCGCGGCGCGGGGGAGACCGGCCCGACCTCGAGCAGCTCGCCCTCGACGACGAGGCGACCTACGCCCTGTTGATGTCAGGGGAGACCCAGGGAGTGTTCCAGCTCGAGTCGGACGGTATGCGCAAGCTGATCACGCGCCTCAAGCCCGATTGCTTCGAGGACCTGATCGCGGTCCTGGCGCTCTACCGGCCCGGCCCGCTCGAATCGGGGATGGCGGACATGTTCTGTCGGCGCAAGCACGGTGAGGAGCCGATCCTCTACCCCCACCCGAGCATGGAGCCGATCTTGAAGGACACCTACGGGTGCATCGTCTACCAGGAGCAGGTGATGCTCATCTCCAACCACCTGGCCGACTTCTCGCTCAACGAGGCGGACAACCTGCGCAAGGCGATGGGCAAGAAGAAGCCCGAGATCATGGAGCGCTTCTCGGCCACCTTCCTGGAGGGCGCCCAGAAGAACGGCTGTCGCCAGGACTTGGCGCAGGAGGTCTGGGACAACATCGTGAAGTTCGGCGGCTACGGCTTCAACAAGTCGCACTCGACCGCCTACGCCCTGATCAGCTACCAGACGGCCTACCTCAAGGCGCACCATCGGCCCGAGTTCATGGCTGCGAACCTCACCTGCGAGATGGGGGATTCCGACAAGGTGAAGCTGCTGTGCGACGACGCACGCGCGGCTGGGATCGGGGTCCTGCCGCCTACGGTCGAGGAGTCGGGCTGGGGATTCGAGACCGAGGGCGAGGGAATCCGGTTCGGCCTCGGCGCGGTCAAGGGGGCGGGATCCAAGGCGATCGACGCACTTCTGGAGGCCCGCGCCACCGTCATGGCCGAAGGACACCCACTGACCCTGCACGAGCTGTGCAAGCAGGCGGATCCGGCCGCCGTCGGGCGAGTGACCTGGGAAGCCCTGATCAAGGCCGGCGCCTTCGACGGCGGCGGACACAACCGGGGTGCAGTCCTGCACGCCCTGGACGGCGCGCTGGCCGACGGAGCCCGCGCCGCCGCCGACCGCCGCGCCGGCCAGGGCGATCTCTTCGCCGCGGCCGGGCCAGACGAGCGCCCCCAGACAACGGGGGACGGCATCGACGACCAGCAGTCCTGGAACAACGCCGACACCTTGCGCGCGGAGTACGAGGCGATCGGGTTCTACTTGAGCGGGCACCCGCTCGAGGAGCGCGCCGGCCTGATGGACATGCTCTCGACCGTGTCCACAGACCGCCTGTCGGACCTCTCCGATGGCGCCGAGGTCACCCTGGCCGGCCTCATCGTCGGCCTGTCGCAGCACTTGGTCAAGACGGGGAAGATGGCCGGGCGCAAGATGGCCCGCTTCCGCCTCGAGGACCTGCAGGGGTCCGTCAACGTCGTCTGCTTCCCACGCACCTTCGAGGAGTGCGCGACCTCCCTCGAGGAGAGTGCCGTCGTCGTCGCCCGCGGGAAGCTGGAGGCGGACGGAGAGGAGCCGACCCTGATCCTCTCCGAGCTCATGACGGTCGACGGTGCGCTCTCCCGCTTCGAGGGCAGTGTCGTCCTCTCCGTGTCTCCACAGGACGCCGACCGGCTCCCCCGTATCAAGCAGGTCTTCGACGCGCACCCGGGGAAGCGCCCAGTCTACCTGCAGGTGACCGGGACCGACGGTTCCGTCCGGCGGGTCCGCGCCGGAGGCGACTGCAAAGTCGCGATCACCGCCGAGCTCGCCGCCGATGTCGACGGGCTCCTCGGTCGCGGCCGGATCAGGCTGGCCCGGATCTGACCGGCGCCCCCCGTCTGCGCGACCGCCGGCATCACATCGCCACGCTCCGGGCTCGGGTGGTTGGGCCTGGGCGGGCCTCGCAGTCGCGGCGCCTACTCGCTCGCCGCGGACTCGGTCGCGAGGGTCTCCTCCTCGCTCGGCGTGCGCTCGACGAACTCAAGGATCGCACGCTCCCCGTTGTCCCCCAGCCTGCGGCGGGAGAGCTTGAGGACCCGGCAGTAACCGCCCGGGCGCTCCTTGAAGCGCGGCCCCAACACGTCGAACAGCTTGTCCACGGCGTCCGTGTTTCGCAGGGCCGCGAAGGCGCGACGGCGGTTGTGGGTGCTCGCCTCACCGGCCAAGCTGACGAGCTTCTCCATGTAGGGCTTGACGGCCTTGGCCTTCTGCACGGTCGTGATGATCCGCTCGTGCTCGATGAGCGAGGCCATCATGTTGCGGCGCATGGCCGTTCGATGGCTGGCGGTCCGTCCCAGCTTGCTCGTGGCTACTCGATGTCGCATGGCAGTCTCCGCGGTCTCGTCTTCAGGACGAGAGTCAGATGGTCATTCCCAGGGCCAGACCGCGCTCGGAGAGCTTGTTCTTGATCTCGGTCAGGCTGGTCTTGCCCAGGTTCTTGAGGTGCATCACCTCGGACTCGGTCAGGCTCACCAGGTCACCGAGGGTCCGCAGGTTGGCCCCGTCGAGGCAGTTGCGGGCCCGGACAGAGAGCTCCAGCTCGGTGATCGAAACCTGCAGGATCATCTCGAGCTCGGAGGTCTGCTGGTTCTCGGCGTTGAACTCGGACATGCTCGGGTCCTCCGCGATCGGAGTCTCGTCAACCGACGAGTCGAAGAGCACGAACGGGTTCAGGTGCTTGCGGTAGATCTTCGCCGCTTCGACCAGGGCCAACTCGGGCGAGACGGTCCCGTCGGTCCAGATCTCCAGGAGGAGCCGGTCGTAGTTGGTCAGCTTCCCGACTCGTGTGGCCTCGACCGCGTACCGCACCCGGTGGACGGGCGAGTAGATCGAGTCGACTGGGATCAGCCCCAGCTCGCCGTGCGGATCCTGGTTCTCATCGGCGGCCACGTACCCCCGCCCGCGCTTGACCTCCATCTCGATGATCAGGTCGCGGTCCATGGTCAGGGTGGCGATGTGCAGGTCGCTGTTCACCACGTGAGCGTCCCCCTCGCACTCGACGTCGGCGCCGGTGACCTCGCCCTTGCCGCTCTTGTGGAGCCGACAGGCGATGGAGCCGGTGCCCTCGTACTGAATCCTCAACCGCTTCAGGTTGAGGATGATGTCGGTGACGTCCTCGTAGACCCCCTCCATCGAGTCGAACTCGTGGCTGGAGCCCTCGATCTTGACCGAGGTGACCGCACTTCCCTCGATCGACGACAGCAGGACGCGCCGCAGACCGTTTCCGATCGTGTGGCCGAAGCCGCGTTCGAAGGGTTCGATGACGAACTGCCCGTACTCGGCGGTCATCGTCTCCGTGTCCGGGACGACCTTGCTGGGGAGTTCGAAATTGCGCCAACGGATTCTCATGACTGTTCCCTCGTACCGACTTACTTCGAGCAGAGCTCGATGATGAGCTGTTCCTGGATCGGGTGCGGCACGTCCTCGCGCCGCGGGATCCCCGTGATCTTCGATGTCATCGCTTCGCCGTTGACCTCCAACCAGGTGGGCACGGGCTGCGACTTGTTCACTTCGACGGCCTCCGCGACGATCCCCTTCGTGCCGTCGCGCTGCGTGGGCTCGAGGACGTCGCCAGGCCTGACCTGGAAGGAGGAGATGGTCACCTTCCGCCCGTTCACGCGGAAGTGGCCGTGGTTGATCAGCTGCCGCGCGTGGTTCCGTGACAGGGCGAACCCGCTGGACAACACGACGTTGTCGAGCCTGCGCTCGAGCAGCATCAGGAGGTTCTCCCCCGTGTTCCCGCGCAGGCGCTCGGCCTCGCGGAAGTAGAGCTTGAACTGCCTCTCGAGCACGCCGTAGATGCGCTTGAGCTTCTGCTTCTCACGCAGGCGAACGCCGTACTCGGTCACCTTGGTGCGCTTCTGCGCGTGGACTCCCGGCGGGTAGTCCCGTCGCGCGAGGGCGCACTTGTCGGTAAAGCAGCGCTGCCCTTTCAGGAAGAGCTTCATGCCTTCCCGGCGGCACAGCTTGCACTTGTTTCCCGTGTATCGAGCCATTTTGGATCAGGATGTTGGTGGATCAGACACGGCGCCGCTTGCGGGCGCGGCAGCCGTTGTGCGGGAGGGGCGTGACGTCCTCGATGTAGCTCACGCGGATGCCGGCGTTGCTCAGGGCGCGCACGGCGGACTCGCGGCCGGAGCCGGCCCCTTTGACGCGCACGACGACCTCCCTGAGGCCATGGCGCTTCGCGGCAGCGGCCGCGTTGTCCGAGGCCCGCTGGGCGGCGAAGGGCGTGCTCTTGCGCGTGCCCTTGAAGCCCATCACGCCCGAGGAGCTGCTCGCGATGACCGCGCCGGCCTCGTCCGTGATCGTGACCAGGGTGTTGTTGAAGCTCGCCTTGATGTGAACGATCCCCTTCGAGACGTTCCTGCGGGCCTTCTTCTTAGTCTGTTTCGCCATCGCTTTGAGGTTGCTGCTCTTGGAGTCCTGCTCGCCTACTTCATGCCCTTCACGGACTTCTTGCCGGCCACGGTCTTCTTCGCGCCCTTGCGGCCACGGGCGTTGGTCTTGGTGCGCTGACCTCGAACGGGCAGGCCGCGGCGATGTCGCAGGCCGCGGTAGCTGCCGATGTCGCGCAGGCGACCGATCGAAGCCGCTACGTTGCGACGGAGCTGCCCTTCCACCTCGTAGTTCTTCTCGAGGTGGTGGGCCAGATTCGTGATTTGTTCCTCGGTCAGGTCGCGGGCCTTCATCCCGGGGTCGAACTCGAGTTCCACGCAGACTCTGCTGGCGGTCGTCCGTCCGACGCCGAAGATGTAGGTCATGGCCACATCGAGGCGCTTGTCATTGGGGATGTCTACACCGACTACGCGAGGCATGATGGCTTCCTGGGGCTCACTTTCCTTGGCGCTGCTTGTGACGGGGATCCGCTGAGCAGATGACCCGCAAGACTCCGCGTCGGCGGACGACCTTGCAGTGGGTGCACATGCGGCGGACGCTGCTTCTGACCTTCATCAGGTTCTCCTTCGCTGATAGCGGCGGTCGCCGCGCGAGACGATCCGGCCCTTCGTCAGGTCGTAGGGCGACATCTCGATGGTGATCTTGTCTCCGGCCATGATCCGGATGTAGTGCATCCGCATCTTGCCGCTGACGTGGGCGAGGACTTCGTGCCCCGACTCCAACTTGGCCCGAAAGCGTGCGTTGGGGAGCGCTTCGGTGACGATGGCGTCGACCACGATCGGTTCCTCCTTCGCCATCACTTCCCCCCCTCGACCGTCGAGCTCCCGAGGGTCTCTCGCAGAGCGCGGTGGACATCGTCGGGGCTCTGGTTTCCGTCCACCGGCAGGAGCCTGCCGTTCTGGGCGTAGTGTTCGATCACGGGAGCGGTCTGCTCCCGGTAGACGCGAAGGCGCTCCGCAACGACCTCGGGCACATCGTCGTCTCGGCGGTACAGCGCCCCGCCGCACTGGTCGCAGACTCCCTCGGTCACCGGCGGCGAGAAGATCGCGTGGTGGATGTGGTTGCCGTCCTCGCGGCACAACAGGCGGCCCGAGGCGCGCTCGACGAGCGCCTCGTCGGGGACCTCGAGGGATGCGACGCTACTCGTCCAGCGCCCGTCCATTCCGCGGTCGAGGGTATCGGCCTGGCCGACGGTGCGCGGGAAGCCATCCAGGACGAAGCCGTCTCCGCAGTCCACCCCGTCGACGCGCACGAACAGCATCTCGGTCACCAGGTCGTCGGGGACCAGACGCCCGGTGTTCATGAACTCCTGCGCGCGTCGGCCCAACTCGGTGCCCTCCTCCACGTTGGCCCGGAACATGTCTCCGGTCGCCACGTGGGGGACGCCCAGGTCCGCGCTCAAGCGCCGAGCCTGGGTTCCCTTTCCCGCGCCAGGGGGGCCGAGGAGGATGACGACTTGGGCGACCATGGTCTTTCGTGCGCGGAGGCTCAGGCCCCCTTCTTCTTCGTCCAGCGCGGACCCGAGCCGCCCGTCATGCCGTCGTACTCGCGCATCACGAGCTGGGCGTTGAGGCGATCGACGAGTTCGAGCGCGACCCCCACGACGATCAGCACCGAGGTCCCGCCCAGGAAGTAGCGCAGGTCGTTGGGGATGGGCGTGTTCTTCGTCACGAAGTTCGGGTAGACGGCGACGAGCGCCAGGAAGGCCGCGCCGGCGAGGGTGATGCGAGTCAGGATGTTGGTCAGGTACTCCGCGGTCCGGGCACCGGGGCGGATGCCGGGGATGAAGGAGCCGTGCTCGCGAAGGTTCTTCGCGATCTCATCCGGCTGGAACATCAGGCGGTTCCAGAAGAAGCAGAAGGCGAAGACCAGTCCGATGTAGGTGCAGACGTATACGAAGCCGGTCTGGTCGTTGAAGATCGCCCGGAGCTGAACGAGCCCCAGCCACTCGAAGAGCATGGTGGGGATGATGAACAGGACGGAGGCGAAGATGATCGG
The DNA here is from genome assembly GCA_030746555.1 of Planctomycetota bacterium. GTDB lineage: Bacteria > Planctomycetota > UBA1135 > UBA1135. The sequence goes on along the minus strand of JASLMK010000046.1, from coordinate 61,411 downwards.
CATCACGCCGGCCATGTTGACCTTCAGCGGCAGGTAGTGGCGCTGCCCGCCGTAGACGCGCCGTCCTCTGGTCAGGCGCGCGTACTGGATCGGCACGCGCCGCGCTCCTTTGTGGATGAACACGACCACGAAGATCGTCACGACCCAGATGCCGATGGTCGTGAGGATCATCTGCCAGAACTCGGGCTGGCCGGCCATGCGCGCCATGGCGCTGGGGATGTTGGCCACGATGCCCGCCATGATGATCAGGGAGGCGCCGTTGCCTACGCCGTGCTCGGTGATGAGCTCGCCGACCCACATCACGAAGAGCGCCCCGGCGAGCAGGGTCGCGATCACGATCAGACCCAGGGCGAACGGGTGTCCCTGCATGTAGGGCTCGACCATCTGCGGCTGCTTGAGGAAGACGCCGGTGTAGATCAAGAGCCCCTGCAGGAAGGCGATCGGGACGACGGCCAGGCGCGTCCACTGGTTGATCTTCTTCTGACCCGCCGCGCCCTCCTTCTGGACGGCCTCCAGGGTCGGGGACACCTTGGTCAGCATCGAGAAGATGATCGATGCGGAGATGTAGGGCATGATGCCCAGTCCGAAGATCACCGTCTGGCCGATCGCACCGCCGGAGAAGGCGCTGATCAGGCCGAAGAGAGCGTTCTGGCTCATGGTCTCCATGAACTCTGCGCTCATGCCCGGAATGGGCACGTGGAAGCCCACGCGATACACGATGAGGAGCATCAGCGTGGTGAAGATCTTCTGCCGGGTCTCCGGAACGAAGAAGAGCCTCAGGAAGGAACCCTCCACTAGGAATCGGCCTCCTCGCCCCCGGCGCTCTCGGACTCCTCGGACGTCGCCTCTTCGGCGGCGGGGGCCTCTTCGCTCGGGGCCTGCGCAGCGGTGGTCTGCGGAGCGGCGCCGACCTCCTCGCCCGCGGCTCGTCCCTTCGAGTCCAGGGTCACGACCGTGCCGCCGGCGGCCGCGACCTTCGTCGCCGCGCTGGCGCTGAACTTCTGCGCTCGGATGGTCAGCTTCGTGGTGAGCTCGCCGTTTCCGAGCACCTTCAAAAGGGGAGTGTTCAGGCTGGTCAGGCCCCGCTCGATGATCCCAGCGAGGTCCACGACCGCGCCGTCGTCGAAGGCGTTGAGCGCCTCCACGTTGATCACGGTGTACTCGACCCTGAACCGGGCGTTGGTGAAGCCGCGCTTGGGAACGCGCCGATAGATCGGCATCTGCCCGCCCTCGTAGCCGGGTCTGCGGCTGGAGCCGGAGCGCTGCCCCCAGCCCTTGTGGCCGCGGCCGCAGGTCTTGCCGCGTCCGCTCCCGGTGCCCCGCCCCACCCGGCGGGTCCTGGTGTAGCGCTTGCCCTTGCTGGTGACTGTCTGGAGGTCCATGGTCTTGCGTTTCCTGGCGCTCGGTGCGTCCTAGCGGTGGAGAGGGACTCCGCGCAGCTCGCTCAGCTGCTCGCTGGAGCGCAACTCGGCGAGCGCGGCGAGCGTGGCCTTGACGAGGTTGATCGGGTTGGTGGAGCCGTACGACTTGGTCAGGATGTTCGTGATCCCCGCCATCTCGCAGACCGCCCTAACCGAGGAGCAGGCGATGATGCCGGTGCCGGGCGAGGCGGGGAGCAGGCGGATCATCGAGCCGCAGAAGCGGCCGGTGATCTCGTGCGGGATCGTCCCGCCTTCGGCCACCTGCACGCGCTGCAGGTGCTTGCGCCCGTCCTTGGCGGCCTTCTCGATGGCGGACGGGACCTGGCGCGCCTTGCCGAAGCCGAAGCCCACGAGCCCGTCTCTGTTGCCGACGATGGACAGTGCCGAGAAGGAGAAGCGCCGCCCCCCCTTCACGACCGCCGCCGAGCGGTTGACCTTGACGAGGGTCTCCGAGAGGTCGGCGATCTCCTCGACCTCCATCGTGTCCAGGTATTCGATCTTGTGCTTCATGCTGTGCTTGGTCTGGGGCGCGGTGCCTCGCTAGAACTTCAGGCCGGCCTCCCGGGCGGCATCGGCGAAGGCCTTGACTCGGCCGTGGTACTTGCTTCCTCGCCGGTCGAACACGACCTCCTCGACACCCGCGGCCACGGCGCGCCGGGCCATCTCGGCACCGACGATGCGGGCCTGCTCGGTCTTCGTCTTGCCCGAGAGCTCCGCTGCGAGGCCCTTGGCGGTGCTGGAGACGCCGCAGAGGGTCTTGCCCTCGGCGTCGTCGATGACCTGACCGGAGATGTGCTTGAGGCTGCGGTTCACCGCGAGGCGCCGGCGGGTCGTACCGCGACGCACCCTCTTCCCCACCGAACGGCAACGACGCAGGCGGGTCGCGTTCTTCTTCTGTGCCTTGTTCATGGTCTCCTCGGGCTCTAGGCGCCGAAGCTCTTGCCGGCCTTGCGACGAACGTACTCGTCGACGTAGCGAATGCCCTTGCCCTTGTAGGGCTCCGGCGGGCGGACGGCGCGGACCACGGCCGCGAGGTGACCCACGGCCTGCTTGTCCGCGCCCTTGATGATGATCTGGGTCGGCCGCGGCGTCTCGACCGTGATGCCGGTGGGAACGGCGATGTCCACGGGGTGGCAGAAGCCGATGTTGAGCACGAGCTTGTTGCCCTGGGCCGCCGCGTTCCAGCCGACGCCGACGATGTCGAGCTTCTTCTCGAAGCCCTTGGTGACGCCGACGACCATGTTGTTGAGGAGCGCCCGCGTCATCCCGTGGAAAGCACGGGCCTCTCGGGCGCTACCCGACCCGTTGGTAGAGACGTTGACCTGTGCGCCGTCGATCTCGAGGTCGATCTCCGGGCGCACCTCCATCGTGAGGGTGCCGCCCGGGCCCTTGACGGTGGCGGTCCTGCCGCCCCCGACCTCCACGGTCACTCCGGTCGGGACCGGGACGGGTTGTGTTCCGATGCGCGACATGAGATCAGGTGAGCTTGCAGAGGATCTCTCCTCCGACGTTGAGTTCACGGGCCTTGCGGTCGGACAGCACGCCCTTGGGGGTCGAGAGCACCTGGATGCCGAGGCCGCGCAGGACCGGGCGCAACTCCTTGGCGCTCGAGTACACGCGGCAGCCGGGCTTGCTGACCCGGTCGATGGTTCGGATCACGCGCTCGCCCTCGGGTCCGTACTTGAGGGTCAACCGGATACTGCTGTGCGGCTCGCCCTGCTCGACCTCGTAGCCCACGATGAAGCCTTCGGTTCGCAGGACCTCCGCGAGGCCGACCTTCAGGCGCGAGGCCGGGATCCGGACGGTCTTGTTGTGGATCGCATTCGCATTGCGGATGCGCGTCAGCATGTCGGCGATCGGGTCGGTCATCATGGCTGCTTGCTCCCTACCAGGACGCCTTGCGCATACCGGGGATCTCGCCGACGAGCGCGCGCTCACGCAGGCAGATGCGGCAAATCTGGAACTTGCGGTAGACACCACGCGGACGTCCGCACATGGCGCAGCGCCGGTAGGCGCGCACCTTGTACTTCGGCTTTCGCTGGTTCTTGACGATCAGTGAGGTCTTGGCCATGGATCAGTTGTCCTCATCCGAGCGGAAGGGCATCCCGATTCCCTTGAGCAGGGCGTGACCCTGCTCGTCGGTGGGTGCGGTCGTCACGAAGGTGATGTCCATCCCCTGCTGGAACTCGATGCGATCGAAGTCGATCTCGGGGAAGATCGACTGCTCGGAGACACCGAGCGTGAAGTTGCCGCGGCCGTCGAGCTTGCTCTTGACGCCTCGGAAGTCACGGATACGCGGCAGGGCGACGGTGAGCAGGCGGTCTGCGAACTCCCACATCCGATCGCCGCGCAGGGTGACGGCGCAGGCGATCGGCATGCCCTGGCGCAGCTTGAATCCGGAGATGGCCTTGCGGGCGAGCCGGATGGTCGGCTTCTGACCCGTGATCGTCGCCAGGTCCCTGGCGGCGGTCTCGACCTTGCCCTTGCTCTCCACGGCGCCCTTGACGCCCATGTTCACCACGATCTTCTCCAGCCGCGGCAGGGCCATCTCGTTAGCGATGCCGAACTGCTCCTTCAGGCTCGAGCGCACCTCATCGGCATAGCGCTGCTTGAGCCGCGGCGGAGCGCTCTGGGTGGCGACGGCGCCGTCTTCGGACTGTTCTTGCTTCTTCTTGTCGGCGGCCATGGCTCAGCCCTCTCCTCCGGGGCGACGGCGCACGCCCTTGCCGGCGTTCGCGTCGTAGTGCATCACGTTGCTGACGTGGATCGGGAACTCCATCTGCACCCGCTCCCCCTGAGGGCTCTGCTGGGTCGGCTTGCGGTGCTTCCAACGGACGTTGACGCCGTCGACGATCACGCGCTCCCGCTTGCGGTCCAGGCCCCTGACCTCGCCGGTCTTGCCCTTGTCGTTCCCCGAGATCACGATCACGAGGTCACCGTTGCGGACGTGCATCAGACGACCTCCTGGGCGAGGCTGATGATCTTCATGTAGTTGTGCTCGCGCAGCTCCCGCGCGACAGCACCGAAGATCCGGGTTCCCCTGGGGTTCCCGTCGGCGTCGAGGAGCACGATCGCGTTGCGGTCGAAGCGCACGTACGAGCCGTCGCTGCGGCGGGTGTTCTTCCGCACGCGGACGATGACGCCCTTGACGATGGTCCCCGTCTTGAGCTCGGAGCCGGGGATCGCCTTCTTGACCGTGGCGACGACGATGTCGCCCAGGGAGGCGTAGCGGCGGTGGGTTCCCCCGAGAACCTTGATCACCTGGACGCGCTTCGCCCCGGTGTTGTCCGCGACGTCGAGGAACGTCTGCATCTGGATCATGCTTCGGCCTCCTCGACCAGACTGGCCTTGCGGATCACGCTCGTCAGCCTCCAGCGCTTGTTCTTGCTGATCGGGCGCGTCTCGACGATCTCAACGAAGTCCCCCATCCGAGCCTCACCCGAGGCGTCATGGGCCGTGTACTTCTTGTGGCGTCGGATGTACTTCAGGTACCGCGGGTGCTGGACCATCCGCTCCACGCGCACCGTGATCGTCGCGTCCATCTTGTCGCTCACGACCAATCCCCTCAGGGTCCGGCGCTTGTTTCGTTCGTTCATCCCTGCTGCTTCCATGACTAGCGGGGCTCCTGTCCGCGCACGCCGGTCGACCGCTCGTGCAGGATCGTCCGCGCACGGGCGATGGCCCGGCGCAGAACGCGGATCCGGGCGGGGTTGGCGATGTTCTCCATGCTGGCCTTCATGCGCAGTTCGAACAGCTCCTTCTTCATCTGCTCCAGGTCGAAGGAGAGTTCGGAGTCGGTCTTCCCGCGGGCTTCGTCGATGTTCATTGTTGGCTCCGCTCGCGTCAGTTGGTGGGGAGTCGCCGGATCATCTTCACCTTGACCGGCATCTTGTGAGCGACGCGCTTGAACGCCAGCTTGGCCGTGTCCTCGGTGACGCCGCCGAGCTCGAGCATGACCGTTCCGGGCTTCACCTCGGCGGCCCAGTAGTCGACTTCGCCCTTGCCCTTGCCCATGCGCGTCTCGGCCGGCTTGGCCGAGATCGGCTTGTGGGGGAAGACCCGAATCCAGATCTTGGCGTTGCCGCCGGTCGCGCGGTTGGCCGCGATCCGACCAGCCTCGAGGTGCCGGCCGCTGATCCAGCCGTAGTCCAGGGACATCAGGCCGTACTCGCCGAAGGACACGCGGTTCCCGCGGGTCGCGAGGCCCTTCATCTTGCCCCGCTGCACCTTCCGGTACTTGGTCCGCTTGGGCATCATCGCCATGGAATCAACCCTCCCTCCGGGGACGACCCTCGCCCCTACCGCGACCGAAGCGCGGACGGTCCGCGTGGGCCGTCATGCTCTGCTGCTGGCGGAAGTCGATCAGCTTCCCGCGCTCGACGTCGCCCTTGTAGATCCAAACCTTCACGCCGATGATCCCGTACGAGGTCCGGGCGCGGGCGGTGCCGTAGTCGACGTGGGCCTGCAAGGTGGAAAGGGGCACGCGCCCCTCGCGCTCCTTGTTGCGGCGCGCCATCTCGGCCCCGCCGAGTCGGCCTGCGACCTCGACCTTCACGCCCTGGGCGCCCGACTGCATCGTGGTCTGGATCGCGCGCTTGATGGCCCGGCGGAAGTTCATCCGCTTCTCGAGGGCCTCGGCGACGACCTCGGCCACGAGCTTCGCCTCCAACTCCGGACGCTTGACCTCGTGCAGGGTCAGGTGGCACTCGGAGCCGGTGATCCCCTGGAGCTCCTTCTTGAGCTGCTCCACGCGCACGCCCTTGCGCCCGACCAACACGCCGGGGCGGGCCGTGTAGATGATCACGTTGATCGTCTCGCCGGAGCGCTCGATCTCGATGCGGGGGATCCCCGCAGACGAGAACTCCTTCTCGATGTGATCGCGGATCTCCTTGTCCTGCAGGAGCAGGCGCCCGAAGTCCTTCTTGTTGGCGTACCAGCGCGAGCGCCAGGGCTCGATGGTCCCGATGCGGTAGCCGGTGGGATGTACCTTCTGACCCATGTTCTGTCTATTCCTCGTCTTCGGACGAGGTCTCGCCCGCTTCGGACACGCTCGGCGCGGAGGCTGTGGGGAGCTCCTCGCACACCGTGATGGTCAAGTGACTGGTCTTCTTGGCAAAGGGCATCGCACGCCCCTGGGGACCCGCGCGCCAGCGCAGGCGGTTCTGCAACATCGGGCCGTCGTCGGCCCGGCAGTCGCAGATGGTGAGCCGGTTGAGGTTCACGTCCTCGGACTGGCTGGCATTGGCGAGTGCCGAGCGCAGGAGCTTGAGGTAGAAGTGCCCCGCGCGCTTGGGGGAGAACTCGAGCAGCTCGATCGCCGAGTTCGCCGACATACCGCGGAGCTGATCCGCCACGAGGCGCGCCTTGCGCGCCGTGAGGCGGGCATAGCGGTGCCGCGCGGTGAAGCGGGGGCCGGTGAGCGTATCGGTGGCGTTCATCGTCGCGTGGAGGGCGCCTCCCTAGCGGGAGGTCCTCATCCCTTCCTTCTTGTTGGTGTGGCCGCGGAAGGTGCGCGTGGGCGCGAACTCTCCGAGCTTGTGGCCGACCATGTCCTCGGTCACGAACACCTTGATGTGCTTGTTCCCGTTGTGGACCAGGAAGGTGTGGCCGACGAAGTCGGGAGGGATCGTGGACGCACGCGCCCAGGTGCGGATCGGCTCCCGACCGCCGGTCTCCGACAGGCGCGCCACCTTGGCGGCCAGCTTCACGTCGATGTAGGGGCCCTTCTTGATGCTGCGTCCCATCTACGCCCGCCTCCCCGTTCGCCGGGTCTGGGTGCCTTGGATCATGCTCTGGTCTGAGTGCATCGTGCCTACCTGCGCTTCTTGCGGCGCCGGATGATGAACTTGTCGGTCGGGTTCTGGGCGCGGCGCGTCCTCCCGCCCTTGGAGAGGACGGCGGTCGGGCCGCAGGGGTGCCGGCCGCCCGCGGTCCGGCCCTCGCCGCCGCCCATCGGGTGGTCGACGGGGTTCATGGCAGTGCCGCGCACCTTGGGTCGGCGCCCCAGGTGCCGGCGCCGGCCGGCCTTGCCGAGCTTGACGTTCTGGTGGTCGCTGTTGCCGATGCGGCCGATGGTCGCCTTGCAGGTGATGTGGATGCGGCGCAGCTCGCCCGAGGGCAGCTGGACGACCGCGTAGTCGCCCTCGCGCGCCATCAGCTGGGCGTAGCTGCCCGCCGAACGGCAGATCTGGCCCCCACGCCCAGGCTTGAGCTCCACGTTGTGGATGTGCAGCCCCAGCGGGATGTGGGCGAGGCGCAGGGCGTTGCCGGGCAGAGACTCGGAGTCAGGGCCGGAGGTGACGGTCTGCCCCACGCTCATGCCGAGGGGGGCGATGATGTAGCGCTTCTCCCCGTCCGCGTAGTACAGCAGAGCGATGTTCGCCGAGCGGTTGGGGTCGTACTCGATCGAGTGCACCTTGGCCGGCACGCCGTCCTTGTTGCGCTTGAAGTCGATCATGCGGTAGCGCCGCTTGTGACCGCCCCCGCGCCGCCGGCAGGTGATGCGACCGTGGTTGTTGCGGCCGCCCGTCTTCTTGAGGGGGCGCAGCAGGGTCTTCTCGGGCTTGACGCCCGACAGCTCCTCGAAGTCGAGGACGCTGCCGTGGCGGCGGCCCGCGGAGGTCGGTTTGTACTTCTTGATGCCCACGATGTTCGTCCTGCTGTGCGTCCTTAGAACGTGTCGATGGTGTGGCCCTCGGCGAGGGTGACCATCGCCTTCTTCCAGGGCCTGGTCGTCCCCGTCGTGTACCCGCGTCGCCGCCACTTGCCCCGCACGCGCAGGGTGTTCACGGAGACGACCTTGACCTCGAAGAGCTTCTCGATGGCCTGGCGGATCTCCACCTTGTTGGCGTCGGTGGGAACGGCGAAGTGGTAGGCGTTGCGGCGACCGGCGTCGTCGGCGGCCTTCTCGGTGATCACCTGCCGCTTGATGACCCGGTACATCCTCTGGGTGGTGGTCATGCCGACGCTCCCTCCTCGGTGGCAGCCTTGAATCCAACGCGGCCGGCGAGGGCCTCGAGGACCCCGGCCTCGGTCACGATCAGCCCGCCAGCCACGACGTCGTAGGCACACAGCTCGGCGGCGGTGCGCACGGTGACGCCGGGGAAATTACGGAAGGACTTCCAGATCAGCTCGTCGGGCTCGGCGAGGACGAGGGTCATGCGGCGCGGCGTTCCCAGGTCCCCGATCACCTTGCGGGCCGATCGCGACGAGGGAGCCGAGAAGGTCCCCAGATCCGCCACGCAGACTTCGTCGTCCATCAGCTTGCCCGCGAGGGCAGTGCGCAGTGCCACGCGGCGCGCCTTGGTCGGCATGTGGTAGGAGTAATCGCGGCGGTGCGGACCGAAGACGACTCCCCCGCCGCGCCAGATGGGCGACTTGCGATCGCCGGCGCGGGCGCGTCCGGTGTGCTTCTGGCGATAGGGCTTCTTGTTGGTGCCGCGCACCTCCGAGCGCCCCCGGACGTTCGTGGTGCCCTGGCGCTGGTTCGCCTGGTGCATCGTGACGGCGTCCTTGAGGGTCCGGTAGAGGACCTTGTCGCCGAAGGGCGCCGCGTCGACCTCGACCACGCCGACGCTCCCTGACTTGTAGCTCTTGACCTGCATCCCTCTCAGCCCTTCTTCTTCGCGATGCCCGTCCGGGCCGTCCGAACCTGGACGAAGCCGTTGGGCGGTCCGGGCACGGCGCCCTTGAGGAACAGGAGGTTCTTCTCGCTGTCGACGCGCATGACGGTCAGGTTCTTGGTCGTGCGGCGCCTCGCGCCCATGTGGCCCGACATGCGCTTGCCCTTGAAGACCCGTGCGGGGTAGGCCGAGCACCCGATGGAGCCCGGCTGGCGCACGTTCATGCAGCCGTGGGTCTCCGAGCCCCGGGAGAAACCGTGGCGCTTGATGGTTCCCGCGAAGCCGCGTCCCTTGCTCGTCCCGGTCACGTCGACGAGCTCGCCGGTCTCGAAGACCTCGACCGTGACCGATTCGCCGACCTCGGTCGTCGCCGCGGCCGTGAGGCGCTCCTCGCGCAGGAAGCGCTTGGGGCTCACGCCGTTCTTCTTGAACAGGCCGGCGCGCGGCTTGGAGACCAGTCGATCGGGGACGTCCTCGAAGCCGAGCTGGATGGCGTCGTACCCGTCCTGGTCCTGGGTGCGGACCTGGGTCACGACACACGGACCGGCCTCGACGACGGTCACGCCGGTGACCGTGCCGTCCTCAGCGAAGAGCTGAGTCATGCCTTTTTTGCGTCCCAGGATCAGCGTCATGATTCCTAAAACAGGTGAGGGTCCGGTTCGACCAGGTGTGCGCATCCGTCGCGCACGTGACGCCTGGCCACGCGGATTCGGTTTCGTGGGGTCGGGTGAGGCTCCGCCGCCCGCGGGTCGTGAGACCTCAGGGCAGAACGCTGCCGTTTGGTGAGAAGAAGAGGTGCTGGCGTGGGGCTGGGGGGGAGCGCCGGATCCGACGCGACGCTCGAGGCGCCGCGCTCGAGGCTCAGGCCTTGATGCGGATGTCCACGCCGGCGGGCATGTTCAGGCTGGAGAGAGAGTCCACGGTCTGACTCGTGGGCTCGGAGATGTAGATGATCCGCTTGTGGGTGCGGATCTCGAACTGCTCCCGGGACTTCTTGTCGATGAACGGGGAGCGAAGGACGGTGTAGCGCTCCACCCGGGTGGGCAGAGGGATGGGGCCGGCCACGCGCGCACCGGTCCTCTTGGCCGTGTCGACGATGTCGACACAGGACTGGTCGAGGGCCTCGTGGTCGTAGGCCTCCATTCGGATCTGAATCTTGTCCTTCATCGGGTCACTGTGTCGGGTCGGCGTACCCGCCGGGTCCCTCCCCCGAGCGCGTTCGGGAGCGGAGTCATGGTCGGGTTGCCTGTGGTCGGCGCCGCGGGGATGTGCGCCTCGTTGATCGGTGCCGCTCCGGCGCTGGGAAGCCGGAGGGAGCGCCCCTCAGCAGCCGGGCCCGCCGGCCGTCGCGGCCGCCGGGAGACCCTGGAGGGCCGAGTAAAATAGGTCCTGGAGGCGGTAGCGTCAACACCGACGGCCGGCAAGTTGGTCTCTGTGGGCCGCGTGGCGCGTCCGCGCCCGGAGGTGGCCCGCCCGCGTGGGGTTCCGGTGGCGCCCCCGGGCCCCTCCCCGCCCCTCTCGGGCGGCCCCGCAGCCCTCCGGCGCCCCGTTCAGCGCCAGACGAGGCCGCGGGCGGCCAGGTCGCGCTCCGCCACGGGCCGGTATCCGCAGGGGGACATGGAGAACCCCGCCCGGCCCTGGGAGAGGGAGCGGACGGCGGTCGAGTAGCCGAACATGGCCGCCAGGGGGACCCGCCCCTCGATGCGGCAAGCTCCCTCCTCGGCGGCGACCTCCGTCAGCTCCGCGTCCCGGGAGTTCAAGTCGGCGATGATCCCGCTGGAGAACTCCCCAGGGGTCTGGATCTCGAAGGCCATCATCGGCTCCTCCAGGGCGCAGTCCGCGGCTGCCATCGCCTGGCGCAGGGCGGCCACGGCGGCCTGGCAGAAGGCAGCGTCGCTGGTCTTCCCATCGCGCACGCCCACCGCGCCGATCTCGATCGCCGCTCGCACGAGGGGGAAGCCGAAGCGCGGCCCCACCTGGGCTTCGAGCACCAGGGCCTCCTCCACGGCCGATCGGACCGGCACGGGCAGGAGACAGTCGCCGGCCAACGTCACCCGGGGCGCGAGGCCGTCGTGCGCGGGCGAGAGGGCCAGCTCCAGGGTAGCGTAGACCTCCTTGCCCGCCAGGCTGCGGTCCACGACACCCCTACCGGCGGCGGTGCTCTGGACCGTCTCGCGATAGGCCACGCGCGGCTGGCCCACCCGCGGGGCGAGACCGAACTCGGCCTCGAGGCGGTGCGCGACGACCTCGAGGTGCAACTCCCCCATCCCCGCGATCGTCCACTGTCCCGAGTCCACGTCTTCGCGCACGTGCAGGCTGGGGTCCTCGTGGGAGAGGCGCTCCAGGGCCTGGCGCAGGCGATCGCGCTCGGCGCCGCTGGCCGGCTCCACGACCCGCGTGATGACCGGCTCGGGGAACTCCAGGGCCTCCAGGAGAATCGGCGACTCGCGTACGCAGAGGGTGTCGCCCGTGCCAGTCCACTTCAGTCCGGTCACCGCCACGATGTCGCCGGCCTCGGCCCTCTCGAGGGACTCGCTGCTCTCGGAGTGCATGCGCAGGATCCGTGCAACGCGCTCCTTCTTCCCGGCTCGCGGGTTGATCAGGGCCTGGCCCGGAGTCAGGCGGCCCGCGTAGATGCGCAGGAACGTCAGGTCCCCGTGGGGCCCCGCGTGGAGCTTGAACGCCAAGGCGGCGAGGGGCTCGTCGGCCTCTGGTGCCCGCGTGAGAGCCACGAGCGTGCTCGGATCCACGCCCTCGACCGCAGGGACCTCCAGCGGCGAGGGCAGGTAGTCGACGACGGCGTCGAGCAGGGGCTGTACGCCGTAGTTGCGCAGGGCCGCGCCGCACAGCACGGGCACGAGGGTGCGGGCGAGGACGCGCTCCTTGAGAGCCGCCACCAGCAGTTCGATCGGGGGCTCGCGCTCCTCCACCACACAGGCGAGCAGCGCCTCGTTCCCTTCGGCGAGGGCCTCGATCAGATCGGAGCGCAGGACGCCGATCTCGTCGGCCGCCGCGGGGGGAGGATCGACGACCTCTGGGTCCCGGCCTTCGCGGGCGGCGTGGAAGCGCAGGGCGCGGCCGGTGACGAGGTCGGCGATCAGGTGCGTGTCCCCGGTCGACTCCAGGGGCAGCTGGATGGGAATGCCCGGCGCCCCCAGGCGCTCTTCGAGGGTGGCGACCGCCGCCAGGAAGTCGGCGCCGGGGCGGTCGCACTTGTTGACGAACGCGATCGCCGGGACGCCGTGATGGGCCATCTGCCGCCAGACGGTCTCCGACTGGGCCTGCACGCCGCTCACCGCGTCCAGCACGAGCACGGCGCCGTCGAGCACGCGCATGCAGCGCTCGACCTCCACGGTGAAGTCGACGTGGCCGGGGGTGTCGATCAGGTTGAGGGCGTGGTCGCGCCAGGGGACGCGCGTGGCCGCCGCGGTGATGGTGATCCCCCGTTCACGCTCCTCGGCCATCCAGTCCATGACGGCCGTGCCCTCGTCGACCTGTCCGATGCGGTGCTCGACGCCGCTGTAGTAGAGCATGCGCTCGGAGACGGTCGTCTTGCCGGCGTCGATGTGGGCGGCGATGCCGAAGTTGCGGATGCGGTCGGGGCCCATGGTGGGCAGAGGGTAGCGCCTCCGCGCTCGGCGATCAGCGCCCGGCAAGCCCCGGGTTTGCCGCGAGGAACGCCTCGGCCCAGCGATAGCCCTCCAAGAGGTCCCCCGGGTCCGCACCCAACCGGTGCAGGGCAGCGTAGAGGGCCTCGATGGAAGCCAGGCCCTGCGCCGGATCCTCGAAGGTGCGGCTCCTGCGTGGGTAGGCGGTGTGGAGTGCCGGCAGGCTGCGCCGGGGCGGGTCGCCGTCCACCGTGGCCAGCAGGTTCTCGAGACGGCGCCAGGAGCAGTCCACCAGGAGCAGCCCCCGGCCGCGGTCGGCCGTCGACAGCGGCTCTCCATCGGGGTGCAGCAGGATGCGTCCGGATGCGTCGATGCGTCGCTCCCGGTGGTAGGAGACGAACTCGATCCCCGGCCTGCCGCGCAGGGGCGTCAGGGAACACTTGCGCGCCGACTCACGCGGATCGCGCAGGATCAACACATCGGTCGTGGCGGTCCGCATGGCGCTCCGGCTCTCTTCGGGCCGGCGGCAGGCGAGCGGGGCGCGCGCGATGGCGCGGCAGCTGCCCCGCCCCCGGCGCGCGGTCGGATCAGGCGTAGTGGGCGTAGGCCTTGTTGGCCTCGGCCATCTTGTGGATGTTCTCTTTCCAGTGCACCGACGCACCGGTGCCGTTGTAGGCATCGACCAACTCCTCCGCCAGCCGCTGGGCCATGGGCTTGCCCTTCTTCTTGCGGGCGTTGTCCACGATCCAGCGGATCGCCAAGGTCTGCTGGCGGCCGCGCTTCACCTCGCGCGGAACCTGGTAGTTCGCGCCACCGACGCGCTTGGAGCGCACCTCCACGGTCGGGCGTGCGTTCTCGATCGCCTTCGTGAAGATCTCGTCGATCTCCTCGACCTCGGTCAGCTTCTTGGCGGCGATATCCAGGGCGTCGTAGAAGATCTTCTGCGCCGTGCTCTTCTTGCCGTCGAGCATGAGCTTGTTGATCAGCTTCGACGCCAGCAGCGACCCGAAGCGGGGATCGGGCTTGATGAAGACGGCGGTGGACTTGTAGTTGCGCGGCATGGAACGGGGCTACTTCTTGGGACGCTTGGTTCCGTACTTGGAACGGCTCTGGGTGCGGTCATCGACGCCGCCCGTATCGAGCGTGCCGCGCAGGATGTGGTAGCGGACGCCGGGCAGGTCACGCACCCGACCGCCGCGCACGAGCACGACCGAGTGCTCCTGGAGGTTGTGGCCCTCGCCCGGGATGTAGGCGGTGATCTCCTTGCCGTTGGACAGGCGCACACGCGCGATCTTGCGCAGGGCTGAGTTGGGCTTCTTGGGCGTCTGGGTCTTGACCTGCAGGCACACGCCACGCTTCTGCGGGCACGAGTCCAGGACGGGGGACTTCGAGCGCTTGGTCGCCTTCTTGCGGCCCTTGCGGATCAGCTGGTTGATGGTCGGCATGGAATCTGGCTTGGTTCAGCGAGGGTCCCCTCGCAGGGGTTCGCCGCCCGAAAAAGGGGCAGCATTGTGGGGAGCTACGGACCGTCCGTCAAGCACCCGGGGCCGCCGACCCGGCTCTTCACCGGGGCGGCGACGGTGGCTCACGAGTCTGCGTCGGTCGGCGCCTCCCCGGGGGCTTGGGGGTCCTCGGGCATCGGCGCGGGATCGGGCTCGGGCGGCGCCTCACCAGCGGGAGCTTCCGGCGCGGAGCCTTGCGGAGGGGGAGACTCCGTCCCCGTGGCCGCCACCTCCTCGATGACCGCGGTCGCAGCTCCTCCACCGACGGCGGCGAGGGCTGCGGCCCCCGCCTCTTCGCCGTGGGCGAGGTTGCCCGAGAACAGGGCCTCCATGTCGGCGTCCATGGCCGCCGGCGAGAAGCCGGAACCGGTGCCGATCTCCCCGAAGTCGATGTTCTTCTTGACCCGCGTCCGGAAGTGGTCGCGGAAACCCGTACCCGTGGGGACCATGTGGCCGAGGATGACGTTCTCCTTGAGACCGACGAGGAAGTCCTCCTTGCCGGCGATGGCCGCCTCGGTCAGGACCTTCGTCGTCTCCTGGAAGCTGGCCGCCGAGATGAACGAGTCGGAGGACAGGGACGCCTTGGTGATGCCCAACAGCAGGGTCGTGCCGATGGCGGGCTTCTTGCGGTCCTTGCGCAACGCCTCGTTCGCGCGGCGGAACATGAACTTGTCCACGGTCGCGCCGGGCAGGAACTCCGAGTCGCCCGACTCCTTGACCTCCACCTTGCGCACCATCTGGCCCATGATGATCTCGACGTGCTTGTCGTCGATCGTCACGCCCTGTGAGCGGTAGACGTTCTGGATCTCACACAGGAGGTAGCGCAACAGCTCCTCCTCGCCGCGGATCCGGAGGATGTCTTGAGGGTGGACCGGCCCGTCGACGAGCGGTTCGCCCGCCTGCACCTCGTCACCCTTGTGAACGCGGAGGTGCTTGCCCTGCGGAACGGCGTGCTCCTGCTCCTGGATTACCGCACCGTCCTCGTCCTTCGCCTTGACGATGATGGTGCGCTTGCCGCGCTTCTTCTCGCCCAGCTCGACTTCGCCGTCGATCTCGGAGATGACCGACGGGTCCTTCGGCTGGCGCGCCTCGAAGAGCTCCGTCACGCGCGGCAGGCCACCGGTGATGTCCTGCGTGCCGGCCGCCTCGCGGGCGGTCTTGGCGATGACCTCTCCGGCGCTGATGACCGCACCGTCTTCGACCTCGACGTAGGCGCGCTCGGGGATCGGATAGAGGGCGAGCGGATCGCCGGTCTTCTTGTCCTCGACCACGAGTTGCGGGTGCAGGTCGCCCTTGTGCTCGCTGACCTGGCGTCGCGAGACGCCACGGCGCGTGTCCTTCTCCAGCTTGAGGGTCTTGCCCTCCAGGAGATCCTCGTAGCGCACAACGCCGGCACACTCAGCCAGGATCGGCACGTTGTGCGGGTCCCAGGTGCAGAGCACGCTGCCGGCCTTGATCTCGGAGCCCTCTGTGACCTTGAGCACGGCGCCGGGGGGGATGGCGTAGCGATCGAGCTCGCGCTCGCGCTCGTCGAGGATCATCACCTCGCCGTTGCGCGAGAGGACGACCATCTCCTTCTCCTTGTTCTTGACGATCTTCAGGTTCGACCCGAACTTGGCCGTGCCGGTGCGCTTGATCTTGCGCTCCGACTCCTCGACCGAGCGGCTCGCCGTACCCCCGATGTGGAAGGTACGCATGGTGAGCTGCGTGCCGGGCTCGCCGATCGACTGGGCGGCGATGATGCCCACGGCCAAGCCGCGCTCGGCCAGGCTCCCGCGGGAGAGGTCCATGCCGTAGCAACGGGCGCAGACCCCCAGGGGGGCCTCACAGGCCAGCGGGCTGCGGATCTTGATCCGCTCGTGCCCGAGGCCCTCGATGCGGGCCGCGATCTCCTCGGTAATCAGCTCGCTCTCGCGCACGACGACGTCGTCGAGGACCGGGTCCATGATCGTGTCGCGGGCGACGCGACCGGTGATCCCCTGGGCGAGGGAGACGGCCACCTTGTCGCCCTTGTAGACGGCCGACTTCACGACGCCGTTGGGCGTCCCGCAGTCCTCCATCGTGACGACCACGTTCTGCGCGACGTCCGTCAGCTTGCGAGTCAGGTAGCCGGCGTCGGCGGTCTTGAGAGCCGTGTCCGCCAGTCCCTTGCGCGCCCCGTGCGTGGACGAGAAGTACTCGAGCACCTTCAGGCCCTCTCGGAAGTTGGCCTTGATGGGCGTCTCGATGATCTTGCCCGAGGGCTTCGCCATCAGCCCGCGCATGCCGCCGAGCTGGCGGACCTGGTCGATCGAGCCCCGGGCGCCCGACGCGACCATGCAGAAGATCGGGTTGACGTAGCGCTCGGAGCGGAGCGAGACCGAAGCATCGCGGCCCTGTTCCAGCCGCTCCTCGCCGAGGACTTCCATCAGGGCATCCCCCACTTCCTCGCGCGCGTGGGTCCAGAGGTCCACGATCTTGAGGTAGCGCTCACCGTCCGTGATGACGCCCTTCATGAAGGCCTTCTCGACCTTGTCGACCTCGCGCTCGGTGGCGGCGAGGATGTCCAGCTTGCTCTCTGGGATGCGGATGTCGCCCTTCGCGAACGACATGCCGGCCCGGGTCGAGGCCTTGAAGCCGAGGTCCTTGAGGTTGTCGAGCAGAGTCAGCGTCGCGTCCCTTCCCAGGAGGCGGTGGCAGTCGGAGATCAGCCCCTTCACGCCGCGCTTGTCGAGCTCGTAGTTGTAGAAGGGCATCCCCAACGGAAGGATGTCGTTGAAGATCGCGCGGCCGATTGTCGTCGTGACGTAGACGGCATTCCCGTCATCCGAGGGGATCTTTCCGCCCTCGTCCACCTGGACCGGAGCCGCCCCGCGGCCGGGCTTCACCAACGTCCCCGGTTCCATGCGGACCATCACCGGTCGGTGGGTGTAGGTCTCGCCGTGCCCGTTCGCCAGGAAGAGCTCTCCGAGTGACGAGAAGCGCTTCTCTGCCGCTGCGTGCGTCCCTTGCGGGTTCTTCGTCAGGTAGAAGATCCCCAGGACCATGTCTTGGGAGGGCGAGATGATGGGCGAGCCGTCCGCGGGCGAGAAGATGTTGTTGCTCGCCAGCATCAGGGTCGAGGCCTCGATCTGCGCCTCATAGGAAAGCGGCAGGTGAACCGCCATCTGGTCGCCGTCGAAGTCCGCGTTGAAGCCGCCGCAGACCAGCGGGTGCAGGCGGATCGCGTTGCCCTCGATCAGCACCGGCTCGAAGGCCTGGATGCCCATCCGGTGCAGGGTCGGCGCACGGTTCAGCATCACCGGGTGGTCCCGGGTGACCTCCTCGAGGATGTCCCAGACCTCATCGTCGCGCCGCTCCAGCATGCGCTTGGCGGACTTGATGGTGTCCGCGAGGCCCATCTCCTTCAGGCGCCGGATGATGAACGGCTGGAAGAGCTCGAGGGCGATGGTCTTGGGCATCCCGCACTGGTGCAGGCGCAACTCGGGCCCAACGACGATCACCGATCGCGCCGAGTAGTCCACGCGCTTGCCGAGCAGGTTCTCGCGGAAGCGACCCTGCTTGCCCTTGATCATGTCCGTCAGGGACTTCAGGGGCCGGTTCGAGGACCCGAGCACGGGCCGCCGGCAGCGACCGTTGTCGAACAGGGCGTCGACCGACTGCTGCAGCATGCGCTTCTCGTTGCGGATGATGACCTCGGGGGCGTTGAGGTCGAGCAGCTTCTTCAGGCGGTTGTTGCGGTTGATCAGTCGCCGGTAGAGGTCGTTCAGGTCCGACGTGGCGAAGTTCCCCGAGTCCAACAGGACCAGCGGGCGCAGGTCGGGGGGGATGACCGGGACCACGTCCATGATCATCCACTCGGAGTTGTTCCCCGAGTCGCGCAACATCTCCACGGTGCGCAGGCGCTTGATGATGTCCTTCTGGCGTTGCTTCGAGCGCGTGGACAGAAGCTCCTCGCGCAGCTCGTCGGAAGTCTGTTGCAGGTCGAGGCGCCTGAGCATCTTGCGCACGGCCTCGGCCCCCATGTCGGCGTCGAACTCCGAGCCGTACTTGGCGCGCGACTGACGGTACTCCTCCTCCGTCATCAGCTCGTTCTCCTCCAGGGGCGTGTCGCCGGGATCGATGACGATGTAGTCCTGGAAGTAGATGACGCGTTCGAGGTGCGCGACCTTGACGTCGAGCAGGTTCCCCAGGCGCGACGGCATGGCCTTGAAGAACCAGATGTGGGCGACGGGGGCCGCCAGGTTGATGTGGCCCATGCGCTTGCGGCGCACGCGGCTGTGGGTGACCATCACGCCGCACTTGTCGCAGACGATCCCCTTGTGCTTGATGCCCTTGTACTTGCCGCAAGAGCACTCCCAGTCCCGCTCGGGGCCGAAGATGCGCTCGCAGAACAGACCGTCGCGCTCCGGGCGGTAGGTCCGATAGTTGATGGTCTCGGGCTTCTTGACCTCGCCGAAAGACCAGGACCTGATGTCCTCGGGAGAGGCCAGGCTGATCGTGACGCTGCCGTAGTCGTTGACGCGGTTGTAGATGGATTCGGCCATGATTAGAGGGTCGAAGCTTTCTTGTGGAGCTGCATGTTCAGCCCCAGGCCCTTGATCTCGTTGGTCAACACCTCGAAGGAGACGGGGGTCCCCGGCTCGAGGATGTTGAGCCCCTTCACCATCGATTCGTAGATCTTCGTCCGCCCGTCCACGTCATCGGACTTGACGGTCAGCTGCTCCTGCAGGATGGCGGCGGCGCCGTAGGCTTCGAGCGCCCAGACCTCCATCTCGCCGAAGCGCTGCCCACCGAAGCGCGCCTTGCCACCGAGCGGCTGCTGGGTGATCAAGCTGTAGGGACCGGTCGCACGCGCGTGCACCTTCTCGTCGACGAGATGGTGGAGCTTGAGCATGTACATCACCCCGACCGTCACCTCCTGCTCGAAGGCACCGCCGGACCGTCCGTCGTAGAGGGTGAACTTGCCGCCGGTCGGCAGGCCGGCGCGGTCCAGCATGTCCTCGATCTCGTTCTCCTTCGCCCCGTCGAACGCGGGGGTGTAGCAACGGACGCCGAGGTGCCGGGCAGCGAGCCCGAGGTGCGTCTCGAGGATCTGCCCGACGTTCATGCGGCTGGGGACGCCGAGCGGGTTGAGCACGATGTCCACCGGCGTGCCGTCCTCGAGGTACGGCATGTCCTCAATCGGTACGATCTTGGAGATGACGCCCTTGTTTCCGTGGCGGCCGGCCATCTTGTCGCCCACGCGCAGGTTGCGCTTGGTGGCGACGTAGACCTTGACCATCTCGAGCACTCCCGTGGGGAGCTCGTCGCCGCGGCTGAGGCGGTTGACCACCTTGTTCTTGTCGCTCTCCTTCTCGTCGATCTTCTCCTGGCAGTCGTTGATGACCACCTGCGCCTGCGCGACCTTCTTGCCTTCGCCGGCGGCCTCCATCGCCGCCACGCACAACAGGCGGATGCGGCGCAGCTCGTCGTAGGTCGAGGTGTCGTCGAGTTCCACGGGTCTGCCGGTCAGGTCGTCGATCACCGCTTCGCCCAGAGCGCCGGAGACGCCCTCGAGCATGCTCGCGCTGTGGACCCGCAGTGCCCGCAGGAACTCCTTCTCGGCCTCGCGGATGACCCCCAGGGCCTTGGCGCGCTCGGCGTCGGTCAAGTTCACCCGCCGCGAGAACTTCTGGGCGTCGATCACCACGCCGCGGGTGCCCGGCGGCATGTTCAGCGAGGCGTTCTTCACGTCCACGCCGGCCTTGCCGAAGATCGCGTGCAGGAGCTTCTCCTCGGGAGTCAGCTCGCTCTTCGACTTGGGGGCGACCTTGCCGACCAGGATGTCCCCGGCCTCCACGAAGGTCCCGATGCGGACGATGCCGGTCTCGTCGAGGTCGACCAGCGCCTTCTCCCCGACGTTGGGGATGTCGCAGGTGAACTCCTCCTTGCCGAGCTTCGTCTCGCGGATCTCGACCTCGTACTCCTCGATGTGCAGCGAGGTGAAGACGTCGTCTCGCACGAGGCGCTCGGAGACCAGGATCGCGTCCTCGAAGTTGAAGCCGTCCCAGGTCATGAACGCGACGAGCAGGTTCTTGCCCAGGGCCAGCTCGCCCTCGCGCGTCGCCGCGCCGTCGGCGATGAGGTCGCCCGCCTTCACCTTGTCGCCCTCGGCGACCATCGGCCTGTGGTTCTGAGTGGTGCGGTCGTTCAGCCCCCGGAACTTGGTCAGGTCGTAGGTGTCCTCGCCGACGAGGATCGTCGTCGCGTCAGCGTAGTCCACCTCGCCGTCCGCGCTCGCGTACAGCGGCATGTTCGAGTTGCGCGCGACGATCCTCTCCATCCCGGTGCCCACGACGGGCGGCTCGGCGATCAGGAGCGGGACGGCCTGGCGCTGCATGTTCGAGCCCATCAGCGCTCGGTTGGCGTCATCGTGCTCGAGGAAGGGGATCAGCGCCGCGGAGACGCCGATGATCTGGCTCGGGGAGACATCCACGTAGTCGACGTCCTCGGGTGCGACCTCGACGTTGTCGCCGTCGCGGCGGGCAAGGACGCGCTCGGAGGTGATCTGCCCCTTGTCGTCGAGGGTCACGTCCGCCGGCGCCATCACCAGCCCCGCCTCCTGGTCCGCCCGCAGGTAGACGACCTTCTTGGCGAGCTTGCCCTTGTTGACCTTGCGGAAGGGCGCGGTCAGGAAGCCGTAGTCGTCGAGGCGCGCGAACAGGGCCAAGGAGGAGATCAGGCCGATGTTCGAGCCCTCGGGGGTCTCGATCGGGCACAGGCGCCCGTAGTGCGACAGGTGTACGTCGCGCACGTCGAAGCCGGCGCGCTTGCGGTTGAGGCCGCCGGGGCCGAGGGCGGACAGACGTCGCTCGTGGGTCAGCTGGCTGAGCGGGTTGGCCTGATCGACGACCTGCGAGAGTTCGCTGCGTCCGAAGAAGTAGTCGACCGCGCTGGAGAACGTCTTGGAGTTGATCAGCGTGCGCGGCGAGACGGTCTCGGCATTCTCGAGGTTCATGCGCTCTTGGGCGGTGCGCTTGAGCTTGAGCAGGCCCTTGCGGAACTCCTCACCCGCCAGCTCCGCGATCGTCCGCACGCGGCGATTGCCCAGGTTGTCGATGTCGTCGACCTCGCCCTCGCCGCTGCGCAGGCCGATCAGGTAGCGGATGGACCCGATGATGTCCTCGGGCTTGAGGACCTGGGTGTCCTCGGGGATACCCTGATCGAACTTGCGGTTGAGCCGGAAGCGACCGACGCGACCGAGGCGGTAGCGCTGGGGATCGAAGAACTTCTCGTGGAACAGGTCGCGCGCCTTCTCGAGTTGCACCGGGTTCCCCGGGCGCAGGCGGCCGTAGATCTTGAGCAGGGCCTCCTCGTGGCTCTTGGTCGGATCCTCGTGGAGAGAGTTGACGATCAGCATGTCGATGTCCTCGACATCCCCCGCGATGATCTCCACCTCGGCCAGATCGCTCCCGGCGATCTCCAGGGCCGCGGTCTCGGGGATGATCTCGCCCGAGGGCACGAGCACCTCGCCGGTCTTGAGGACGACGATGTCCCCCACCGCGATCTTGTCCGTGACCGACTTCGCGAAGGCCCGCTCGGTCTGCGACTTGGTCTTCTTGACGCGCTTGGTCTTGTAGAAGTGACGCAGGAGATCGCGATCGCTCCCCAACGACTCGTCGAGGGCGCGCAGCAGCGTGATGGCCGAGAACTTGCCGGACTGGTCGATGCGAACCTGCAGGACGTCCTTCTTCGTGACGTTGAGCTCGACCCAGGACCCCCGCTCGGGGATGATCCAGCAGCTGTGGAGGCGTCGCGTGTCCGAAGCGCTCGCCTGGTCGTAGGAGAAGTCCACCCCGGGGGAGCGGTGCAGCTGGCTCACGATGACGCGCTCGGAGCCGTTCACGATGAACTCCCCGCCGCCGATCATGATCGGGATCTCGCCGAGGTAGACCTCCTCCTCGACCGCCTCGGTCTTGATCAGGCGCAGGCGCACCTTGAACGGGTACCCGTAGGTCAGCCTCAGCTTGCGGCACTCGTCGATGGTGTAGCGCGGCCGGCCGAGCTCGTAGCCGACGTACTCCAGACACAGGGTCTTGTCGTAGGAGTAGATCGGGAAGATCTCGCCCAAGAGCTTCTGGAGGCCGAACTCGGGGCGGTTCGCCTGGGGGATGTCCCGGGCGATGAACTCGTTCCAGGCCTTGGTCTGGGTCTCGACCAGATCGGGTAGATCGATGATCGAGGGGTATCGACCGAAGACTTCGACGGGAGTGGTGGTTGCTGTCATTGGAGCCACTGACCAACTGGGCCGGATCGCGGTAGTGTCGCTTGCTCGATGCCGGCTGACCGGATGGAAAGAGGACGCTTGGAGGTGTCCGCCGCCGTCACGGATGCTGCCCGGGTCGCGGCGCGGAGCGCCGTGCCCGAGGCCTCATCCGAGCCTGCGGTGTAGCCTCAAAGAGCCCGAGAATCGACAGGGGAGCGGAGCGCACCGCCCGGGAGGGTTCCCGGACGGCTCGGCGCCCCGTTCGTTGACTGGCGATGCCGGTGCCTCCCGTCCCCCCCGGCCCGCAACGCGGGCCGGCGAGGAAGATCGCGGGCCTCTCGACCCGACTCGGGAGGGTGGACCGACATGCGGGGGTCCGGAGGAGCGGGCCCGAGGGCCTACTTGACCTCGACGGTCGCTCCGGCGGCCTCGAGCTGGCCCTTGAGGGCTTCGGCCTCGTCGGCCGGGATGCCCTCCTTGACGGGGCCGGGGGCCTCGTCGACCAGCGCCTTGGCCTCCTTGAGACCCAGGCCGGTGATCGCGCGGACCTCCTTGATGACCTGGATCTTCTTGTCGCCCGCAGCCTGCAGGATGACGTCGAAGGCGGTCTGCTCCTCGGCTGCGCCCGCGTCTCCACCTCCGGCGCCGGGGGCAGCGATGGCCACGGCCGGGGCGGCCGCGCTCACTCCCCACTTGTCCTCGAGGTGCTGGACGAGCTTGGAAGCCTGAAGAAGGGTCAGGCCGTCGAGTTGGTCTGCGATGGTCTGGAGCTCGGATTCGAGCTCGACGGTTGCCTCATCGGACATGTCGGTCACTCCTGGAGAAGAATCGTCTGCGGAACTGAAGGGGAAGAGGGGCCGCCACCGTCGCCAGTGGGCGATCCCGCTCGTGATCGTCTGTGATGCGGATCGTGGTTCGGTCGGTGCTGTCGTCTGCCCGAGGCAGGCCGGTCAGGCCTCGGCCTCGTTCTGTTCGTCGTCGGTCGTGGCTTCGGTGGGAGCCTCGGGCACGTCGTCGTTCGCCTCCGAGGCCTCGGCCTCGGCGGGTGTCTCCTCCGGCGCCGCGGGTTCGGCCTCCGCGGCGGCGGCGTCGGTCTCCGCGGCGCCCGCCTCCTCCTCGAGGGGGCCGCCCGCGTCCACCCGCGCCTGGACCACCCTGGCGAGCCCGCCGGGTACCCCCGAGAGCGCGCACACGATGCCGCGCGCCGGACCACTCAAGCAGCCGAGGAGCTTGGCCTGCAGGGTCTGGCGATCGGGGATGTCGGCCAGGGCCTGGGAGTCGGCCGCATCGAGGACCGCGCCCTCGAGCAGGCCGGCCTTGAACTTGATCTTGCCGGCCTTCTTGACCTCGGGGTCCGCGAACACCTTGGCGGCGAGGATGGCCTGCTCGGCGTCACCGTAGGCGAGGGCCGTATTGCCGACGAAGGTCTCGTCGGGGAACTCGAGCCCGCGCTCGCTCATCACGCGCCGCGCGAGGTTGTTGCGCAGCATGCGGAACTTGACGCCGTGGTTGGCGAGCTCGCCGCGCACGTCCTCGGTCTCGGCCACGGTGAGGCCCGCGAACGACACCAGCACCAGGCCTTCGACGTCGGTGAGCTCCGAGTCGAGCTCCTTGCAGATCAGGGTATTGACGAGGTTGGCCATCACCTAGCTCCCGAGAGCGACCCACAGGCCCGGGCCCATGGAGGTCGAGACGCAGACGCGCCGGACGAACGTGCCCTTGACCGTGGCCGGACGCATGCCGGTCACGTGGTCGACGAAGGTCTGGAGATTCTCCTGGAGGGCCTCGGTGGAGAACGAGCGCTTGCCCACTGCCGCGTGGACGTTCCCTCCGTCGTCCGTGCGGAACTCGACCTTGCCAGCCTTGAAGTCGGAGACGGCCTGGGCCACGTCGGGGGTCACCGTGCCCGACTTGGGGCTGGGCATCTTCCCCTGGGGTCCGAGGACCTTTCCGAGCTTGCCGACGTGCTTCATCATGTCGGGGCTGGTGATGACCACGTCGAAGTCCATCCAGCCACCGGCGATCTTGTCGGCGAGGTCGGCGGCACCGACGTGGTCGGCACCGGCCTCGCGCGCGGCGTCCGCCTTGTCGCCCTCGGCGAAGACGACGACGGTGATCTGCTTTCCCAGCCCGTTGGGCAGCGACACGGCGCCGCGCACCAGCTGGTCCGACTTGCGCGGGTCGATCCCCAGGCGCAAGACGACCTCCACGGACTCGTCGAACTTGGGCGCCGGCAGGCTCTTGAGGACGTCCAGAGCCTCCGAGGGCTCATAGACCCGGTCCTTGTCCAGCTGTGCGACGGCTTCGTTGTATCTGCGGCTGCGCTTCACACTGTCACTCCCACTACACTGTCACTCCCACAACACTGTCACTCCCACTGCGTGGTCAATCCAACTGCGTGGTCACTCCACGACCTCGATGCCCATGGAACGGGCCGTTCCCGCGATGATGCGGCAGGCCTCGTCTACGCTGCGCGCATTGAGGTCCGCCTTCTTCATCTCGACGATCTCCTCCAGGTCCGCGCGGGTCACCTGCCCGACGATTTCCGTGCCTACTTCCCCGGCGCCCTTCTCGACGCCGGCCTTCTTCTTCAAGAGGACCGAGGCCGGGGGCGACTTCAGGATGAAGTCGAAGGTGCGGTCCTGGTAGACGCTGATCTCGACGGGGATGATCAGGCCCATCTGCTCGCGCGTCCGGTCGTTGAACATCTTCACGAAGTCGGAGATGTTCAGGCCGTGGGCGCCTAGGGCGGGGCCGACGGGCGGGGCGGGCGTCGCCTGCCCAGCGGGGCAGTGCAGCTTGATCTTGGCTGTCAGTTGCTTCGCCATGCTCAAATGGCCTCCACTTCCCAGTACTCCAGTTCAACGGGCGTAGGACGGCCGAAGATCGTCACGATGACCCGGACCGTTCCCTTCTCGGGGTTGACCTCGTCGACGGTTCCATCGAAGCCGTCGAAGGCGCCCGACTTGATCTTCACCAGGTCCCCCTTCTGCATGCCGATGCGCACCTGAGGACGCGCCTCGGAGTCCGACATGCGCGCCAGGATCGCGGAGACCTCGGTCTCGGTCAGGGGCGTCGCTTCGCCGCCGCTGCCGAGGAACTCCCTCAACCCGTCCACCGAGCGCAGGGTCCCGCGCACCTGGTGCGTGCGGCTGTCCTCGGCGTCGTCGATGTCTGCCTGCACCATCAGATAGCCGGGGTAGAGCTTGCGGCTGACCGTGCGTTTCTTGCCGTTCTTGAGGTCGGTGACCTTCTCGAAGGGCACGAGGATCTGGGGCACGATGTCCTCGAGGCCCGAGACCTTCAGGCGCGTCGAGGCGTTGCGCGCGATGCTGTCTTCGCGGCCGGACTGGCAGCGGACGAAGTACCATCTGTGGCTCATGGCTCAGCTTCCCCCCATCAAGATGACCCTCGCCACGCGACCCAGCAGGGCATCGCTGAAGGCGAGGAAGGCCATCAGGAAGGCGACGGTCAGCACGACCACGATCGAGGACTTGAAGGCCTCGTCGACGGTCGGCCAGGTCACCTTCTTGAGTTCACTCTCGGTCTCGATCAACAGGTCCGCCGTGCGCGGACGCTCCGTGTAGCGGTAGATGAGCAGCAGGATGCCGCAGAACACGGCGGCGGTGACGAGCAGGGCTCCGTTGATGTCGAGGCCGAGGACGGGCACGCGGCCGGCGAGGTTCTGCGCGAGGGCGTCCACGCGCCCGAACAGCTCGCGGTAGAGGGAGAGGCAGCCGTAGAACAGGAGCACGGCCAGAAACCAGAACACGGCCATGCGGGCCATCCGTCCTTGGTCCTTCTTGTACGCCATGCCTCGAAGCCTCCTGCTCGACCACCCGCTAGGGGGCGGCTAGAGCTTCTTCTCCCGGTGGGACGTGTGCTGCTTGCAGAAGCGGCAGTACTTCTTCTTCTCGAGCTTGTAGGCCGCCTTCAGACGCTTGTGCGTCGTGTAGTTGCGGTTCCTGCACTTGGTGCACTCGAGGAATACGTAGCGTTCCTTGATCTTCATCGGGCTGGGATCTTCGTCGGGCTGGTCTCAGCGTGCGATCGTCGTCGGGCGGTCGGGTGCGGGCGAGGGCAACGGGTCGAGGCCCCCGCATCACAGTTGGTCGATCCCCGCGCGCGGGCGCGGCGTCGACCCCCACGCGGGAAGGGCGCCCGGCCCTCCCCGTGCGGGAGACGATCTGGAACTACTCGATGATCTTGGTCACGACACCGGCACCGACGGTCCGGCCGCCTTCGCGGATCGCGAAGCGCAGCTGCTCGTCCATGGCGACGGGGGTGATGAGCTTGATCTGGAGCTTGACGTTGTCGCCGGGCATGCACATCTCGGCCCCGCCGAGCAGGTTCGCGGTCCCGGTCACGTCGGTGGTCCGGAAGTAGAACTGCGGGCGGTAGCCGGAGAAGAACGGCGTGTGGCGCCCGCCTTCTTCCTTGGAGAGGACGTACACCTCGGCCTCGAACTCGGTGTGGGGCGTGATGCTGCCGGGGGCGGCGAGCACCTGGCCGCGGATCAGGTCGTCCTTGTCCACGCCGCGCAGCAGCACGCCGACGTTGTCGCCCGCCTCTCCGGTATCGAGCATCTTCTGGAACATCTCGACGCCGGTGCAGGTCGTGCTCGCGATCTCATCCTGCATGCCGACGATGTCGAGCTTGTCGCTGACCTTCACGACGCCGCGCTCGATCCGGCCCGTGCCGACGGTCCCGCGGCCCTTGATCGAGAACACGTCCTCGACCGGCATCAGGAACGGCTTGTCGACGTCGCGCTCGGGCATCGGGATGAAGCTGTCGACGGCATCCATCAGCTCGTCGATGCTCTTGAACACCTCATCATCGAGGGGCTTCTCGGCCTCCATGGCCTCCATGGCCTGGAGGGCGGAGCCGCGCACGATGGGCGTGTCGTCGCCGGGGAACTCGTACTTGTTGAGCAGCTCGCGGATCTCCATCTCGACGAGGTCGAGCAGCTCGGGGTCGTCGACCTGGTCGACCTTGTTCATGTAGACCACGACGGCCGGGACGTTCACCTGGCGCGCGAGCAGGATGTGCTCGCGGGTCTGGGGCATGGGACCGTCGGCGGCGGAGACGACGAGGATCGCACCGTCCATCTGCGCCGCACCCGTGATCATGTTCTTCACGTAGTCGGCGTGCCCGGGGCAGTCCACGTGGGCGTAGTGGCGGTTCTCGGTCTCGTACTCGACGTGGGCGGTCGAGATGGTGATCCCGCGCGCCTTCTCCTCGGGGGCCTTGTCGATGTCGTCGAAGGCCATCGACTTCGCCATGCCCTTGGCCGCCTGGTAGCGGCAGATCGCGGACGTCAGGGTGGTCTTGCCGTGGTCCACGTGACCGATGGTTCCCACGTTGACGTGCGGTTTCGTCCGTTCGAAGACTTCCTTGGCCATGTTCTCTGTGCTCGTTGCTCGTGGGCGATGCCCAGCGGGTGGTTCGGAGAGGGTGTTTTCTGAAGGTCCGCCCGCCGCCGCGCTGCGCGCCGCGTCGGGCCGGTCCGTCGTTCTCGTTCTCGTTCTCGTTCTCGTACGGTTCTGGTTGTTCTGATCGTCGCCGTCGGGATCACTGGACTCCGGCACGCACCCTGAAGCGCTCGGGCTCGAACGCGGCCGCCGCGAGCGACCCGCGGCCGTCGGCGCTGGAGCTGCTGATGGGACTCGAACCCATGACCTCTTCCTTACCAAGGAAGTGCTCTACCACTGAGCTACAGCAGCCGGCCCGTCTCCGGGTGAGTCTGTACCGCGGGTGAGTCTGTACCGCGGGTGGGTCTGTACCGCGGGTGAGTCTGTGCCAAATGACCGGTCGGTAGCGACCTGGAGCGGGCGATGGGAATCGAACCCACGCGATCAGCTTGGAAGGCTGACGTTCTACCATTGAACTACGCCCGCTGGTGGGTCGCGGATGGGTCGCACGCGGCTCCGGCAAGGCCGGGGCGCTCGTGATGGTGGGGAGAGCAGGATTCGAACCTGCGAAGGCTGAGCCATCAGATTTACAGTCTGACCCCTTTGGCCGCTCGGGAACCTCCCCGCCCGGATGCGCGCTCTTCGGGGGCCGGTCCGCGAACCGGCTCGGGCTCGCGAGCCTCTCGCCTGCGCGGCGCGTAGGCCGCGGGGCGCCGCGCGCGTGTCGCGCTGCGGTCGCCCGCCGCCCCTCCGCCAGCAAGGCGCGAAGGTGTCTGGGCGAGCGCTCGGCTCGTCTCACTCGGAGCCCGGTCCGTCGCGGGCGCCGTGCCGTCCCGACGGACGGCGAGCGCTCTCCGCTCCCGTGTCATCCAGTGATCTTCGTTGCCAGTGAACGGCCCGCGCCGAGGCGCGGTCTCCCTCGTCCGCCGAGACCGATCCACCGCTGGAGCCAGCGGCGAGACTCGAACTCGCGACCGCCTGATTACAAATCAGGTGCTCTGCCAACTGAGCTACGCTGGCGTGCATCCAGCGCTCCGCCGGCGAGAGCAGGACACTCCGGCGCGGGGCTGGACGAATCCCTCGGGCGGTTGAAGGAGCGCGGTATGGTACGCATCGCGTCGCCCCGGTCAAGGGCCGGGGCGCGAATCCGCGCGAGAGGGTCGACAGGCCCCTCAGACGCCCCGGAGCTGTGTCCTGTAGGCCTCCCAGGCCCGTTGCACCTGGGCCAGGGAGTCCCCGCCGAGCTGCTCCCTCACGACCGCGGCCAGCTCCAGGGCCACCGTCGCCTCCCCCACGACCCCCGCCGCGGGTACGGCGGTCACGTCCGAGCGCTGCCAGGTCGCCTCCACCGCCTCCCCGGTCTCCAAGTCCACGGTCGGCAGGGCGCGGCGCAGGGTCGAGATGGGCTTCATGGCCGCCCGCACCACCAGGGGCTCGCCGGTCGTCATGCCGCCCTCCAGACCTCCGGCCCGGTTCGACCCCCGCTCGAAGCGGCCCCAGGAGCCCGTGGCGCCTCCGGCCTCCCTTGCCAGGATCGGATCGTGGACCGCCGATCCGGGCCGACGGGCGGACTCGAAGCCCAGTCCGAACTCGACGCCCTTGATCGCCGGGATCGAGAGCAGGGCGCCGCCGATGCGCCCGGTCAGGCGCTCGCCGGCGGTTGCGTAGCCTCCCAACCCCGGGGGCAGCCCCTCCACTCGCACCTCGAACACGCCGCCGAGGGTGTCCCCCTCCTCCCGGGCGGCGTCCACCGCCGCGCGCATCGCCTGCTCGCACTCCGCGGCCAGACAGGTGAAGTCGCTGGCCTCGCGCAGGGCCTCGCGCCCGGCGCCCGCCGCCTCGAAGGTCCCCTCGGGGGCGCGCACGCCGCCCAGCTCGACCACGTGGGCGAAGACCTCGACGCCGAGATGCTCGAGGAGCTGGCGGGCGACGGCCCCGGCGGCAACCCGGGCGGCCGTCTCCCGGGCGCTGGCGCGCTCCATGATCGCCCGCGGGTCGCGGTGTCCGTGCTTCTGGCAGCCGGCCAGGTCCGCGTGGCCGGGGCGGGCGCTGGTGGGGACGCCGAGCTTCTCGATCGAGTCGTCTCGGTTGGCGATGCGCAGGGCGACCGGCGAGCCGAGGGTAACCCCCGAGCGCAGGCCCGAGAGGAGCTCCACGCGGTCGCGCTCGATCCTCATGCGCCCGCCGCGGCCGTAGCCGCCCTGGCGCCGCTCCAGCTCGTGGTCGATGCGCGCGGTCGACAGGACCAGGCCCGAGGGCATGCCCTCGACGACCCCGATCAGCGAGCCCCCGTGAGACTCTCCGGCGGTGTACCACCGCAAGGAGCTCACGCCCGCGCCCCGCTCTGCTCTCCCAAGCAGCGCTCCACGCGCGCGGCGAGATCGGGGGGGTCGAAGGGTTTGGCGAGGGTGCCGCGCACGCCGTCGATGGCGGCCAGCTCCGCGTCGAGGGCACCGTCGAGGTACCCCGAGACCACCAGGGTCGGCGGGAGGAGGCCCTCGGCCGCCAGGCGCGCGAGCTCCACGCGCCCGCTCTCCGCCCCCAGGTCGAGGTCCGCCAACATCAGCTGGGGCGGGAGCTCGGCGATGCGCTCGCGCGCCTCGCGGTAGGAGCGCGCCGTGCGCACCTCGTGGCCGCTCGCTGCCAGGAACCAGGCGCACAGTTCGGCCAGGCGCTCGTCGTCGTCCACCACCAACAGCTCGGCCATCGGCGGCGAGTATACGGGTCGCGGACGAACGACGCGGCGCTGGAACCCTCAGAGGCTCTCGAAGGGGGTGACCTCGTCGAAGGCGACCTCGAGCTTGACCGAGCCGAGCTTGACCACGAGCACCCCGCCCTCCCGGTCGACCTTGTGGACCGCGCAGCGCCGGCGGTAGCGCGGCAGGTAGACCAAGTCTCCCTTGTTGAGACCCTCCAGGAACGCCTGGCGGCGCTCGGTGAGCGACGCGCTGGTGAGGGCGCCCTCGGCCTCCGCCAGGGCCGCGGCGAGGGGGGCGCGCTGGCGGGACGGGACCTGCTCGAGGAGCCTGGCGGCCCGCTCCAGCGCCGCCCGCGCCTCGCGTACGCGCTCCTCCAGGCCCCGCTGGGCCTCGGCCTCCAGCTGCTCGCCGCGGCGCTCGAGGTCGTCGCGCAGACTGCCGGCCTCGCGCGAGGCTCGCGCGGCGTCGGCCAGGCGCGACTCCGCCAGGCTGCGCACGCGCTCGGCCTCGCTGCGCACGTCGCGGACCTCGGCCAAGAGCGCGGCCACGTGCTCGTCACGCCGCTCCAGCCGCTCCCCCGCCGCGTCGCACAGCCCAGCCGGCAGGCCCAGGCGCCTGGCGATCACCAACGCCGCCGACTCCCCCGGGATGCCGATCACCAGGCGATAGCAGGGCGCGAGGGTCTCCAGGTCGAACTCCGTACAGGCGTTCTCCGCCCGCTTGTTGCGGTAGGCGAACTCCTTGAGCCGTCCCAGGTGGGTGCTGACCAGCGTCGGCGCACCGCGCGCCAGGAGCTCGGCGAGGATCGCGTCCCCCAGGGCTGCGCCCTCGTCGGGATCGGTCCCGCCGCCCAGCTCGTCGATCAGCACCAAGGTGTCGCCGTCGGCCTGCTCGAGGCCGGCGCGGATGCGCAGCAGGTGGGAGGAGAAGGTCGAGAGGCTCTGGCTGAGCTCCTGCTCGTCGCCGATGTCGGCGGCGATTCCCGCGTACAGGGGGACGGTCGTGCCCTCGGCGCAGGGGATCGGCAGGCCCAGGCGGGTCATCAACACCGCCAGCCCCGCCGTCTTGAGCGCCAGGGTCTTGCCGCCGGTGTTGGGGCCGGTGACGACGAGCATGTCGAAGTCCTCCCCCAGGCGCAGGTCGATCGGGACGACCTCGTCCAGGCGGCCGCGCCGCAGCTCCTCGACCAGGAGCGGGTGGCGCGCCGAGCGCAGGAGCAGGCCGGCCGAGGCGCCCGCCTCGCCGGGGAGCAGGGGCACGCGCGCACGGAACTCCTCGCAGAAGCGAGCCGAGATCAGGGCCAGCTCCAACCGAGCGAGGAGATCGGCGGCGCGGGCGACGGGCTCGGACTCGCGCCCGATGTCCCGCGCCAGCTCGCTCAGGACCCGCGCCAGCTCCCGGCGCTCCTCGGTGCGGCAGTCCGCCAGGCGGTTTTGGGGCTCGACCGCCTCCCGCGGCTCGATGAAGGCCGTGCGGTCGCTCTGGGAGCGGTCGTGGACGATCCCCCGCACGCGGCCGGAGCTCTGGGCCTTGACCGCCAGGCACAGGCGCCCGCCGCGCAGGTGCGGTCGGTGGTCGGAGAGGTGCTGCTTGATGCCGTCGCGGGTGGCGGCGTGGCGCAGGACCGAGTCGATCCTGCGTGCCAGCTCGCGCCCCTCGATCCGCAGGCGCGCCAAGAGCGGCGACGCCGTGTCCACCACCTTGCCGCGCTCGTCCACCACCACGTCCACTCGCTCGCGCAGGGCCGAGAGATCGGGCAGGTCCGCCCCCAGCCGCCCCAGGAGCGGGCACTCTCCCGCCCGGCGCTCCAGCCAGTGCCCCAGGCGCTCGGCCGCCGCCAGGAAGCCCCGGAGGCGGGCGATTTCGCCCTCGTCCAGGGGACCCGCGCGGGCCGCGGCCAGCAGGGGCGCCGGGTCGCACACGCCGCCCAGGCCGACCACCTCGCCGGCGCGAGCCAGGAGCTGGACCTCCCCCACCCGTCCCAGGGCGGCGCGCACCTCGTCGGCCTCGAGGGGCACGAGCTCGGCCACCGCCCGCGCCCCCAGGGAAGTCTCCCCGAACCCGGCCAGCACGGCCTGGAGAGCCGGCAGGTCCAGGGTCGCCGCGGCGAAGGCGCTCAGCGGGTCGGCGGGCGGCACGCGAAGACCTTGAGGGTGAGCGGTCGGGATCGGACGCCGGGGAGGTCGACCGTGCCCAGGACCTCGTGGGTCCAGCCCAGGCTCGCCAGCAGCCGGCGCTGGTAGGCGCTGATGAAGGCGCGCGCGGCACGGCCGCGGAAGTCGGGGGGCTCGGTGCACACGACGACGTCGAACCCCCAGGCCCAGGCCGCGAGGCGATCGTCGTCCCAACCCGGATCGACGCCCTCGAAGGTCACGTCCATCGGCCGGTGCGCGTCGCGCAGCAACCGCTCGGCCGGCCCGCCGCGCTCCAACAGGGCGAGGTGGATGGCGGCCGGCGAGTACTCCGATGAGAGCCCCAGCCAGCCGACGCGCTCGGTCGGGCCGACCCCGGCCGCCACGAGGTCGGAGAGGGCGTCGTGCTCGGCGCGGCCGAGGCCCGCCGTGGGCAGGGGCCGGTGGGCGGTCAGGTCCCGCCACCCCCGGAAGGTCTCCAGCTGCACGGCGCGTACCCTGGGATCGGACGCCGCCAGGCGCACGGCCCGCGAGAGGGTGCGCGCGTCGTGGGCGGGATAGGAGAAGACGGCGACCGCCGCCAGGGCGAGGACGGCCACCCGCCGCGGACCCGCGGGGGGCAGCACCCTCGCCAGGCCGAGGCCGGCCAGGGCCCACAGGGGCGGCCCGGCGGGGATCAGGAACCGGTCGAGGTGGAACGGGTGCAGCCAGAGGGGGACCGCCATCGCCGCCAGGCACAGCCACAGGACGCGCACCCCAGGTCGGAAGAGGCGCGGCAAGGTGGCGAGGACGCCCGCGATCTGGGCCACCAGCAAACGCGCGCTGAAGGTGAAGAAGCACGCCCAGTGCATCAGGCGCACGCCGAACGCCGTCGCCTGGAGCTCGCGGTTGCCTCCCAGGAACGAGCCCAGGGCGGCGCGGTGGCGCGCGGCGGCCTCGGCGCCCTCGGGCACGGGCAGGAGGAACCACCAGGCGCAGGCCAGGGCGGGGACCGCGGCCAGGAAGGCGCTCGCCCGCAGCCACGGTGCCGAGCGCCCCGAGCTCAGGGCCGCGACCCCCTCCAGGACCCAGGCCCCCGCGCATCCGGCGCCGAGCATCAGGCCGTAGTTGAACTTGGTGAAGAAGGCCGCCGCCAGCCAGGCCCCGGCGACCAGCTCGCGCCGGGGCGTGCCGTCGCGCAGCACCCAGGCGCGCAAGGCCCACACGGCGGCGGCGGCGAAGGGCACCTCCAGGAAGAGGGTGCCGGAGTAGGCCAGCGGCAGGGGCGAAAGGGCGCCCAGGGCCAGGGCCAGCCATGGGGCGAGGTCGTCGCCGCGACGCGGCGGGCCGTGGCCGCGGCTCGTCGAGACGACGGCCCTGGTGAGCTGGAAGAGGCCCAGCAGGGCGAAGCACCAGATCCAGGTGCCGGCGACGCGGCAGGCGAGCTCGGAGATGCCGCACACCGCCTGCACGAGCGCCAGGCACAGGGGCCAGGCGAAGGGGTACTGGTTGCAGCCGTGGACGGCGTCGGAGACCGAGGCCCACTCGCCCAGCTTCGCGCCCAGGAGCACGCGCACGGCGGGCAGCTCGGCGTGCATGGACTCGTCCCAGCCCCAGGCGCTCACGTCCCGCATGGGGACGGTCCAGAACAGCCCGAGCAGGCAGACCGCGACGACGGCCCGCAGGGTCTGCGCCCGGTCCGCTCCCTTGATCCCCACCACGAGCCGGCATTCTAGTTCGCCCTCGCTGGCGCGCCTAGCGGCGCGTGCGACGGCGGTCGGCGAAGGCCCGCGCCAGGTTCTCGAGAAGCGCCGCCAGGGGCCGAGAGGCCGTCGAAGACGGCCGGTTGCGAAGTCTGGTGTGCGTCTTCATGAATCATCCGGGCTAGACTCGCCCGGCGACGACCTCCCCCCGCCCCGGGCCCCGCACCGACCATGAGGATCCGCAACGACCACGGCCGCTTCGAGACGCGCGCCATCCACGCCGGGCAGGAGCCCGATCCCCAAAACGGCGCCGTGATGCCGCCGGTGTACCTGACGACGACCTACGAGCAGGAGGCGCCGGCGGTCCCGCGCCAGGGCTACGAGTACTCGCGCACGACCAACCCCACGCGCCTGTGCCTCGAGGAGAACGTCGCCTCCCTCGAGGGCGGGGCCTGGGGGTTGTGCTTCGCCTCGGGGATGGCCGCCACCAACGCCCTGCTCGACAAGCTCGTCCCCGGCGATCACGTCGTCGGCGGGAACGACCTCTACGGCGGCACCTACCGCATCTTCAAGCGAGTCTTCGAGCGCTACGGGATCGGGTTCACCCTGGTGGACGCCGCCGACCCCGACGCCGTGCGCGCGGCGATGTGCGAGCGGACGCGGTTCGTGTTCGTCGAAACGCCGAGCAACCCCCTGCTGAGGCTGTGCGACATCGCGACGGTGGCGGAGATCGCCCACGCCGGCGGGGCCCTGGCGATCGTCGACAACACCTTCGCCACGCCCTACCTGCAGCGGCCCCTCGAGCTGGGGGCGGACGTCGTCGTGCACTCGATGAGCAAGTACCTCGGCGGCCACTCCGACGTCATCGCCGGGGCGCTCGTGGGCACCGACGAGGCCCTGCGCGAGGAGCTGGCGTTCTTCCAGAACAGCGTCGGCGGCTGCCTCGAAGCCCTGTCGAGCTTCCTCGTCCTGCGCGGCACCAAGACCCTGGCGGTGCGCATGGACCGCCACTGCGCGAACGCCCGGGCCTTGGCCGAGTTCCTCGAGGCCCAGCCGACCGTCGAGCGCGTGATCTACCCCGGCCTGGCCAGCCACCCCCAGCACGAGCTGGCGGCGCGCCAGATGACCGACTTCGGCGGCATGCTCTCCTTCGAGCTGGCCGGCGGCGTCGAGGCGGCCGACGCCTTCGCCGTCGCCACGCGCGTGTTCACCTTGGCCGAGTCCCTCGGCGGCGTCGAGTCGTTGGTCGAGGTCCCCACGAGCATGACCCACGCGGCGATCCCAGCCGCCGAGCGCCGCGCCGCCGGCCTGGCCGACGGCCTCGTGCGCCTCTCGGTGGGGATCGAGCACGTCGACGACTTGATCGAGGACGTGCGAGAGGCCCTCGACGCGGCGGCCGCGCGGGCGTGAGGGCGCCGGAGTCGTCGGGGCGCTAGAAGGGCGACGCCGACGGCGGGGCATCGCCCGACTCGGCGACGGAGGGCGGCGGCGGCGGGGTCGGAGCCGAGACGGACGCCGCCGGCGCTCCCGAAGCACCCGCCGCGTCGCGCGCGCGGTCTTCGGCGCCGCCGGCCGCGCCCGCGGGCTCGGGAACCGGCCGCTCTCCTGCCACGCGCTCGCGCATCAGACGCCCGACCTTGAACTTCACCACGCGCTTGGCCTGGACATCGACCTTCTCGAGGGTGCGCGGGTTCTGGGCGCGGCGCGCCGAACGCTTGCGCACCTCGAACACGCCGAACTCGCGGAACTCGAGGCGGTGCCCGCGCTCGAGCTCGGTGATGATCTCGTCGAGGAAGCGCTGCAGGACGTCCTTCACGACCACCTTGGTCAGGCCCGTGTCGTCGGAGATCCTGTGGATCAGCTCCTTCTTGGTGACCGTGGTCCGCCTGGCGGCGGGCTTCTCGCTCGGGTCGCTCATGGGATGGGGTGGGGTCCGCCGCGAGCGCTCCTCGAGACGAACGAATCCGGATTGTCGAATCGCACTATCTTCCCGTCAAGCAAGAACTTGTGACCGCTGAGGAAGAGGGGGGCTCACGGAAGCCGATCGGGGGCGGGTTCCTCGAGCACGAACGTGACCGGACCGTCGTTGACCAGCTCGACGCTCATCATCGCCCCGAAGCGGCCGGTGGCGCACTCCAGGCCCAGTTCCTCCAGGCGGGCGACGAAGCGCTCGTAGAGTGCCTCGGCCTCTTCGGGGGGCGCCGCTCGCTCGAAGGAAGGCCGGCGCCCCTTGCGGCCGTCCGCGGCCAGGGTGAACTGGCTGACGACGAGTACCTGCGCCTCTCGGTCGAGGGCCGAGAGGTTCATGCGCCCCTGGTCGTCGCGGAAGACCCGGAAGCGCGCGACCTTCTCGGCGAGGCGTACGGCGTCGGCCTCGCCGTCGCCGCGCAAGACCCCGAGCAGGACCAGCAGACCCTCCCCCACGGCGCCCGTCGTCTCCTCGCCGACGACGACGCGCGCCGAGCTGACGCGCTGGAGGACGACCTTCACTCCTCCGCCCCGCTCGCCTTGGGCAGGCGGCCGAGGTGCACCTGGGCGCGCAGGCGCTGCATGAGCGAGCCCAGGTCGGGGCGCCCGCCCGAGAGCACGAGCACGCGGCGCCAGCTCTCCCGGGCGCGATCGACGTCGCGGAACCAGAACTCATCGAGCAGGGCCTGTTGGACGGCCGGCAGCAGGGCGCCGCGGTCCGCCTCCCCGGCGGCGTCGGCGGCGGCGCGGGCAGCGAGGGGATCGCCGAGCACCTCCTCGACGCCGGCCAGGGCGGTCAGGCGTCGCACCTCGTCCGGCCCGTCGCCCGCGAGCGCCAGCAGGACCTCGCGCGCCTCGCCGGCGCGCTCCTCCTCCAGCAAGAGCAGGGCGAGGTCGAAGCGCGCCTCGGCGATCTGGCGCGCGGAGACTCCGGGCTCGCCCCCGGCCCGCTCCAGCCAGGCGCCAAGGACGACGATCGCGCCGTCGCGGCGGGCCGTCTGTCCCTCGAGCCACGCCCAGAGGCGCAGGGTGGCGAGGTGGCCCGGCCTGCTCTCGAGCGCCGAGCGCGCGGCGGTGCGCGCGGCCCCCCACTCGCCGGCACGGGCATGGATCGCCGCCCGAGCGTAGTGCGCCCAGGCGCAGTCGCCGTCGAGGTCCAAGGCGCGCTCGCAGAGCAACAGCCCGGCGGTCGGGTCGTCCTCCAGGCGCGCCGCCAGGACCAGGGTCGCGGGATGGGGTTCGGCGTCGGCCCGACCGCGCCAGGCGCGGCGCAGTGCGTCCGCGGCGTCCCCCCTCTCCCCCCCGGGAGCCCGAGCGTCGAAGAGGGCCAGCTCCGCCTCCTGGAGCCAGCACCCGACGAGGACGTGATGGGGATGGGCGGCGGCGAGCCCCGCCAGTCCCTCGTGGGCCTGGCCGGCCAGCCCCGCCTCCAGGTCGCGGACCGCGGCGCGCAGCACGTCGCCGGCGCCGGGGGCGAGCCGGTCGTAGGGTCCCGGCTCACCGAGGGGAGCGAGAGGGATGGCGGTCCCCGCGGAGCGGCAGGCCGCCAGGCAGCCGACGGCGAGGATCACGAACGGGCACGCGCCCGCGAGGGCGGCGAGCTCACGAAGCCGCCCGGCGGGCGCCACGGCTCAGCGCTCCGACCCGCCCGCCAGGTGCAGGAGCTCGCCGCGCCGCTCGCGGCCGTCGGCTGCGCTCCTCCAGTAGGCGTCGCCGCCGGCGCCGACGAACAGATCCGCCTCTCCGGGACGCTCCAGGGCCGTGAGGGAGCGCAGGGCGACGATCTCCAACTCGTCGAGCCAGGCCCTGATCTCCGCCTGGACTCCGTCGGAGCGCACGGTGACGCGCTGCAGGTAACCGTCCGGTGTGGTCTTCTCGGTGCGCACGTGGAAGCGCTCCTCGACGCGCACGGCGAAGTGGTCGAGCAGGCCGCGCGGCCCCTCGATGCGGACGTCGTCGGCGATCAGGACGGCCGGCTCGGTGAAGGTGTCGGGCCAGACGCTCGGCGAAGCGGCGGGGCCGGGCTCGACCGAGGCGGCACCGTCGCCGGGCGCCGCGCAGGCGGCGGTGCAGGCGAGGGCCAGGAGCCGTGCGAGGCGGCGCGAGGGCGTGGTGCGGGAGAGAGCGTCCATGATCATCGCGGAATCGGGTTGCGGAGGCCGCAGGCCCCCAGGGCACGGTCGCGCACGCCGACGGCGATGGCACGCGCCTTCTCCGCCCCGCGCTCGAGGATCCGGTCCACCTCGGTGGGGTCGGCGAGCAGCTCCTCGCGCCGGGCGCGGGCGGGGGCGAAGGTCTCCTCTACGGCCTCGACGATGCGCGCCTTCATGTGCCCGTAGCCCGGAGCGCCCTCCCCGCCCTCGCGCACCCGCTCCCGCCAGTCGGCGAGCTCGTCGGGGCCGAGGAACAGCTCGAGGAAGCGCAACGGCAGGAGCTCGTCGGGATCCTTGGGCTCGGCGGGCGAGCGGCTGTCGGTCACGATGCGTCCGATGCGCTTGGCGAGGGGCTTGCCGCTCTCGAAGATCCAGATCCCGTTCTCGTTGCTCTTGGACATCTTCTCGCCGTCGAGGCCGACCACGCGGGCAAAGCGCCCCTCGTCGGGCAGGAGGGGCTCGGGCCGCCGGAAGACCTCGCCGTAGGCGTGGTTGAAGTAGCCGGCCATGTCCTGGGCCATCTCGACGTGCTGCTTTTGGTCCTTGCCGACGGGGACGAAGTCGGACTCGTACGCCAGGATGTCGGCCGCCATCAGGATCGGGTAGGTGAACAGGCCCACCGTCGCCTGGATGCCCTTGGCCTTCTTGTCCTTGTAGGAGTGCGCGCGCTCGAGCAGGCCCATGCCGGTCACGCAGGAGAGCAACCAGGCGAGCTCGCAGACCTCGGGCACGTCGCTGTGGCGGAAGAGGGTCGCGCGCTCGGGGTCGAGGCCGAGGGCGAGGTAGGTGACCGCGGTCTCGCGCACGCGCTCGCGCAGGGCCTGTGGGTCGCGGCTGGTCGTCAGCGCGTGGTAGTCGGCGATGAAGTAGAAGTGCTCGCCGCCGCTCGCCGGGGCCTCGATGTGCCCGCGGATGGCGCCGAAGTAGTTGCCCAGGTGCTGCATGCCGCTGGGCTGGATCCCGCTCAGGTAGGTGCTCATGTGCGCGCTGCCGCTCTCGGCGGGCGGAAGCTAACAGGCCCGCGGCGGCCGGTGCAACGCTCCGAGCTTGCAACGCGTCGGCGCGCAACCACAATGCGGCGCGATGCGTACGCTCCGGTCGATGGTCGGCTGCCTGGCGCTCGCCGGCTTCCTCCTCGCCGGCTGCGCGAGCTACGCGACCGACCGTCACGTCGCGCCCCTGTTCACCCAGCTCTCCACCGCCGGCGGCGGGGAGGAGATCGAGGCCGCGGGCGGGGCGTTCCTCCTGCGCCGCGACGAGCCCGGCGGGGAGGCCGTCGAGTGGGGCGTGCGACCGCTCTTCCTCCACTCCCGCCTCGAGGAGGGACGCACCAAGACCGAGTTCCTCGCCCCGCTCGGACTCGTCTCGCGCGGCCCCGACGAGCAGCTCTCGCGCCTGCTCCCCTTCGGCCAGTACCAGCGCCGCACCCACGCCGACGGCACGCGCACCTGGTCCTACTTCGGGTTCCCGCTGGTCTACTTCGCGAGCTTCCCCGACGGTCGCACCGTTCGCGCTTGGCTGCCGGTGGCCGGTCGCGTCGAGAAGCTGTTGACCTTCGACAAGATCGAGTTCGTGCTCTGGCCGCTCTACATGCGCACCGAGCGTGACGGGCGGGTCGCGCGCCACTTCCTCTTCCCCGTCTTCCGCTTCCTCTCGGGCGAGGGCGCCCAGGGCTGGCGCGTGTGGCCCCTGGCCGGGCACGCGCACCTGGAGGGCAACTACGACCGCTGGTTCTTCCTGTGGCCCCTCTTGAGCTTCGAGCGCGACAAGCTCTCCCTGCCCCCTGAAAGCCGGCGCACGCGCTGGTCTGTGTTCCCCTTCTTCGGCCGCGCGCGCCAGGGCAGCTTCGAGGCCACCACAGTGCTGTGGCCCTTCTTCGGGTCCTCCTCCGACGAGCGCAGCGGCTTCTGCTCCTGGGACGTGTGGCCCTTGGTGCGGGTGCAGCGGCCGGGGACGAGCAAGGCGGCCAAGCGCACGCGCGTGTGGCCGTTCTGGTCGCGCTTCGAGGGGGACGGGATGACCTCGACGTGGTGGCTGTGGCCGTTGGTCAACGCCCGTGAGGAGACCTACCTCGACCACACACGCAACGCCCTGCGCGTGACGCCGTTCTACGACGGCTACCACGTCAAGCGCGCCGACGGCACGGAGCAGCGCGTCGAGAAGGTCTGGCCCCTGTTCCAGGCCGAGCGCGGCGGCGAGGGGAACCGCTTCTCGTTCCCGGCGCTCAGCCCGCTCTGGCACATGCCCGCGCTGGAGCGCCACTACTCCTGGCTGTGGAAGGTCTTCGCCCGCGAGGAGCGGGCGGAAGTGGTGCGCGAGCGCTCGCTCCTCGGCCTCTGGCGCCGCGAGAAGGACGCCGACGAGGACCGCCGCTCCCTCGCCGGCCTGTGGGCCCGGCGCGACTACCGCAGGGGCGCGACGGCCGTGCGGGAGTTCTCCCTCCTTTTCGGCCTGGTGCGCTGGAGATCGACGGAGGGCGAGAGCCTAGAGTGGATGTCCCCCTCCCTGCCCGGTCCCGGCTGGCCCCTGGAGCGCGTCCGCGCCTCGGCGGGCGGCGGAGGGGACGATCCCCCCCGATGAGCTTCCTGCGCCAGTTCCTCGAGAACACCGGTTTCCTGTTCTCGCTGTTGTTCAAGGCCCTCACCCGCCTGGACGCGGTCCCGCGCCGACGGCGGATGATCGCCTACCACATGTACAACGGCGGGATCGGCGTGCTGCACGTCGTGCTGCTCGTCGGGCTGTTCATGGGCATGATCGTCGCCCTGCAGACCGGCATCGAGCTCTCGCGCATCGGCCAGCAGGACCAGATCGGGATCATCGTCGCCATCAGCATGGCGCGCGAGATGGGCCCGTTCATCACGGCCACGATCCTCAGCGCGACCGTCGGCAGCGCGGTCGCCGCCGAGATCGGGACGATGGCCGTCAGCGAGGAGCTGGCGGCCCTGGAGGTCATGTCCGTCGACCGCGTGCGCTACCTCGTCGTGCCGCGCCTGGTCGCCCTGGCGGTGATGTGCCCGGTCCTGACCGTCATCTGCGACACCATCGGCATACTCGGCGGCGGGTTCGTCGCCAGCTCCCAGCTGCACGTGGGCTACCAGCTCTACATGGACTCGGCCCTCGACGCTCTCCTGCCGACGGCCGAGCTGATCGGGATCCCCAAGGACGTCTACGCCGGCCTGCTCAAGTCCTTCGTCTTCGGCGTGATCATCGCCGCCATCTCCTGCGCCCAGGGCCTGCGCGCGACCGGCGGCGCCCTCGGAGTCGGGCACGCCACCCGCGGCGCGGTGCGCGACTCGATCATCGCCATCATCATCTCCAACTACTTCATGACCTGGGCCATGTACCAGGCCTGAGCGCGTGCAGGATCCGACCGTCATCCGCTTCGAGGACGTGCACAAGGCCTACGGCGGGGTCTCGGTCCTCGACGGCCTCTCCCTGGAGGTCCGGCGCGGGCGCACCCTGGGCATCATGGGCCCCTCGGGGACGGGCAAGTCGGTCACCCTGCGCCACATCATCGGCCTCACGCGCGCCGACGCCGGGCGCGTCCTGGTCGAGGACCGCGACGTCGCCACCCTGACCCGCAAGCAGCTGCGCGAGCTGCGCCGCCGCATGGGTTACGTGTTCCAGGAGGGCGCCCTGATCAACTGGCTGTCGATCGCCGAGAACGTCGCCCTGCCCCTGCGCGAGAACACCTCCCTGTCCGAGGAGGAGATCAGCGAGCGCGTGCAGGCCAAGCTGGAGCTGGTCCACATCGGCGACACGGGGAGCAAGATGCCCTCGGAGATCTCCGGGGGCATGCGCAAGCGCGTGGGCCTCGCGCGCGCCCTGATCACCGACCCCGAGCTGATCCTCTACGACGAGCCGAACGCCGGCCTCGACCCGGAGATCGCGCGCTCCATCAACCGCCAGATACGAGAGCTCTCCGAGGAGCTGGACGTGACCGCCATCGTCGTCGAGCACCGCATCGACTGCATCCGCGCGGTCGCCGACGAGGTCATCTTCCTCGACGAGGGGCGCGCCCTCGTCCACGCCGCCTCCCCCGAGGAGTTCTTCCAATCCGAACACCCCCGACTGCTGCGTTTCTTCGGTGAAGCCGAGACGAAGGAGAACCTGTGAGCACTCAGAGACACTTCCTCCTGGGCCTGTTGATCATGGGGGCCTTCGGGATCCTCGCCTTCTTCACCCTCATGCCCGGTCACAACACGATCTTCGGGGCCGAGGTGGAGAAGACCGTCTACTTCGAGCGTGCCCACGGCCTGCGCAAGGGCGACGCGGTGCACGTCGCGGGGATGCGCTGGGGAAGGGTGGCCCAGATCACCTACGACCAGGCGGCTCCTCTCGACCGCCGCATCGTCGTGGTCGTCGCCCTCGAGGACGAGGTGCGGCTCTCCCGCGACTACGAGATCAAGATCGAGGACGCGACCCTGCTCGGCGGGCGCGTGCTGACCATCGATCCCGGCCCGGCGGACTCGCCCGACCTGGCCGCCGACGCCGACCTGTCGGGGACGGTGGCCCCCAACGTGATGGAGGCGGTCAACGAGCTCGTGGCGGACAACCGCGACGCCCTGACCGAGGCCATCGGCGGCGTGCGGGACCTCGTCTCCGGGGTGCAGGACGGGCGCGGGGCGCTCGGCCCCCTGTTCGTCGACGACGAGTTGGGC
This sequence comes from Planctomycetota bacterium, assembly GCA_030746555.1. Classification (GTDB taxonomy): domain Bacteria; phylum Planctomycetota; class UBA1135; order UBA1135. Next base: position 18,325 of record JASLMK010000046.1, on the reverse strand, counting down.
GCCGACCTCAAGCGCGGGGTCGCCAAGGCCGCCGACACCTTCGAGAACGTCGACAAGCTCACCGCCGACCTCGTCGCCGGCAAGGGCACGATCGGCCGCCTGCTGGCCGAGGACGAGGTCTACCGCTCCCTGACGGCGATCGGCGAGGACCTCGAGGCCATCCTCACCGACGTGCGCGAGGGCGACGGCGTCGTGGCGGCCCTGTTGGGTGACGAGGAGATGCGCAAGAACGTGAGCGAAGGTCTGGCCGACCTGCGCGAGGTGGTCGGCAAGATCAACGACGGCCAGGGCAGCATCGGACGCCTGGTCAACGACGACAAGATCGTGCGCGACCTCGAGATCTTCACCCAGCGACTGGCGAGCGAGGACAGCACGGTCGGCCGTCTGTTCGCGAGCGACGACCTGTACGTGCAGATCCAGGGGATCGCCGAGGACGTCGCCGCCATCACCGCCAAGGTGCGCGCCGGCGAAGGGACGGTCGGCAAGCTCGTGATGGAGGAGGAGATGTACGATGAGCTGATGAAGGCCGTCGGCCTGGTGACGCGCAGCCTCGAGGAGTACCGCGAGGCAGCGCCGATCACGACCTTCACCTCGGTGATGTTCGGCGCGTTCTAGCCCGGCGGCAGCAGGCGCTCGATCCACTTGCCGACCAGGTCGGCCTCGATGTTCACGCGCTGGTCGACGGCGGCGCGGCCGAGGTGGGTGCGCTCGAGGGTGAGGGGGATGACGGCGACGTCGAAGCGCGGCCCCCGCGGCTCGACCACCGTCAGGCTGATGCCGTCGAGGGTCACCGAGCCCTTCTCGATCAGGTAGCGCTCGAGGCCGGGATCGACCTCGAAGGTGAAGCGGCGCCCGCCGTCGCCGCTGTCGGCGATGGCCGCCACCCGCGCCAGGCCGTCGATGTGGCCCGAGACCAGGTGGCCGTCGAGGCGATCTCCCAGGCGCAGGGCGCGCTCGAGGTTGACCCCCCCGCCGGGCTCGAGGGCGTCGAACCAGGTGCGCGCCAGGGTCTCCGCGGAGAGGTCGAAGACCATCTCCTCCGCCCCCTCGCTCGCCCCGGCGCCCGCTTCCAGGCCCGCCACGGTCAGGCAGGCGCCGCAGACGGCCACGCTGTCGCCCTCGGCCACGCTCCAGGCCCCCGCGGGGGGGGCGATGCGGCAGACCAGCCCTTCTCCGGCGCGGGAGACCGAGCTGACGACGCCGACCCCCTCCACGATGCCTGTGAACATGCCTAGACCCTTGACGCTGCGACACCGGCCTGTCTACCCTGCTGGGCCATTTTCGGGGTGTCCCCGCGAGGGATGCGCCCGCGCGAGGGCGCGCGGGGAGACAGCCCGGAGGCAAGGCGTGCCGTTCTTTACCATCCTGACCCTCTTTCCCGAGGCGCTGGAGCCCTACCTGGGCGCGAGCATCGTCGGCAGCGCGCGCGAGCGCGGCCTGGCTCGGATCGAGCTGGTCGACTTCCGCGACTTCGCCCGCGACCGCCACCGCACCGTGGACGACCGCCCCTTCGGCGGCGGCCCCGGCATGGTGCTGCGCCCCGAGCCGATCGTCGAGTGCGTCGAGTGGCTCGAGCGGCGGCACGGCGAGTTCCGCAAGATCATGCTCTGCCCCACCGGGCGCACGTTCACCCAGGACACGGCCGAATCGCTGGCCTCCGAGGAGCGCATCCTGCTCCTGTGCGGCCGCTACGAGGGCTTCGACCAGCGCATCGCCGAGCTCTTCGACTGGGAGACGATCTCCCTGGGCGAGTTCGTCCTCTCCGGCGGCGAGATCGGAGCCCTGGCCGTCACAGAGGCCGTCGTGCGCCTGCTCGACGGAGCCCTCGGCAACGAGCGCTCGGCCCTCGAGGACTCCTTCGGGACGGCCCGCGCTCCCGACGAGGCCGGCGAGGCTCCGCTGTGCGACCACCCGCACTACACGCGGCCGCGCTCCTACCGCGGCCACGCGGTGCCGGAAGTGCTGCTCGGCGGCGACCACGCGGCGATCGCGCGCTGGCGCCGGGAGCGCGCAAGGGAGCGCGACGCGCACCGGAGAGAGGACAGGGAGGAGTGAGGAGACCCGACGCTCGCAGCGAGCGCGCAGGCCGACCGCAACGGCCCGCGAGACAGACCAACGACGGGACGCCCCGCGGCCCGCGCGCCCCCGCGGCGTACAGCACACCCGAGACCATCGGGAACGAGACCGAGACACAACCGACGACCCAAGCGAGGGGGCGCCGAGGCGCCCCGAACGAGCGATGAGCCTGATAGACAGCCTGGAAGCCGACCTCGGCAAGAAGTCCATCCCCACGGTCCACGTCGGGGACTCGGTCGAGGTGCACTACCTCATCCGCGAGGGTGACAAGGAGCGCGTGCAGCTGTTCATCGGAATGGTCATCGCCGTGCGCCGGCGCGGAATCCGCCGCAACATCACCGTGCGCCGCATCGTCCAGGGCGAGGGCGTGGAGCGGGTCTTCCCCCTGCACGGCCCCCGGGTGCAGGACGTGGTCATCACGCGCCGCGGCGATGTGCGCCGCGCGAAGCTCTACTACCTGCGCGACCGGGTCGGCAAGAAGACCCGGGTGCGCGAGCTCCTCGGCGAGCGGGCGCGGCGCGAGCGCGCGCGCGAGCAGGCACGGCGCGCAGCGGGGGACGCCCCCGACCCCCAGGCGCCTCCGGCGCCCGAGCCGCCCCCCGCGCCCGAGGAAGAGGCGGCTCCCGAAGAGACCGCCAGCGTCTGAACCACCCACCCCCACCCGCTCCGCCGGCCGAGTCTCCGGCGAACCGGGCGCTCGGCCGAACACCGGCGACCGGGTTCGCCGGCCGACGCGCACCGCGGCGCGCCGTTCGCTCCTCCACCGCATCCGAACCACCACTCCCTTCCATGGTCGAGAACCTCGGTCGCAAGGTCTTTTGGATCGCCGCCGCCCTGACCGCGGCCGTTTTGTGCATCGTGCTGCCCGAGTCGCCGTTCCGGCTCGGCCTCGATCTGCAGGGCGGCACGCGCTACCTGTTGAGCATCGACTTCGATCGGGCTCTGGCCGAGAAGAAGATCACCCAGGCGGAGTACGACAACCGCCAGCAGCTGATGCAGGACACGGTCGCGGTCATCCGCGAGCGGGTCGACCCCACCGGCACCAAGGAGACGGTCATCCGTCCCGAGGGCGCCGACAGCTTCGTGGTCGAGGTGCCCGCGCAGATGATGCGCACGACGATCGAGGCCAAGGCCCCGCTCCTCGACCGCCTCGCGCCCGTGGACGGCGCCCTGTCCCTGGACGCGTCGGACGCCCAGGCCGCCGCTTTCCCCCTGACCGGCGGGGTGGTCGCGGTCGGCTCCGAGCGCATCAAGTACGAGAGCCGGGACGGCTCCCAGCTGTTGGGTCTGGAGCGCGGCTTCGCGGGCTCGGGCGTAGGGGACCACGCGCCGGGGAACACGGTCACCCTCAAGAGCCACGACAGCATCATCAGCCTGATCCAGAACCCCGGCTCCCTGGAGATCTTCGCCCGCGCCCAGACCGAGGACTTCCAGAGCTCTGGAACGGACGAGACGAGCGAGCTGCAGAAGGCCCAGGAGTGGGTCGACGAGCACCCGGGGATCGCCATCACCGGGTTCAACGCCCTCGATCCGCCCCTGGGACCGCCGGCCAACATCCGCTGGTTCCCCCACCACGTGATGGCCACAGACGCGGCCCCGGCGGCGCGCGACAACCTCGTCCCCGTGGTGGTGCAGTCACGGCCGGAGTGGGCCTTCTCCAGCGCCGACGTGGACTTCGTGCGCCCCTCGAGCGACGAGTTCGGCCTGCCGGCGGTCGGCGTCGACATGAACGCCCGCGCGACGATCCGCTTCGGGGACTTCACGCGCGCCTACGTGCGCAAGCTGATGGCGATCGTCATCAACGACGAGATCATCTCCCTGGCGACCATCGAGCAGCCCCTGTTCCAGAGCTTCCGCATCTCCGGCGGCTCGAAGGGCTTCACGCAGGCCGAGGTCGAGGAGATGGTCAAGGTGCTCAAGACCGGCTCCCTGCGGGTGAAGCCCGAGCTCGAGCAGGAGGAGCGGGTCGGAGCCACCCTCGGCGACCACTTCGTCAAGCTCGGCGCGATCAGCGCCCTGCTCGGCCTCGCGCTCGTGCTGGTGTTCATGGCGGTCTACTACCGCAAGCTGGGGATCTTCGCGGCCCTCAGTCTCCTGTGCGCGATGACGCTCCTGATGGGCTCGATGGCCTTCCTGCAGGCGACGCTCACCCTACCCGGCGTGGCGGGCATCATCCTGACGGTCGGCATGGCGGTCGACGCCAACATCCTGATCTACGAGCGCATCCGCGAGGAGAGCCGCAAGGGACGCAAGCTCATCCAGGCGGCCAAGAACGGCTTCGAGCGAGCGTCGGTGACGATCATCGACGCCAACGTGACGACGTTCATCACGGCCGTGATCCTCTACTACCAGGGCACGGGTCCGATCCGCGGCTTCGCCACGACCCTGATGATCGGGATCGTGACCTCGGTCTTCTCGGCCCTGGTCGTCACGCGCATCCTGGTGCACCTGGCCCTGGAGAAGGGCGCCGAGCGCTTCTCGATGGGGCAGCTCGTCAAGCAGACTCGCATCGACTTCATGTCGGCCGCGCGCAAACTGCTGCCCCTGTCGGTGCTCTTGATCATCGGCGGCATGGGGCTCTTCGTCAGCATCCCCGAGCGCGACCGGATGTCGATCGACTTCCTCGGCGGCTTCACGGTCACCGTGCGCACCGAGGAACCCGAGCAGACCGACGACATCCGCGCCCTGATCGCCGCCATCCCCAACGTCGTGGGCGAGTCCGCGGAGGTCAAGCCGATCCTCGACTCGGGGGACGACAGCGCCGGATTCCGCCAGTTCCGGATCGTCTACAAGTCCGAGGGCGACGTCCTCCAGTCGGGCCAGACCGGCGGCGAGAAGACCGGGCAGGCCGAGATCGCCGACGCCCTCGCGGGCGTCCTGCAGAAGGGTCCGATCGAGCTCGAGCTCGACGACGTCACCAAGGATGCCGGCGGGCGGCTGTACTTCGAGAACGAGCACCCCACCGCCGACATCTCGGCCGCCCTCTCCGCCGAGGGGACGCTGACCGGAGTGAGCGTCACCGCAGTCGAGGACCACCCTGGGGCCTACGAGTTCACCGGGGCCGCCAAGCCCGACAGCACGCTGTTGACCCTCGAGCAGGAGATCGGCCAGCGGGTGAACGGCCAGCTCGACGGTGCCGGGGATGAGTACCGCCTCGCCCTGCCCATGCCGGGGACGACCCTGGTCGGCGCCCAGGTGGTCGGCGAGCTGCGGGACAAGGCGATCATCGCGGTCCTGGTGAGCCTCTTCGCCGTGGTGATGTACATCCGCGTGCGCTTCGCCGAGTACAGCTACGGAATCGCGGCCGTCCTCGCCATCGTGCACGACGTCCTGTTCGTCCTGGGCGTGCTCTCGGTCACCAACGTCACCGGCCTCCTCGACAGCGAGATCAGCCTGCCGATGATCGCGGCCTTCCTGACCATCATCGGCTACTCCCTCAACGACACGATCGTGGTCTTCGACCGCATCCGGGAGAACCTGCCACGCACCAAGGGGAGCCTGGCCGAGATCCTCAACCTCTCGATCAACCAGACCCTCTCGCGCACCCTGCTGACCTCGATCACGACACTGGTGGCGGTCTCCGTGCTGTTCGGCTTCAACGTCGGCAGCGGCAGCGTCCTGGAGGGCTTCTCCTTCGCCATGCTGGTGGGCGTGCTGGTCGGCACCTACTCGTCGATGTTCGTCGCTTCGCCGGCCCTGTTGTGGCTGGAGAGCCGCTCGCGCGCCCGCCAGGCGGCGGAGTCCGCGCACGAGAAGAGCCCCCGGACCGAGACCGCCGGCGCCTGAGTCGCAGGGCCCGAGGCGAGGCTCGACCCGCCCCCGCCCGAGTGGCAGACTCGGGGCGTGCGGGTCCTGTCCGGTTGGTTCGTCCTGATCGCCTTGTTCGCCGTCGCCGGTTGGGTACACCGAGGCTGGGCGGAGGGCCTGCGCCGCGAGCGCGCAGGGCTGGGCGTGGAGGCGGCCGAGGGCCGAGAGCCGGGTCCGGCCAGGATCGTGATCGGTAGACCGGCGGGGACGACGCCCCTGGCCGACTGGCCCGTCCCAAGCGCCCCGCTTCCGGCTCCCGAGGCGGCTACGCTCGTCGAGGCCGCCGGCCCCGACTCGGCGCCGGCCTTCGACGAGCTCGATCCGGCGGGCCTGGGCTTGGAGGCCGACCTCCCCCCGCCCACGCCGGTGTTCGAGGTGACCGTGCGCCCCGGCCAGGTGCTGTCCAGGATCTGCGAGGACTTCTACGGCACCGGGCGGCCGCCCCTGCCCGAGCTCGTGGCGCGCTACAACGGCCTCGCCGACGAGCACAGCCTGCGCGCCGGCCAGACCCTCGAGCTGCCGCCCCGCGAGCAGCTCCAGCCCTGAGCCGCTGGTTCGTCAGGCGGGCTCGGTCGGGGACTCGAAGGGCGCGAGCCCCTCACTCCCCTCGTGCGGGGCCTCGAGGAGCTCGAAGCGCAGCTCGCCCCGGGCGCTGCGCCGCAGGTTGCCCAGCGCGGCCGCGTCCAGGCGCACGCGCAGACGCAGCTGCGAGTCCTCGATCACCTCCTCCTCGGTGACGACGCCGCCGCCGCGCACCGCGGCGGCCAGGCGCCCGTCGGCGAGGGGGACGAACACGTTCAGCAGGGCCGAGCGGGCGTCGAGGCGCTCGCGGACGATCTCGTCGAGGCGGTCGAGGCCCTCGCCGGTGGCCGCGGAGAGGTAGACGACCGGCTGCTCGAGGTCGCTGGAGATCAGGGAGAGCTCGATGGGGTCGCGCACCTGATCGACCTTGTTGAAGACCAAGACGTCGGTGTGCGTGTGGTGGGAGAGCTCGCCCAGGACGCGCTCGACCGCCGCCATCTGCTCCGTGGCGTCGGGGTGCGAGCCGTCGACGACGTGCAGCAAGAGGTCGGCGGTGAGGGCCTCCTCCAGAGTGGCGTGGAACGAGGCCACGAGATGGTGCGGGAGTCGGCCGAGGAACCCGACGGTGTCGGAGAGCAGGACGGTGCGACCGTCGGAGAGCTCCCACTGGCGAGTGCGCGTGTCGAGGGTGGCGAACAGCATGTCGGCAACGAACTCCCGAGAGCCGGTGAGCCGATTCAGGAGGGTCGACTTGCCGGCGTTCGTGTAGCCGACGAGACCGACCGTGAACACCTCCGAGCGTGTCCGCACCTGGCGCTTGCGGCGCTCCTCGATCTCGGCCAGCTCTGCCTTGAGGTCGCGAATGCGCTTGCGCAGCAGGCGCCGGTCGGTCTCGAGTTGCGTTTCCCCCGGTCCCCGTGTGCCGATCGCGCCCTCGGTCCGCTCCAGGTGCGTCCACATGCGGCGCAGGCGCGGGAAGAGGTACTCGTTCTGGGCCAGCTCCACCTGGAGGCTCGCCTGACGCGTCCGGGCGCGGCGAGCGAAGATGTCGAGGATCAGCTCGGAGCGGTCGATGACCCGCACGCCCCAGGCCTTCTCGAGGTTGCGCCCCTGGGCCGGGGTGAGGTCGTTGTCCACGACCACCGCGTCGGGTCGGGCCGACTGCACGGCGTCGGCGATCTCCTGCGCCTTGCCCTTGCCCATCAGGGTCGCCGGGTGCGCGCGCTCCCGGCGCTGGATGATGCCCGGGCCGACGACCTCCCCGTCGGCTGCGCGGACGAGACCACGCGCCTCGCCGAGGGGACCGTCGTGCTCGGGGCGCTGGTCCCCGAGGAGGACGCCGCAGACCAGGATGCGCTCCCGGGGCGGGAGTGTCGGCTGGGGTTCGCGGCTCATCGCCCCGCCGACCCAGGGGAGGGCAACCCGACCGTTCCGGCGTCCGCCGTGGGGACCGTGGCGAGGGGCTCGCGGGTGATCTGGACCCGGCTCGGCCCCTCGCGGGGCCAGGATCCGACGAGCAGAGTGCGGTGCGCCCCCCCCGCGGCGGGGTGGTCCGTGCGGTAGTGGACGCCGCGGGACTCCTCCCGCCCCAGCGCCGCGAGGGTGGCCAAGCGCGCGAGGGTGAGCATGTTGACGAGCTCCCAGGTGCGCGGTCCGGGCTCGGCGAGGTCCTGGACGACCCGCGACCAGAATCCGAGCTTCCCGGCGGCCTCGCCCATGCCCTCGGCGTCGCGCTCGACGCCCATCTGGCGCCACATCATCGACTTGAGGGAGTAGGTGAGGTCCTCGATGTTGACCGGCTGGGTCAGGCCGCTGTCGGGGCGGCGGCTTCTCCCGCCCGCTTCGACCGCCACGGGCTGGGGAGCGCTCGCGGGGCGCAGGGCGAGGGCGCGTCCGGTCTCGATGCCGCCGACGAGCGCCTCGAGCAGGGAGTTGGAACCCATGCGGTTGGCGCCGTGCAGGCCCGTGCTGGCGCACTCCCCCACGGCCCACAGACCCTCGACGCTGGCGCGCCCCTCGGGATCGGTCGCCACGCCGCCGATCTGGTAGTGGGCGCCGGGCCGGACGGGGATCGGATCGGAGGCGATGTCGATGCCGAAGGCCTTGCAGACGCGCGAGATCCCGGGGAACGCCCCGTGGGGATCGGCGTCGACGTCGGAGAGGTCGAGGTAGACGTTGGTGTCCCCGGTCTCGACCATCGTGCGGAAGACCGCCCGGCTGACCGCGTCGCGGGGGGCGAGCTCCGCGTCGGGGTGGGCATCGGGCATGAAGCGCCGGCCGTGGCGGTCCCGCAGGACGCCGCCGGCGCCGCGCAGGACCTCGCTGATCAGCACCCGGGCCGCGCCGGCGATGTAGAGGCAGGTCGGGTGGAACTGGACGAACTCGAGGTCGCGCAGGAGGGCGCCGGCGCGGAAGGCCATGGCGACGCCGTCCCCCGTCGCCACGGGCGGGTTGGTGGTCTCGCGGTAGATCTGGCCCGAGCCGCCCGTGGCGAGCAGGACGTCGGGCGCGCAGAAGGCGACGCGCTCCCCCGTGGCGGTGTGGCCCACGACTCCCGAGACGTCGCCGCGTTCGTCCGTCAAGAGGTCCACGGCGAAGGTCTCGGGGAAGACGGTGATGGCGGGATCGGCGGCCAGGGCCGCGCTCACGGTGCGCTGGATCTCCAGGCCGGTCGCATCGCCGCGCGCGTGGACGACCCGCGCCCGCGAGTGACCGCCCTCGCGCGAGAGGCGCAAGCAGCCTTCCGCGTCGCGGTCGAACTCGGCGCCGAGGTCGACGAGCTCGGCGACGGCCTCGGGCGCGCCGCGCACGATACGCTCCACGACGGCCGGGTCGCAGAGGCCGCAGCCGACCCTCAGGGTGTCCGCGACGTGCAGCTCGAAGCTGTCCTCGGCGGCGCCCACCGCCGCCAGACCGCCCTGGGCGTAGCGCGTGTTCCCCTCCCCCACGGATGCCTTGGTCACCACCGCCACCGAGCGTCCGGCCCGCGCAGTGGTCAGGGCAGCCACGCCACCGGCCAGGCCGCTCCCCAACACGACCACGTCGAAGCGGTACACCGGAACCCTTCTGGGATCGAAGGAGACCAGGGGGCGATCCAGTCCCAGGGGGGCTTCCATGTCCGGGGGCATGCGGCTGGGCTGGGCCCGCGAGCCCGCCATCCTCCCATTCTAGCGTCACCGCCACGCAGCGTCCCCGCTGCCCGACGTTGGCCTGAAGAGCCTGCCATCGGTGACCGCTGCCTCCGCCGAGCGCCCCGCCATCGCTCCCAAGCCCACGTGCCCAACGGGGGGCACCCAGCGACGAGATCACCGTGCCCGGGGCCTGACTCCACCCATCAGCACACGCCCGAGAGCACCCGCAGCCCCCAACCCCACCGAGACCCCGCACGGTCCGTCCCGCTGGGGGGACCGCACCGACGATTTCATCGGTTCGGGTCTTGTTCGGGTCCGACCGGCCGATAGATTAGGCATCTGTTAGCCACGGGCAGGGCGAACGGAGCTCCCCCTCCGGCGGGAACCACGCTCCACAGCCATCTCCCGCGCCCTGCCCTGGGCTGACACCTGACCGTGGAGCCCTCCGATCGCTCCCCAGACCTGTCCCACCCATCCCTCCCCCGCACTCTCCACCTCACCCTCCCCGCCCCGACCACCCACCAGCCACGACGAGCTCCCCATGACCCGACTCCTGCGCGCCGAAGGCGGCTCCCTGATCTTCTTCCTCGTCCTCTTCTCCGGGGCCTTCCTGGTCTGAGAACGGGGCCGATCGGCCTCCGAGGCCACGCCCCATCCAGGGCCGCGAAACCCGCACACCCACCGCCCATGGACGACCCATCATGAACGTCGGCCCCAGCGCACCCCCCCTGACCCGCCGCCAGCACGAGATCCTCGACTTCCTGCGCGACTACACCGCGGAGCAGGGCATCAGCCCGACCCTCGAGGAGATCGCAGCGGCCTTCGGCGTGAACAAGGTGACGATCTTCGGCCACATCGGTGAGCTGGAGCGCAAGGGCGTCATCGAACGCGCAGCCCGCGGCGTCAGCCGTGGGCTGCGCATCGTGGAATCCGATGCGCCCCAAGCTCCCGCCTCCCAGCCGGTCGTACCGATCCTCGGGCGGATCGCCGCGGGCAGCCCGATCGAGGCCGTCGAATCTCCCGAGGAGCTCGACCTCGCGCAATGGGTGCCGGAGGGCGGCGAGGTCTACGCCTTGCGGGTGCGGGGCGATTCGATGATCGAGGACGCCATCTGCGACGGCGACATCGTGCTGGTCGAGCGTCGTTCGACCGCCACCGACGGGGAGACCGTCGTGGCCGTGCTCGACGACGAAGAGGCCACGCTCAAGCGGTACTACCGCGAGGGCGAAGGCGTGCGCCTCCAACCGGCCAACCAGGCCATGGAGCCGATCCTGGTCGACGAGGTCGAGGTGCGAGGTGTCGTGATCGGAGTCGTGCGCCAGTTCTGAGGGCACGGCCATCCCGGCGACGATGTCCCCGGCGACGACGTCCCGGGCGACGACTCCCCAGCAGGCCACGCTCCGGAGGGGTGCCGCACGACGCATTGCTCTCCCCCCCCGCCGCGTTGGCGGCATACTGCTCTCCATGCAGTACCCCTCCACGACGTCGGCCTGCTGGATCGCGGCTCTGCTGCTCGGCAGCCCGGCCTCGTCGGCCATCGCACGCGACGAGCCGACTCGCCCCAACATCGTCCTGATGGTCGTGGATGACCTGGGCTACGGGGACCTGGGCTGCTACGGGCAGGAGCAGATCCAGACCCCGAGCCTCGACCGCCTGGCCGCCGAGGGGGTGCGCTTCACGCGCTTCTACTCGGGCTCGACGGTTTGCGCACCCTCGCGCGCCGTCCTGATGACGGGGCTGCACACCGGGCACTGCGAGATCCGCGGGAACGGCAAGCAGAACCTGAAGGCGGAGACCGTGACCCTGGCAGAGGTGCTCGCAGAGGGTGGCTACGCGACCGGGCTCTTCGGCAAGTGGGGCATCGGGCACGAGGGATCGGAGGGAGTGCCGACGCGCCAGGGGTTCGACACGTTCTTCGGCTACCTCGATCAGCACCACGCCCACAACCACTACCCCTCGTTCCTGATCCGTGACGAGGAGCGCGTCGCCTTGCGCAACGTGGTGCCGAACGAAGGCAAGCACGGCCAGGGCGAGGCGACGGAGAAGATCGACTACAGCCACGACCTGATCACAGACGCCGCCCTGGAGTTCGTCGACGAGCACGCGCAGGAGTCCTTCTTCGCCATGGTCGCCTGGACCCTTCCGCACGCGAACAACGAGGCCGGCCGGCGGGGGATGGAGGTCCCCTCGGACTCCCCCTACGCGGAGCGGGACTGGCCCGCGCCCGAACGCGGTTTTGCCGGCATGGTGGCGCGGATCGACCGCGACGTCGGGCGCATCGTGGACCGCCTCGCCGAGCGCGGGATCCTCGAGCGCACCCTGCTGCTGTTCACCTCCGACAACGGGCCCCACAACGAGAGCGGCCACCGTGCGGCGTTCTTCGACTCCAACGGGCCCCTGCGAGGGACCAAGCGCGATCTGACGGAGGGCGGGATCCGGGTGCCGCTGATCGCCTCCTGGCCGGGGACGATCCGTGGGGGCCGCGATACCGCCCACGCCGCAGCGTTCTGGGACCTGATGCCCACCCTGGCGGAACTCGCGGGCGCCGGCGAGCACCTGCCGGCGAACGTGGACGGCCTCTCCTTCGCGCCCACCCTCCTCGGCGAGTCCGGCCAGCGCCCGGCGCCGTACCAGTACTGGGCCTTCTACGAACGCGGCGGGGGCCAGGCGCTGTGCCGCGGGCGCTGGAAGGTGGTCCAGCAACCGATCGCCTCGGCCCCCCGGTTGTACGACCTGGAAGCCGACATCGGCGAGAGCGACGATCTCGCCGGGCAGCGGCCCGAGCTGCTCGCCGAGCTCGTCGGCTTGATGGAGGAGGCCTACACGCCCTCTCCCCGCTGGAAGCTGCCTACCGCGCGCTGAGGACTACCTCAGGCCCCCTGACGGGTCGCGGACAGCTTCTGGAAGACGCTCTTGAAGAGGTCGTCCACCAGGCGAGTGCGCTTGATGTTCGGCAGGTCTGTGGCGGCGGCGATGTCGGCCTCGCTAGCGGGCTCGAAGTGCACCGCGGCCACGCCGTTGTACTCGGCGCAGGTCCGGTCGCAGAGCTCCTCGATGAGGGTCGCGTGGTGGTCCTCGAAACCACGAAAGCCCTCGCCCACGCGCAACAGAAACTCGCCGAAGACGTCGGTGAGCGCCTTGGGTGCCTGCTCGGGCCGCTCGAGGTTGACGTAGACTCGCTTGTGGACGCCGGGCAGGATCTTCCCGAGCCCTACCTTGAAGTCCTGGGGGAGGGGCATGGCACGCTCGAACGGCTCCAGGATCATCTCACCCGCTTCCTCCCGCTCGATGTTGCGGGCCAGGGCCGGCAGGGTCGCCTGGATGGACTCCACGAACCGCGCGTGCTGCACGATGAGGTCCCGGGCGCGCAGGAGCAGGTGCGGCGCGGTCGCCTCCGCGTGGGACAGGATCCTCTCCGCGGCGGCGCGCAAGTCGGCACCCCCTTCGAGCCGCTCCACGAGGGCCTCCACCTCCACGCACGACTCGCCGCCGTCCTCGTGCCGGAACGAGTCCCGGGCCAGGGTCAGGAAGCCGCAGATCCGGTCGGCGAAGCTCTCCCAGGAGTAGACGCGCTCGAGCAGCCCGGCGTAGCCGCGATACAGCTCCATGCGCGTCATGCCCTTGGGGATGATGTTGGTCAGGGCGCGTGCGGGGCCGAGGTCCTTGTTCTTGGCGAGTGAGAGCACGCGGCCCTCGTGCATCAGGCGCATCCACAGACGCGTCCCCAGTGGAGCCGAGAGCATGTAGATGCCCACGCTCGGCAGGCAGGCCTTCTGAAGGAACTCGAAGGTCGTGTCGAAGATCCCCGTGTCGTCTTCGTCGAACCCGACGATCATTCCGGAGCGAATGCCGATGCCGTGGGAGAGCAGGGTGTGGATGCTGTCCAGGAGATCCCCGCGCAGGTTCTGCAGCTTGTTCGCACCCTTGAGGGCCTTGGTGCTGGCGGACTCGATGCCCACGAAGACCATGTCGAAGTTCGCCTCCGCGAGGAGCTGGCAGAACTCCGGGTCCCCGGCGGCGGTGATGCACATCTGCGTCGAGAAGCGGATCTTCTTCTCCAGTCCCGCATTGACCTCGATCAGTCGCCGCAGGAGCGCCTTCGCGTACTTGGGATCCCCCCCGAACTCGTCGTCGCAGAAGAACACCCACTCGAATCCGAAGGAGATCATCTCCTCGAGTTCCTCGATCACCAAGTTGATCGGTTTGTGCCTCTGGCGGCGGCCGAAGAGGTAGATCACGTCGCAGAACTCACAGTCGTATGGACAGCCCCGGGTCGTCTGGATGGCGCCCATGCCGTAGTGCTGCATCTGGGCCACCATGCTGTCCCAGCGCGGCGGGAGGCTGTCCTCCAGGGACGGCTTGTCGATCTGGTGGTACTCGTGCTGCACCTCGCCGGTTCGCCAGTCCTCCAGGAAGCGCGGCCAGGAGCACTCGACCTCGCCCACGAACACGATGTCCGCGGTGCCGGCGTAGGCCTTGGGCTCTCCCGACACTCCGGGACCTCCGACCGCGGTCAAGACGCCTTGGGCCTTGAACAGCTCGCACAGCTCCAGGGCCCGCTTGCGGTGCATGGCGTAGCCGGTCACGGCGGCGAGGTCGAAGGGCTGATCGAACTCCGTCTCGGGCGTGATCACGCCATGGACGACCTCGTCCCACAGCTGCACCCGATAGCCCTCCCTCGGGGTCAGGCCGGCGACCGTGGCCAGGCCCAGGGGCGGGAAGTTGTTGAGCACCTTGCAGGCGGCGCTCTCCTCGCCCGTGACCCAAAGGGACTCGTTCTTGGCAAAGGGCGAGATCAGGAGGATGTTCTTGATCTCCCCGCTCTCGGGCTCGGGGTGCTGGGGATCCATCGGGGGGTGGACTCTCGGGGAGCGGAGGAGACCTCGACACCTAGTTTACACGATCGTGGGCGTCGGCCAGCGCTGCGCTGCGAGCCCATCGCACGTTCCGCCGAGCGGGGATTCGAGACTCAGCCCTCTCCTGCAGCTCGGCGCCGTCGGGAGGGATCGGTGAGCGCGATCAGGGCCGGGAGCAGCACCAGGTCTCCCAGGAGGGCGACCAGCAACCCGAAGCAGAGCAGGATCCCGAACAGGCGGGAAGAGGGCATGCTCGAGAACAGCACCACGCTGCACCCGGCGATCAGGACGGTGGTCGTGATCGCCAGTGCCCGCCCAACGACCAGGAAGGTGCGCCGGACCGCTCCGCGCAGGTCCCGGTCCAGGGCGAACTCCCGGCGGAAGCGCGCCAGGACGTGGATCGTGTCGTCCACGGCGATGCCCAGCAGGACGCTGAAGACGATCGAGCTGGTGATCTGGAGGGGCTGGGAGGTGACCGCCAAGGCCGCGGCGACCGCGGCCAGTGGCAGGAGGTTTGGAACCAGGCTGATCAACCCGAGGCGCCAGGAGCGGAACTCGATCGAGATGATGAGCAGGATCACGCCCACGGCGAAGGCCAGGCCCTTCACCAGGTCCACGATCATGCTGTTGATGTTCTCCCGCGCGACGACGTTCGTGCCCGTCAGGTGCAGGCTGATGCCGGGGTGCTCACCGGCCAAGCTCCCGAGCTCGTCCTGGAGCGAGGCCAGGAGGGGGCCGACGGGCTCCGAGGCGATGTCGGGGAAGCTGACCGCCACGAGGGCACGCCGCAGCTTCGGCCGCACGAAGCGCGCGGTCACGTCCGTGGGCAGGATGCCGAGCAAGCCCGGCAGGGCGGCGGGCTCGAGGCCCGCGGCATCGAGGAAGTGGACGATGGAGAAGGGGGTGGACAGCTCCTCGCGGTTCCCCAGGGCCTCTTCCACGGCTCGCGCAGCCTCGACCACCCTCCCCGAGCCGAGCGTGACGGTCTCGTCCCACTCGATGAGCACGTACCCCGCGAGGACGCCTCCGAAAGCCTCCTCGTAGCGCAGCATGGCCACGAACGACTCGTTGTCCTGGGGCGTCGCCTCGGTCAGTCGGTTGTCCGGCTCGAGGTCGCCAGAGAGCACCAGGAGCGTGGCGATGAGGACGATCCCGCCACCGCCGACCAGGCCCGGACGGAGGGTGACCACGTCCATCGCCCGGCCGAAACGCGTCCTCCAGCGGGCCAGAGAGGGCGCGGTTCCCGGGAGCGTTCCGCCGAGGTCCCCGGCCCAGGATGCGGACAGGGGAACGACGACGACGACGGCGCCGAAGGTCAGCAGCACCCCCACGACGGCCGCCAGGCCGAAGCCGCGGATGATCTCCATGCTCCCCAGAGTGAGCGAGCCGAATCCGATGGCGGTGGTCACCGAAGCCAGCATGCAGGGCAGCCCCAGGTCGGCGATCGCGCTCCGGGACGTGGCCAGCGCGACCGACTCGCCCTCATCGGCCCCTCCCCCATGCTCGGCCCCGGCCCGTGCCAGCCGCCCGCGGCGCATGTCGACCATCAGGTGGACCGCGTCAGTGAACCCGATCACGACCACCAGCGCGGGCAACACGGTCGTGATGATGTCAATCTCCACGCCCGCCAGCCCTAGGAACCCCAGGGTCCACAGGGCTCCGAGCACCGGCCCGGCACAGGTGCAGACGACCGCCCGCAGGTTGCGGAAGAGGGCCAGGGTCAGGAGGAAGCAGAGCCCGGCGCCGCCCCCGAGGAAGAGGACGATCTCCTCCCGGACGGCCTTGTAGATCTCGACCCGCACGGGGGGGATGCCCGTCAGACGAGCGACGAGGCCGGTGCGCTCCTCCCAGCGGTCGATCGCATCCTGCAGGGCCTCGACCCGCGGCTCCACCTCGCTCACGTAGAGCTCGTTCCCCTCCAGGCGCACGAAGAGCACGGCGGTCTTGCCGTCCTCGGAGAGCAGATGTCCGCTCACCAGCGGGCTCTCCCCGGCCTGCTTCCGAGCCCGCTCCCGGGCCCGCTCGTCCGCTCCCGGCGAGGGGAGCAGGGGCCGGGGGAAGATCCCCGAGAAGAGGACCGACTCCGGTAGGCCGAGCACGGACTCCACGCCCTCGACCGCCGCACACGCCTCGCTCAGGTCCCTCAGGGCGGTCGGTATCGGAGCCCTGAAGAAGTCCTCGGCCTCCAGGACGACGACGCACTCGTTGTCGTCGGCGCCGAAGTCACGGTAGACCGACTCGAGCAACTCGTAGGCGGCATCCTCCGCCCGGAAGACCCGCCGCGGCCCATCGTCGAAGCGCAGGTGGAAGATCCCCACGAGCGCCAGGCCCGTCAGCGCAGCGGCAACGCACAAGGCACCGATGCGGTAGCGGACCAGGAGCCGGGCGAAGCGATCCATTCAGAAGCCAGGCCTCTCAGGCAGCCCGGCCAGTGACTCCCGCTCCGGCCCGCCCCGATCGTTCGCCCCGGCCGTCCTGATCGTGAACCAGCATCCCCTGCCGGGCGCGTGCCCTCCTCGGAATGCCGTCGATCCCCGTAGACGCAGTCCCCCGGCAACAGCGGCTCCCCGGCCGGAGGGGGCTCGACTCGGACCGAAGATCCCGAACGCACGAGCTCGGACGGGCCACCGGTGAGGCCCCGGCCCCCGCCGGCGCCGCCGCTCTCGGCACCGGCGCCTTTGCGCCTCGACGGCAATGGGGCCGCCAATCGATCTCCATGGGATGGGTACGCTCCACGCGGCCCACAGCTTGCCTGCGCACCACCGGGTAGGACAGCAACAAAGCGCACACCCGGCCAACCCCGCCCCATCACCAGGCCGTCGAGGTGGCCGGATTCCCTCGGCACGATGCGCGCGCACCGCGGCCACCACCCCAAACCCACCGGACCACCCAGGGGGGGCCCCGACCGCCTGTCGATGCCAGCCTTGGCCCCATCAGCTGGCCCCCACCGCACTCCGCTGGCCGCTCCGGTCCCGTGAGCCTGCCCCAACTCCGCAACGGTCCCCCGTGGGCGGTCTCGAGAGCCTGGATCAGGATTCGCCGGGCCTCCTGCCAGGTCTCACTTCGATCCCAAGACTGCACGTCCGTCCGGCGGCTGCACGCCCCGGCCGGTACCTACCGACGAACCGACACCCCGACGTGGACAAAAAAAAACACCCCCGGCAGAACCGAGGGTGCTGTGAAAACCCGGCGACAACCTACTTTCGCGCTAGTGCACTATCATCGGCGAGAACTGCTTGACGACCGTGTTCGGGATGGGAACGGGTATGGCCAGAACTCCATGATCACCGGGAATACGCTGGGAGACAGTCCGTGGACCGTCTCCCCTTGGAAGAAGGTGGATTGGCCGCGCTGGAGTCGTTCACGATGCTCCAAGGGCCCATCCCCCCTTCGGGGAGCCCACCGCGAACGGCGGGGCCTCGAATGGAGAATGGTAGTTAAGTCGATCGTCCGATTAGTACCGGTTAGCTGAACACATTGCTGCGCTTACACCGCCGGCCTATCAACCTGGTAGTCTCCCAGGGGACTGATAGGGATGATTCGTCTTGGAGAGGGCTTCGCACTTAGATGCCTTCAGCGCTTATCCGTTCCGACCGTAGCTACCCAGCCGTACCACTAGCGTGATAACTGGTACACCAGAGGGTCGTACTCCCCAATCCTCTCGTACTAGGGGAATACCTCCTCAATCATCCTACACCCACGCCAGATAGGGACCGACCTGTCTCACGACGGTCTAAACCCAGCTCACGTACCGCTTTAATTGGCGAACAGCCAAACCCTTGGGACCTTCTTCAGCCCCAGGATGCGATGAGCCGACATCGAGGTGCCAAACCTCCCCGTCGATATGAACTCTTGGGGGAGATCAGCCTGTTATCCCCGGAGTACCTTTTATCTGATGAGCGACGGCCCTTCCACTCGGAATCCGCCGGATCA
>JASLMK010000045.1 GCA_030746555.1 Planctomycetota bacterium | reverse complement strand
TCTTCGACCTCTCGATCCTGTTCAACACCATCAAGGTCGTCCTCCTGCGCAAGGGGACCTGAAGGCGAGCGTCGGCTCAGCGCAGGCGCGTGAAGCGGGCCGTGACGCGGGCGCGGCGGGGGGTGAAGGAGCCGTCGGGGGCGAGGTCGCCGTCGAGAAGGCGCCAGCCCGCAAGGGAGAGGGCGGCGCGGGTCGGGCGGCGGGGAGCGCGAGCCGCGAGGCGCCCGGCGGCGTCGGTGACGCCGACCGGTTCGCCGTCCAGGCGCACCTCGACCCCGCTCAGGGGGCTCTCGACCTCCAGATCGTCCAGGCCGACGGCGACGAAGGTCGCACCCCAGCCGCGTTCGAGGGAGACCGCGAGGGTGCGCGGGCCCGCCGGGTCGGGGGAGTCCGAGAAGGTGCTCGAGGACCCCGAGCGGGGTGCGTAGCCCGGGCACTCGACGGTCCAGGAGAAGGCCGACTCGCCGGGCCAGCCGCGCAGGAAGACGGCGCCCGGCGCCAGGTCGTCGAAGGAGAGCTCGCGGCCGAGCGCCACCAGGTGCAGCACGGTGCCGGAGAGGGCGCGCCCGTCGGCGGCGTCTCGCGCCACCAGGGCCAGGTCTCCGACCCCGCCTCCGTCGGCGAGGACGAACTCCAGCCCCGCGGCCGGAGGCTCGATCGCGAGGGAGGAGGGCTCCCAGGAGAGGTACCGAAACGGCGCGGGCGTCACCGCATAGGAGCCGCGCGGGACGTCGGGGAAGGTGAACTCCCCCACCGAGCCCTCAGGCGTCTCGCTCCAGTGCACGATGGTCTCCGTGCGCCAGCCGGTCCCCTCCGTCGAGCGCAGCGCCACGCGCTGGAGCGCGCCCTCCGCCTTGCCGCCGCGGCCGAAGGCCCCCGTGCGGCTGCGCAACACGCCGCGCACCTCACCCGCCACGGTCTTGGGGGAGAGGCGCAGCTCGACGCGGCCGCCTTCGCCGGGCTCGACGAAGACTTCGCGCACGAGCGGATCGAAGCGCTGGGAGACGGCGGTCAGGGTGTGCGGGCCAGGCTCGAGCCAGCGCAGCTCGAAGGTCCCGTCCTTGAAGCTGCGGTCCGACCATGCGCCGTCGATGCCGTCGGCGCGGCGCAGGGTGACCGAGACCCCCGAGACGCCCTCCCCCGCGACGGTCGCGCGGCCGCGCAGGACGGAGCGGGGTCGCAGCTCGATCCGCACCGGCCGCGGGTGCACGCCGACGATGGCGTCGACCTCCGCGCTCCCCGAGAAGCGCCCGTCGTAGCTCGCGACCTCGAGCACCCAGGCGCCCGCGCCGCCCGCCGCGGGCCGACGGCGTACGTCGCCGCGCGCGAAGCGCACCCACTCGCCCTCCTCCGTGCGCACCCCACGGAGCTTCTGCGCGCCGCTCGTCCGGCGAACGTCGGTCGCCCGCCGCAAGCGCGCGCCGAGGGGAGCCGCTCCCAGGTCGGCGGGACGCACGAGATCGAGGGGGTAGGTCGGGCCGATCGGCAGGGCGACCCGGCCCACCCCGCCCGCGCCGGGGTGCATGAGGGCGACGGCCTGTCCCTGCTCGGCCCGCGGCCCCGGGTGGTCGCGCGGGGTCAGGCGCAGAGGACCCGGTGGGAAGGCGGCCGCGGTCTCGAGCGCGCCGGTGGCGTCGCTGGAGAGGCGCTCGCGCGTGCCGTCGGGACCCCAGAGGCCGACGCTGAAGTGCACCACCGCCTCCCCGGTGCGCTCGTCCTCCAGGAGCAGGGAGACCGGCGCGTGCGCCGTCTCCGGGGGAGCCGGGACGGAGCTCGGCGACGATGCGGCGGGCGGGTCCGCGGGCGCGCCCGAGTCGACCACCGCCGCGCGCTCGCCGTCGGAGCCGCGGGCGGCGGAGAGGGACTCGACCGACGGCGACGCCTGGGGGCTCTCCCCTCCACGGCCCTCGATCCCAAGCGCCCCCCCGGCACTGGCGCCCGTCCAGCGCACCCACCAGACCAGGAGCGTCAGGCCCGTCGCGACCAGCAACAGGACGAGCAGGAGCGGCCCGCGCTTCATCGTCGGGGTGCCGCTTGCGGGTCGCGCCGGCGGCGCTCCAGGTGGACCGCCAAGAGGGCCAGGTCCGGCGGCCGCACGCCGTCGACGCGGCTCGCCACCCCCAGGGTCACCGGGCGCAGGCGCGCGAGCTTCTCCCGCGCCTCCCCCGCCAGGCCGCTGATCGCGGCGTAGTCGAAGTCGGCGGGGATCTCGGTGCGCTCGCGCCGCGCGAGGCGCTCGACGTCCTCGCCCTGGCGACGCACGTAGCCCGCGTACTTGATCTCGGTCTCGACCGCCTCGCACAGCTCCTCGTCGTCGGCCAGCCAGGCCAGCTCGGGGTGGTCGCCGACGCGCTCGGCCAGGCGCACCTCGGGGCGCTTGAGGTCGTCCGCCAACGAGCGCCCGCCGGCGGTGCGCAGCTCGGCGAGCAGCCCCGTCGCGCGCTCGATGCTCGCGCTGCGCGCCTCGCAGGCCGCAGGCTGGTCGGGGCCCGCCAGGCCGAGGGTCGCCGCCGTCGGCGTCAGGCGCCGGTCGGCGTTGTCCTGGCGCAGCAGGAGGCGGTACTCGGCCCGGCTGGTGAACATGCGGTAGGGCTCGGTGGGGTTGCGCACGACCAGATCGTCTACCATCACGCCGAGGTAGGCCTCGTGGCGGCCGAAAACCAACGGCGCGCGGTCCTGGGTCCACAGGGCGGCGTTGGCCCCCGCCAGGAGGCCCTGGCCCGCCGCCTCCTCGTAGCCCGAGGTGCCGTTGATCTGCCCGGCGAGGTACAGCCCGGGGAGCGAGCGCACCGCCAGGGTGTCGGTGAGCTGCCCGGGGAGCACGAAGTCGTACTCGACCGCGTAGCCGTGGCGCAGGAAGGCGGCGCGCTCCAGCCCCTCGATCGTGCGCAAGAAGTCCTCCTGCACCTCGGCCGGCAGGGAGGTCGAGACGCCGTTGACGTAGACGACGTCGCTCTCGAGACCCTCGGGCTCCAGGAAGACCTGGTGGCGGTCGCGGTCGGCGAAGCGCATCACCTTGTCCTCCACCGAGGGGCAGTAGCGCGGGCCGACGCCGTCGATGCGCCCGGCGTACATGGGCGCGCGGTGGATGTTGGAGCGGATGCGCTCGTGGGTGCCGGGGTTGGTCCAGGTCACGTGGCAGGCGACCTGCTCCAGGCGCGGGAAGGCCGCGCGCTCGGTCGCCCACGAGAAGGGGCGCGGACGCTCGTCGCCGAGCTGGGGCTCGAGGTGCTCGAAGTCGATGCTCGCCGCGTCCAGGCGCGGGGGCGTGCCGGTCTTGTGGCGGCCGGTCGCGACGCCGAGGGCGGCGAGCTGCTCGCCGAGGCCGACCGAGGAGCGCTCGCCGACGCGGCCGCCCTCGGTGACCTCGTCGCCGGTGTGCATGACGGCGCGCAGGAAGGTGCCGGTGGTCAGGACGACCGCCGGGGAGCGCAGCTCCTCCCCCCCGGCCAGGCGCACGCCGGCCACCCGCGGCGCGCCGGACTCGCCGGCGAGGAGCAGAGCCTCGACCGCGCCGCCGCGGAGCTCGACCCCGTCCGCGCCCACGACCGCCGCGGTCACCCGCTCCCGGTAGCGGTGGCGGTCGGACTGGCAGCGCGGGGCGCGCACGGCGGCGCCCTTGCGCGTGTTGAGCATGCGGAACTGGATCCCGGTCTCGTCGGCGGCACGCCCCATGACCCCGCCGAGGGCGTCGATCTCCTTCACGAGCTGGCCCTTGCCGAGGCCGCCGATGGCCGGGTTGCAGCTCATCTCCCCGATCAGGTCCGTGCGCCAGGTGACCAGGGCGGTGCGCGCTCCCAAGCGGGCGGCGCCCAGGGCGGCCTCGACCCCCGCGTGGCCCCCGCCGACCACGATCAGGTCGAACCCGAAGCCCTCCGCGGCCGGGGCCGGGTGGGGATGGGTGCGGGCCGGATCGTCGTCGGAGCGTGCTTGCATCGCGGACCCTCGCGGGCGACCGCTCATTGGAGCGCCCCGGGCGGCCGGAGGGGAGGCGCGGCGACGGTTTTCCCCACGGCGCCCTCAATCACCGCCCACGGCGGCGTCGATGAGCCCATCGTGCACTCCTGGGTCTTCCGCCACCGCGTCCGCCTGCGCGTCGTCTTCGGGACCGTCCGGCCCGACCCCGCGACCGCCGCGGGGCCGGGGAGCTTCCGACCACCCAAGGCTCCCCCCGGGGGCGAGGCGCCGGGCACGGTCCTGCGCCGGGCGCGCTACACCCTGATCTACCCGATGCCGCGCCCCGCCTGAGGGCCGCCCCGGCCGGAGCGGGCTCGAGAAGGAGCCCGGAGCTTGCGCGAAACCCCCGCGGGCCTAGGGTACTAGTAGGAGGTACCGTGCTCTTCGCCCCGCCCGTCGTCCTGGCCCTCGCCCTGGGCTCCGCCCCCGCCGCCGTTGGCGACGGCGAGGGGGAGCGGATCTCGCTCGAGGAGCTCGCCGAGCACTATCGCGCGCAGCGCGACCTCATGCTCGCGGAGCTCGGCAGCCAGGTGGACGCACTGATGGTCGAGATGGAGCGCGCCGCCCAGGTCGGGGCACGCAAGGACCTCGCGCGCCTCGCCGACCGCCTGCGGGCCCTCGGGCCGGACTGCGCGCCCCTGCTCCTGGCCTACCTCGATCCGGGCCTCACCGCCCGCGGGCCCGAGCTGTTGCCCTCACACCAGGTGGCCCTCGTCCTGGCCTCGCTCCCGGCCCACGGGGTGACCGAGAACCTCCTCGTCATGCTCGAGCGCGCCTCCTCGGAGGGGCGGCGCAACGCCCTCGTGGTCCTCGAGCAGACGGCCCAGCCCGAGCGCGTCAGCCCCGCGATCCGCGCCCTGGTCGAGAGAGGCAGCAAGAGCCTCCTCGAGCCGGCCCTGATCGCCCTGGCGCGCATCGGCGGCGACGACAACGAGCGCTTCCTCGGTGAACGGTTGGTGGGCGAGGACTTGGAGCTGGCGCGCACGACCCTGGAGGCCGTGACCCTGGCCCGCACGACCGGCGTCGGCGGAAAGGTGCGCGTCCTGTTGGGCTCCCACGGCGCCGCCGCACCCCTCGCCCACCAGATCGCCGCCTACTACGCCGCCTGCGAGGACGTCGTGGACGAGGGGGTCTGCACGGCGGTCCTGGACTTGGCGCGCGATTCGCGCACCTCCTCCGAGGGAGCCCGCGCCCTGGTCGACCTGTTGGCGCGCTTCCAGCGGCACTGGGACTCGAAGCTGAAGAAGGACCTCAAGGGCTTGTGCTCCTCCTCCGACGCCAAGCTGGCCGAGTCGGCCCTGGTGGCCCTCACCCTCTCCGGAGACCGCAGGGCGAGGCGCCAGCTGCTCGAGCCCTACGACGACCGCATCGAGAGCCAGCGGGACTGGGCGCGGGTCTGGGAGGAACGCGCGGCCATCCTCTACCGCATCGAGGACTTCAAGGGCGCCATCAAGGACTACCGGGAGGCCCTGGAGGCCGGCTCGCGCAGCTCGCGGCCGCTGACCGACGACTACCTCGGCATCGCCCGCTGCTACGCGCGCATGGGCAAGCTCAAGGACGCGGCCAAGTGGATCAAGGACGCCCCGGTTTCCTACATGCAACTGCGGGCCCTGGCCGAGGAGCCCGCCTTCGCCGAGTTGGCCGCCCATCCTCGCTACCGCGAGGACGTCTTCCGGCTCGACGACTGAGCCCCCCGGCAAGCCGTGACCTCCACCACCGGCCTCCTCTCGGCGCCGGTCTGCCTGCGCCACGACACGGGCCCCGGCCACCCCGAGCGGCCTGCCCGGCTCTCGACGCTCCTGGAGCGGTTGGAGGCGAGCGGGATCGCCTCCGACGTCGAGCGCGTCGAGGCGCGTCCGGCCGAGCCCGAGCGGCTGCTCGCCGTCCACGACCAGCGCCACGTCGCCGCCATGCGCGCCGCCGTCGAGCGCGGAGCGGGCGCCCTCGACGAGGGGGACACCGCGGTCAGCGAGCACACCTGGCGGGCGGCCGTGTGCGCGGCGGGCGCGGGGCTCGAGGCGGCGGAGCGGGTCCTGGCGGGCGAGTGGCGCAACGCCTTCTGCGCGGTACGCCCCCCGGGGCACCACGCCGAGCACGCCCGGGCCATGGGATTCTGCCTGCTGAACAACGTCGCGATCTGCGCCCGCGCCTTGGGCGAGGTGCACGGGCTCGAGCGCGTGGCGATCGTCGACTGGGACGTGCACCACGGCAACGGCACGCAACACGCCTTCGAGGACGATCCCAGCGTGTTCTTCTTGAGCCTGCACCAGTGGCCCCACTACCCCGGCACCGGCGGCGCGGCGGAGAGGGGCACGGGCGCGGGCGAGGGCGCGACGCGCAATCGTCCCCTACCGGCGGGCAGCGGCGACAAGGAGTGGCTGGCGGCCCTCGAGGAGGGCCTGCGCGAGGTCGAGGCCTTCGACCCCCAGTTCGTCCTGATCTCCGCCGGCTTCGACGCCCACGCCGCCGACCCCCTCTCGGGGACGCGCGTGACGACGGGGGCCTACGAGCGCATGACCGAGGCCGTGGGCGCCCTCGCCGAGCGCTGCGCCGGGGGACGGCTGGTCTCGATGCTCGAGGGCGGCTACGACCTCGACGCCCTGGCGGCCTCGGCCGAGGTCCACCTCGCCACCTTGCGCCGCGTCTGAGCCCCGCGCGCGGACGGGCGCACGCCGCCGGCCTGCGATGGGTATCCTGCCTCCATGCGACTCTCGACCGACCGCCACGACCGCGACGGCGCCGGGCTGGTGTACGTCTACCCGGTCCTGTCACGCCGCTCGGGCGGCGTGTCGGTGGGCGTCAACCTCAACCCCGACAAGACCTGCAACTTCCGCTGCGCCTACTGCCAGGTCGACGGACTGGTGCGCGGCAAACCGGCCGACATCGACCTCGACCTGCTCGGCACCGAGCTGCGCGGGTTCCTCGGCGACCTGCTGGCCGGAGCGGTGGGGGCGGACTGGCCCGACCCGACGCCGCGGCAGCCGAGCGACGTGGCCTTCTCCGGCGACGGGGAGCCGACCTCCTCCCCCCGCTTCGCCGAAAGCGTCGCCCTGGTGGCGACGATCCTCGACGAGCTCGACCTCAGGCCCCAGACGCGCCTGGTCCTGATCACCAACGGCTCCCTGGTCGGCCGCGAAGGAGTCGCGCGCGGCCTCGAGCTTCTGGGGCGGGCGCAGGGCGAGGTCTGGTTCAAGCTCGACAGCGCGACCGACGAGGGGTTGAGGCGCATCAACGACCACCCCGGCGGCATCGAGCGCGTCTACTCCCGGCTGGCCGCCTGCGCGCGGGCCTGCCGGACCTACGTGCAGACCTGCGTCTTCACCGTCGACGATGAACCTCCCACGGAGGCGGAGCGCGCCGCCTACCTCGAGCTCGTGCGGCGCTCGGTGCGCGACGGCCTGGGCCTGGCGGGCGTGCAGCTCTACGGCCTCGCGCGCGAGGTGCGCCAACCCGGCGCGGAGCGTCTGGGCCGCCTCGGCGCCGCCTGGCTGGAGGCCTTCGCCGCCGAGATCGAGGCCGCCGGCCTACCGGCGGTCACCAGGCCCTGAGCGCCGCGCGCCCCTCGCCGCCGGTCAGGAGCACAGCAGCACCGACAGGCGCTGCTGGTACTCCAGGGTGAGCGGGTCCTCGGGACCGAGAGCCTGGAACACCGACAGGAGCGCCTTGCGCGGGGCGTCCTCGTCGTGGTGCAGGTCGAGCAGGGCGGCTTCGAAGAGGTGCTCGAGGCCCTCCTCGTTGCGCCCGGCGGCGATGAGCGCCCGGCCCAGGGCGATGCGCGCGCCGGGGTCGGCGGGGTCCCGCTCCACCGCCGCCTGGAGTTCGACGAGGTCGCCGGCCTGCTCTCGCAACTCCAGCCGCGCGAGGACGGCGCTCGCCTCGGGGGAGGTGCGCTGCTCCTCGCTCAGGCGGGTGACGACCTTGCGCGCCTCTCCTGCGCGCCCTTCGTCGAGCAGGAGCTCGGCCAGGGCCACCCGTACGCCGACGTCCTCGGCCGCTTCGCGCAGGTGGGCTCGCAGGAGGTCGATCCCCTCGGTCGCGCGCCCCTCGTCCGCCAGGGCGCGGGCGTCGGCCACGGGGTCGGCCCCCGCCGGCGCCTCGCCCAGGTGGGGCGCGAGGAACTCGCCCAGCTCCTGCTCGCCGAGTGCACCGACGAAACCGTCCACCGGCCTGCCGTCTCGGACCAGGACCACCGACGGGACGCTCTGGATGCGGAACGCCTCCGCCAGCTCCGGCGCGCGGTCGACGTCGACCTTGGCCAGGACGAAGCGCCCGGCGTGCTCGGTGGCGAGCTTCTCGAGCAGGGGGCCGAGGGTCTTGCAGGGCTGACACCAGGTCGCCCAGAAGTCGATCAGGACGGGCACCGAGCGCGACCGCTCGAGCACCTCGGTCTGGATGGTGGCGGCGTCGACGTCGATGATGGCGGGCTGGGTGTCCATGGACGTGAGGATAACGCGTCCGCCGCCCGCCTCCACGCCCGACCGCGGCGCGGAGTCTGGAGAGCTGTCGCACGGGCGCTATCCTGCACGCTTCGGCGGACCCACCGCCGCTCCACTCTCCCCTGCCATCTAGGACCACGAACATGCAGCGCCTCCTCCTGCCCGTGCTGGCCGCCGCCGGCGCCCTCTCCGCCGCCTCAACCCCCGCGCCGTCGCTCCCCGCCGCCGGTGTCGTCCACTGCCAGGTGCCCTGCGGCATCTACGGCGACCGCATGCGCATCGACATGCTGATGGAGGACGCTGCGACGATCGAGAAGGCGATGACGACCCTGCGGGCCATGGCGGCCGAGGAGCACCCCGACCACAACCAGATGGTGCGCTGGGTCGTGAACAAGGAGAGCCACGCCCAGGCGATCCAGGACACGGTCGCCGCGTACTGGTTGGCGCAGCGCATCAAGGCGCCCGCCGACGCCGGCGACGCCGCGGCGACCGCCGCCTACCACGACCGCCTGGCTCACCTCCACCGGCTCACGGTGGCGGCCATGAAGTGCAAGCAGACCACCGACGGCGCCCACGTCACGAACCTGCGCGAGACGGCCCTCTCGTTCAGCGCGATCTACTTCTCCGCCGAGGACCTCGAGCACATCCGCGGCCACCACGGCGGCGAGCATCGCTGAGGATCCTCAGGGAGCGAGCGCGCCGCCCCAGGCGGCGATGCGCGAGCGCACCTCGTCGGTGACCTCCTCGACCGTGCGGTCTGAGGTGTCGACCTCGTGGTCGCAGCGCCCGTAGAGGGGCTCGCGCGCGGCGAGGAGGGCGCACAGCTCCTCCATGGCGCGCGGACGGTGGCGCATCGGCCGCCGGTCGCCCTGGTCGAGGACGCGCTGGAAGTGCTCCTGCGGGCGCGCCCGCAGCCAGACGGTGTGGCAGGTGGCGAGCAGGCGCCCGAAGGCCCGCGGCGACGCGACGATCGAGCCGCCGGTCGCCAGGACCATGCGCTCGCCGCGGCCCAGGACCTCCTCGAGGGCCTCGGCCTCCAGCTCGCGGAAGCGGCGCTCCCCATGCAAGTCGAAGATCTCGGCCAGGGTCAAGCCGGCGAGCTCCTCGACGCAGGCATCGAGCTCCACCAGGGGCACCTCCAGAGCGCGGGCCAGGGCGCGCCCGACGGTCGACTTCCCCGCGCCGCGCAGGCCCACCAAGGCCAGGCGCTCGCCGCGACGGCCCGCGGCCGGCAGGTCGAGCAGGTCCGGGAGGGGAACCCCCAGGCCCGACGCGAGGGCCGCCAGCTTGATCAGGCTCGGGTTGGCCCGGCCCGCCTCGGCCTCGGTCAGGGTGCGCCGGGACAGGCCGGCGCGCTCGGCGAGCTCGGTCACCGAGAGGCCGGCCCCCTGACGGGCGGCGCGCAGGCGCCGGGCAAAAAGAGTGAGCAGGGGGTTGGCATCCGTCATGTGAACTCTATACTGCGCAGATGAGCGCACGGTGAGAAGTATATTTCCCGCTTTTCCGGCGACCTCCTCCCCTGCCTCTCCGCCCGTCCACTGAGCCCCATCCCAGTGAGCCTCTCCCCGTGACCCTCCAAGCGACCGCCGCGCCCCCCGCGCCCCTGTGCTTCCAGACCCGTCCGGCGGACTACCGCCACTGGCAGCTGTGTGTCGAGGACGACGTCGCCACCCTACGCCTGTGCGTCGACCCCGACGGCGCCCTGCGCCCCGGCTACGAGCTGAAGCTGAACTCCTACGACCTGGGGGTCGACATCGAGCTGGCCGACGCCCTGATGCGCCTGCGCTTCGAGCACCCCGCGGTGCGCTGCGTCGTCGTGACCGGCACCCTCGACCGCGTCTTCTGCGCCGGGGCGAACATCGTGATGCTCCGCACGAGCGCCCACGGCTTCAAGGTGAACTTCTGCAAGTTCACCAACGAGACGCGCCTGGCGATCGAGGACGCCAGCCGCCACTCGGACGTGCGCTTCCTGGCGGCCCTGAACGGGACCGCCTCGGGGGGCGGCTACGAGCTGGCGATCGCCTGCGACGAGATCCTGTTGATCGACGACCGCAACAGCGCCGTCTCCTACCCCGAGGCGCCCCTGCTCGGCGTCCTGCCGGGCACCGGCGGCCTGACGCGCATCACCGACAAGCGCAAGATCCGCCGCGACCGCTGCGACGTGTTCGGCACCCTCGCCGAGGGGATCAAGGGCAAGCGCGCCGTCGAGTGGGGGTTGGTGGACGAGCTCGCTCCCCTCTCACGTTGGGACGAAGCCGTCGCCGAGAAGGCGCGCTCCATGGCCGACGGCGTGCAGGCGCGCGGCACCGAGGGCGTCGAGCTCGACGACGTCGGCGGCGAGCGCGACGGCGATGCCCTGCGCTATCGCTACGTGAGCCTGCTCCCCGGTCCCGCCGAGCGCACGCTGGAGCTCTCGATCACCGCCCCCGACGAGGCTGGGGCGACGGCCGAGGCGGCCCGCGCCCAGGGAGCCGCCTGGTGGGTCCTGCGCGCCTTCCGCGAGCTGGACGACGCCCTGTTGGAGCTGCGCATGAACCGGCCTGAGATCGGCCTGGTGCTGGTGCGCGCCGGCGGCAGCGCGGAGACCGTGCTCGCCACCGACGCCCTCCTGGCGGCCGGCGGCGACTGGTTCGTCGAGGAGACGCGGCACCTGATCCGGCGCGTCCTCAAGCGCATGGACCTGACGTCCAAGAGCTTCTACGCGGTGGCGGACGAGGGGACCTCGTTCGTCGGGACCTTCCTCGAGCTGGCGCTCGCCTCCGACCGCACCTACCTGTTGTGCGACCCCGACCTGCCCGTCGAGATGGGAGTCAGCGCCGCCAACGGGGGGCTGTTCCCCATGGCCAACGAGCTCTCGCGCCTGCAGACGCGCTTCTTGGGGACCCCCGAGGCGGTCGACGCGGTGCTGGAGCACAGCGGCCGGCGCATCGACGCCGAGAGCGCCGACGAGCTGGGGCTGGCGACCTTCGCCCCCGACGACATCGACTGGGAGGACGAGCTGCGCATCGCCGTCGAGGAGCGCGTCTCCTTCTCCCCCGACGCCATGACCGGCATGGAGGCCAACCTGCGCTTCGCCGGTCCCGAGACGCCCGAGACCAAGATCTTCGGGCGCCTGTCGGCCTGGCAGAACTGGATCTTCCAGCGCCCCAACGCCGTCGGAGAGCGGGGCGCCCTGACCTGTTACGGAACCCCCGAGGCGCCGGTCTTCGGCTGGCAGCGCACCTGACGAACGAGCGAACCATGACCTCCATCGACTACTCCCAGAAGATCCCCAACAACGTCGAGCTGTCGTCCGACAAGCGCCTGCAGCGCGCTCTCGAACGCTGGCAGCCCGACTACATCGACTGGTGGCGCTCCGCCGGCCCCACCGACTTCAACGAGCGCGAGGTCTACCTGCGCACGGCGGTCAGCGTGGATCGCGACGGCTGGGCGAACTTCGGCTACGTGCCGATGCCCGACTACCGCTGGGGGATCTTCCTCACCGAGCGCGAGGCCGACCGCCGGGTCGGGTTCGGGGACCACGAGGGGGAGCAGGCGTGGCAGGAGGTTCCGGGGGAGTACCGCAACTGGCTGCGGCGCCTGATCGTGACCCAGGCAGACACGGAGCCCGCGTCGGTCGAGCAGCAGCGCCTGCTCGGCCACACCGCTCCCTCCCTCTACGACCTGCGCAACCTCTTCCAGGTCAACGTCGAGGAGGGCCGGCACCTGTGGGCGATGGTCTACCTGCTGCACTCCTACTTCGGCCGCGACGGCCGCGAGGAGGCCGACGAGCTGCTCGAGCGCCGCTCGGGGAACCCCGACCACCCGCGCATCCTCGGGACGTTCAACGAGCCCTGCACGGATTGGCTCTCGTTCTTCTGCTTCACGATGTTCACCGACCGCGACGGCAAGTTCCAGCTGTTGGCGCTGGCCGAGAGCGGCTTCGATCCCCTGGCGCGCTCCTGCCGCTTCATGCTCACCGAGGAAGCCCACCACATGTTCGTCGGGCAGACGGGCGTGGCGCGGGTGATCCAGCGCACCTGCGAGCTGATGAACGAGAACCCGGGCAAGGACGTGCGCGAGCTGGGCGGGATCCCGCTCGATCTGATCCAGCGCTACGTCAACTTCTGGGCCTCCTCCAGCGTCGACCTGTTCGGCGCAGAGGTCTCCAGCAACGCCTCGAACTTCTTCCGCTCGGGCCTCAAGGGCCGCGCCTGGGAGGAGCGCTACACCGACCACCAGGCCCTCGAGGACGCCTACACCTTCGAGCGCTACCAGGACGGCGCCTTCACGACCGAGGAGGTCCCCCTGCGCAACGCCATGAACGAGGTGCTGCGCGACGAGTACATCAAGGACAACGAGAAGGGCGTGGAGTACTGGAACCGGGTGTGCGAGAAGGCCGGCGTGGACTTCCGCTTCCGCCTCCCCCACCGGCGCTTCAACCGCACCATCGGCGAGTACGGCGAGGCCCGCTTCGACGTCGACGGCAACCCCCTCGACGAGGGGGTCTGGGAGCGCGACGCCGATGGCTGGCTGCCCTCGGAAGCCGACCGCGATTTCGTCCGTTCCCTGATGCAGCCGGTCACCGAGCCGGGTCGCATGGCGGGCTGGATCGCCCCGCCCGCCAAGGGAATCGACGGCAAGACGACCGATTTCGAGTACGTTCTGCCGTAGGAAGACGGAAAAAAGGGCCTCAGCCCTCATCCCCCGCCGCGCCGCGAGCCGACCTGTGGACCGGGATCGGACCGCGCCCCGCTCGGGCGCCGTCGACCGCGGACGGATGAGGAGCAGCCAGACCACACGGCGGCGCGCGAGCGCCGGAGGCGGGGGCCGGGGGAGCGCCCGCGGCGCCCTGGGCGTCTCGGCTCTCTGCTGGCTCACGGCGTGCTCCAGCGAGCCCGGGCCGCCGACGCCACCCGATCCCGGCGATCCGGCCGGAGGCGGCGGCGAAGAGGAGGAGTTGGAGTTCCCGCTCTACGAGCAGGGACAGGTGCTCGCGCGCCTGGAGACCGCCGCGCCCGCCCCCGCGGACTTCGTCCTGCGCGGGACCGTCCCCCTGCCGCGCGGCGTCTACCCGCTCCAGGCGGGTTGGTCCCCCTTCGCCCTGCGCGACGGCGCGGGCGTCGCGGCCCCCGCCCAGACCGAGATCGTCTCGCGCTACGCCCGCGCAACCGACGGCGCCGACGTCGTGGAGGTCCTGGCGCGCGTCGCCCGCCCGGCGGGGAGCGCTCCCGGCGAGCGGCTCGAGTTCGACGTCGTCTGGGCGCCCCATCCGCCCGCCGAGCCGAGCCAGACGGCACAAGTGGCCGACCTGGTCCAGACCGCCGGCGCCCTCGAGCTGCGCACGCGCGACGTGTTCGGCCATCCCTACAGCGCGGACTTGCTGCGCGACGAGCGCGAGGGGACCGCCGAGCGCGTCGTCCAGCGCCACGGAGCCCTGGCGCGCAGGGTTCGGACCCACGAGAACCTGCTCTCCCCCGACGCCGTCGGCGCACCCGACGGCGCCCTCCCCCACCACCTCGGCGTCCACGCCTACGTCACGCTCTGGTCCGACGAGGACTTCCTCTCCTTGGACCTACGCCTGCACAACGGACACGACGGGCTCGATCCCGACGATCCCCTCGACGACCCGATGGGGATGCTCTACTTCGACGCCCTCGAGCTCTGCGTGCCCGAGGGCTGGGTCGTCCTGTCGGCCTTCGACGACCCCCTGCTCGGCGAGCCCTACGCGGAGGGGGCGCGCAGCGTCGTCCCGCTCGTCGCGGCCGCCGAGGACGCAACCCTGCACCTCGTCCCGCCCCGCTCCCAGTTCCACCGGCGCCTGGTCGTGACCCGCGCCGCCGCCGCCGATCGCGCGCGCGCCTGCCTGCGGGAGGAGACCCTGGCCTTCTGCCGGCCCGGCAGCGTGGGCGGGCTCGAGCTGTTCTCCTGGTGGAACCCGGCCACGGCGCGCTTCTTCCCCCAGAAGGAGCCCCTGCCGCGCCTGGACCACCAGCCCCTCGAGCATTGGCGCGACGAGCTCTCCGAGAGCCTGGCCGCCTACGAGGCCGGCCTGGCCGCGGGGACCGCCGATCCCTACCCGTTGCTGGTCGAGAACCTCGGCTGGGCCCATCCCTGGGGGCCGAGCGTCGGCTACGCCCACGGCGGCGGCGAGATCTTCCTCTACCAGGGCCTGCGACCCGCCTGGGCCGCGTCGGCCGACGGCTACCGCCTGACCCAGCTCGTCCACCGCGCCATGACCGACCGCCACCCCACGGCGCTCTACGACGGCGACGGAGACGCCTTCAGCGAGGAGGACTGGATCCACGAGGGACCCGACGGACCGATCATGCCCCTGTGGATGTTCATGATCCCCTGGCTGGCCTCTGGCGATCCCTTCGGTTTCCTCGACGCGCCCACGTTCCAGAGCGACGCCGTCGCCGCCGCCGGTCTGGCGCCTCCCTACGAACAGACCCTGCTCTCCTACGACCACATCGACAACCAGCACCTCGTGCGCTACACGCGCTCACCCAAGGTGCTGGCGTGGCTTGGCAACGACGCCCTCGCCCGAGACGACCTGCGCCTGCAGGCCGAGTGCGTGCGCTCCTCCTTCAGCGCGCTCCCCCAGGACGACTACGGCAACCGCATCCCGACAGGGATGCTGCGCCGCCTCGAGGACGTCGCCGCGCGCCCCGGCGACGGCTTCTTGATCGACCGCGGCGAGGGCTGGTACCTCGACACCGTGGCCGCCGCATTCTCCCTGGGAGACGAGGACTGGCGGGCGCGCGTCTTCCCATGGTTCGAGCGCATCCTCGGTCTGCTCGAGGACGGTCAGCTCGGCTGCAACGGCGTCTTCGGCTCCACGCCCAACAGCGTGCACTTCGAGGGGGCCTACCGCCTGCGCCAGTCGATCAGCGAGGCGATCCTGCAGCACGGCCTGTGGGGCGTGCGCGCCTCGGTCTTCGGCCAGCGACGGGCGGACCTCACCGGCCGCCTGGACGCGATCCTGGCGCCGAACCTGGCCGCGATGATCTCAGAGGCCGTCTGGAACGACGAGATGAACGCCCCCGCCACCTGGGCGGCGATGGGGCCCTTCGACGTCGAGCAGCCCTCGTTCTGCGAGTCCATCCCGCCGGGCGCGACCCAGGGCGGCGACAGCTACCAGACCTGGTCGTCCTTCGCCTACGGCTTTCGTCTGACCGGGAACTGGACGTTCCTCGACCGGGCTGCGGAGATGCTCGGCGCGCCGCTCTCCACCTCGGCGTTGGGCACCGAGGCGTACGGCCACATCGAGAACCGCGCCGCGCTGATGAGCCTGGTCCAGGAGCTCTGGGAGTGAGCGGCCCTCAGCCGAACTGGATCCCCTGGGCCAGGGGCAGCTCGTCGGAGTAGTTGATCGTGTTGGTCTGGCGCCGCATGTAGCCCTTCCAGGCGTCCGAGCCCGACTCCCGGCCGCCGCCGGTCTCCTTCTCGCCGCCGAAGGCGCCGCCGATCTCGGCGCCTGAGGTGCCGATGTTCACGTTGGCGATCCCGCAGTCCGACCCCACCGCCGAGAGGAAGCGCTCGGCGTTGCGCACGTCGGTGGTGAACATCGAAGAGGACAGGCCCTGGGGCACGTCGTTGTGCTTGGCGATCGCGTCGTCGAGGTCGTCGAAGGGGATCACGTACAGCAACGGCGCGAAGGTCTCCTCCTGCACGGTCTCGTAGTGGTTCTCGACGCGCATCACGGCCGGGACGACGAAGTTGCCGCCCGCCAGCTCGCCTTCGAGCTCGGCGCCGCCCCCGCCGCAGAGCAGGACTCCGCCCTCCTCGGTGGCGCGCGCCACGGCGGACGCCATCGCGTCCATGGCGCCGGGCTCGATCAGAGGCCCGCAGAGGGTGGTCTCGTCCATCGGATCGCCGACCCGGATGCCGCCATAGGCGCGCACGAGCCGCTCCTCGACCTCCGCCGCGATCGACGCCTGGACCAGCACCCGGCGGGTCGAGGTGCAGCGCTGGCCCGCCGTGCCGACCGCCCCGAACAGGATCGCCGGCAGGGCCAGGTCGAGGTCGGCGTCCTCCATCACGACCACGGCGTTGTTGCCGCCGAGCTCGAGGATCGTCCGGCCGAAGCGGCCGGCGACCGTGCTCGCCACGCCCCGGCCGACGGCAGTCGAGCCGGTGAACGAGATCAGGGGCAGGCGGGAGTCGGTCAGCATCCCCTGGCCGACCTCGCGGCCGGAGCCGATCACGAGGGTGGCCAGCGCGCCGAAGCCCTCCTCCTCCAGCACGCCGCGCACCACGTTGGTCAGGCCCACGGCGCACAGGGGAGTCGTGCTGGCCGGCTTCCAGACGCAGGCGTCGCCACAGATCCAGGCCAGCATCGCGTTCCAGCCCCAGACGGCCATCGGGAAGTTGAAGGCGGTGATGACGCCGACCGCGCCGAGGGGATGCCACTGCTCGCGCATCGCGTGGCCGGGGCGCTCGGAGTGCATCGAGAGGCCGTAGAGCATGCGCGACTGACCGACGGCGAAGTCGGTGATGTCGATCACCTCCTGCACCTCGCCCCAGCCCTCCTGGACGATCTTGCCCATCTCCAGGGTGATCAGGCGCCCCAGCGCGTCCTTGCGCTCGCGGATGGCCTCGCCGACCCGGCGCACGATCTCGCCCCGCCGCGGGGCCGGCACCGTCCGCCAGCGTCCGAAGGCCTCGACCGCCGCGGCGATGCAGCGCTCGTAGTCCTCCGCGGTCGCCTGGCGTACCTGGGCGATCAGCTCGCCGGTCGCGGGATTGCGCGACTCGCTGAGCGCACCGCCGGTCTCCAACCACTCGCCGCAATAGGCGCCGCGGTTGATCGCTTCGATGCCGAGTTCCTCGAGAAAATCCATGGTGGAGAGGCTTCAGGTCCGACCGCGCACACGCCGGCGCGCGGGTTCTGGGATCGGGCGGAAGAGCATAGCGGACCGGCTCGCGAACGCTATCCTCTCCGGCCTCATGGGCGAGAAGATCATCTTCCAGGTCCAGGACCTGCACAAGTCCTACGGACTCGTCGAGGTCCTCAAGGGGATCACCCTCGGCTTCTACTACGGCGCGAAGATCGGCCTGATCGGGAAGAACGGCGCCGGCAAGTCCACGCTCCTGCGCATCATCGCGGGCGAGGACGAGCAGTTCGAAGGGATCGCCAAGGCCAACGGCGACGTCTCCATCGGCTACCTCTCCCAGGAACCCCCGCTGAACGAGAAGCTCGACGTCTGGGACAACCTGCGCGAGGCCGTCCAGCCCTTGTACGCCATCGAGGAGCGCTACAACGAGGTCTGCGCCGACCTCGAGGGCCACGAGGAGGAGTTCGAGGAGCTGCAGGTCGCGATGGAGCACCACGGGATCTGGGAGATCGAGAGCCGCCTGGACCAGGCCGCGACCGCCCTCTCCCTGCCGCCCCCCGACGCCGACGTGACCAAGCTCTCCGGCGGCGAGCGCCGGCGCGTGGCCCTGTGCAAGCTGCTCCTGGGCCAGCCCGACATCCTGCTGCTCGACGAGCCCACCAACCACCTCGACGCCGACTCGGTGGAGTGGCTGGAGCACTACCTCTCGGAGTATCCCGGGACGGTCATGCTGATCACCCACGACCGCTACTTCCTCGACAACGTCGTGGGCTGGATGCTCGAGATCGAGCGCGGGAAGGGCATCCCCTACGAGGGGAACTACAGCACCTACCTCGAGCAGAAGCAGCGCACCCTCAACGTGCAGCGTCAGGCCGAATCGCGCCAGGAGAAGCAGTACCAGCGCGAGCTCGAGTGGGTGCGCAAGACCCCGGCCGCCCGGGCCAAGCGCGCCAAGGCGCGGCTGGCGCGCTTCAAGGAACTGCAGGAGATGCGCCCGGGCGCCCAGCTCGAGTCGACCGAGTTCCGCAT
This sequence comes from Planctomycetota bacterium, assembly GCA_030746555.1. GTDB lineage: Bacteria > Planctomycetota > UBA1135 > UBA1135. The sequence goes on along the minus strand of JASLMK010000045.1, from coordinate 6,631 downwards.
CCCCCCCGGCCCGCGCCTGGGCGACCGCGTGCTCGAGGTGCGCGGATTGAGCAAGAGCTACGGGGAGCGGACCTTGATCCGCGACCTCGACTTCGAGGTCGTCCCCGGCGCCATCCTGGGCGTGATCGGCGCCAATGGCATGGGCAAGACGACCCTGATGCGCCTGATCATGGGCGACGAGGAGCCCGACTCCGGCACGATCACGATCGGCTCGACCGTAGACATGGTCTACCTCGATCAGTCACGGACCGTGCTCGACGACGACCTGACGGTCTACGACAACATCACCGGCGGAAACGAGCAGCTCCCCTTCGACGGCAAGACGATCGACGGACGCGCCTTCGTGGCGCGCTTCAACTTCAAGGGCGACGAGCAGCAGAAGCGCCTGGGGGAGTGCTCGGGCGGGATGCGCAACCGCGTGCTCTTGGCGAAGATGCTGCGCGAGCCCGCGAACCTCGTCATCCTCGACGAGCCGACCAACGACCTGGACCTCGACACCCTACGCGTCCTCGAGGACGCGATCTGCGAGTACCGCGGGTCCATGATCATCGTCTCCCACGACCGCTACTTCCTCAACCGCGTCGCGACCCACATCCTCGCCTTCGACGGCGACGCGGTGGTGCACTTCCACCCCGGCGACTACGAGTCCTACCACGAGTGGCGCGAGAAGCTGCGGCGGGAGACCGGCGAGAAGGCCGAGTCGCGTGCGGGCAAGTACCGCCGCCTGCGCTGAGCCCATCCGGGGCGCACGCTCCTCAGAACTGGGGCTTCGTGGCGGGGTCTCGCTTCTCGCCCAGCCCGCGAGCCGACTTGGGCGCATAGCAGTACCACATGATCTGCAGGAACCCGCGCACGCGGTTGCGCTGGCCGCCTCCCGCCCAGCGGTCCTCGTACTCACCCAACAGCTTGTTGTTGTAGAGTGCGATCAGGTCCTGCCCTCGGGCGACGGCGCGCTTGACCTGCTCGTTGGCGTCCCAGAGCATGTCGTAGAACTCTCGCAGGTCGGCGCGCGTGCCGACCTTGCCGTGGCCGGGCACGACCGTCACGTCGGCGGGCACCCGGCGTAGTACGGCCTCGACGGCCCTGAGCATCCCTGCAGGTCGCGCGCCCGAGCGCAGCTCGATGTAGGGGAAGTTGTCCTGCCGGTAGAGGTCCCCCATCACGACCACGTTCTGCTCGGGAAAGTACACGACCGCGTCGCCGTCGGTGTGGCCGAGGGGGTGGTGCTCGATCAGGACGGGCTCACCATTGAAGGTCAGCTCCAGCCGCTCGCGAAAGGTGACCGTCGGCAGGCCCTCGGGATCCATCGGCGGATCGTGAAAGAGCTTCTTGGTGCCCTCGCTCCCGTCCCCGCCCAGCATGCGCAGGCGCGCGTTCTCGTGGGCGATCACCGTCGCGCCGGCGAGGCCCCAGTAGGCGTTGGCGCCGCTGTGGTCCTTGTGCCAGTGGGTGTTGATCAGGTAGCGCAGCGGCGCGGAGGTGAGCTTCGCCAGGCTCAGCTCGACCTCGTGCGCCCCGTCGAGGAAGCCGGCGCCGACCATCAGCACGCCCTCCTTCCCGGTGAAGACGACCTGGTTGCCGCCATAGCGGTGGATCAGGTGCAGCGACTCCGAGAGGCGCTGGACGGTGGTCACGTGCCGCGACGTCGGGTCCTGGGCACAGCCCTCGGAGTGGCCCACGGAGACGGTCGCGGCGAGGAGCAGGGGGGCGAGGATCATGGGCGGTGGATAGGTCTCGGACGCTTTAGAATCCCACACGTCCGGAGCCCGCGCAAGCTCGGCGGCGCCGGTGACCGGGTTCCCCCGGGCCCCAGCGCCTCCGGCGCACTCGCCCGACCCGACCGTGAAACTCCTCCGCACCACCCTCGCCGTCCTGGCCGGGGGGGGCTGCCTGCTCGCCGTCGCCGTGAGCCTGGCGAGCCCCACCTGGGAGGTCGAGGTGCGCCGCACGGTGCGCGCCGGGCCGGCGGCGGTCCACGCCCGGCTCGACCCGCCCGAGCGCTGGAGGTCGTGGGCCACCACCGAGACGGAACAGATCGGTGCGTCGACCGGCCCGAGCGGTGGTGCGGGCGCCGGCCTGGAGTGGGAGAGCGACCGCGTCGGCTCGGGCCGGATCGAGCTCACCGCGAGCGATCCGGCCAAGGGTGTGTGGTTCGACCTGTTCACCGGCGACGGGGTCGAGCCGGTGCGCTGCGCGATCCTGCTCGCATCCGCCGCCGAGGGCGCTTGCGAGGTGACGGTCGTCTGCCGGGGCGAAGCGGGCCGAGGTCCCATCGCGCGCCTGTTGTGGCCCTCCGCCCTGGGTGAGATCGAGCGCTCCCTCGCGCGGCTGCTCGAGCGCCTGGCGGCGCACGTCGAAGAGGCGGGTTGAGGGGCGCGGCGGATCCCGCCGCTCAGGGCTCGTACACGAAAAACGCCCACTGGCGCAGGTAGCCCCAGCGCTCCCCCATGGAGGTCAGGGCGTCGTCGTTGTACGGAGCCCGGCCGGCCAGCGCGTCGAGGCCGCGCTCGGAGAGGATCGCCCGTACCTCCTCCTGCATGGCGCGCGCCAGGCCGCGGTGGCGCAGCTGTGGTTGGACGAAGAGCAGGCGCACGAACGGCAGGCGATCCCCGGTGAGGGGATCCTCGAAGGGCCCGGTCAGGCACAAGCCCAGATCCGCGGCTCCCGGCTCGGACTCGGCCACCAGGAGCACGCGCTCCGGCGCGTCGAGGTGCCCCTCGGCGATGCGCACGCCGGTCCCCTCCGGAAGTGCCCCGGTGCGGTACTCGGCCACGGCGGCGGCCGCGCACTCCTCGATGCGCCCGGCGAGGGCGACCGCCTCCTCGCGGCCCTCGATCTGCCTGAGCTCGACCTCCACGGGGGCGATGCTAGCCGACGCCGCCCTCCGCGCGGGCACCCTCCTGATGGAAGAGCGCGCCGGCACCGCGCCGCGGGCGGCGCGCGAGGGCTAGGAGGTCCTCGAGGGCGGCGTAGGCGCAGGGCACGACGACCAGCACGAGCACCGTCGCTCCCGCCAGGCCGAAGAACAGGCTGATGGCCATCGGCTGCAGGAAGCGCGCCTGGCCGGTGACGAAGAAGGTCAACGGCGTCAGCCCGAGCATGGTCGTGATCGTGGTGAGCAGGATCGGGCGGAAGCGCGTGCGCCCGGCGTCCAGGAGGGCGGCGGTGAGCCCCGCCCCCCGCCGCCGCGCCTCGTTCACGAACTCGACCAGGATCAAGGAGTCGTTGACCACCACACCGGTCAATGCCAAGAGCCCGATCATCGAGAGCATGCTGATCGGCCTCCCCATCAGCGCGTGGCCCACGACGACGCCGACGCCGCCGAAGGGGATGATGAACATGATCACGAAGGGCTGCAGCGCCGAGCGGAACAGGGTGCCCAGGATCACGAAGATGAGCGCCAGGGCGACGAAGGTCGCGCGGCGCAGGTCGGCCATCGCCTCCTCGGTCTCCTTCTGGTCGCCCTTGACGACGAGCTCGTAGCCGGGGTGGCGCTCGGCGATGCGCTCGAAGTCGGCCACGATGCGCGCCGTGACGTCGCTCACCGAGCTGCGGCTGGTCTCCACGTCCGCCACGACGTTCATCGCCCGCTCGCGGTCGTTGCGCGTGATGCGCGAGAGTCCGTGCACCGGCCGCACCTCGGCCACCGATGCCAAGGGTGCCCGGCCGCCGCCGGGCAGCGAGACCCGCACGTCGTCGAGGGCCATCGGGTTCCCACGCAGCTCCTCGGGGATCTTCAACGTCAGCTCGACGTCGTCGCGTCCACGCCGGATCCGCCCGTGGCGCACACCCTCGAAGGCGGTTCGCAGCTGGGAGGCGAGCAGCGCCTCGTCCAGCCCCAACGATCGTCCCCGATCGCTCACGTGCACGACCAGCTCGAGCTTCCCTGTGTCTACGCTCTCGGTCACCGAGTGCACGCCGACGTAGGTGCCCAGGATTCCGGTCAGCTCGCCGGTCACCTCCCGCAGCTCGGCGAGGTCTTGGCCGCGCACCCACAGGTCCAGGGCCTTGCCCGTGCCGATCCCCTGGGGCATGTCGACCTCGGTGCTCTCGATGGGATGGGGCGCGTCCCTCAGGAGCTCGCGCACCTGTTGGACGATCGCGCGCGTGGGGAGCGAGCGACCCTCTCCCTCCCGCAGCTCTACCCACAGCTGGGCCAGGTTCTGCCCCAGCTCCCAGCGGTTCGCGTCGTGCGCCATGACGCCGGCGATCACGTTCACGCTCTCCAGATCGGTGGCGGCGAGGTTCTCGCGCAGGAGGCGCTCCACGTCGACCGCCACGCGCTCGCTCTCGGCCAGGGAAGTCTCCGGCGCCATCTTGAGGTTCACGTGGAAGAGCTTCGACTCGAAGTCCTCGTAGAGCACGAACGGCAGCCAGGAGACGGCGAAGCCGCCCACCAGCGCCGCCACGCCACAGGCGACGGCGAGGGTCACGAAGCGCCAGCGCAAGGCACGCGCGAGGAACTCCACGTAGGCCCGCCGCGCCGGCTCGTACCAGCGCTGCGCGGGCGAAGTGCCGGGCGCAGGCGCACCCTTCGCGCGGCGTTCCGCGCCCCAGTGCGCCAGGTGGGACGGCAGGAGGGTCAGCGCCTCCACCAGCGAGACGACCAGGCAGAAGCTCACGACCAACGGCACCGGACGCATCAGCTCGCCGCTCGTCCCGCCCATCATCAAGACCGGCAGGAAGGCGACGATACTGGTGAGGATCGTGGCCAGCACGGGCTTGCCGACCTGCCCGGCTCCTTCCACCGCCGCCGCTTCGGGCTCCATGCCCTCCTCCATCAGGCGGAAGACGTTCTCCCCCACGACGATCGCGTCATCGACGATCATCCCGAGCACGACGATGAGGGCCATCATCGTCACCATGTTCATCGTCACGCCGACGGTTCCCGCCAGGAAGATGCCGCCCAGGAAGGAGACCGGGATGCCGACGGCGGTCCACAGGGCCACCCGCGCGCTCAGGAACGAGAGCAGGGAGAGGCCGACGAGCACGAGGCCGACCAGGCCCGAGTTGCGCATGACGCGCAGGCGGTTTTGGACGTAGACCGAGAGGTCGGAGTTCACGCCGAGGCGGATCCCCGCTGGGGCGTCGGCGGACTCCTCGGCGACGTAGTCGCGAATGACGGCGGCGATGTCGATCAGGTCGCCGTCGACCTTCTTGCGCACGTGCAGCTGGGCGGCGGGGCTGCCGTTGAAGCGCGCGCGGGTGACCGAGCGCTCGAAGCTGTCGCGAACGCGCGCCACGCGCGAGAGCGGCAGCCAGGTGCCGTCGGGCCCGGAGACCACGGGCAGGTCCTCCAGGTCGGCCGCTCCGACGACGTCGGAGTCCACGCGCATCAGGAACTCGCCCTGCTCGGTGGACAGGCTCCCCAGGGGCAGGTCACGGCTGCGCCCCTCGATCGCCCGTCCCAGGCCCGCGAAGGTCAGGCCATAGCGCTCGAGAGCGAGCGGATCGACCTCGATCCACAGGCGGGAGGGACGCACGCCGGTGATGCGCACGCTACTCACGCCGTCGATGTCCTCGAGCCGGCGCTGGTGCTCCTCGGCGGCGTGCCGCAGGTCCTCCTCGTCCGCCCAGCCGTAAACGTAGACCGCGATCACCGGCAGCTCGGTGCGCAGCTCGCGGGCCGCGGGCTCCTCGGCATCGGGGGGCAGGTCGAGGTCGCCCGACTGCAGGCGCGCCCGCACGTCGTCGAGGAAGCGCGCGATGTCCGTCGAGCGGGAGGTCGAGAGGGTGATCGTGCTGAACCCCTCCTGGGAGATGCTCAAGAGCTCCTCCATGTCGTCCAGCCCCGCGAGCTGGTCCTCGATCGGCAGGGTCACCAACCGCTCGACGTCCTCGGCCGAGGCGCCTGGGTAGGCGGTCATCACGTGCACGCTCTGGCGCGAGAGGATCGGGATGACCTCGCGCGGCATCTCCTGGTAGACCATCACCCCCAGGGAGCACAGGCCGAGGGCGCCCAGGTTGACCGCCACCGGGTTGCGGACCGCTGCCCGCACGATCGCACGGATCACCGCTCGTTCCCCTCGCGCGGCACGCAGGGCTCGCCGCCCAGGAGCCTGCCCAGGGGCGCGGTGATCAGGCGCTCACCGTCCGCCAGGCCCGCGCGCACGACGAATCCGGCATCGACGCGCGCCCCCAGCTCCAGGGTGCGCGCCTCGACGACTCCCCCCTCCGCCTTCTCGTCCACGACGAAGGCGGTCGGCGTGCCGTCGAGCCAGACGAACTCCGAGCGCGCGAGCACGAGAGCATCGGGTACGGTGCGCACGCCGATCTCGGCCACGGCGAACTGCCCCGGCCGCAGGACGGGCGTCGGCGCCCCCTCGGCGCCGGCGGGCCTGCCCTCTAGGTGGACCTCCACCGCGACGGTGCGAGTGCGCGGATCGGCCTCGACGCCGACAGCCGCCACGCGCGCCTCGATCACCTCCCCGGGCAGGGCGGGCAGGCTCACGCGCGCGGGCAAGCCGACGTGCATGCCAGGGAGGTCGTCCTCGTTGATGCGCAGGGTCAGGACCAGGGTCGAGAGGTCGCTCAGACGCAGGACGCCCATTCCGGCCGCCAGGAACGAGCCCACCGCCGGCGGCGGGTCCACCAGGAGCCCGTCGAAGGGGGCGCGCACCTCGGCCCGCGC
>JASLMK010000044.1 GCA_030746555.1 Planctomycetota bacterium | reverse complement strand
GCTTTGCGGAACCTGGCTTCCTCGACGACCCGTTCAGGGTCGCCTGCGTCGCCAGAACCCGCAAAGCGCCGCCAGGAACCGAGTTGCTGTGTCTGGTGCACGTCTTCATGAATAACCCGGGCTAGGCCGTTGGGCGCCGAGCGGGAAGCGACGGGCGTCCCGTGGCCCGCCGATCCGCGGGGCGAGACGGCGTGGGCGGACCAGGGCTCGGCGCCGGCTCCACCCGACCGGCGGCGCGAGGGGGCTCTGTGCCCTGCGAGCGCGATCGGCTACCCTCAGCGCGGGATGGAGGGGGCACGGCTCGGGGAGCGGACGACGAGACCGCGGAGCGGGGGGAGCGGGCCGTGCTGCGCCTGATCGGCACCATCCTGCTCGTCTTCCTGGTGATGGGCGTCCTGCGCCAGGTGCCGGTGGTCGGCGTCTTCTTCCAGATCCCGCTCCTGGGCTTCTTCCTGGCGGCCTTCTTGGTCGGTCTGCTCGCCGACCGCCTGGGGACGATGGCCCGGCGCCGCGTCGTGTTCCAGCGCGCCCAGCGGGACCTGGGCGGGGTCGACACGCCCCGCAACCGGGGGAAGCTCGGCTCGCTCCTGCTCAGCCAGGGCAGCCACCGGGCTGCCATCGGCCACCTGCGGGCAGCGGTCGAGGGAGAGCCGGAGTCCGCCGAGTGGGCCTACCGTCTCGGCTGCGCCCTGCTCGGCGCCGGACAGACCGAGGACGCGGCGGCGGCCCTCGGCGGCGCCATCGAGCTCGACGCAGGACACGCCTACGGCGCTCCGCGCCTGCGCCGGGCGGAGGCGCTCACGGTCTGCGGCCGCCACGAGGAGGCCTTCACCGAGCTGGAGTGCTTCGAGCGCGACTACGGCCCGAGCGCCGAGAGCGCCTACCGCCGGGGCCTGGCCCTGCGCGGCGGCGGGCGCAAGGCGGAGGCGCGCGCCGCCTTCGCCGAGGTCTCGCGCCTGGCCGCGTCCGCCGTGCGCTACCAGAAGTCCGAGGCGCGCCTGTTCGCCCTGCGGGCGTGGGCCGCGCGCCTGCTCGGCTGAGGGCGCGGTCGAGGGGCGGCTCAGGGCACGCGCCGCGCGAAGGCGAACTGGGAGGCCGCGAGGGCCGCGACGCTGAAGGCCGCGAGCGGGCCGCAGACGACCCAGTCCAGGCCGCCACCGGTCGTGATGCCCACGAAGTCGTCGATGTCGGTCAGGCGGAACAGCGACGTGTGCGTGACGGTCTTCACCAGGTAGAGGGAGAACTCCAAGGTCGTGAAACCCAGCATCGCCATGGCGATCCACATGGGCCTGCGCGAGAGGCTGGAGAGCAGGAAGGTCGCCGAGTAGATCGTCAGCAGGAACAGCGACTCGTGGACCGAGCAGAGCATCAGCTCTCCGAGGTCCATGGTCTCGCCCACCCGCTCGAGCAACCACGGGATCGTGGCGCTGGTGGCGAAGATCGGGAGCACGAGGGCGAAGGCGCCGGTCGCGTAGCGCTCGGCGAGGAGGCGTCGGCGGGAGACCGGGCGCGAGAGCCAGATCTCGAAGGTCCCGCGCTGGTACTCGCCCGCCACCGCTCCCATGGCGAAGAGCACCGCCGCCGCGATCCCCAGGGTGTTGCAGCCCTTGAAGAAGTGCTGGCCGCAGACGTATGCGTCGACGCCCCCCTGGGCGAGGGTGTCCACGATCTCGCGCAGGGAGGCCAGCGGCGTCATGGCGCGCAGGGAGTCCACGTTGTCCCGGAAGCTCGGCCAGAACAGACAGGCGGCGGCCAGCATGGTCTCGAGGACCACGAAGAACCCCGCCGACTGCAACAGGGCGCCGCGCCGGGTGTGCCCCATCAGCAGGCCTCGACGCCGTAGAGGTCCCGGTAGAGCTCGGCGAGGGAGAGCTCCCCGAAGGACAGGGCCGTCGGACGCGGGACGTCGGGTACGGAGAGGAGCGCGCTGACGAAGTCGGCGGGATCGCCGCCAGGGACGCGCGCGCACAGCTCGTCGCCATCCCTGGTGACCTCGCCCGCGCCCGCGCGGCGCAGGGCGCCGACGAGCAGCCCGGAATCCTCCCCGGGAGCGAAGCGCAGGCGCACCAAGCGTCGGGCGCGCTCGCACACCTGTGCCCGCGTCTGGTCGGCCAGCTTCCGTCCTCGGTCGAGGAACACCAGGCGGTCGCAGACGCGGTCGACCTCGCCGAGGTGGTGGGAGGAGAGCAGGATCGCGGTCCCCGAGGCGGCGTCCTCGCGCAGGCGGTCGAGCACCACGCCGCGGCGCGATGGGTCGAGGCCGTCGGTGATCTCGTCGAGGATCCGCACCCCCACGCGCGGTGCGATCGCGGCGGAGAAGAGCAGCTGGCGCTTCATCCCGTGGCTGTAGGTTCGCACCCGGTCGCCCAGGGGCAGGTCGAGGTCGGCGGCCACCGCGCGCGCACGCTCGCGGGCCCCCGCCTCCCGGCCGCGCAGGAGCCAGTCGAGGTGTTCCGCGCCGCGCAGCTCGCCGTAGAGGGCGAGCTCTCCCGGCGAGTAGGTGCAGCGCCGGCGCACGGCCGTGCCGTCGCCGGAGAGGTCCACTCCGTCCACCCGCGCCCGACCGCCGTCGGGGCGCACCAGGCCGACGATGCAGCGCAGGAGGGTGCTCTTCCCGCTGCCGTTGGGGCCGAGCAGGCCGGTCAGCCCGCCCGGCTCGACGTCGAGGTCGATCGGCGAGAGGGCCTGGGTGCTCCCGAAGCGGCGCTCGAGGCCGCGCACGCGGATGCCGCCGCTGGCGGTGGGGGCCGAGGAGGTCGCTTCTCGGGCGGGTTCGGTGCTGCGCATGGACGCCGGGGCGTGGGCGCGGAGAATAGGCGCCCCATGGAAGGCTGGCAAGTCGAGCGGGTGCTCAAGAGCGATCGGTTCGGGAGCGTGGAGTTGGTGCGCGCCGGCGACCGGCGCCTGGTGCGCCGGGTCGTCTGCCCCCGGCGCCGACCGGCCTCGCGCGCCCTGGCGCGAGTCCTGATGGCCCGCGAGCGCCGGGCTCTGGCGGAGATCGAGGCCATGGCGGGCGTCCCGCACTTGGTGGAGGAGGCCGCCGCGGCCGCCCTCGCGGCGGCCGACGGCCGTGTGCTCGCCCCCGCAGAGCAGGTGCTGCGCACCTGGATCGCCGGCGCGCCTCTGCAACGCGCCGAGCGCCTGCCCGCCGACTACTTCGACCTCCTCGAGGCCCTGGTGGTCGAACTCCACGGGCACGGCGTCTGCCACAACGACCTCCACAAGGAGCAGAACGTCCTGGTGGCGGAGGACGGCCGTCCGGCCCTGGTGGACTTCCAACTCGCCAGCGTGCACCGCGGGCGCGGGGCGCTGTTCACCAGCCGGGCGCGGGACGACGTGCGCCACGTGCGCAAGCACCGCCGGCGCTACACGCGCGACGGCCGCGCCCCGGGGGGTGGGGCGGAGGCGGCCGGGGCGTCGCGCGTCGTGCGCCGCTCGTGGGTCGCCGCGGCCTGGCGCAAGCTCGGCAAGCCCGTCTACAACCTCCTGGCCCACGGACCTGGCGGGCGGGTCCCCAGCGAGGAGTGGCGCCCCGAATCCGGTCCCTGGCCGGTGTGGACGCCGCCCCTGGGGTCCACGGCCGGGGAAGATCGCGTCGCGGCGGGGTCACCCGGCCCCGAAACCGGGTACGGTTCGGGCCCTGCGGCCCGCTAGAGGCCCCCGCGCGGGCCGGGATTGCATCGCGGCCCCGGAGGCCTATCGTCTGCACGCCATGGACATCGCCGTCATCGGAGCGGGGGAGGTGGGCTACCACCTCGCGGACATCCTCTCGCGGGAGGACCACCGCGTCAGCGTCATCGACGCCGACCCGGCCAAGGCCCGGCGCCTGATGGAGGCCCTGGACGTGCAGGTCGTCGTGGGCGACGGCTCCCGGGCGGACGTGCTCAACAACGCCGGAGTCTCCAAGGCGGACCTCGTGGTGGCGGTCACCGACCGCGACCGCGCCAACATGATGACGTGCATGGTAGCCAAGCGCCTGGGCGCCAAGCGCGTGATCCTGCGCCTGCACGACACCGCGCTCCTGGCCGACTACCGCTACTTCTACAAGCAGGCGCTGGGCTTCGACATCGTCATCTCGACCGAGGACCTGGCGGCGGAGGAGATCGTCAACACCCTGCGCGAGCGCCACGCTCTGGAGGTCGAGAGCTTCGCCGACGGCCGCGTCCAGGTGCGGCGCCTGCGCCTGCCGGCCGAGAGCTCCTACATCGGCAAGCCCATCTCGGACCTCGACCTGCCGGGGGGGCTGGTCATCGGCGCCGTGTCGCGCGGCGAGGAGTTCTTCATCCCCAAGGGCTCGGCGCTGTTGGAGGGGAGCGACCAGGTCTACGTGGTCGGTCGCCGCTCGGCCCTGGACGCCTTCGAGGTGCGCGCGGGCGCGCCGACGGTCGGGCGGCGCGGGGTGGTCATCATGGGCGGCGGAGCCCTGGGGCGGGAGGTCAGCCGTCGGCTGGCGGGGGTGCCCGGCGTGTCGATCCGCATCATCGAGCGCGATCCGGCCCGTGCGCGGGCGTTGGCGGCCGACCGGGCCAGCGACGTCATGGTGCTGGAGGGCGACGCCACCGACCTCGACCTCCTGCACGAGGAGCGGATCGGCGAGGCGGACGTCTTCGTCGCCACCAGCGGGGACGACGAGCGCAACATCGTCGCCTGCCAACTGGCCCGCTCCCTGGGCGCCAAGCGCACGATGACGATGGTCAACAAGCCCTCCTACAACCAGATCTACGACCTGCTGGGGATCGACAAGGCCATCTCCCCGCGCATCCTGTGCGCGAACCGCATCCTACGCTTCGTGCGCTCGGGGTCGGTCTCGGCGATCGCCGTGCTCGGCGACGGCAAGGCCGAGGTGCTCGAGCTCGAGGCGCGCCTGGGCGGGAAGAAGGGCGGGCGCAAGGTCAAGTCCCTCGACCTCCCCAGCGGCGCCGTGATCGGCGCCCTCGTGCGCGGGAACGAGGTCACCATCCCTCACGGCGAGAGCGTCATCGAGGACGGCGACCACGTGATCGTGATCTCCCTGCCGGACAAGGTCCAGCGGGTGTGCGGCGTCTTCAAGAGGCCCGACGAGGGCTGAGCGGGGGCGGGCATGAACCTGCGTGCCGTCGTCTGGCTCCTCGGCCGGGTCATCCTGCTCCTGGCGGCCTTCCTGCTCGTGCCCGCCGCGGTCGCCTACGCCTACGGCGAGGAGGACGCCCTGCGTGCGTGCCTGCTCTCGGCTGGGCTCGCGACCGTCCCGGGGCTGGCCGTGTCGTTGCTCTTCCGCGGCTCGGTCACGGCGCGCGGCGGCCGCCCCGACTACTACCGGCGCGAGGGCCTCGCCGTGGTCGGCCTGGCCTGGTTGGTGGGCGGTGTCGTGGGCGCCCTGCCCTACCTCCTCTCGGGGGTCATGACCTCGCCGGTGGACGCCTTGTTCGAGGCCGTGTCGGGGTTCACGACGACCGGCTCGACGATCCTCTCGCCCGAAGGCATCGACACCCTGCCGCGCGCGATCGCCTTCTGGCGCTCCTTCACCCACTGGCTGGGCGGCTTCGGGATCGTGATGGTGTTCGTGGTGCTCTTCCCCACCGGCGGACGGAGCCTGTTCCGCTCGGAGATCCCGGGCATCGCCCGCGAGGCGGGGATGCAGCGCGTGCGCGACAGCGCCCTGGCCCTGCTGCGCATCTACCTGGCCATGAGCGGCGCGGAGTTCGTCCTGCTCTACCTGGCGGGCATGTCCTGGTTCGACTCCGCCGTGCACACCTTCGGGACGATCGCCACCGGCGGCTTCTCGAGCCACTCCGCGTCGGTGGCCTGGTTCGGCTCGTGGAAGGTCGAGCTCATCATCGGTGTCTTCATGTTCGCGGCGGGCATCAACTTCGCCATCTACGACCTGTTCCTGCGCGCCGGGCCGCGCGCCGCCTGGCGGCGCCTGATCGGGTCCACCGAGGTGCGCACCTACGTCGGGCTGGTCGTGGGTTCGAGCCTGCTGATCGCCTGCATCCTGTGGTCCTGGGGCGGGAGCGGGGGCGATCCGTCGAGCGACCTTCCCGACTACCGCGGGTTCTGGCAGGCCCTGCGCCACAGTGCGTTCCAGGTCGTCTGCATGGAGACCAGCACGGGCTACGGCACGGCGGACTTCGACCGCTGGCCGCAGATCACCCGCGTCTGGTTGATGATGCTGGCCCTGGTCGGCGCCTGCGCCGGCTCGACCGGCGGCGGCCTGAAGGTGATCCGGCTCGTGATCGTCGCCAAGGCAGCCCTGATGGGCGTGCGGCGCTTCATCCGGCCCCGGGCGATCCACGACGTGCGCATCGACGAGCACTCCCTGGAGGAGGGCGTCGTGGCCTCGGTGACCGGCTACTTCGCCCTTTGGATCCTGATCTTCCTGGGCGGGACGGTCTTCCTGGCCGCCTTCGGTGTGGGCACCGAGACCGCCGGGACCGCCGTCCTGGCGACCTTGAACAACATCGGGCCGGGGCTGGCGAGGGTCGGCCCGTCCATGAACTTCGGCGCCTTCCCCGACCCGGTGAAGGTGCTCTTGACGCTCTTCATGATCCTCGGCCGCCTGGAGTTCTACGCCGTCGTGGCGCTCTTCGTGCCGGGTTTCTGGCGGCGCTAGAGGATGTCCTCGCGGTAGATCCAGCGGCGGCGCTTGTCGAGGTCGCGGCGGTGGGTGACCAGGCGCCAGAGGTGCTGGGGACCCATGGCCGTCAGGTACTCGCGCGGGCCGTCCTCGGTCTCGAGCTGGAGGCGGCCGGTCACCAGGCCTACCAGGCGCAGGGTGGAGAGGTCGCCGTCGTCGCTCTCGTAGAGGCCTGCGCCGACCTGGTCGGCGGCGCCCTCCAGGCGCGCGGGGACGTCGAGCAGGATGCCGTACACCCGCGGATCGGTGCGCACGCGCACCGTTCGCTTCCAGGGGCCGCGGTCGTCGTGGCCCATCAGCAGGAGCTCGTCCCCGGCCCGGGGCTCGACGTGGGAGAGGGGCACGCTGGGCAAGCGGATCTCGACCTCGGCGGTGTACAGCCCGCCGTCCACCGGCTCGATGAGGGAGCTCTCGACGCTGGGGCCGTCGCCGAAGAAGGCGGTGATCTGCGCGTCTCCGGCGGGGGCGGTGCGCCCCAGGAACACGATGCCGTAGTCGGTCGAGACCCCCAGCTCCGTGCCGCCGCGGGTCTCGATGATCAGGGTCGGGTGCGCCATCGAGCGCGTCCCGGCGCAGGAGGTGAGCAGCGTGAGGGCGCCGGCGAGGAGGCCGCGGGCGAAGTGGGGCACCAGGGGCGCGGGCGAGCGGCGGGTCACTCGAACCTCGCGTACCACTTGGCGATCTGGTCGTTCTCGGGGTCGAGCTCCATGGCGAGGCCAGCCTGTGCCTTGGCGGCCTCGTCGTCCAGCTTCTTGTCGTTGCCCGAGGAGACCTCGAAGCGGAGGCCGCCTCCGCCGGAGCTCGTGAAGCGCTGGCCGGTCATCATCTGGCTCAGCTCGTGGCGGAAGGCGGCGTTGAGCGGATCGCGCTCGACCGCTACACGCATGTCCGCCAGGCCGTCGTCGGAGCGGCCCTTGCGGGCCAGGGCTCGCCCACGGGCGGCCCAGGCGCGGGGATCCTCGACCCCGGCGTCGATGGCGGCGGTCAGGTCCTCGATGGCCTCGTCGATCTCCTCCATGTCGAAGCGGCCCACCGAGCGCAGGCCGCGCTTGAGCCGGGCGCCGGGCGTGTCGATCGGGATCGCCGCCACGAACTCCTTCCACTGCTCCTCGAGCACCGCGATGTCCCTGGCGCCGATGCGCTTCATCATCGCGTCGCGGATGTCCGCGGGGGCGGCCCGGTAGCCGGTGCCGGTCTGTCCGCCGCCGATGACGGTCTCGTAGTCGATCCCCTTCTGGCGTGTGTACAGGTCCTTGAAGAACTTCCAGAAGCCCTTGGCGTACTTGCCCTTGGAGTAGTTGTTCAGGAAGTAGACGAACGACCAGGCGTGGGCGTACTGGAAGCCGTTGAAGTTGTTGCGGTCGATGAAGAACAGCTCGGTGAGCTTGGTGTCCTTGCCGTCCTTGATCGCCTGCTGGACGGTCAGGACGCGGTCGGTCTGCAGCTTCCCGGGGGTGATCGTGATGCGGCCGCGCTTGTCGCGCTCGACGTCCGCCGAGCCGAAGTAGTCGGCCACGGCCTCGTTGAGCCAGATCTGCGGCTCGTACTGCTGGTCGATCAAGAACGTCAGCAGGTGCGTGCACTCGTGCAGCGCCACCCACTCGCTCTGGGCGGGCTCGGAGTACTCGTGGAAGAAGTTCAGGGTGTCGTCGGCCGACCAGAAGTAGCCGAGCACGCTGCCACCGACCCCCGCGGCGTTGAGCTTGTGGAACTCCTCCCGGCTGCGGTAGACGTTGACCGTCATCTTCTTGCGCCGGTAGGAGGGCGTCGGGTTGATCCCGATGCGCTTGTTCATCAGCTTGTAGTAGGCCTCGAGCAGCTCGCAGTAGAACTCGAGGATCTCAGGCGAGGTGTTGGACTTGACCAGGAAGTGCTTGGTCTCCTCCGTCCAGCAGTTGTGCCACTCCGAGTGGGCGGCGATCAGGTCCGCGCGCTTCTTGGCCGCCTCGTACTCGCGGTTGAGCTGGGCCTGGTAGGCGGGCTTGCTCATCCACTTGCCCTGGTAGCGCACGTAGCCCTTCTCGAGCTTCTCCCGCTCGTCGTCGTTTCGGGGCTCGTAGTCGGACATGTCGCCCTCGATCTCGACCGCCTTGATGCCGTCGGAGTTCGCCAGGACGATCTCCCCGTGCTCGAAGGTCAGGCGGTAGCCCTCGCCCTCGGCGCGCGCCTTCTTGGGCGTCAGCATGCGCCCGTCCTCGGTGATGACGCGGTCGGCGAGGCTCGGGGAGGCGCACAGGGCGAGCGCCGCGGCCGCCAGGGAGGCAACGATGGGGGGTCTCATGGGGATCTAGAGCGTGTACTCCTTCCAGGCTTCCTCCAGCTCGGTCCAGTCGACGTCGGCGAAGGCCTGATCGACGGCCTCGTCGAGCTCGCCGGTGGAGGCGAGGGTCGCGAAGTAGACGTCGAGGATGTCGTTCCAATCGTCGTTCCAGCGCGAGGAGCTCTTCTCGCCGGTGCGCAGGAAGTAGACGAACGACCAGCCCTGGGCGTAGTTCTGCCCGCCGCTGACGCCGTACTTGTTGCTGCCGTAGTACTCGCCCTGGGTGAAGCGGACCAGGTCCTTCAGGGGGACGTGCTTGCCGTCGCGGATCGCCTGCTGGATGGTGCGCACGCGCCAGTCGAAGGGCTTGAGAACGAAGCGCTTGTGCTTGTACTCGTAGCCGCTGAAGAAGTCGCCGTGGCCCTCGTTGTACCAGCTGTGGGGAGAGATGTTCCCGTAGAGGTAGAAGATGTACTGGTGGAAGGCTTCGTGGTTGAGGACCGCCCAGGTGTCGCCGCGCCCGCCGCCGGCCCTGTCGTCGTAGAGCACGAGCTCCTCGTGGACCCAGGCCCAGTAGCCCGCGGAGCCGCCGGGGCCGCCGTACTCGCTGTATTCGCTCTGCTTGGCGCACACGCGCACGACGCTGCAGCGTGACCGTTCGCGGGGGCTCGCCTGTGCCGCCTCGGTGCGTCCGGACTCCGGTTCCTCGTCGGGGTCCTCCGCCGAGGGTCCGCCGTCCTCGTCGTCGGACTCCGCTGCCTCGGCCTCCCGCGCCTCGCGCTCCAGGCGCAGGCGGTCCGCGTCGTCCCAGGGGTACATGCGCTCGTAGACCGCTCGGATGGCCTCGAGGCGGTCCTGCAGCTCGCGCAGGAACTGGCGGTCGGCGACGTTGGAGACGATGAAGTAGTTCGGCGTTTCGTACAGGGCCCAAGGATTCTCGCCGCCCTGGCTCAGGGCGACCTCCTTCTCGAGCTGGGCGCGCTTGCGCGAGCGGTAGGCGCTGTCGTCGCTGCGCGTGCCGCTGTAGTCGAGCTCCTCGACCTCGATCGGCTTGAACGACTTGGCCATCTTCTTGAAGCTCGTCTCGTACTTGCGCCACTTCGTGCGCCCGCCCGGCCCGTCGAAGACCACGGCGACGTCCACGTCGGGGCGCAGGCGGTACACCATCGCGTAGACGTGGAACTCGGTCCCGCCCTGGCCCATGCCCGTGATCAGGTACTCGGTGGCGGGCACGCGCGAGACCTTCATCTGCTTCTCCCGCGTCGGCCGGTAGCCGCTGCCCCCGAAATGGGTGTCGTTCTCGATCCACTCCATCAGACCCGCGGTGTCGAGGGCCTTCTCGCGCTCCGACGCCTCTTCCTCGCCGCGCCGGTCGAACTTGATCAGGTAGGCCTCGAGCCAGAGGATCTCCGTGCCCGAGAGGTTGATGTACTTGGTGTAGGGCGGCGTGTACTTGCCGATGAGGTTCTTCTCGCCCGGTCGCGGGGGGGTGAAGTCCCACTTGTTGGGCATCTTGACCTTGAACCCGAGGTCGACGGCGTCTTCGAAGAACTTGCCGGCCTTGGGCGCCTGGGCGGAGGCGGTCGGGGCGAGGAGGGCGCAGGCGACGAGCAACCAGGCTCTCATGCGGAGGTACGGCGTCATCCTGCTCATCTTTGGCGGTGGTGGGCGTGGCGGTTCGGTCGGCAAGGCCTACGGGTGCGCCGCGCGGATGTGGGTCGCGATCGCGCGCCCGTCGGCTCGCGGAAGCCGCTGGACCATCGCCGGGAGCATCATCCCACGGGAGCCCAGGTCGGACAAGCGACGGTCGGAAAGGCGGTCCGGTGCTCCGGCGCGGTGGGAATCCTTCCCGTCGGAGGCTCACACCCCCATGATGGATGCGTACAACCCACCGGTTTCGTGCCCGCCGCCCGCCTCGACCCCCTGACCCCATGCGCCTCCCGCAGGCCGCCGCCCTGATCGCCGTCTCCGGCCTCCTCGCCGTGGGGGTGGCGTTGCTCTTGAACCTCGACCCCCAAGGCGCGCCATCGGTGGGGCCGACGACTCCGGAGACGGCGGCGCGCCCGGCCGAAGGCACCCAGTCGCCCGCCCTCGAGGCGCCGTCGACGCGCGCCGAGGACGAGGTCTCCACGCCCGGGGGAGAGCGCTCCGCCGTCGGCGCCTCGGAAGCGGGCGACCCCGACACGGAGGAGGAGGACGGCCGGCCCGGCCTCCGGGGGCGCGTCGTCGGCCCCTTCGGCCAGCCGGTGCCCGGTGCGCGCGTGTTCGCCGCCCCCGCGGGGTTGGTGGCCGCCATCGACACCCTGGGCGACGAGAGCCCGTGGGGGTTCCGGCGCGACGGCACCGAGAGCGGGCCCGACGGGCGCTTCGAGGTCGGCCTGTCCGGCGGCGGCAAGGAGGTCCAGGTGGCCGTGCGCGCCGCGGGCTTCGCGCCCTTGAGGATCCGCCGCACCTTCACCGGCGAGCGCCCCTTCGACTTCGGCGACCTCGTGCTCGAGACCACGGTCTTCCTCTCGGGCCACGTCCTGGACACCTCGGGCCGCGGCGTTGCGGATGCCGAGCTCCACGCCGCGCCCGCGGCTGAAGAGGGCCTGGTCGTCATCCTGCAGGGAACCCAGGGCACCCTGGTGGGCACCACCGATACGAGCGGGGCGTTCGAGCTCGACGAGCTCGCCGCCGGCCGCTACTCGATCGAGGTGCGCCATCCCGACCACCCCAGCGAGCGCTTCGAGGGCGTCACCGAGGCGCCCGGGGAGGTGCTCGGGGGCATCGTCGTCACCCTCGAGCGCGGGGAGTCGGTCAGCGGCACGGTGCAGGGCATCCCCGACGGCACCCACCCCGAGTACATCGTCCACGCCGGACACACCGGCGTCGGCGGGATCGGCTTCGGCCCCGGGGGCCCGGACATCGGCCGGGTGGCCTCGATCGAGTCCGACGGCTCGTTCCACCTGCGGGGTCTGCACGCCGGGCGGGACGTCGGCCTGCGGGTGCTGGAGTCTGAGGGCGTGGCGCCCTTCGGGAAGGCCTGCTCGGAGACCGTCCTCGCCCGCGGCGGGGACTCGGGCGTAGTCCTCAGCCTCCGTCAAGGCCTGACCCTGACCTTCCGCGTGGTCGAGGCCGGCGGCGGCGCCGCCGTGAGCGACTTCGAGGTCGACGTGGGCGCCCCCTGGCCAGAGGCCGTGCGCGACGCCGACGGCAAGCGCCTGACCCACCATCCCGACGGGATCTTCCGCCACGACGGGCTCGACCTACAGGCCGGCGTCGACAGCGTGGTCGTGCGCGTCGGCTCTGACGACCACCTTCCCTGGGAGCGGACCGTCCCGCTCCCCGAGGGTTGGGAGATCGACCTGGGGACCGTACGCCTGGTGCCCGCGCCCCTCGTGCGCGTGCGCGTCGTCGACGCCGAGACCGGCGACGCGGTAGGCGGCGCCCGGGTCAGCCTGACCGCGCGGGAGCCGGTCGGTGGAGACGAGGGGATGTTCGGTGCGGCCGGCGCCTTCTTCAACGAGAGCGAGACGCGGCGCGGCCGGACCGACGACGAGGGGCGCGTGGCCCTGGCCGCGGTCTCCGACGGCGCCTGCCTCCTCGAGGCCACCCACAAGTCCTACGCCGACCATCCCGGGGAGGAGATCGGACCGGTGCTCGGCGGGGCCGAGCACGTCATGCGCCTCTCGCGCGGCGGGCGGGTCGAGGTCCTCGTCGTGGAGGCCGACGGCCAACCCCGGGCGGGGGCGCGCGTGCGACATCGGGGACCGAGCTCCGAGCCGGGCGCCCCCGGCTGGGGCGGAGCGGGCGTGCGCACGACCTCCGAGGAAGGCAGGGTCGTCTACCGCAGATTGACCGCAGGCGCACACCGCTTCCGCCTCGCGGCCGATCGCCGCGGTGGGGCGGTCGGCATCGTGGGCAACGCGAGCGTCGTGATCGGCGGCGGGGAGCCCGACGACGAGGAGGGCTGGGAGGGGGTGACCGTCGTCGACGGGGCGACGATCGAGCTGACCCTGGTCAGCGAGCCCCGCGGGAGCCTCGCCGGGCGCGTGAGCGAGGGCGGCCGACCCCTCTCGGGGGCGCGCCTGTCCATCGTCTCCGCGCGGGACGAAGGCGATCTCCACAGCCAGGCGTTCGATCTCCTCGGCGGCGGTAGCCCGAACGCGAGCACCGACGGCGAGGGCCGCTACGAGCTCGATGACGTCACCGTCGGCGACTACCGGCTGCGGATCTCCCACCCCACGCGCACGATGGCGGCGGAGTTCGAGGTCGAAGTGGAGGGGCCGGGCGGCCGCTTCGACGTCGACCTCGACCTCGCCGTCATCGAGGGCCGCGTCTCTGACGGCGCGGGTCGGGGGCTGGCGGGCGCGCGCGTCGTCGTCGAGCGCTCGGAGCCTCCTGCCGGTTCACGCCACCGCACGCGCATCCTGGGGATGTTCTCGGGCGGCTCCCAGATGGCCCTGGGCATCGGGGGCGGAGACACGTCGGTGACGACCGACGCGGACGGCCGCTACCGACTGCGGGGGGTCGCCACGAGGGTCGACCTCGTCGTGCGGGCGAGCCTGGAGGGTCACCAGGGCGCCCGGAGCGAGACCCTGGCGGTGGGGAGCGACGAGACGCGCTCGGGCGTCGACATCACCCTCGAGGGAGCGGGCGGCCTGCGGGTCACCGTCGTCGACGGCTCGGGGCGGCCTCCGGCGTTCTGCCGGGTGACGGCCAGCTTCGCGGGCGAGGAGGAGGGCGAGGTCCCCGACGCCGACCAATTCGTCCAGGGCGGCGGGCCCGCGCTCCTCGACGGCTTGCGACCGGGGAGCTGGGCGGTGAGCGTGCAGGCCATGGGCTTGCGCTCCGACGGCGCGCAGCCCCGGCCGCAGAGCGAGCCCCGCAGAGTGGAGGTGCGTGAGGGCGAAGTGAGCGAGGTGGAGCTGGTCCTGCCGTGAGGGGGGGGCGCACCTCGGAGCGATCGCTGCCCTCGTGTAGAATCGACCCTGAGGCCCCGATGACCGTTCGTACCCGGAACCTGCTCCTCACGGCCGCCCTCCTCGGCCTCCCGCTGATCGTCTGGACCGTCCTGGTCTGGCTCGCCGACGAGCCCGCTCCGGCGGTCCTCGCGGCGGGCGAGATCGCTGGGGGCGGCGCGGCGGTGGACGCTCCCCGCGCCCGGGACGGGGCCGCGGGCGGCGGCGCGGCGCCTCTGGGCGGCGCGGCTCATTCCGTCGAGCGCCGCGGCATCGAGGCGCTGGCGGCGCCCACCGAACCCGCCGCGGAGGCGAGCGATGAGGAGGAACCCGATACCCTGCTCGTCGGGCGCGTGACGACCGGCCTGGGCGCTCCGGTCGCGGGGGCGAGGGTGTTCCTGCGCTCGGGGGAGTTCTGGCTCGCCCTGCCTGCCGACCTGGAGCTCGCCAAGACCGACTGGGGCCAGGAGCGTCTGGGGGAAGCCGAGACGGACGACGAGGGCCGCTTCGCCTTCGGCGACATCGAGCCGGGGATCGTCTCGATCGCCGTGGCGGCGGACGGCTACGCACCCCTCTCGCGCGCGGGCTTGCGCGTCCCCGAGCACGAGCGCTTCGAGCTGGGCACGTTCTCGGTCGAACAGGGCGTGCGCCTGGTGGGCAGGGTGGTCGACGCCAAGGGACGGGGCGTCGAGGGCGTGGAGATCCTGCGCGCGATCACCCCCGATGGGGGCAGCGCGCGCGTGGAGGTGCCGGGCTTCGGCGCTCCCCTGACCGTCAGCGGCGCCACGGGCGCCTTCCGGATCGGGACCCTCGCGCCGGGCGGCTGGCACCTGATCTTCGACTCGCCCGAGCACCGCATCGTCGAGGAGCGCGGGCGCACCGAACCGGCGGGCACGACCCGCTCCGGCCTCGTCGTCCGGCTCGACGCGGGCCTGGCCGTCTCGGGTCGCCTCGAGGGGCTCGATCCCTCCACGGTGGGCGGCGTGCGGATCACTGCCCGGCGCTCCGACGAGCAGCCGATGGCGGACGCCGGCCGCATCGAGGGTGCCGAACGCCACCGGCCCCGCCACGCCCTGGTCGAGCCCGACGGCGCCTTCCGCATCGGCGGCCTGGCGCCCGGCCTGCAGTACCTGCTCACCGCTTCCCGCGGGGCCGAAGGGGAGGAAGCCGGGGAGTGGAGGCGCCTCAACGGCGTCGAGAGGGTACGCGCCCTCCCGGGCTCGGGCGAGGTCGTGCTGCGCTACGAGGAGGCGAGCGGCCTGCGCCTCGCCGTCACCGACGAGGAGGGGAGGCCGGTAACGCGCTTCCTCCTTCGCGTCGCCGGCGCGCGGGAGGTCACGGGCGACGGGCTGCTCGAAGGAGAGGACGGCGAGCCCGTCCTCGAGCATCCGGGCGGCATCGCCGTCTACGACGGCCTGCAGGTTGCGAGGGCTGGCAGCCGAGTCACGGTCTCGGTCCACGCTCCCGGCTTTGCGGACTGGAGCGAGACCGAGGTCCTGCTGCGGCCCGGCGAGGAGCGCGACTTGGGAGAGGTGACCCTGAAGCTGGCGGGCGAGCTGGTCGTGCGCGTCGTCGACGACGCGTCGGGGAACGCCGTCGGCGGCGCGTGGGTGGTCGCGGTCCCCGCCGACGGCGAGCGCAAGCTCGCCTCCTTGCTGGGGCGCGAGAGCGCGCCGTCGAGTCGGGGTGGCGCGGGCTACCGCTGTGCGGAGTCTGGGGAAGACGGTCTCGCGAGGCTCGCCGCGCCGGTCGCGGGCCCCTGCCTCGTGGGCGCCGCCGCCGAGGGATTCCACGCCGGCGACCCGCGTCGCGCCTCGCCGCCGGTTTCCGGCGCGCCGAGCGCGGTCGGCGGGGAGGGGGAGGCCGCGGGAATCGCCTCCAACGGTGTCCTGGAGCTGCGCTTGACCCGCGCCGCACGAGTGGTGCTGGCGGTGGTCGATCCATTGGGCGCGGGCGTCGCGGGCATGCCGGTGAGGCACGTAGAGGGCGACCGCGCCCCTCCCAGTGGGCTCAACTTCGCGGGGACCGGCCCGTCCGCGCACACCACCGACGAGCGCGGCGAGGTCGTCTTCGAGGGTCTCGAAGCGGGGGCGCACACGTTCACGGCGATGGACGCGGCGACCTCCGGCAGGGATCCCTTCGGTTGGTCGCCCGACGGCGACTGGAAGCCCGAGCCCGACGGCGAGCGGCGGGTGGAGCTCGCCAGCGGCGAAGAGCTGCGGGTCACCCTGCGGGTTCCACGCCGCGGAGGCCTGGCCGGGGTTCTCGTGGAGCACGGCGAGGTCCTCGCGGGCGCTCGCGTGCAGCTCGTCCGGATCGGCGAGAGCGGTGAGGCGTTGTACCTGGCGATGATGGGCTCGCTGAGCGAGAGCCCGACCGCCCGCATCTCGACCCACGAGGGCCGGTTCTCCTTCGAGGGCTTCCCCGCCGGGCCCTACGCCCTGATCGTCAGCCACCCTGAGCGCAGCATGCCCGTGCGCCTCGACACGGAGCTCACCGAGCGCGGGCACGAGCAGCGCTTCGAGCTAGGCGTGGCCATGATCGAGGGCCGGGTCACGGGAGAGGACGGCATGCCGCTCGAAGGGCTGACCGTGCGGGTCTGGACGACCGCCGACTCCGGGCGCGTGTCCTCCGCCGACTTGAAGGTGACGTTGAAGACCGGTGAAGCAGGCGACACGGAATTCCAGTACGACATGGCGACGGCGAAGGACCTGCGCACCGGCCCCGAGGGTCGTTACGAGCTGCGCGGCGTGGCCCCCGACAAGCCCCTGAGGATGAGCGTCAGCGGGGAGTACGTCGTCTACGCCAAGCGCGACTTCGCCCCGCTCCAGCGGGACGAGACCCGGCCCCACGAGGACTTCACGATGAAGGCGGCCGGCGCCCTCGGGATCCGGCTCGCCTCCCAGAGGAGTGAAGACCGCACCCGCTACACGGTGACGCTCACCCCCGCGCGCGGCAAGGCCACGAGCCTGCGCGTGCGGGGGGGACAGCGGCGCACCAAGTCCTCCCTCGCGCCGGGCAAGTGGGTGCTCGAGGCCCGCGCGACGGGCTCGAAGGAGGTGGTCGCGACCCTCGAGACCCGGGTCGTCGCGGGGAAGACGCGCACGGTCGTCTTGAGCGTGCCGTGAGCCCTCCTCCCGAGGCCCTGCTCCTCGACCTCGACGGGACCCTGCTTGACGGGAGCGGGCGGGTGCGCCCCCGCAACCGCTCGGCCATCTCTGACCTCGAGGCCCGCGGTGTGGTCGTCATGGTCGTGACCGGTCGCTCGGCGCAGGCGGCCCTGCCGATCGTGGAGGACCTCGGTCTCGCCTCTCCGACGGTGCTGTTCAACGGGGCCGCGGTCTTCTGTCCCGACCGCGAGGCCTTGATCGAGGAGCGCGTCCTCTCCAACGCGGCGATGGACCGCGCCCTGTCCTTCAGCGCCGAGCGCGATCTGCTGACCTTGGTGATGACCCGCGACCGCAGGCTCGCCCTCGAACCGCGCGGCGAGGCGGAGCAGAGCGCCCTGCGGGGCCTCTCCGGCATCGAGCTCGTCGGGCGCGAGGAGCTGGCCGTCGAATACGCGCTGCGCGTCTCCTGGCTCTCGGCGGTCCACCCCGACTCGCGCGAGCTGGCCGCGGAGGTCGAGGCCCACGTGGCCCGTCCTGCCACCTACACCCACTTCCCCTTGGCCGTCATCGCCGAGCACCGCGAGAGCGCCATGCAGGTCTGCGACATGCACGCTCCGTGCCTGGGTAAGGGAGAGGCCGTGCGCTTCGTCGAGGAGCGCTACGGGATCGCCCCCGAGCGCGTGGCGGCGGTGGGGGACGCCACCAACGACCTGGGGATGTTCGAGGCCGCCGGCCTCGCGGTCTGCATGGGAAGCGGCATGGCCGAAGCCCGCTCCGCGGCAGACCTCGTCATCGGGGACCACGACGGCGACGCGATCGCCGAGTGGATCGACGACACATTCTAGCCCGGATGATTCATGAACACGCACACCAGACTTCGCAACCGGCCGTCTTCGACGGCCTCTCGGCCCCTGGCGGCGCTTTTCGAGAACCTGGCTTCCTCGACGACCCGTTCAGGGTCGCCTGCGTCGCCAGATCCCGCAAAGCACCACCCCGAACCGAGTTGCTGTGTCTGG
>JASLMK010000043.1 GCA_030746555.1 Planctomycetota bacterium | reverse complement strand
CGACCCAGACCTTCTCCACGTGGGCGGTGTGCAGGGCGAGGCCGATCCCGACGACGAAGAACGGCACCAGCGCAGCGAGGCGCCGGGCGTCGAGGGACTGGCGGCGGAAGAGGTGCACCAGGATCAGGGCGGCGGGCAGGGTGCAGGTGACGGACTTGGAGAGCAGGGCGGCGACGAACAGCGCCAGGGAGAGCGCGTAGGTCGCGCCGCCGGCCGCGCCGCGCTCGCGCCGCTCGTCGAAGGACAGGTAGGTCCCGGCCGCGAGGAGGTAGAAGGTCCCCGAGAGCACGTTCTTGAGCTCCATGACCCAGGCCACGCTCTCGACCTGCAGCGGGTGCAGGGCGAACAGGACTGCGGCGAGCCCCGCGCCTCGCGCGCCGATGCGCGCCAACAGCTTCCAGACGAGCAGGGCGTTGAGCGCGTGCAGGAGCAGGTTGACGAGGTGGTAGCCGAGCGGCGCGAGGCCCCAGAGCTGGAACTGCAGCCAGAAGACGCTGAAGGTCAGCGGGTAGTACTGGGGCGTGTTCTGCGGGATCCACAGCTCGCCGAGTCCCTCGAGGTCCCGTAGGGTCTCGTTCTGGGTGACGTTCATGTCGTCGTCCCAGATGAACTCCCCGGGGAGGGAGGGCACGTAGCACAGGATCGTGGCGACGACCAGCAGCAGGGCGGGCAACAGGCGCGGGCCGCGGGGCGCGGGTCGGGTGCGATCGCTCATCGGCGCGGGACAAGCTAGCCTTTCGCGCGGCGCCGCTCCACGCGCGCGCACCCTTCCCGCGAGCGGTCTCGGCGTGCGCGGCCGGGCGCAGCCCTCGGGGTCGCCGCCCCGCCGCGGTCCCGGCACCCGGCGGACGACCCCCCACGCTAGAGTGTCGCCATGCCGTGCACCCAGCCCTCGCTCGCCCTCTCGAGCGCCGTGTTCCTCGGCCTCCTCGGCGCCTGTCGGGCGCCCGGCGGCCCCGCCGCCGCGGAGACCGGCGTGAGCGTCGCCCCCTTCGGCAAGACCGCCGACGGTCGCACCGTCGAGGCCTGGACCCTCGAGGGAGCAGGGGGCCTGCGGGCGGTCGTGATCACCTACGGCGCGGCCGTCGCGCGCCTGTCGGTCCCCGACCGGGACGGCCGCCTCGCCGACGTCGTCCTCGGCTTCGACGACCTGGCGGGCTACGAGTCCGCCGCGAACCAGTTCTTCGGCTGCACGACCGGGCGCTTCGCCAACCGCATCGCCGCCGGGCGCTTCACCCTCGACGGGCGCGTCTTCGAGCTGGCGACCAACGACGGCCCCAACCACCTCCACGGCGGTCCGCGCGGCCTCGACAAGCTCGTCTGGGAGGCGGAGGAGGGCGCCGCCGCCGACGGTCCGAGCGTGCGGTTGTCGACCACCAGCCCCGACGGGGACGAGGGCTACCCGGGCGCGCTCGCGATCGAGGTGACCTACACACTGACCGACGAGGGCGCCCTGCGCATCGACTACCGCGCCGAGACCGACGCGCCGACACCGGTGAACCTGACCCACCACGGCTACTTCAACCTGGCGGGGGTCGAGGCGGGGCCTGCGGCGGGGCCGGCGGCGGTCGGCGTCGGCGCGCACGAGCTCGTCCTGGCCGCGGCGCGCTACACGCCCACCGACGAGACCTTGATCCCCACCGGCGAGCTGGCGGAGGTCGCCGGCGGGCCGTTGGACTTCACCCGCCCGCGGTCGATCGCCGAGGGCGTCGAGGCCCTCGACGCCACGCCCGCCGTCGGCCTCGACCACAACTTCGTCCTCGACTCCGGCGGCGGGGATCCGGCCTGGGCGGCTCGTCTGTCCGAGGGCGGCTCGGGGCGCGTGATGGACGTCTACACCACCGAGCCGGGTCTTCAGGTCTACTCCGGCAACCACCTGTTCGGCCAGCTCGGCAAGGGCGGCGTCGCCTATCCGCGGCGCAGCGCCGTGTGTCTGGAGACCCAGCACTTCCCCGACTCGCCCAACCATCCCCACTTCCCCGGCACGATCCTGCGTCCGGGCGAGGTCTACCGGCAGACCACCGTCTACCGCTTCTCCACCGCTCCCTGAGCCCGACGGCTCGGGCTACAGGGCGCGCCAGTGCTGGGGGGCGATCAGTCCGCTCTCGCGCAGGAAGGCGGTCAGGGTGCAGGCGAGGGCGCGGTTGCCCCGCGCGTCGATGCGGCCGCCGGTTCCGGGGAGCTGGAACATCGGGTTGGCGAGCAGCTCTGTGACGTCCAGGCTCGTGACGCCGCGCGCGTGCGCCGCCGCGTGCAGGGCGTCGTCGCGGGTGACGAGCAGGAAGGAGGTGCCCGCCGCGGCGGCCTCGTCGCGCATGGCGAGGACGAGGGCCTCGGCCAGGGCCAGGGCTCGCGGCGAGGGGGTGGGGGAGGGCGCGCGCCCGGCGGCCGGGGAAAACGAACGGGAGTGCCCGCCGGCGTGGACGCCGCGCAGCGCATCGCCGATCACGTGGTAGGCGCTGGAGTGTCGCTCCAGCCAGCGCTCGATGCGGCCGCCGAGGCGTGCGAAGGCCCCGCTGCCGGGCTGAGGCGCGTGGGCCAGGACGACGCCTTCCGGCGCCGCCTCGAAGCGCGGGCGTTCGCGGCGGGCTAGGGGGCCGCCCGTCGTGCCCTCGCCCGGGAGTTCGTCGACGAAGGCCAGGACGAGGTCGGGTGCGAGGGCCAGGCCCTCGGCCCGCAGGCGCAGGAGCATCTGGCCGGGGGAGAACCCCGGCACGGCGAGGTTGGCGATCTCGACCTGCTCGAGGTCGCGCTCGACCGCGACGGAGAAGTGGTCGTCGAGCGCCACGCCCGCGCCGAAAGCCGCGTCCCCGCCGAGCAGGACGATGCGGTGGATGCCCGGTGTCGGCGCGAGGGGGACGGGCTCGTCGCGCAGGCCCGCGCCGTTGATGCGGTAGGTGACCTCACGGCCCGTGGCGACGGAGACCCCGACCGCGCCGGGCTCGGTGGTGAACCCGTAGCGCTCGTCGGGGCGCAGGAGGTGGTGGGGCACGAGAGACCCTCGTGCGTGCCGCGCCTGGGGATCGACCGTCCGGGCCGTGAACTCGGTGGCGCCGCACAAGACCCCCAGGCCGATCAGGCAGAGGGCCGTCCTTCCAAATGCAACTTCCATAGGCTGACCACAGGGAAGGCGATGCGCCCGGATCCGGCAACCCCCGGGTGGGTTTTTTGCCTTC